>CAZAOO010000016.1:0-69217 GCA_964486815.1 uncultured Thiotrichales bacterium
CGCGAGGGCGGACGTACCGTAGGCGCAGGTGTGGTAGCTAAAATTATTGAATAAGCATGGTCGATAAAAAGTTACAAAAATCGATAGTTTAGAGCATTTTTTTAAAATAAAGAGTAAAGAAATATGGCAGCAGGACAAACAATACGTATACGCTTGAAAGCGTTTGATCACCGATTGATTGATCGTTCGGCGAGTGAAATCGTTGAAACTGCTAAGCGTACGGGGGCGAGGGTCAAAGGACCAATTCCTCTACCGACAAAAAAAGAGCGCTTTACGATTCTGATTTCTCCACACGTGGATAAAAATGCTCGTGATCAGTACGAAATTCGCACACATAAACGTATCATGGACATTGTTGAGCCTACAGATAAAACGGTAGACGCATTGATGAAGCTAGATTTGGCGGCTGGTGTGGATGTGCAAATTAAGCTGAATTAGGCTGTCTTTGCGAACAAATTAGAATAGACGGTAATTACACTGAAAATAGTACGAAAATATTGCGAAACTATAGCTTATTGAGTAGAGAAAATGGTTTTCTAACACGCTGATTTTTGTGATAATGCACGGCTTACTACGGCCCGGCTATGAGTTACTCATGCCGGGCCTTGGTTATCCAGGAATAGGAAAATTTAATCAACCTTGATTCTTGAATATGTGTCTAGCGCATATATTCGGCTTCAAAAGCTTGAGCCAAATTTATTAGGCAAGATTAACAGGCAAGTAATACAAAATTATGTCATTAGGTTTAATAGGTAAAAAAGTAGGTATGACACGCATCTTTACGGAAGACGGTGTGTCTGTGCCGGTCACCGTTGTGCATGCACCTGCAAATCGTATTACTCAGCTACGCACGCCTGAGGTAGATGGTTACCATGCAGTGCAAGTTACTTATGGTGATAAGAAGCCTTCAAGAATTAATAAACCAACCACTGGCCAATTTGCAAAATCTGGTGTTAAAGCGGGTCGAGGATTAAGCGAATTTAGATTACAAGCTACTCCAGCAGATACACTAAAAGTTGGCACTGAACTAAATACTGCATTGTTTACGGTTGGGCAAAAAGTTTCAGTATCAGGGGTTAGTAAAGGTAAAGGTTTTCAGGGGCCTGTGAAACGCCATAATTTCCAAATGCAAGATGCAACACACGGCAACTCACTCTCGCATCGTGCGCACGGTTCAACTGGTCAATGTCAAGATCCAGGTCGTGTATTCAAAGGTAAAAAAATGGCAGGTCAAATGGGTAATGTCCGTGCCACCACTAAAAATTTAGAAGTGGTACAAATTGATACCGAAAAAGATTTAATACTCATTAAAGGTGCCGTCCCAGGCGCTCCAGGTGGTGATGTAATCGTTAAGCCCGTGATCGCAAGTGAAGTAAATCTTCCTTCAAATGAAGAACCCATAAACGAACAAGAAGAAGTGGCACAAGATGCAGCTGCCAATACAGAAGAATAAACAGAGTCTTAATAAAACATAATGAAACTATCTCTTGCTAATTCTAAAACTACTGTAGATGTGTCGGACGACATATTTGCACGTAAGTACAACGAAGATTTAGTGCATCAAGCGGTTACTGCGTATTTAGCTGGTGGTCGTCAGGGTACTAAAGCAAATAAAAGTCGCAGCGATGTTCGAGGTGGTGGTGCTAAGCCTTGGAGACAAAAAGGAACAGGGCGTGCACGTGCAGGTACATCTAGCAGTCCGGTTTGGCGCTCTGGTGGCGTGGCCTTTGCAGCAAGACCAAGAAACTATAGTCAAAAATTAAACAAGAAGATGGTTCGTGCAGCCTATGCAACCATCTTTTCACAGTTAATACGTCAAGAGCGTCTATATGTAGTGGATGCATTTGCAGTTACTGAACCAAAGACTAAGCAAGCTTTAGACTTGCTAAGTAAGCTTTCCGTTTCTTCCGCTTTAATTATTACAGAGGAAGCAGATAAGAATTTATATCTGTCTGTGCGTAATTTACCGCATGTTGATGTTACCGAAATTGGTGGTTTGGATCCGGTTAGTTTGGTGAGATATGAGCATATCATTGTCACGAAAGATGCATTAGGTGCAATTGAGGAGTGGTTGCAATGAATCAAGAACGTCTAATGACTATTTTGCTCGGTCCGCATATTTCAGAAAAGACTTCAGTAGCAGCAGAAAAAAATAATCAGCACGTATTTAAAGTTATACGTGGTGCTAAAAAAACAGAAATTAAAAAAGTAGTCGAAAAGTTATTTGATGTAAAAGTAGCTGCTGTAAATACCATCAATATGAATGGAAAGACTAAACGGTTTGGTCAGCGCGCTGGCAAACGTTCAGATTGGAAGAAGGCTATTGTGACACTTGAGACTGGTCACGATATTGATTTTGGTGGATTTGAGTAAATAAAAGACACACGTTATGGTATTACAGAAAGCAAAACCAACATCACCAGGACGCAGGTTTGTAGTTAAAGTAACTACACCTGGTTTATACACAGGTGGACCCTACAAGCCGCTTTTAGATGAAAAACGTAGCACCGGTGGCAGAAATAATGTAGGTAGAATCACTACTAGACATCGAGGTGGTGGGCATAAGCAGCGTTACCGCATTATTGATTTCAAACGTAATAAAGATGAAATCACTGCAGAAGTTGAGAGATTAGAGTATGACCCTAATAGAAGTGCGAATATTGCATTATTGAAATACGCAGATGGTGAGCGCCGATATATCATCGCGCCTAAGGGATTGGTGGTAAATAGCATAGTAGTTTCTGGTACACAGGCGCCAATTAAAGTTGGTAATACCTCGCCAATTCGCAATATACCCGTAGGTACCATTATTCATAATGTCGAGTTGAAGCCAGGTAAAGGCGGCCAGATTGGGAGAAGTGCAGGTGCAGCGATTCAAATAGTTGCGCGTGAAGGTAATTATGCGACCTTGCGTCTACGCTCAGGAGAGATGCGTAAAGTGCTATCGGAATGTCGTGCAACGATCGGTGAAGTGGGTAACTCAGAACATAATTTACGCAAGTTAGGCAAAGCGGGTGCAACACGCTGGCGTGGGGTACGTCCAACAGTACGTGGTGTCGCCATGAATCCTGTAGATCATCCACATGGTGGTGGTGAAGGTAAGACTTCGGGTGGTAGACATCCAGTGTCGCCATGGGCAATGCCTACCAAAGGTTATAAGACTAGAAAAAATCATCGAACAGATCGTTTGATAGTGCGTCGCCGTAATAAAAAATAAATTATAAGAAATATAAAAGTACTTAAGGGATAAACTAATGCCAAGATCGTTACGCAAAGGACCTTATATAGATCATCATTTGATGAAAAAGGTTGAAGTAGCCGCTGCTAATAATGACCGTAAACCAATTAAAACCTGGTCACGACGTTCTTTAGTGATCCCTGATATGGTCGGGTTAACTATTGGTGTGCACAACGGTCGAGTACATATACCAGTGCTTATTAGTGAAAATATGGTAGGGCATAAATTAGGCGAGTTTGCGGCAACGCGAACTTTTAAGGGTCACTCTGGAGATCGTAAGTCGTAATCGTTATGGAAGTTTCAGCAAAATTAACCTTTATTAGAATTGCACCGCAAAAGGCTCGTCTCGTAGCGAATCAAGTTCGTGGTCAAAAAGTAGATCGTGCTTTAGAAACCTTAAAGTTTAGCCAAAAGAAGGGCGCAGTATTAATAAGGAAGTTATTAGAATCAGCTATTGCAAATGCTGAACATAACGAAGGTGCTGATATTGATGAATTGAAGATATCAAAAATTTTTGTAGATGAAGGCCCTACTCATAAGCGATTTCGTGCACGAGCAAAGGGTCGAGCAGCAAAAATTTTAAAACGTACTAGCCATATTACTGTTGAAGTAAGTGATAGTTAGAAAAAATGCGAACTTTTTTGAGAATTTTTATGTGCAAGATCACTACAACAAACAATTTAACTAAGGGCAATCGCTAAACCATGGGTCAGAAAGTACATCCAACTGGAATACGTTTAGGAATATCCACCGAATGGACATCTAGGTGGTATGCAGAAGGCAGAGGTTATGCAGAGTTTTTGCAAAGTGATCTAGAAATACGAGAATACTTAAAAAAGAAATTAAAACAGGCATCGGTTAGTAGAATTCAAATCGATCGCCCAGCGAAAGCTGCATTTATAACTATTCATACAGCGCGACCTGGAATTGTTATTGGTAAAAAGGGTGAAGATATTGAAGCGCTTCGTAAAGAGATAGCAAGAAGGACTGAGCTTAGTGTTAATAATGTAAAAATTAATATCGAAGAGATACGTAAACCTGAAATAGATTCGCAGTTAGTTGCAGAAAGTATTGCGCAACAATTAGAGCGACGTATTATGTTTAGACGTGCAATGAAGCGAGCGGTAAGTAACGCTATGCGCTTGGGTGCATTGGGTGTAAAAGTAAATGTAGGCGGCCGTTTAAATGGCGCAGAAATTGCCCGTAGTGAATGGTATCGCGAAGGTCGTGTTCCACTACACACGTTACGCGCAAATATTGATTATGGATTTGCAGAAGCTTTTACAACATATGGAATAATAGGTATTAAAACCTGGATATATAAGGGTGATGTGTACGATTTAAATGATAAAGAAAATGATGATGCTACAGATAAGTCACAGACATCAGTAAAAAAGCCAAAACAAAAAACAAATTAATATAAAAGCTAAAATTAATAGTCATGCTACAACCTAAGCGCACAAAATTTCGTAAACAACAGAAAGGCCGTAATCGTGGTCTTGCGTTGAATGGCAACAAAGTAAGTTTTGGTGAATATGGTTTGAAAGCCATAGCACGTGGCCGAATTACAGCTCGACAAATAGAGGCTGCGCGTCGCGCCATGACGCGGCACGTAAAACGTGGTGGAAAAATCTGGATTCGTATATTTCCAGATGTGCCGGTAACTAAAAAACCATTAGAAGTAAGACAAGGTAAAGGTAAGGGTAATGTTGAGTATTGGGTGGCCAAGATACAACCAGGTAAAATGTTATACGAGATGGAAGGTGTAGATGAAGAAACAGCTCGTGAGGCATTCAAGCTTGCCTCTGCTAAGTTGCCCATTAAAACTACCTTTGTTTCACGTACGGTAATGTAATGATGAAAGTTGAAGAATTAAGAAGTAAATCAGTTAAAGAGCTTGGTGCTGAGTTGCTAGAGTTGCGCAAAGAACAGTTTAATTTGCGTATGCAAAAAGGTGTTGGTCAAGCAACACGAGTGCATCAGTTTAAATTAAATAAAAGAAATATTGCTCGTGTGAAAACAATTATCACAGAAAAGCAAGCCCAAAAATAATTACTAATGAAATATATACCTATGCATATGCTTAATTTATATACCTTGTTATTGAGAGATTCGGATGTCTGAAGCTAAAAAGATACGTACTCTGCAGGGTAAAGTGATTAGTGACAAGATGGATAAATCCATTACGGTTTTGTTGGAACGTCAGGTGAAGCACGCTTTATATAAGAAATATATTAAGCGTTCTACCAAGCTGCACGTGCACGATGAAAATAACGAATGTTCAATTGGCGATATGGTTGCCATACGTGAGTGTCGACCAATGTCCAAAACAAAATCTTGGATTTTGGTTGAAGTTTTACAGCAGGGTGCTGAGGCCAAGTTATGATTCAGATGCAAACAACGCTAGACGCCGCTGATAATAGTGGTGCACGCAAGCTTATGTGTATCAAGGTGCTGGGTGGTTCGCACCGTCATTACGCAAGAATTGGCGATGTAATTAAAGTAAGTATTAAAGACGCTAGTCCACGTGGGAAAGTTAAAAAAGGTGAAGTATACAACGCGGTAGTTGTGCGCACAGCAAAAGGAGTTAGACGAACAGATGGTTCGTTGATTCGTTTTGATTCAAACGCAGCTGTTTTGTTGAATGCTAATTTACAACCAATTGGGACACGTATATTTGGTCCTGTAACACGTGAATTAAGAACTGAAAAGTTCATGAAAATAATTTCTTTAGCGCCAGAAGTTCTTTAACCGGAAGTTCTTTAACTAGAACAGCTTTAGAAATATAAATATTAAGATTATTTAAAGAAGTATTAAAGACATGCACAAGATACATAGAGGTGATGATGTAATTGTTATCGCTGGTAAAGATAGAGGTCGTCGCGGGACGGTACTAAAAGTGCTAAACGATAAACGCGTCGTAGTAGAAAGTATCAATATTGCTAAAAAACACGTTAAAGCTAACCCAAATGCTGGTGTATCAGGTGGAATTATTGAACGTGAGATGCCTTTAGATATATCTAATGTGATGGTATACAACCCATCCACTAACAAAGGTGATCGCATTGGTTTTAGAGTTTTGAAAGATAATAAAAAAGTTCGCTTTTTTAAATCAAATGGCGAAGTAGTTGACGTATAGAGATAGATATCATGGCTCGTTTACAAGAATTTTATAATGAAACTGTCCGTGTCCAGCTTATGGATAAGTTTAGTTTCAAGAACGTTATGCAAGTACCACGTATTGAGAAAATTACACTTAACACGGGTGTGGGTGAAGCGGTACGTGATAAAAAGCTAATTGAAAAAGTTGTTTCGGATATGGAGCAAATTGCAGGGCAAAAAGTTGTTGTAACGAAAGCAAAAAAATCTATCGCAGGATTTAGTATCCGTGATGATTATCCTATCGGTGTAAAGGTTACGTTACGCAGAAAACGTATGTATGAGTTTTTGGATCGTCTTATTAGTATTTCGATTCCACGTATCCGTGATTTTAGAGGAATGAGTGCAAAAGCATTTGATGGGCGTGGTAACTATAGTCTTGGAATTACTGAGCAAATTATTTTCCCTGAAATTGATTATGACAAAATTGATGCACTTCGCGGAATGGATATCGCGATCACAACCAGTGCAAGAACTGATGAAGAAGCAAAGGCACTTTTGGAAGCCTTTAGCTTTCCTTTTAGAAAGTAAAAGAGAGAATATTTATGGCTAAGCTTTCAACGGTGGCTCGTGATACGAAACGTGAAAAAGAAGTATCGCGTTGCGCAAAAAAACGTGCTGATTTAAAGGCAATTGTTAAAAGTGCGACTACTAGTTACGAGGAAAAAGAGGCTGCTGTTTTGCAGCTGCAAAAATTACCAAGAAATGCTAGCCCTGTTCGAATGCGTAACCGTTGTGAATTAACAGGACGACCAAGAGGTTATTATCGCAAGTTTGGTCTTGGTCGTAACAAGTTACGTGAAGCCGCTATGCGTGGTGATGTGCCGGGGTTGGTTAAGGCCAGTTGGTAATAAAAGTAGAATTTAATTCAGTACTTTAAAAGTAAAAGATTAAGGAAACATTATGAGTATGAGTGATCCCATTTCCGATATGTTAACGCGTATTCGTAATGGACAAAGTGCCAATAAAGTTACGGTAAATATCCCATCGAATAATGTTAAGCAAGCGATTGCCAAAGTGCTTAAAGATGAAGGGTTTATTGAAGACTACGTTATAAGTGAAGAAGGTGTTAAGTCAACAATTGTTGTAACTCTTAAGTATTACATGGGTGAGCCGGTCATCACTAAAGTGAAACGGGTGAGTCGTCCTGGTCTTCGTACTTATAAAAGCGCTGACGAGCTACCACGTGTAATTGGTGGAATGGGTATTGCGATCATTTCGACTTCTAATGGCGTGATGAGTGATCGTGCAGCAAGAGCTGCTGGCCATGGTGGTGAAGTGCTTTGCACCGTTGAATAGATAATTAATAAAATAATTTAAAGATTTAGAAAATATATGTCACGAATAGCGAAAGAACCGGTTGTAATCCCATCAGGTGTTGACGTGAAACTGAGCGGCCAGCATTTGGTGGTTAAGGGTTCTATGGGTGAGATGTCTATGAATATTCATGATGACGTGTGTGTAGAACATAAAGATAACGAAATTAATATTCAGGCTGAAAAAACAAAAAGTATGGCGATGGCAGGAACCATGCGTTCATTGATAAATAATTTAGTAATTGGTGTAAGCAAAGGTTTTGAGAAAAAACTAGAGCTTGTTGGCGTGGGTTATCGTGCACAAGCTAAAGGCGACATATTAAGTCTAAATTTGGGTTTCTCGCATCCAGTTAATTATGCAATTCCTGAAGGTATCAAAATTGAAACACCAAGTCAGACTGAGATTTTGATTACCGGTAGCGACAAACAAAAGATCGGTCAAGTTGCTGCAGAAATACGCGCATTTAGACCGCCTGAACCTTATAAAGGCAAAGGTGTTAAATATTCTGATGAGCGAATTGTACGTAAAGAAGCTAAGAAAAAATAAGTAAATTGAGTTAAGTAAGAGCTAGACAAAATAATGAAGATGAATAAAACAAAATCTCGCTTACGAAGAGCGCTTAGAACTCGCAGTAAAATTGCTGAGCTGAAAGTGCATCGTTTAAGTATTCATCGTACACCAAAGCATATTTATGCTCAGGTGATTGCACCAACAGGTGATCAAACACTTGTGTCAGCTTCATCAATTGATCCGGAACTACGAAAAACTATTAAATACAGTGGAAACGTAGATGCCGCTAAAGCCGTTGGCGAAAAAATTGCGCAACGTGCTAAAGAGAAAGGTATTGAGTCAGTTGCATTTGATCGCTCAGGATTTAGATATCATGGCCGCGTAAAAGCACTAGCGGATGCAGCGCGAGAAGCTGGATTAAAATTCTAAAATAATAATTTTATACTAATTAAAGAGTAACTAGGCTAAAAAAGAATATGGCTTCAAACGAACCAGCAAGAATATCGGACGGTCTCGAAGAGAGATTGGTTTCAGTTAACCGTGTAGCCAAAGTGGTTAAAGGTGGTCGTCAATTCGGATTCACTGCTTTAACGGTAGTGGGTGATGGTAATGGCAAAGTGGGTGTTGGTTATGGTAAAGCCCGCGAGGTTCCATTGGCGATTCAGAAAGCAATGGAAAAAGCGCGTAAAGATATGAAGCAAGTGCCAATCGTCGATGGAACTTTGCATTATCAAGCGATAGGTATTCATGGTGCGGCGAAAGTATTTATGAAACCTGCTTCAGTAGGTACCGGAATTATTGCCGGTGGTGCAATGCGTGCAGTATTTGAAGTAGTTGGTGTTAAAAATGTTTTGTCTAAGTGTATTGGGTCTCGAAACCCAATCAATGTTGTTAAAGCAACTATTGAAGCATTGAACAGTATGCAATCTCCAGACTACATTGCAGCTAAACGTGGCAAAACAATAGAAGACGTATTGTCATAATTCAAAGAGCAACAGATTTATACATTATGAGTAAACAATTAAAAGTAACACTTGTTAAGAGTTTGAATGGTCGATTGGCCACTCATAAAGCATGTGCGCGTGGTTTGGGTATACGACGTATTCATAATCCAGTGACCGTAATCGACACTCCCGAGAATCGCGGAATGATCAATAAAATTAGCTACATGCTTAATGTTGTAGAAGCATAGATCAAGAATTATAGATAAGAAGTTAATAATTATGAATCTAAATACATTAAAACCTGCCGATGGAAGTAGACCGAATCGCAAACGATTAGGTCGTGGTATTGGCTCTGGTTTCGGTAAAACAAGTGGCCGTGGACATAAAGGTCAAAAATCGCGTACTGGTGGTTACCATAAGGTAGGTTTTGAAGGTGGACAAATGCCTTTGCAAAGACGTTTACCTAAAATCGGTTTCCGCTCTCGTAAATCAAGTTTAACTGCAGAAGTCCGCTTGCATGAACTTGAATTAGTAAGTGAAGATGTTGTAGATATTGATGCGCTTATAGAAGCAAAGTTAGTATCTGCTGCAACCAAGAGAGTTAAAGTGATTTTATCTGGAAAAATTGAAAAGGCAGTGAAGACGAAAGGTTTAGCCTTTACTGCAGGCGCTAGAAAGGCAGTCGAAGCTGCTGGTGGAGCAATCGAAGCCTAATGTCTCGAGGTGCTGCTAATGTTGGTTCACTTGCTGGTTTAGGGCAGGTATCAGAATTACGTAAACGCCTGTTCTTCGTGTTGTTTGCGATGATTGTCTATCGCATTGGAACTTTTATCCCTGTGCCTGGAATTGATCCGAGTGCAATGGCTCGATTTTTTGAACAACAGAGCAGCACTATACTCGGTATGTTCAATATGTTTTCTGGTGGTGCGTTAGAAAGACTGAGTTTGTTCGCGTTAGGGATTATGCCTTACATCTCTGCTTCCATCATTATGCAGCTAATGAGTGCAGTGGTACCGTCGTTAAAAGAATTAAAGAAAGAGGGTGAAGCAGGCCGGCGTAAAATTACACAGTACACACGTTACGGGACTGTATTTCTAGCAACCTTCCAAGCAATTGGTGTATCCATAGCATTACAGAACCAGCAAGTTGCATTAACGCCTGGAATTGGTTTTATATTTACAGCAACCATTTCACTGGTGACTGGCACCATGTTTTTGATGTGGCTAGGTGAACAAATAACTGAACGTGGTATCGGCAACGGTATTTCTATAATCATTTTTGCAGGTATTGTTGCAGGTTTGCCATCAGCTGTAGGTGGCACGTTAGATTTAGTTTCGCAGGGAGCTATGAATGAGGGCTTTGCTATGTTCCTATTTCTAATGGCAATTCTAGTAACTGCATTTGTTATTTTTGTGGAGCGTGCTCAGCGAAGAATTACTGTTAATTATGCACGTAGGCAGCAAGGTAGAAAAATGATGGCTGCACAATCTACACACTTACCATTGAAGCTAAATATGTCTGGTGTAATACCGCCTATTTTTGCGTCGAGTATTATTTTATTTCCTGCAACATTATTGCAGTGGTCTAGTAGCCCAACAGGAAATTTCTCTTGGCTGCAAAATCTGGCTACCGCAATTTCACCGGGCCAGCCCTTGTATGTGATGTTGTATGCCCTGGCAATTGTATTTTTCTGCTTCTTTTATACTGCAATTGTATTCGATTCGCGTGAAACTGCAGATAATTTGAAACGTTCAGGAGCATTTATTCCAGGTATACGGCCTGGTGATCAGACTGCACGTTATATTGATAAGGTTTTGACGCGCTTAACAGCAGTAGGCGCTATATACATTACTTTGGTTTGTTTGTTACCAGAGTTTTTGATATTGAAATATGGTGTGCCATTTTATTTTGGTGGTACTTCGCTTTTAATTATAGTCGTGGTTGTAATGGACTTTATGGCGCAAGTACAAGCACACCTTATGTCCCATCAATATGAAGGGTTAATGAAGAAAGCTAATCTTAAAGGTTCTGGCCGATCAGGTTCAGGTCGTTAAGAAAAGCCAGGTTAATGAGGTCATTATGAAAGTACGAGCATCGGTTAAAAAAATGTGTCGCAACTGTAAGGTAATACGACGAAATCGGGTTATCAGGGTTATTTGTACTGATCCACGTCATAAACAGCGACAAGGTTAAATTAGGCTTAGAAAGTAAATAATATGTTTTTAGTTGATTACACTGATAGAATTCGCGCTTCTCAGGCATCTGAGAAAATAGAGTTCGTCCATAATCCATCATTCATTCAAGGGTTTTTATAAATGGCACGTATTGCTGGCATTAATGTACCGGTGCATAAGCACACCGTAATTGCATTAACCTCGATTTATGGTATTGGTCGCACACTGTCACGTAAAATTTGTGATGCAACCGGTATTTCTCATGACGCTAAGATCAAAGATCTTAGTGAAGATGAGGTAGGTAAAATACGAGCTGAAGTAGCAAAGTACCGTGTTGAAGGTGATTTACGCCGTGAAATAACAGTAAACATAAAAAGATTAATGGATCTAGGCACTTATAGAGGCATACGCCATCGTCGTGGATTACCACTTCGTGGGCAACGTACACAAACCAATGCACGTACACGCAAAGGCCCTCGCAGACCGATTAAGAGATAAGAACTAATAAGATACTAAAGATACGTAACCAAGACTAAAGAAATAATAGATAAATATGGCAATTATGTATGAGTAAGGCACCAACAAGAACTCGTAAAAAAGTAAAACGCATTGTTACAGATGGTGTAGCACATGTGCATGCTTCTTTTAACAATACCATTGTTACGATTACAGATCGTCAAGGGAATGCTCTTTCATGGGCTACATCAGGTGGATCTGGCTTCCGTGGTTCTCGTAAAAGCACGCCATTCGCTGCTCAGGTTGCCGCAGATCGTGCAGGGCAAGCAGCACTAGAATACGGCCTTAAAAATCTGGAAGTACGTATCAAAGGTCCGGGACCAGGTCGTGAGTCTGCAGTACGTGCGTTGCATGCTGTAGGTTATAAAATTACCAATATCAACGACATAACACCCATTCCTCATAATGGTTGTCGTCCACCAAAACGTCGACGTGTTTAGGGGTTAATGTCATGGCACGCTATTTAGGACCAAAATGTAAATTAAGTCGCCGTGAAGGCACAGACCTGTTTTTGAAAGGACGTGCAAGGCCGCTTGATTCAAAATGTAAATTAGACAAACAGCCAGGTCAACATGGCGACAAACGCGGCCGCCCGTCTAACTACGGTATGCAGCTGCGCGAAAAGCAAAAATTACGCCGTATCTATGGTGTGTTAGAGAAGCAATTTAGAAATTATTATAAAAAAGCTTCAGGAATTAAAGGTTCAACAGGCGAGAATTTGCTGACTTTACTTGAATGTAGATTAGATAACGTTTTATACCGTATGGGTTTTGGTGTAACGCGATCAGAATGTCGTCAGTTGATCAGCCATAAAGCAGTTGAAGTTAACGGTGTAGTAGTAAACATTCCTTCTTATCAAGTTACGGCTAGTGATGTGATAGCCATACGAGAAAAAGCAAAAAAACAGTTACGTATTCAAGATGCGTTAAATACTGCTGACCAAATCGGTTTGCCGGAATGGGTAGAAGTAGACATAAAGAAAATGCAGGGCACATTCAAATCAGCGCCAGAACGTGGTGATTTGCCGCCTGATATCAATGAATCACTCGTAGTCGAGTTGTATTCTAAGTAATTAAGCGTTTAATGAGGTTTCATCGATGGTAGCAACAAATGAATTACTAAAGCCAAGAGTAGTAGATGTTCAAGTAACGGATGAATGTCACGCTAAAGTTGTGCTTGAGCCACTAGAGCGCGGATTTGGGCATACCCTGGGTAATGCTCTGCGAAGAATTTTACTCTCATCTATTCAAGGATGCGCGGTCGTTGAAGCACAAATAGATGGTGTATTACATGAGTACACTGCTATTGAAGGTGTTCAGGAAGATGTTGTAGATATTCTGCTTAACCTTAAAGGCGTTGCCGCGGTTATGCATAATAAAAATGAAGCTATGCTGACCTTGAATAAAACAGGTCCTGGTGTAGTAACGGCGGGTGATATCGAAACTGATCATGATGTGGAAATCATCAATAAAGATCATGTTATTGCTCATATTACAGAGCAAGGTTCATTAAGCATGACACTAAAGATTGCTAAAGGTCGAGGTTATCAACCTGCTAGTCAACGTCGAAGCGAAGATGAACGTGCCATTGGTTCACTGTTGATTGACGCAAGTTTTAGTCCGGTTCGCAAAGTGGCATATTCTGTCGATACTGCTCGTGTAGAACAGCGTACTAACTTGGATAAGCTTATTGTAGATCTGGAAACTAATGGAACAGTAGATCCAGAAGAGACTATTCGAAAAGCTGCAGGAATTTTACAACAACAACTATCTGTGTTTGTTGACTTGAAAGGTGATGAGCAAGTAAAACAAGAGAAAACTGAAACTGAAATTGATCCGATCTTGGTTCGACCAGTTGATGATTTAGAGTTAACTGTGCGTTCAGCAAACTGTCTAAAGGCAGAAAATATTTATTATATTGGTGATTTAATTCAACGCACGGAAGTTGAATTATTAAAGACGCCTAATTTAGGTAAAAAGTCTTTAACAGAAATAAAAGATGTATTAGGTATGCATGGCTTGTCTTTGGGTATGCGTCTTGAAAACTGGCCACCAGCAAACTTGCGTGAAGAACGTAAAGTTATAATTTAATTAGGCCAAAGAAATTAGGCTAATGAAAATAGGTAAGTATTGTGAGACATCGTAAATCAGGTCGACAACTCAATCGCAACAGCTCGCATCGCAAAGCGATGATGAGTAACATGGCGACTTCATTATTTTCGCATGAGGTAATTCGTACAACTCTGCCTAAAGCAAAGGAACTACGTAGATTTGCTGAGCCATTAATTACGATTGCTAAAGAAGATAACGTATCTAAACGACAACTGGTTTTTTCACGTCTACGTGACAAAGCGATTGTAGGTAAGTTATTTACCGAGCTAGGTCCAAGATACAAAGAACGTCCAGGTGGTTATACACGCATTCTTAAGTGTGGTTTCCGTACTGGAGACAAAGCTCCAATGGCTATAGTCGAATTAGTAGATCGACCGATTGAAGAATAAGGCACCATCTATATGGTAATAAAAAAAGCCAGGTTAATCCTGGCTTTTTTTATTTTAAATCGTGATGAAATTAAGCTGTTTTCTTTTTATTAATCTGTTTTGTTTTAAGGGCTGCTTTAAGATATTGCCCAGTTGATGAATTTTTATTGTTAGCAATTTCTTCAGGTGTACCTTTTGCCACTATGGTCCCACCACGATGCCCACCTTCTGGCCCTAAATCTATTACCCAGTCTGCTGTTTTAATCACATCAAGATTGTGTTCGATTACGATTACAGTATTGCCTTGGTCTCTTAGTCGATGCAGGACCTTTAACAGCTGTTCGACATCATAAAAATGTAAACCAGTTGTGGGCTCATCCAGTATATAAAGAGTATTACCTGTACTACGCTTGGAAAGTTCACGTGATAGTTTGACACGTTGTGCCTCACCACCCGATAAGGTCGTAGCACTTTGACCTAGCGTGATATAAGACAACCCTACATCCATTAAAGTATCTAATTTGCGTTTTACAATAGGTATAGTATCAAAAAATTCCACAGCATCTTCAATGGTCATTTGTAGAATTTCATGAATATTCTTACCCTTGAAGCGGATATCAAGTGTTTCACGGTTATAGCGTTTGCCATGACAGATATCACAAGGGACATACACATCTGGTAGAAAGTGCATTTCGACTTTAATAACGCCGTCACCTTGGCAGGCTTCACAACGTCCACCTTTGACGTTAAAGCTAAATCTACCCGGTGTATAACCGCGTGAACGTGCTTCTTGAGTGTTGGAAAATATCTCACGAATGGGTGTAAATAAGCCGGCATACGTTGCAGGATTCGAGCGTGGAGTGCGTCCAATAGGACTTTGGCTGATATCAATTACTTTATCAATTTTTTCTAACCCCTTGATATCACTACATTCTGCTGGGAGAATGCCTGAGCCATGTAAATGCCTCATGCAGTGCTTATATAGTGTTTCATTGATGAGGGTTGATTTGCCCGATCCTGAAACACCAGATATAGCAGTGAGCAAACCTAATGGAATTTCTACATTAAGGTTTTTTAAGTTGTTGCCTGATGCCTTGATGATTTTGATAGTTTTAGATTTATCAAAGGGTAATCGCGTTTTGGGAAGAGGGATGGTTCTTTTGCCAGATAAGTATTGCCCGGTTAATGAAGCTGCATCTTTCATAATTTCAGTAGGTGTGCCTTGTGCGATGATTTTTCCACCATGTATACCCGCGCCAGGTCCGATATCCAGAACATAATCTGCGCTGCATATTGCCTCTTCATCGTGTTCAACCACAATTACCGTATTGCCAAGATCTCTAAGATAGGTGAGAGTGCCTATCAAACGTTGGTTATCACGCTGGTGTAATCCTATTGAAGGCTCGTCAAGAATATAGGTGACACCGACCAGGCCGGATCCAATTTGACTGGCTAACCGTATGCGTTGCGCTTCTCCACCAGATAGAGTATCGGCACTTCGGTCAAGCGTTAAATAGTCTAATCCGACATTAACTAAGAACTTGAGTCGCTCATTTATCTCATTAATGACCTTCTCACCAACTTTCTCTAGATGACCTGGAAGTTTCAAGGTACCAAAAAACTTTAATGCATCTTCAGTTGACCATGAGGTGATTGTAGGAAGATTGGTTTTCTTTATAAAAACATTTCTTGCTTCGATATTTAAGCGTTCGCCATTACAGGATTGACAGGTTTGGGTGGTGAGATATTTGCTAAGTTCTTCTCTTACTGCACTGGACTCGGTTTCGTTATAGCGCCGATCCATATTAGGAATGATGCCTTCAAATACATGTTTGCGTTTATATGCTTTACCGTTTTCACCCGTATATTTGAATTGCACTTCTTCATCTTCGCTACCATAAAGAAGGATTTCTTGAATATCTTCATCTAATCCTTTATATGGAGATTCGATATTAAATTGATAATGGTCTGCGAGTGATTGTATTAAATTAAAATAATACGCATTACGGCGGTCCCATCCACGAATCGCTCCTCCAGCAAGACTGATGTCTTCATTAACGATCACTAAATCAGGATCAAAAAAGTCTTCGATGCCTAAACCATCACAATCGTTACAAGCTCCGACCGGATTATTGAATGAGAATAGCCGTGGCTCGAGTTCATTTAAACTATACCCGCATTTGGGGCAGGCAAATTTTGCTGAGAAAGTGAGTTCAGCCTCCTTTGCATCATCCATAGAACTGATAATTGCAATATCGTCGGCGAGTTTTAGTGCGGTCTCAAAAGATTCAGCTAAACGTGATTTTAAATCTTGTTTTATTTTAAACCTGTCTACGACAACTTGGATATTATGTTTTTTACGAAGGTCTAATTTGGGTGGTGAATCGAGTTCGTAAATTTCACCATCTATGCGCGCTCTTATAAATCCATCTGCCTGTAATTTAGCCAGTAACTGCACATGCTCTCCTTTGCGATTCTGCACAACGGGTGCAAGCAGCATGTATTTTTTATCCTCTTCAAATGTAAGTACTTTGTCCACCATTTGACTGATCGTTTGCGCGTGAAGATCGATATGATGAGTCGGGCATCTTGGTGTACCTGCGCGTGCGTAAAGTAAGCGTAGATAATCATAAATTTCTGTAATTGTGCCCACAGTAGAACGCGGGTTGTGTGAGGTGGCTTTTTGTTCGATAGATATCGATGGTGATAAGCCATCAATAGAATCAACATCAGGTTTATCCATGCGAGCTAAAAACTGTCTGGCATAGGCTGACAGCGACTCCACATAGCGACGCTGACCTTCTGCAAAAATGGTATCAAACGCTAGCGATGATTTTCCTGAGCCAGATAATCCCGTAATTACAATGAGCTTATCTCTAGGTAAGTCTACATCGATATTTTGTAGATTATGAGTCCTGGCCCCACGTATCTCGATATTTTTCATTTAAGTATGCTTCGTGCAAACTTGCTAATATACCCGTATACGCCACAATGGCGCAAAATAAGGTGCCTTTATTATTAGTCTTTAGATTGATCACAAAGTAATCATTTAGTTACGTAACAAATACACATGAAAATATTAGTCACAGGAGGCGCAGGTTTTATTGGTTCTGCCATGATTAGGCACCTAGTGTCTAGTACAAACTGTATTGTTATTAATATAGATAAGCTGACTTATGCAGGGCAGTTATCATCATTGGAAGACGTTTCAGATTCAGCAAGATATCATTTTGAAAAAGTAGATATTGCAGATCGAGAAAAAGTATCTGCAACGATAAAGAAATATAAGCCAAATTCCATTATTCATTTCGCAGCAGAGTCGCATGTAGATCGATCAATCGATAATCCTTCAGCATTTATTGAAACTAATATTCTTGGTACATATGTCATGCTAGAAGAGTCATTAAAGTATTATTTGGCTTTAGATAAAAATGATAAATCAAAATTTAGGTTTCATCATATTTCAACAGATGAGGTATTTGGCTCGCTAGGTAGTGAAGGTCTATTTACTGAAGATTCGCCATACAAACCAAATTCTCCATACTCTGCCAGCAAAGCCTCTGCGGATCACCTTGTTCGTGCATGGCATGAAACCTACGGTTTGCCAGTAATTACGACTAATTGTTCAAATAATTATGGTCCTTATCAATATCCTGAAAAGTTAATCCCTACATTAATTTTGAACGCAGTCAATCAAAAAGAATTACCGATATATGGAGATGGAGGCAACATTAGAGATTGGCTTTATGTTGATGACCATATTGAAGCCATAATTCGAGTGCTAAAAGATGGCTCAATTGGTGAAGTTTATAATATTGGCGGAAATGCTGAAAAGACGAATCTGCAAGTAGCGAATGCAGTGTGTAAATCACTTGATGTGCTAAGGCCCAAAAATTCGGGCAGTTACAATGAGCAAATTACTTTTGTAGAAGATCGACCAGGACATGATAGGCGGTATGCGATTGATTGTACAAAAATACAGAACGAGTTGGACTGGTGTTCAAAAGTGTCATTTGAATCAGGTATTCACGAAACAGTTTCATGGTATTTAAACAATATGAAATGGTGTGAGCAAGTTATAAAAAATATAGAGAAGCTAAATCGTTTGGATTTGGGAGATAAAGTATGAAAGGAATAGTTTTAGCAGGAGGCAGTGGTACAAGGCTATGGCCCATTACCCAAGGGGTGTCAAAACAGTTATTGCCAGTGTACGACAAACCAATGATCTATTATTCGCTTTCATTGATAATGCTTGCACAAATAAGAGATGTGTTAATCATTACAACAGGTGAAGATCTTTCTATATACAAAAGACTTTTGTTAGATGGTAGTCAGTTTGGAATGAATATTACTTATGCCGAGCAGTCAAAACCTAATGGCATACCCGAGGCGTTTTTAATTGGTGAGAAATTTATAGCCCAAGACAGAATTTGCTTAGTGCTTGGAGATAATGTTTTTTATGGTGAAAGTTTCCCTAAGAAATTACAGGCAGCCTGTGCTAATGTCGGCAGTTCTGATCTTTTTGCATACTGGGTTAAAAATCCAAAAGAATTTGGTGTTGTAGAATTTGGTGGGGAGGGAGAAATAAATTCAATTGAAGAAAAGCCTGAAAATCCTAAATCTAATTGGGCCTTAACTGGCTTATATTTTTATGATTCTGATGTTATTGAAATTGCAAAAAAATTGGCACCCTCTGCCCGAGGAGAGTTAGAAATTACAGCAATTAATCAAGAGTATTTGTTGAAAGGAAACTTAAACGTAACTAAATTAGGTCGAGGTTATGCGTGGCTTGATATGGGAACGCACGATAGCCTTATCCAGGCAAGTCAATATATCCAAACCATAGAAAATCGACAAGGTTTAAAGATTGCATGTTTAGAAGAGATTGCATTTCATAATAACTGGATTACATTAGATGATTTGGCTGTTGCTGGGGAAAAACTAAAAAATTCAAGTTATGGTGAATACTTATTAGCTATTAGTGAAAGTATATAAAGCTTTGAGATTGAATGTTTATAAAACAGAAATAATTTGCATCTATTTTCATAATTAATTCAGGTGTCAGAATAATATTGTGATTTCGAATTAATCTCTAACAGAATGTGTACAATATAATTTATTATTAATTATTCTAGTGAAACTAAATAGACTAAGTAGAAATATTACTACAATTTTTTGCCGGATTTTCGGTATTGATAATATTGCATTAAAGAGGATTGATTCGTCTTTAACAATGGTAAGGATTGGCTCGAGCTATGGCGGCTGGGTTGTTCCAAAAGGTGTGGTTAACTCCCAATCAATATGTTATTGCGTAGGCTGTGGAGAAGATATAAGTTTTGATTTGGGGTTAATAAATGATTATGGATGCCAAATTTACGGTTTTGACCCAACTCCAAAATCAATCACATATATTAATCAAATGGTGCATAACTTAAGTGAGTATCATTTTTTTGAACTGGGTTTATGGGATGAAGATTCCAAAATTAAATTATATGCGCCAGGCAATCCTAATCATTGGTCTCATTCTGCATTAAATTTACAAAATACAAATTCATATATTGAGGCAGATGTAAAACGTTTATGTAATATCATGCATGAAAATTCCCATAAAAAGCTGGACTTATTGAAAATAGATATAGAAGGTGCTGAATATAAAGTTATAAGTACAATACTGGAAGATAAATTAAATATTAAAATATTATGCGTTGAATTTGATGAATGGAATTTTCCTCTTGATAAGAAATATAAAAAAAGAATTACAGAAATAATTAAAAGTCTAATTGGCTATGGTTATTTTATGGTGGCTTGTGATTACAAAGGAAATTATACGTTTCTAAGAAATGAAAATTAAATAATGCAGTGAATATACTAGTCTTAGGTGGTAATGGGTTTATAGGTTCTAATTTAGTAAATAAACTGGTTCGTGTAGGGCATGAGGTTAGAGTGTATGGGCATTGCCCTCCCGGACACCATAAAAAAACACCTGGTGTAGATTACCAGGTTGGCGAGTTTAGCGATTTAAATTCTGTTGCAAGAGCTCTAACTGGAATGGATGTGGTATTTCATCTAATAAGTTCTTCAATTCCAAGTACATCCAATCATAAGCCAACAGATGATATTAGAAATAATCTAGTAGATACAGTTGGTTTGCTTGAGTGCATGAGAGAATTGAATGTCCGTAAAATTATTTACATTTCTTCTGGGGGAACTGTTTATGGGGAAACTGAAAAAGATTTTATCGATGAGGAGCACCCACTAAATCCAAATTGTTCTTATGGTATTGTAAAACTTGCTGCAGAAAAGTATTTGATGATGTATTCAAGATTATATGATTTTGAGCCTGTAATTTTAAGAGCATCTAATCCTTATGGGCCTGGGCAAAGTAAAATAGGCGTCCAGGGTCTAATAGGAACACTTCTGTTTAAAGCTATAAAGCAAGAATCTATAGAGATATGGGGCGATGGTGGAGTTATACGCGACTATTTATATATAAGTGATTTAACTCAAGCGTGTATATCTGCTTTGAAGGAAGATATCATGGGAATATACAATGTTGGTAGTGGTGTGGGTTATACGGTAAACCAAGTGATAAGATTTGTTGAAGAAGTAACTTCTACGGAGCTGAAAGTAAATTATGCTCGATCTCGTGCAGAAGATGTTAACAAAGTAGTGTTAGATATTCAGAAAATAAAGAATGAAATGAGTTGGTCTCCAAATGTTTCTATTAATGAAGGTTTAAAAAAATACTATACATGGTTGCAGTCCACCAAATAGAACAACATCTCTTAAAATGTATAAGCAATATTGAAGATGTTAAAAAAGAATCATTATGTTTTTTTTACACGGACTTTACCACTTCATGGTATTGGTGGAATGGAAGTGCTCATATGGGATTTAATGACTGAAATTGTTCGCAGTGGAAAAGGAAAAGTTACTGTTATAACAACGACTATAGTAGATAAACCTGAAGTATTTGAAGATGAAGGTGTTAATGTAGTAGCTATAAATAATGTAACACCGCGTCGTTATAGTGCAAAGTGGTGGAAGCTGTCCGCAGATTATTTTGATAAACACTTAAAGCATGATGTGTTTTGCGTGATAAGTGTGGCGTATGGCGCGGCAGGCTTGCTGTTTCAGCGCAAGAGATTTATGGATGTGCCAATAATTTGCCAGTCTCATGGCACCGTTTTAAGTGAAACAATATCTAAATTACGCACTAGAAATCCAATTCAAATATTAAAATGTTTAAGGCAAATTAAATATTTCATTCGCGAATACCGAGTATTTAAACATTCAAATAAAATCGTTGCTGCAGGTGGAATAGTTGATTCTACACTCAGAAAATTTCCATATAACCGATATGTAAATTCGAACAAAGTAACTTTAATTGAAAATGGAATAGACATGGATGAATTCTGTTCTTCCTCTGAAAACAGGATGGCCTTAAGAAAAAGATACGGTATAGATCAAAAGGTACCGCTTATTGTCTCTGTCGCGCGTCTGATTAAGCAAAAAGGTGTAGAGCAAGCTATTCGTGCTTTTAGAGAATTATTGTTGATTACAAACAATGCTCATCTGCTTATTGTCGGTGATGGACGAGAGAAAAATCGACTTGAAGCACTTGTTGATGAATTTGATATTGTTAACAATGTAACGTTTGTAGGCGCAGTACAGTATTCAGAGCTGCCTAAGTATTATCAGATGTCAGATGTTATCGTGTTTCCAACCTTGAGAATGGAGGGTGCTCCGCTAAATATTTTAGAGGCTTTGTCTGTAGGAATTCCCGTAGTTGCATCAAAACACCTCACTAGTTCCAAGCAAATATCAAAATTTATTTCTTTTATAGACCCAAGAAACTCTACTGAAGTTGCTAATGCATTGGTCGCTGCTATTAAAGTTTCTAAAAGTGAAGAAATTAGGTTGTCTAATATTTACTCAATACCTGAAATGACGAAAAATTATTTAAATTTATTTGACGAGGTAAAAAGCGTCTAACTCTAATAATTTCATGGAGTTACTTGTAATATGTAATTAGTAAATGAGCTTATTATATCGTGAGTTTTGGGTTATTTAATCGTAGAATAAAACAATATAAATACATGTATCAACAGGTGGTTTGAAAATGGCAAGAGGCGTAAATAAAGTAATTTTGGTTGGAAATTTGGGTCAAGATCCAGAAATTAAGTACATGCCTAGTGGGCAAGCCGTATGTAATATCACCATAGCGACTACAGAGTCGTGGAACGATAAAACATCAGGTGAGAAAGTTGAAAAGACTGAATGGCATCGCATTGTATTCTTCCGCCGTCTAGCCGAAATTGCTGGTGAATATTTGCGTAAGGGTTCACAAGTATATGTTGAAGGTCGACTTCAAACGCGCAAATGGCAAGATCAAAGCGGTAATGATCGCTATACAACAGAAATTGTTGCCAATGAAATGCAAATGCTTGGTGGTAAGGGTGGTGGTGTTGCTACAATGCCAGAATCTAGTCCTTCGTCTTCTCAACCAGAGCCTGCAACTGCGGGCGCTGAAGATTTTGATGATGATATTCCATTTTAAAAATGTAAGTATGAATTTAGCATGCGTATAGTCAATTTAAATAAATTTGAAAAATTATTTCTTAACGTTTCAGTAAATGTTATTTATTTTGACTAGCACTTACCGGAAGGGAAGTAGACGTCGCGCTAACGATCGCAGGTGACGACCGGAACCCAAGTCAAATTTTTGTTTAAAAGTATGTGGTATGCACCAGCAGAGAATAGATTCCACTATATAAGAGAGATATAGGGTTCGTAAACCATGGCGGTAAGCCTTGCGATCGTTAATACCATAGTTTTCCCCCATCAAACGAAATGTCTGAATTGTAATTTTTACTATTTCCCGTCGAGGTGAGCCGCTAGCTAACCCTTGAGAATGAATGCGGTAGTAGCCCATGACTTCATCTATGAAGCCATAATCACCATGTATCAGATTTCCAGAGTGCAATAAAATATCACCAACGAGTGCTTTTCGAAACCACTCTGGTGCTATGTCTGCTCGATTTCGAAATACAACACTTAGTACAGACGAAAATGCACCATAGCGTAATAAGTAGTCTAGAGAATATTGTTCTTTACGAATTGGTGGATATCCCATATCCGGACAAATAATCTGGTCGTTCTCATTAACTTGCCCGACCTTGTGGTAACAGCCAGACAAATCAGGATGCTCATCTAGATAATCAATCTGTTTCTGAAGCTTGGAGTCGTTAGCCCAGAAATCATCGCCATCGCATAGCGCGATATATTTACCTCGGCAAGCTCTCAGAGTCTCTATATAATTGAACTGCCAAGCACCTGCGCAACCTTCTCTGCTTGGGTCTTCTCGATCCCGCTCAAAAAGTCGAATAGTTTCCGGATATTCAGCTGCATATTTGCGGCAAACTTCGCGTGTTCCATCATCAGAGTCGTCTTCTCCTAGGCAAATTTCGAAACGAAAATTAGTTTTTTGGCACAGAATGTTGTCCAAACACTTTCCGATATAGTCATTATGGTTATATGTGATTACCCATACGCTAACCAAAAGTTCCTTGTTTTTACCTGCATTGTCAACTTGTTTTTCAGACATCTTTTGTCATTTAAATATTGGGTTTTTTCGTCTCAAGGCATTAATGACACGTTTCGCAACAGGTACTGGACCATGAGCGCATCCTAGAAGAAACATTTCTCTGCTTCTGCCGCGCCACGTTACGCGTTCATCAAGCCTGGAGTAATATCTTTTGATTTTACGCATGGCATGCTGCTTGTTCAGTTTTCCATCATTACGAATAAAGCGTTCGTTAACTGGGTATCTATCTTGTAAGTCCGGAAGGTGTCTCCAATCATCGTAGTATGAAAGATACTGATCTGGTTTAGAAGGGATCATGACTTTTAAGCCATTGAATTCGATATCTTGCAGAGGAAAAATATCTGAGTAACGATGATGCTGCATTGTGTTTTCGCGAGTGAAGTTATTGACGCAAAGTTCGTCTGGTTTGCAATCCTCAGTACGTGAGGCAAGTTCCTTAGAATATTCGTTATAATAATAACGTCTGAATTTCTTTTTCTGCTTGCGGTTGAGTGTTGGCTGTGACCGGTTAATCTTGAAACCAGTGGAACAATATGTGAGCATTTGGGACATTTCCTGTTCTTTTTTTATGTCTTCATGCGTGTCTGGAAATACTTTCATAGGAGCAATGTCTAATCTTACTGGGAGCCACCCTGGTGCCGCCATTACAAGTACTTCCAACGATCCGAAATATTCTGCCCAAAGACGATCTCCATCTTCAGGATAAAAGAAGAGTAAGCGCTTATCATCATGTTTGCAGTGTTCGTGAATTAACGGGATGAGTTTATCAAAATCTTCCTTAGGGACACAGATATCCATGTCATCATCCCATGGGATGAGCTGCCCATGTCGTAATGCGCCTATCAATGTGCCACCGTCTAACCAATAGGAAAGCCCATTTTTACGACAAACTTCATCGACGATAGATAGCTGTCCCAAGAGCTGTTCTTGCATCTCTTCCAAGCCATCGATTGTATAATATTCTATACCAGCCTTTTTGGTTAGTTTCATTATTATGTCTTTGGTTTTTCGAAATATTCTGCTTGCTTTTCACGGTTAAAGTTGCGGTATAGATAATCTAGATCCTGTGGTGTATCTATTTCAAATACATCGACAATTACAGCAGGAACCGGCAACATTGTTTCAACTTCGTTATAAACGAAATTTGCACTCGGTGATACAGTTAAATCTGAAAAGTATGCAATGCCACACCATTCAAATTCATCAGGAGGCTCTCGGCGAAATCCCTTTATAATTTGTTGTTCTGCATCTAGTTCAACGAATACCGCCTCTTCAGTAAAGGATTTCGAAATTCCAATGAGATTACGGTGCTTTTCACAAGTTGTAACAAAGCGAATAAAAGATTCTGGTTCGACGTACATATCTCCATCAATAGACAAAAATGGTTCGGTCAAATGACGAGTTGCCAGATGCAGGCTATATGCATTTGTACTGTTTGCATAATTTGCATTACGGACAAAAGTTACATCAGGTCGAATTGCTCTTACATAGTCAATTACTTTTTGCTCTTTAAATCCTACAACAATGCGGATATCCGGCACGTCTTTAAGTAGATGTAATAAATAGTATATTAAGCTGTGTCCCTCAAGTTCTACCAAGCATTTAGGAATGTCTAGACCTAGCCTGTTGCCTAAGCCAGCAGCTGAAATAACCGCGTGATGTATTTGCATAATTATGAGTTCCTCAGCGTTGTTAAAACGTTCAATAGTCCGCGGGGATGATAGGTTACGTAATCTGCCATTTTAATCAAAGTTTCAACCGGATCATGTACGCCACCATAGGCTATGCAAATATCAGCTGCGTCGAACAGGGGAGAATCATTCATTCCATCACCTACAGCGACAATCTCATCATATGTATTGCTCAATTCTTTAATCGGATCGGATTTGTTGATAATGCGCGCAATTCCTAGGAGTTTGTCACCCTCCCATTCCGCATCAGAACTAAAAATTTTGCATTTCAAAACTGGTTGCAGTCCTTCAATCCAGACATTCAGATTACCAGTCACCACATAGCAGTCGGTGCAGTTCTCATGAATGAAGGCCAGAAGTTGATGTTCCAAAGGAATTTCAGAAATGATTTTACGCACAACTGGAATGGGGACTTCTGCTAGCAACCGTACGCGTAGGCGAAATGAATTCTCGAATGGTAGTAAGCCTTCCATAGTTGCTCGCGTCAGGGTAGAAATTTCTTCAAATAAGCCAATTTCTTTAGCAATCCGCGGCAGGATCTCTTCAGACGTAAGCGTCCCGTCCAAATCAAAGCAAAATGCTCGTCGCATCAGTGTGTTACTCCTCAGCCTTGTGGCAAACAAAAAGAAAGTGGCGGGTGTTAGGCCATTTATTCAACCAGTCTGGAAACACATCATGCAGCTCCACGTTCTGAAAACCAGTTTCTAACATCAGTTCTTTTTCCCACTTATAATGGCGGTACTCTGCATAATAGTTAGCGTTAAGTTCTTCAGAGAAGCGATCGACAATGACATCTTTTTCAAGACCACAGTGTATGTGCGCAACGAAATGTCCTCCAGGTTTGGTCATATTGAAAATATTTCTATATATTTCTGCAATATATCGTCCTTCAATGCACTGAATTACACCGGTCGCAAGAATTAAGTCAAATTGTTTATATATCCGAAAGCCTATGAGATCAGCGTTAATGAGTTCAAGTTTATTCGATTGCTCGATGAACTGAGAAAAGTTTTGGAATTTTTCTACTGCAGTAATATGCCCAACAAATTCAGCAAGCTTATTGACTACTAGCCCGCTACCACTGCCAAGATCCAAGACTGAAATATTTGGTTTAAGAAATGGTTGCAGGAAATCTATCTCTAAGTCTGAGTAATCGTCACGCTTGTTACGTGTCTGCAATGGGTCTGTGATACGGGCGGCTAGACTTGCCCAATAATCTTCATGGGTGTTTTTTTTATCTTCTTGCAAGCTCATCAAAAAAGGCTCCTTCTAATTGATAACAGTGTAATACTTAATCGTTGGATCTATAAATACCAAGTGGTTTTTGGTGTTTTTGAAGGATACTTGTAAATACAAATGCGAAAATCAGCAGTAATGAATTTAATGTCGTAACCGCATACACAAGTCCTTCTACTGCATATAACTTGGCCGCCAGACTATAAAGGACAACAGCTATAAGTGCGAATACAAGCTGGATGGCTGCTAGCTTAAGGGTTTTCATCTCGGCGCGAATTTTCAACAAAAATTGCTGCGCAACCCCATAAAACCCACCAGCCATGATCAACCACGGAAACATCCAACTATTGGAACGGAATTGCTCGCCTAGCAACAATGTTGCAATAGTTTGGTGTCCGAAATGGGCAATGATAGCTGCTAGGAGAACAGTAACTAAGGTGACAATCGTCAAGCGGAGCGAGTTTTTCATGGCTTTGTCGACGGACTCTAGGGTTGTTTCATAAATTATCGGAGCTAAAAAAGTGAGTAACAATCCGCTAACTACTAACATTGGCACGAAGGCTAGCTGATGAACAGCGCCATATCCGCCTACTGCATCAATTTCGCAAAACCATCCCAAGGCCCAAAGTGGTGACATTAAAAAGACCCAGGTTCCTAAACCTACGATAAACAAAGGTTTTGCGTATTTACGAAATGATTTTACTAATTGCTTTCGTTTTTCACATTCCTCAATATGTCGATCATCGTTTAGAAGTCGAAAGCGAATGTAATACCAGTGAAGACAGGCGATGATACCTGCACCTACCATAAAGCCGCCCATAGCCAATTCGGCTGATTTGGAACCAAAATAAATGAAAATAGCAGCTAAGCCGAATCGTGTAAGTTCGAAAGATATTCGAAATGTGGCAGATATTTGCCTTCGCCTAGCACCTTCAGCAAGCCTGATTCCTACGCCTGAAACGAGGAGTGCGATAGAAAATGCGAACGTTAGAAGCAATAATGTTACTACTTTCGGCCAGTACAGGTAATTGACTAATACTGCGCCAAAAATACAAACTAAGGTACTAGCGATCAAGTATCGAAAGATAATGTCCCGCAAATCGCTAAGTCGATTCTCTAAATGATAAATCGAGTAGAACCTCATTGCAGCACCGCCGATAGCGTGTCCTACTGTTTGATCACAAAGCGCCGCAAGGCTTATCATCAATACAAGGCGCCCATATTCCGCTTGTGAGAGAACTGTTGTTAGAAAACGAGTGCCTACTAAGACTATTCCCATAGATATGAGAATACCGACTGCAACCCATAGAATCTCACCGGATAGCCAGTGTTTTATTCTCATAATATAGTCCTGAAGAAGGTTGCCGCAAACCCAAAATGGCTGCATAACAACTTACACTTTGCTGCTTCAAGCTGCATTTGATTAATCTCGTGATGATTCTTATATGTGGTTTGATGTGGGAATGGAAAATAAAAATGTGGAGTTCATAGTGGTATTATATCACCCACATACATTATACAAAGACAATATATATATAAAAGCGTGTACAAGAGTATTTGGTCCGGTGTAAATAATGAGAAATTTTATTCTTACAATCTATTGTTGAAAATAATATTTGGAAAAATACACCTGTTATTAAAGTTTATTGATAGTGCTACTACGACACTAGCGCATATTTTTCGAAATATATGATGTTTCCTCTAAATAATTAATAATTTTTAGCAGACTTTATGTATTGACCAAGATTAAAAGATTGTCTATCGCGACAGCGCCTAATTTATATCAGAGCAAAAAAGACCATAGCCACAATGTATATTGTTGAATTGCAAGCATGAAAATTGCGATAGTAACATCAAGTCCCATAACTATTAATGTATTTTTGCGTGATCTTATATTGCATTTGTCGGTATCTCATCAAGTGACTGTAATAACAAATGTTAATTCTGAATCAGAGCTAATTTTGTCGGGCGACAATATTTCTATAAGACCAATAAAAATTCCTCGAAAAATTTCATATTGGTATGATTTGAAAGCGCTAAGTGAGTTACTAAGATTATTCAATAAAAATAATTTTGACTTAGTTTATTCTGTCACCCCTAAGGCAGGTTTTCTTGCAATGCTAGCAACATTTCTGACTGGTGTAAGGTGTAGGGTTCATATATTTACAGGTCAGGTGTGGGTTACTAAAATTGGTAAAGAAAGAGTTGTTTTAAAAAATATTGATAAGCTTATATCAAGATTCGCTACACACTTGTTGGCAGACAGCTCAAGCCAAATGCAGTTCTTAATTGATAACAAACTAGTAGATGAAAGAAAAATTAAGGTACTGGGAAATGGTTCAATTAGTGGTGTAAATTTAAAACAATTTTTGTCTAACAATACTATTAGATCAGATGTCAGACTTGACTTGAAAATTGATGTAAATGATATTGTTTTTCTTTTTTTAGGTAGATTAGATCCAGATAAGGGTATTACAGTTTTAGTTGATGCCTTCAAATTGTTAATATCTAAATTCGATAATGTAAAATTAATAATCGCAGGTCCCGATGAGGCAAATATGCGGGAAATCATTTGTAGGAGGATGGGGGGCAATTCCGACTTTGTTCGGTATGTGGGATTTACCAACAACCCTGAACACTATATGAATGCAGCAGATGTATTATGCTTACCTAGTTATAGAGAAGGTTTTGGAACTGTTGTGATAGAGGCTGCTGCTGTAGGAATTCCCGCGATTGGAAGTAATATTTATGGAATAAGTGATGCGATTATAGATAATGTGACAGGGTTGCTATTTCCAGTGCGTGATGTAACTGCGTTATTCGAAGCGATGCAAACCATGGTGCAGGATGAAAAAGCAAGAAAGCAATTAGGGTGTTCAGCTAAACTACGTGCGGTTGAGCGGTTTTCTCAAGAATTTGTTACTTCATTATTTCTTCAATTCTTCGAAGAAATATTTAATAGTGATCGCGCAAGTTAGATGAAGCGTTTATTTGATATCGTGGTAGCAGGTGCTGCGCTAATATTATTAAGTGGTTTACTTGTACTGCTTTCAATGCTTATTAAAATAAAGCTTGGAAGTCCTATAATCTTTAAACAGCTTCGCCCAGGTTTGAATGGACAACTGTTTACGCTATATAAATTTAGAAGCATGTTAAACAGCAAGGGTGCAATCCTCTCTGAGGAAGAAAGGTTGACAAAATTTGGTGCGCTAATTCGATCCACAAGTGTTGATGAATTGCCAACATTATGGAATGTTATACGGGGTGAGATGAGTTTAGTAGGGCCGCGTCCATTATTAATGGAATATCTTGATTTATATACTGATGAACAAAAGCGACGGCATCTTGTGCGGCCGGGAATTACCGGTTGGGCACAGGTGAACGGTCGAAATTCAATAAGCTGGGAAGAAAAATTTAAACTAGATGTTTGGTATGTAGACAATCATAATTTTTACTTAGATATTAAAATCTTGTTTATGACGATTATCTCCGTATTTAAGTCAACTGGTATCACACAGGAAGGACATGTGACTGCAGAAAAATTTCGAGGGTCTAAATGAAACCTAAATTATTAATTATAGGTGCAGGTGGACATGGGTTGGTGGTTGCAGATGCAGCACTGGAACAGGAATTGTGGTCAGAAATTGCTTTTCTGGATGATGAAGTTAATGGTGAGTTATTAATGCCTAAATGCAAAGTTATTGGTGAAACTGCTGATGCTCGTGGTTTGCATGGAGAATATAATGACCTGTTTGTTGCAATTGGTGATAATAAATGTCGATTAAAGCTAATTAATGAATTCATGAGTATCGGATTTAATATTCCTATTATTAAACATCCAAGTTCAGTTGTTTGTGCCAATGCTGAAATCGGTTCAGGAAGCTTTTTAGCTGCAAATTCTGTTGTGGGGGTGGGATCTAAATTGGGTAAAGGTTGCATTATTAATACCGGCGCAACAGTTGATCATGAAAATATATTGTCTGACGGGGTGCATGTTTCACCCGGTGCGCATCTTGGCGGAGGAGTTCATGTGGGTAACTGTACTTGGATAGGGATTGGCGCAAGTGTGCGTGAACAAATCACTATCGGTAATGATGTAATTGTTGGGGCAGGTGCGGCCGTAGTGAATAATGTGGAAGATAAACAGCAAATGCTCGGTGTGCCAGCATGTAAGAAAGGGTCTTAAGTTGACAATTATCGATAAGCAAGAGCTAGCAATCGAAGGTGGTGAAGCTGCAGTTAGTTCTGAATTTCCGGTTTGGCCAAGTTATGCTCAAGATGAACTGGATGCGGTTCAAAATGTACTTCAATCTGGAAGAGTAAACTATTGGACTGGAGATTTGGGGGGAAAGTTTGAGCAACAATTTGCTACTTATTTTGGCGTTAAATATGGTGTTGCGCTATCAAATGGTAGTGTGGCGATAGAGCTAGCGCTTGAAATATTAAATATAGGTGTGGGTGATGAGGTTATTGTCACTCCTCGCACTTTCATTGCGACTGTAAGCAGTATATGTCTAAAGGGTGCAACACCAGTATTCGCAGATGTGGATTTAAATACACAAAATATTACTGCTGGATCCATTCAAGCGTGCATAACACCTAAAACAAAAGCGATTTTGTTAGTGCACTTAGCTGGTTGGCCTTGTGATATGCAGGCAGTTATGGAAGTTGCAACAAAGAGTAATTTAAGATTGATTGAGGATTGTTCTCAAGCGCATGGTGCGAAATATGAAGATAGTTATGTTGGTTCATTTGGTGATGTGGCAACCTTCTCATTTTGTCAAGACAAAATCATGACAACCGGTGGGGAAGGCGGAATGCTCGTAACAAACAATGAATCAATATGGCGCAAAGCTTGGGCGTTTAAAGATCATGGGAAGGATTATGAGGCCATGAAGGAGAGAACGTTAACAGATAAAAGCAAGTTTCAGTGGGTGCATAATTCATTTGGTTCAAATTTTAGGATGACAGAGATGCAAGCTGCAATTGGTTTGCGACAATTAGATAAGCTTGATTCATGGCTTGATGTAAGGCGTAAACATGCAAGTAAACTTGATAGTTGCTTTGCTGAAATTTCAGCACTAAGAGTTACTCTACCAAGTGATAATATTACCCATGCATACTATAAATATTACACTTTTATTCGTCCGCAGATGCTCAAGGCTGGGTGGGACAGAGATAAGGTTATTCAAGCGATAAATGCTGAAGGTGTGCCTTGTTTTATGGGTAGTTGTAGTGAGGTATACAAGGAAAAAGCTTTTGTAGATGCTGGCTTAAAACCAGCTTCGGTTCTTAAAAATGCTGAAGAATTGGGTGCTACGAGTATAATGTTTAATGTACACCCTACCTTAGGGTCTAGAGATATAGAGAAAGCATGTGCAGTAGTTGAAAAAGTTTTTCGCTATGCTTCAAATTTGTAAGATAATCAACAGTTCATCATTTTTAGATTTTTATAATCAGAAATTACATTGAAATACACATCAATATTACTAAATCGATGGTTTGCGTTATTACACGATATCGCATGGATTCCCGTTGCTATACTTGCCGCATATTGGGTTAGGTTTAATTTAACTGCTATACCTGAATTTTATTGGGAAGGAATTTATCAATTATTAATTTCGGCACTAGTTATTCAAACTATCTGTTATTGGTATTTTGGTTTATATCGCGGAATTTGGAGATTTGCGTCAATCCCAGATGTTTTGCAAATTACCAAAGCGGTATTAGTTGGCGTTAGCATTACAATATTAAGCGTATTTATTATTTACAGATTGGAAGCGGTTCCCCGCTCTATACTGGTGTTGTACCCATTGTTTTTATTTTTAGGCTTAAGTGCACCAAGGCTTATTTATAGATGGATTAAAGATCAACATTTGTATCTATCTAAAGCTAAAGGCAAGAAAGTGCTTTTGGTGGGTGCAGGTCAAGCAGGAGAAATGTTGGTTCGAGCCATGAGAAGGAATGATGGGTATTTGCCGATTGGATTTTTGGATGATTCAACTCAAAAGATTGGGCGAGATATTCATGGTGTTCGTGTGCTAGATAGTATCTCTAATATTCAAAAAATCTTACAGGCCTATGAAATTGAATTAGTAATAGTTTGTATTAGAAATATCGATGCCACTGTAATGCGAGAAATTTTAAAGTCTTGTAGTGGTAAAAATATTCAATGCCAAATAATTCTAACCCTAACGGAAGCAAATGATGATAGTGTGGACATATCACGCTTGCGTGATGTGAACATCGAAGATTTGTTAGGGCGTGAAACGATAAAATTAGATGATACGGCTATCCAGAGCTTAATCGAAGGTGAGTGTGTATTGGTTACCGGAGCTGGTGGATCCATTGGGTCTGAGCTATGTCGTCAAACGTTGGCACATAATCCAAGAAAACTAATTTTGTTGGAAAATAGTGAATTTAATTTATACAGCATTACAAATGACTTAAAAAGTATTAATGAAAAAAACATAGAAGTGCTTCCGCTGCTTTGTAGTGTGCGCGATATGAATGCGGTAGAAAAAATATTCAACGATCATAAACCTGGTATTGTTTTGCATGCAGCAGCATATAAACATGTGCCTATAATAGAAGACAATGTTATCGAGGGTGTTAAGACAAATATTTTCGGTACTAAAAAAATTGCAGAAATAGCAGCTAAGCATAATGTTGAAAAATTTGTCATGGTTTCTACTGATAAAGCCGTAAACCCTACGAGTATGATGGGTGTGACTAAGCGTAGTGCCGAGATATTTTGCCAAATGTTAGATGCAAGCTCGACAACTCAATTTATTACTACTAGGTTTGGAAATGTAGTGGACTCAGCTGGATCTGTTGTTCCTTTGTTTAGAGAGCAGATAAATAATGGTGGACCTGTTACGGTCACGCATAAAGACATCACGCGTTATTTTATGAGCATTCCCGAGGCAGTCAGCTTAATTCTTCAAGCGGCTTCTATTGGGCAAGGTGGTGAGATATTTGTGCTTGATATGGGCAAGCCAATTAAGATATATGATTTGGCAAGACAAATGATACGATTATCTGGATACGATCCTGAAGAAGATATAAAAATAGAAATTATCGGGCTTCGGCCAGGAGAGAAGTTATACGAGGAATTGTTTCATGAAACTGAGGATTACACAGGGACTAAACACCCTAAAATTCTATTAGCGGATTCGCGGATAGTAGATTGGAATCAATTTTCATTACAGCTCAATGACTTAGCAGATGCTTCTGCAGAGAATGACATAGAACAAATCATCACATTACTGAAGGTAATTATCCCTGAATATCAAGTCAATCAAGTCTTTGATGCGAATGCTATAATAACTGCACAAAGCCATTCTGTTGTTCATTAAATATAGCTATTCCTATCCTAAAAATTATATATTCATAAAGAAATGAAGAAAATTTTTGTAAAGACACAAGGTTGTCAGATGAATGAGTATGATTCAGAGAAAATGCTGGATGTGCTCAATCATGCGTGTGGAATGGAGACTACACAGGACCCGGAAGAGGCAGATGTGTTGTTATTAAATACTTGCTCTATACGAGAAAAAGCTCAAGAAAAAGTATTTTCTCAACTTGGCCAATGGAGAAAGCTAAAAGATAAAAATCCTAATTTATTAATTGGTGTAGGTGGCTGTGTTGCAAGCCAGGAAGGCGAGGCGTTATCTGCTCGTGCAAAACATGTTGATGTTGTTTTTGGGCCACAAACAATACATCGATTACCTGAATTATTTGATCAGGCAAAGACTAGTCGCAAGACAGTGGTTGATATCACTTTTCCTGAAATTGAGAAATTTGACAACTTGCCTAAGCCTAGAGCCGATGGACCTACTGCATTTGTTTCAGTCATGGAAGGGTGTAGTAAGTATTGCACTTATTGTGTTGTACCTTACACAAGAGGTGAAGAATTTAGCCGTCCACTTGCCGACGTTATGAATGAAATTGAAGAGCTTGCTAAACAAGGTGTGCGTGAAATTACATTGCTTGGGCAAAATGTTAATGGTTATCGAGGTCTAGATCACGATGATGATATTATAGATTTCTCACTACTCATTTATTTTGTGAGCAAAGTGGAAGGTATTGAAAGAATACGATACACAAGCTCTCATCCTATTGAGTTTTCAGATAACCTGATAAACGCTTATGGTGAAGTGCCTGAGCTTGTAAATCATGTTCACTTGCCGGTGCAAAGTGGATCTGATCGTGTGCTAGCTGCGATGAAGCGTGGGCACACAGCGCTTGAATTTAAATCTATTATAAAAAAATTACGCAAGCTAAGGCCTGATGTCAGTATTTCATCTGATTTTATCGTCGGGTTTCCTGGGGAAACCGATAAGGACTTTGAAGATACCATGAAGTTCGTAGAAGAGATTGGTTTTGATCAATCTTATAGTTTTATATACAGTCGTCGCCCAGGCACCCCTGCCGCATCTCTTGAGGATGATGTGTCTACTGAGGTAAAAAAAGATAGATTGAAACGTTTTCAGCTTTTAATAAATGACATGGCTACAAAATATTCAAAGGCAATGTTAGGTACTGACCAAGTTGTCTTGGTTGAGGGCTTATCTAAAAAGTCAGATCAGGAGTATTCAGGTAGAACTGAAAATAACCGGGTGGTTAATTTTGCAGTGCCTCAGGAAATTAAAGATCATGTGGTTGGCAAGTTTGTGCGACTAAATGTTACGGAAGTTTTTTCAAATTCTTTGCGCGGTACGTTTCTTGAAACTATTCAATAAGGATCTGTAGTACTTGTCTACTGAAATCAGTTCTATAGATGTTGTGCTTGAACCAGCCGACAATTCTAGACTTGCTAATCTCTGCGGCCCGTTAAATGGGCACTTGAGCTTAATGGAGAAAAGGTTAGGTGTAGAAATTAATAATCGCGGTAATGCTTTTTCAATTAATGGAGAAGCAAGTGTGGTTAATGCGGCGGCAGAAGTTCTCAAAGAACTTTATCTCTCTACTAAAAAAAATACCTTGGAGGCATCTGATATACATCTCTTCCTTCAGGAATCAGAGTTAGCTAGCATCGCTGATCAAAATCAAAATACTAGTCGTGCTAGCGTTCATACTAAGCGAAGTGTTATTAAGCCAAGAGGTGATAATCAAGAAAAATACATACGTGCAATTGAAGATCGTGATTTGGTATTTGGTATTGGTCCTGCGGGAACGGGTAAAACATACTTGGCAGTAGCGTGTGCGGTAGAAGCTTTAGAGAGAGATAATATACGCAAATTGGTATTAGTGAGGCCTGCTGTGGAAGCGGGTGAGCGACTGGGTTTTTTGCCGGGTGATTTGGCCCAAAAAATTGATCCCTACCTTAGGCCTATGTATGACGCATTGTATGAGATGATGGGATTTGAGAAAGTGAGTAAGCTTGTTGAAAGAAATGTAATAGAAATTGCTCCATTAGCTTATATGCGGGGACGTACACTTAATGATGCCTTTATTATTTTAGATGAAGCGCAAAATACCACTGTCGAGCAGATGAAAATGTTTCTTACGCGTATTGGCTTTGGGTCCAAGGCAGTGGTTACGGGTGACGTTACACAAATTGATTTGCCAAGTACCAAGGAGTCTGGCCTTAAGCATGTGATGCGAGTATTGCATGATATTGAAGATATTTCGTTTTGTGAATTTCAAGCGCGCGATGTTGTGAGACATCCCCTGGTCAAGAAAATAGTAAAAGCATACGCAAAGTATACGCAAGAATAAAAATTATATAGAAATGACAATTCACTTAGATGTGCAAATTGTTTCAGATGAGACGGCTATACCTGGTGTGGAAGAATTTGAGAATTGGGCTGATGCAGTGCCCTCTACTATCCAGACATCAGTATGTTTGCGAGTAGTTGATGAGTTAGAGGCTCAGACTCTCAACAATCAGTATCGTAAGGTTAATAAAGCGACTAATGTATTGTCATTTCCAGCAGAAATACCCTCACAAGTGGGCATTAATTTTCTTGGTGATATCGTAATATGTGCGTCTGTAGTGAAATCTGAAGTGAAACAACAGATGAAAGACCTGAATTCGCACTGGGCACATTTATTGGTTCATGGTATTTTGCATTTACAAGGTTACGATCATGAGGATGATGAATCAGCAGATGAGATGGAGAGCCTGGAGATCGAGATACTAAAAAAATTAAATATCTCAAATCCATATCTGTAAAGGTTAAATGAAAATTAAAAGTGATAATAAGTTGATGCAGCCTGGTTTGCTTGCATCTATAAAACTTCTCTTGAGTGGTGTCCCGCAGAGTCATGAGCAAATAATTCATTTGCTTAGAAATGCTGAACATAAAAATGTTTTAAGTAAAGATACACTTGAAATGATAGAAGGTGCATTTCAAGTATCCAAAATTCAAGTCAAAAATATAATGATACCCCGGTCTCATATGGTTGTGGTGCGAGAGGACGCAACACTGCAAGACATGCTGCCTATCATCATAGATTCTGCGCATTCGAGATTTCCTGTGATCGGCGATAGCCGTGATGAGGTGTTAGGGATATTGCTAGCTAAAGATTTATTGCGTTTCTTTATTGATGAAAAACAAGAAGAATTTAGTCTGGATGATGTGCTGCGTCCGGCAGTGGTCATACCGGAATCAAAACGAGTGAATACCCTGTTAAGTGAATTTAAGGACGGCCGTAACCATATGGCTGTAGTTGTGGATGAGTATAGTAATATTTCCGGGTTGGTTACCATTGAAGATGTTCTGGAGCAAATCGTTGGTGAAATTACGGATGAACATGATGTGGAAGAGGGACGATATATATTTGAACACTCCAAGGGTCACTTTGGTATTAAAGCGTTAACACCTATAGAAGATTTTAATGAATTCTTCTCAACGACGTATAGTGATAATGATTTCGAGACCTTTGGTGGTTTGGTGCTCAGTAAATTTGGTCATTTACCTAAAAAAGGTGAAAAGATTGAGTTTGATAATTTTGAAATAGAGGTATTGCGTGCTGATAAACGAAGATTGCACTTATTAATTGTCTCTCAAAGTTCTTAAGCTACTTTTCTGCTAGCTTACAGAATAAGTTTACTAACGTTCACGAACAAATGTCAGTATTACATCTGAAGATATTGCTAGTAGCGGTTGCAGGTGCTGGTCTGGTGTGTGCCTATGCGCCTTTTTCATATTGGTGGTTAACATTTGTCTGCCCCGCAGTTTTATATGTGGTTATCGCTCATCAAACAATACGGTTTGCTGCGGGTTTAGGTTATATCTTTGGTTTATTCTTTTTCGGTTTTGGTGTGCCGTGGACATTCAACAGTATTCATGAATTTGGTCACGCACCATTATTGTTGAGCGCCATTCTTGCTGGATTGCTTGTGCTTATTCTTGCAGTATTTCCTGCATGTGTAGCAGGTTTAACGGTTTATTTACACACAAACAAGTACTTTAAGTTTTCCACAGTTATTAGTTTTGCTTGTTTATGGGTGGTTTTTGAATGGATACGTGGTTGGATTTTTACGGGTTTTCCATGGCTATTGGTAGGCCATGTGCATCATTCGGGGCCATTACAAGGTGTATTACCTATATTTGGTTCATATGGAGCAAGTCTGATCACAATTATCTTAGGATGTTCTATAGCGATATTATTTTTTGCAAAGTATAAACAAAAAGCAATCGCAGCAATATCTTTGCTAGTGATAACTTTAATGTTGTTTTTTGTAAACCAAATAGTATGGACCTATGCAGATGAAGAAGATCTAGATGTGGTACTAATTCAAGGTAATATTTCTCAAGAAATGAAATGGGATAGAAGCCAACACGCATTCATAATGAATAAATATTTGCAGATGAGTAAACGCCATTTTGATGCAGATATCATCATTTGGCCTGAAACTGCAATTCCAACTTATTACTCAATGGTAAAGGATTCCTTTATACAAGAAGTAGGTAAAACAGCATTTGAAAATAATATTGATTACTTGATTGGGGTTTTCACCTTCGATCCTAAGAACGGTAATGTGTATAACTCTGTAATGACACTAGGTAGCGAGCTTGGGTTTTACCGTAAGCAGCACTTGGTTCCTTTTGGTGAATATCTGCCATTTCGTGGTGTGCTGACGTTTTTAGAAAATTATATTGATCTTCCGATGGCTGATATATCTAGTGGTGAAGGCCGACCATTATTGAGATTAAAAGGTCATCCGGTTGGTACTTCTATATGTTACGAGGCGGTCTACGGTAATGAAGTGATTGCAGCGATGCCGGAAGCTAAATTTCTAGTAAATGTTAGTAATGATGCATGGTTTGGAGATTCTCTAGCACCTCATCAACACTTAGAAATAACGCGTTCTAGAGCTGTTGAAACAGGTAGATATTTGTTGCGAGCTACGAATACAGGCATATCTGCAGTAATTGATCCTATGGGCAGAATTATAAACAAATCTGTGCAGTTTCAGGATGATGTGGTTAGGGCCACTATACAGCCTTATAGTGGAGCTACTCCTTATGCTCGATGGGGCAGCTGGGGCATAATTAGTCTTGTCTCTATATATCTATTTGTGCTTGGCCTGCTTAGATGGTTTACTTCAAAGCAAGATTAGTATCCTGTTAATTGATTAGTTTATTTTACCAATGACAATTTCTTCGTTAGTACCTGTGATTTTATCAGGTGGGTCGGGCTCAAGATTGTGGCCACTGTCTAGAAAATTATACCCAAAGCAATTCATACCACTTACTGGAGATAAAAGTTTATTTCAGTCTGCACTTGAACGTGTAGTAGGTTTAAATGGTGTACACAATATTCTTACTATTTGTAATGAAGAGCATCGATTTATGGCGGCAGAGCAGTTGCGTCAATTAAATCTACAATCTTCAGATATCATATTAGAACCTGTAGGGCGTAATACTGCACCTGCGATTGCCGTTGCTGCATTTCATGCCTTAAAAAACGATGCTGATGCGTTTTTGCTTGTGTTGCCGGCGGACCATATTCTGGGGGATATCTCATTATTTTCAGCAGCAGTTGACCACGCATATCAAGCGGCAAGTGATCAATTGGTTACCTTTGGTGTCGTGCCTTCGCGTGTCGAGACGGGTTATGGGTATATCAAGCATGACCAAATACACTTAACAGAGAATGCTTTTTCGGTCTTGGAGTTTGTTGAGAAACCAGATTTTGAAACCGCTCAATCATATATAGAAAGTGGTAATTATCTTTGGAACAGTGGAATGTTCTTGTTTCGTGCTGATTTGTATTTGCAAGAACTTAACAAATATCAACCTGAAATACATGAAGCATGTAAGCAAGCTTATAAAAATAGTGTTAGGGACCTGGATTTTATTCGCTTAAATGAAAAGTTTTTTTCTAAATCACCAAGTATCTCGGTTGATTATGCGGTGATGGAGAAAACTAAACAGGCTGCTGTTGTGCCATTGAATAGCGGTTGGAGTGATGTGGGCTCATGGAATGCATTATGGGAATCATTTGAGCGTGACCAGAATAACAACGCGTCATATGGAGACGTGGTTGAAGAAGATTGTTATGGCTGCTTTATTCATGCAAGTAATCGACTTGTTGCAGCAGTTGGAATGAATGACCATGTTATTGTTGAAACATCTGATGCGGTTTTGGTTGCGCCTCGTGAAAGAGCACAAGATGTTAAAAAAATTGTTGATAAGCTAAAGCAAGAAAATCGTGATGAGGTGGATATTCATCCCAAAGTGTATCGTCCTTGGGGCGCCTATGAAACGATTGATATCGAAGATCGATTTCAGGTAAAACGAATTACTGTTTCACCACTGCAGAAGTTATCTTTACAGAGTCATCATCATAGGGCTGAGCATTGGATTGTGGTAAAAGGCACCGCGCGCGTTACTTGTGGAGAAAAAGAATTTTTACTTAGTGAGAATGAATCTACCTTCATACCGATTGGTACTAAACATAGGTTGGAAAACCCGGGTAAAATTCCTCTAGAACTTATAGAAGTGCAATCTGGCACTTATTTAGGTGAAGATGATATTGAGCGATTTGATGATGTTTATGGGCGTTAAATTCTAATTCTATTACCAATTTATTAATGTCTTGTGCAGTTTTTTATTGAGACAAACTGATTCTTACTGCTATGCTAACCAGCTTTTGACAAAGCTAATAGTGCCCTATGCAAACCCCCTATAATCCACAAGATATTGAACGTTCTGTTCAAGAGTTTTGGCACGATACTCAAGCATTTAAAGCAATTGAAGACAACAATCGAGAAAAGTTCTATTGCTTAGCAATGTTTCCTTATCCTAGTGGGCGCCTGCATATGGGTCATGTGCGTAACTACACCATTGGTGATGTAATTAGTCGTTATCAACGTATGCAGGGTAAGAATGTTCTTCAACCAATGGGTTGGGATGCATTCGGGTTGCCTGCAGAAAACGCTGCAATTAAGAATAAAGTTCCACCCGCAAAATGGACTTATGAAAATATCGATTATATGCGCGACCAACTTAAACGTTTGGGATTTGCGTATGATTGGAGCCGCGAATTAGCAACTTGTCATCCTAAATATTATCGTTGGGAGCAGTGGTTTTTTACAAAGTTATTTGAGAAAGGTTTGGTATATAAGAAAAAAGCTACCGTGAATTGGGATCCGGTGGATCAGACCGTGCTTGCCAATGAGCAAGTTATTGATGGTTGTGGTTGGCGTTCAGGTGCAGTGGTTGAGAGAAAAGAAATTGAACAATGGTTCCTAAAAATTACCGCATATGCGGATGAGTTATTGGCAGACTTAGACAAGTTGGAAGGCTGGCCTGAACAAGTAAAGGTCATGCAAAATAATTGGGTGGGTCGTTCAGAAGGTGTCGAAATAAAGTTTGACATTGAAGATGTTCAAGGTGATGTGAAAAATTCAATAAATGTGTATACCACGCGTCCCGATACATTGATGGGTGTTACCTATGTCGCTATTGCTGCCGAGCATGTACTTGCAAAACATGCATCTGAACAATCAACTGAAATAGCAGAATTTATCATTAGCTGTAAGCAGACTAAAGTATCTGAAGCTGAAATAAGTACAGTTGAAAAACGCGGTATAGATACAGGTTTACTGGCGATACATCCCATATCGGGAGAAAAGATTCCTGTCTGGATAGCAAATTTCGTGCTTGTAGAATATGGCTCGGGAGCAGTGATGTCAGTGCCTGCTCATGATCAACGTGATTGGGAGTTTGCAACTAAATATAATCTAGCGATAAAACCTGTGATTGCTGCAGACAAAGTCGCTGCAACAGTAGATGTGTCTCAAGCAGCGTTTACAGAAAAAGGCTGGTTGTTTGATTCAGCACAGTTTAATAGTCTCAGTTCTCAACAGGCATTTGAAAAAATTGCAGAATGTTTAGAGAGTCAGGGGAAAGGTAGCAAGCAAGTAAATTATCGCTTGCGAGATTGGGGAGTCTCACGACAACGATATTGGGGCTGTCCTATTCCAATAATTCATTGTGAAAGATGTGGTCCTGTTCCGGTGCCAGAACAAGACCTTCCTGTCTTATTGCCAGAAAATATAGATTTTGACGGTGCAAGTTCGCCATTAAATAATTTAGCAGAATTCATTAATGTTGATTGCCCTTCTTGTGCGTCACCGGCAAAAAGGGAGACTGATACATTTGACACTTTTTTTGAATCAAGCTGGTATTTTGCACGTTATTGCAGTGTTGATAATGACGACATGATGCTCGATGAACGGGTAGATTATTGGATGCCTGTAGACCAATATATTGGTGGTATTGAGCATGCAGTATTGCATTTATTATATGCAAGATTTTTCAATAAACTTATGAGAGACCAAGGTTTATATAAATGTGATGAACCTTTTGTAAACCTGTTAACCCAGGGTATGGTGTTAAAAGACGGTGCAAAAATGTCAAAATCTAAAGGCAATACTGTAGATCCTGAGAAATTAATTAGTAAATATGGTGCAGATACGGTGCGATTGTTTGTAATGTTTGCAGCACCGCCTGAGCACTCGCTAGAGTGGTCGGATACCGCAGTGGAGGGATCATTCCGGTTTATAAATAAACTATGGCGTTTAGTAGAAGAGTGTGCTGAAAGCAATCAGCCACATTCTCCCAGCAATTTAAAAAATTTAACGGAAGACCAAAGTGCTTTGCGACGTAAATTGCATGAGACGATTAAAAAGGTTACTGATGATATGGGTAGGCGCCATACTTTCAATACCGCTATTGCAGCAAATATGGAGTTGACAAATCAGCTGCAAAGTTTTGAGGATGTTTCTGCACAAGGTAGTGCAGTGCGCCGCGAGACGCTTGAGGGAATAATATTAATGTTAGCACCAATCATACCGCATGCGTGTCATGCAATGTGGCAACGGCTTGGAAATAAACAAGCAGTTTATGGGGTGCGGTGGCCAGCGCTAGATTCAGATGCGTTGAAAAAGGATAGTATTGAGCTCGTTGTTCAGGTGAATGGTAAAAAGCGTGCTACGATTAGTTTGCCTTCTGGTACAGAGAAACAGCAAATAGAAGCTGTTGCATTAAGTGATGAGAATGTGAAAAAATTTACCGAGGACAAAACCATTGCAAAAGTTATTGTTGTGCCTGGTCGATTAGTTAATATAGTAGTTAAATAATTATGTATAAATATTTACAAATATTTCTTATTACTTGTTTTATGTATGGCTGTGGTTTCCATCTGGCGGGTGAGGGAAATTTTTCTACTGAATTATATAATATACATGTACAAGGCATATCTTCAAGCAACGAGATGTTGCGCTTATTGGAAAAAAACCTCAGATCTAATCAAATTAATATTGTCGATTCCGAAACCGCAACAGCTTCGTTGCGGATTCTAAATGAAGAAACTGAAAAAGTAGTGCTTACTGTAGATAATGATGGTAAAGCTCGTGAATTTGAATTGTTGTTGCGGATAAAGTTTGACGTTAGAAGATCAGATAATACATTCTTATTAGAGCAACAAACTGTAGACCTGAGTCGTGATTTTGTATTTGACAAAAGCAATTTGCTTGGTGCTAATGAGGAAGAGCAACGATTGTACAGCGAAATGCGCCGTGACGCAGCTAAATTAATTGTCTATAGACTACAAACCATTTGAGTCAAATGACCTAATGGTTTTCGTCGAGTATGATTTTCCCAATTGCAGCAGAATCCAGTTCTCCGTTGCCTTGTTCGATAAGTTTTCTTAGGTATTTTTCTACCATTTCAGTACCTGGAATTGAGATATTATTTGCTGCTGCACTTTTTAGTGCGATTCCAATATCTTTGAAATGTAGTTCTGCTTTAAAGCCAGGTTTGTAGTTGTTTTCTAATATGCGCTTGCCATGTAACTCAAGTACTTTGCTATTTGCAAAGCCGCCAAGTAGTGCTTCTCTTACTTTGCTCGGATCGACACCGGAAGATTTTGCTAATAAAAAAGCTTCTGCAACAGCTGCCACAGTTTGTGCAGCTAAAATTTGGTTGCAAGCTTTGGATATTTGGCCGGCGCCATGGTCGCCAATATGTACAATATTTTTACCTAAAATTTGTAGTATTGGATAAGCGTAGTTATATGCATCTGTATTACCTCCAACCATAATAGATAGCGTGCCATCTATAGCACCTTGTTCACCACCCGATACAGGTGCATCTAGCATGTCTATGTTTTTAGTTTTAAGACTTTGCGCGATAGTTCGAGTTACTTCTGGAGAAATGGTGCTCATATCTATCACTAAGTGTTTCGGTTTTGCGCCATCAATAATGCCATTTTCCCCCAAGATAATATTTTCAACATCTGGGCTGTCAGAAACCATCGTGATGGTAATGTCACAATGCTCTGCTAATTCAGCAGGGGTGTTATAAATTTCTATATTATTGGCTGTAAATGATTCTAGTGTTTGAGGGTTGCGAGCATATAAGCTTAAGCTATGTTTAGCTTGTAGTAAATTATTGGCCATGGGCTTGCCCATGATGCCTAGTCCTATTAGGCCAATTCGATTGATAGTCATATAGAAAAAATTAAATCTTAATACAAAGTAAAGCTTAGCAGAAACAACTTGCTATTTGACAGTATATTAATTATTTACAAAATATTAATGTCTAGTTAATGAGTGTCTGCATCTTCTTGGCTAGAACGTATATTGCTAATCACTGAGCTTAGAGCCAGGTCAAATCGATTGCTTTCACTGATTAAACTGCTCCTTCCAGCTGACAAATCATCCATGAAAGTTTGTAAGTCTATCTCAAAACTATAATCACCAGAGCGATCACTGAACACTAAATAATTTGTTTCCATAACGGCTTTAGTAAATTTAAGTCTACGTTTTGCTCGGTCTTCGCCTTGATAGATCTCTAACCAAACTCCAGGCCTGATGCTTTCAGGTAGATGTTCAGATATATTTAGGTCTGGCTCTTCTTCAATATCGTTTTCATCAAACTCTGTCTCAGAGTCTAATTCGCCAGCAAGTTGATGTTGACTATTTTCATCTATTCTTTCTTGGCTGTCGTCTGTATCTTCTGAGGATTCTTGAGAATTTTCGATCTGATGAGTAAATTCACTTTCGACTTTGGTTTCGGATTCGAATTCGGATTCTATTTCAGCAGATTCAATGGGCAGTTCTGTAACAGTAACAAGTTTATCTACTTCTTCTACTGCTTGAGACTTAAGCATATTTTCTTCCGGTTCCGGTGCAGGTGAAGGTGTTAGATCTTTAAATAAATGGATAACATTGTCTTGTTCCTCAGAATCTTCATCAATTTCAGGGCCCAGAAATTGTGAACTATCTTGTAGTTCAGCTACTTCTTGTTCAATCTTTCTTAAATAAGTCAAATACCAAACTTCTGCTTCTTCCAATGCATCTTCAAATTCGTCATTTCGATTTGTAAAATACTTAAGATCAGCTCTAATATTATCAAAAAATACTTTTGGATGATGAATATATTGAATGAGTTTGTTTAATGAGTGTTCGTTTTGAGACACTTCGATAATTCTTCGAAGAGTACGTACAGTGCTGCGCCACTCTTTCGTCGTTCTTCCATGGTTCATGTAAACATATGCCATATGCGGTGCCCAGCATTTTAGGCAGAACTCGAGTATTTGGTTAGGTGTTTCTTTGTGCTTGGTAAATTTCTTGATTGTATGAATAACAACACGTTTTGCAGCAGAGCGTTGGGATTTAAGTTTATGTTGCTGTAAGTTTGCTTGTTCTTTGGTTATATCTTGTTTTAACGATAAGGTATCTAACTGTTGTATTTCGGCAAGTGCTAGCTCAAATATATGTACATCTGTTTCAAAATTGTCGGTAATATTTCTAACTATAGTATTTAGCTTGATAAATAATGATTTATTGTTTTCTCCAGCAATAGTGCCAATTGATGTAAGCTTGTTTAGTAGCTGTCTAGAAGGGTGTCTTGCATTCTGGAAAAATGTGAAATCAATTAATGCAAGCTTGATAGTAGATATCTGCAATCTTGATAAGGTATCTTTCATTGGATTGCAGATTGCATCATCCTTGAGAATAACTTGAAATATATTGCTCACGAAATCAATGACTTTTTCTTCATTATCTACTATTTCATTTGCATCCAATGCACCTTTTTCATGCAATGTTCTGCGAACAGCGGTTTTAATCTGACTGGGTTTAAAAATGGCATTGCTTGAAGCTTCAACGCGTTGAACGCTTGATAACGCACGTACAAATTGTCTTCTTTGCGCGGGCGAAGAATCGGATTGTGTGTTTGTGCTATATGGCTGTAAAAGTAAGCTTACAGTGATTTCATCTAATCCTGTTTGACCAGGACCATAAACGTCCATCACAACTTCATCAACAATATCTGGAGTGTTGTTTAATTGTTTGCTGACATAATCCTCATGAGTTTTATATTCTTGTTGCCACTTTTCTTGTTCTACAGGCGCATAAAATTGGCCTGTACTCATGATTAATGAACTGGAGCCAGAATCGTTATCGTTATCATCATTGCTATTGGCATCCTGCTGTTCATCAATTACAACTTCTTCGCGTGCACTTGGCGTGATGTCAACATTTAATAAGAAATAATGCATTGCCGTATAAAAATCATTTAATTTTGGTGCTACATTCTCATATATTAATTTGCTGATAAGTATTTTCCCATCTGCTGATATACTTAATGGAGCTATACAGTTTTGTATTAATTTATAAAAATCCTGTGGTTGTAGGCAGCGAATATTAAAATCTTGATGAGCAAGAAAAGATAGTTCTTCTAATTGTTGCGTTAGTATATCGATTAAGTCTGAATGTCTGGAAACACAACGTTCGACTAACTGATCAATAGCAAGCGCAAGTTCAATCAAGTCGGTATCCATGTTGTGAGTGCAATTTTGATCAATGTTATTTGATCGCATGGTTACGGAATTAGAGGTATAAAACTTTGTTTCCAATTCAACATAAAACTCAGAGGATACAATATGCTTTCTTTCTATAAAGGCATCTAATGCTTGGTCACGTGCTTTTATGCTGACTTCGCTGATCTGATCTCGATAACTGTCATCAGCTGCTAACTTAAAGCTTTCATCTAAAATGGAGTTGAGAAAATTCTTGAGGTTGAGATGAACAATTTCAACCACTTTGTCGTAGTTGATATGGCCTTCATTATCAAATATCTCTAGTTGGCTTGGTTCAGGCATTTTTGGGATTTTTCTGGTAAATATCTATATTTTTCTATGAAATAGTGTAGGGTATTCCGTAGAAACATAACGTTAATTGGCAATCGCTTAATCTAAAGCATTGTGCCGTTCATCGGCTATCGTGTACCCTGTAATTAATATGCCCATTTCAACTGACATCTGCGCTTAAAGCTTATGCAAATCCGTTTTTCTCACTTAAAAGATGGCTTAGCTAAATCATCAGCTTTGCCTCTGTTGGTGAGTGGAGATGAGCCATATCAGCACATGCTGGCTTGCGACATGTTTCGTGCTCGAACCAAACAGCTTGGATTTACTGAGCGAAAAATACTAACAGTAGAAACGGGTTTTGATTGGTCAGAATTGGCGCATGAACAAAGCAATATGTCGCTATTTGGTGATCGGACGTTGATTGACTTGCGTATACCAAATGGTAAACCTGGTGCGACGGGTTCTAAGGCAATTATTAATTTTATTGAAAATTTACATGATGATGTTGCATTACTTGTTCAAGTACCCAGATTGGATCGTAGTGGTATAAATTCTGCCTGGGTTAAGGCTTTGGACAAAGCAGGGAGTGTGTTACGAGTTTGGCCGTTAAATGAGGTGGAAACACGAAGTTGGGTACAACAGAAATTACGTGTAAAAGGTCTTACTGCTACGTGTGATGTTGTTGCCTATATTACGCAACAAGTTGAGGGTAACTTGTTAGCAGCAATGCAGGAAATTGAAAAAATTGCATTAGTTAGTGATAACAAAGATTTAAATATTAAAAATATCCATTCATTATTAACAAATAGCAGCCATTATTCGCTTACTGAATTAATGGATGTGGTGCTTAAAGGTGATGTAGCAAGAATTATACGAATAATTGCAGGGCTTAAGAAGGAAGATGCTGCACCGCCATTATTATTATGGGGGCTTACAGAGCAAGTTAGAAAGTTGCTTGAGAACAAACCAAACACAGCAACAAGGAAAAATACACAACAGGATATTCTGCTTGGTTTATCTATGTTGCATCAACAGAATACGGATGTTTGCCAGAAAAATTTAAGCTCTAAGACTTCTGACTTGCTTAAGCAATGCGCGCGCGTGGACCGTGTAATAAAAGGACGTGCATTTGGGGACCCCTGGCAAGAATTATTGCAATTGAGTATAGCTATGCGTTACTCGGTTTAAAAATATTATTGAAAGAAAGAATTACGTTTATGAATAATGCAGCAAACAAACAAAAGTCAAAGTCAGCGATTAAGGCCTATATTGAAAGTGTGACTAAACGTGCTTCTGCGGTTCGTGCAGAGATAGCAGCAGCTTCGACGCAGACAAAGAACCAGGCATTGCAATATATTGCAGATGAAATTCTAAGTTCTAGCGCAATGATAAAGCAACAAAATCAACTCGATTTGCAAGCAGGTGAAAAACGTGGCTTGGATAATGCGCTACTTGATCGATTAGAACTCACGGATGTACGTATCAATGCAATGGCAGAAGGTTTGATTCAAGTTTGCTCATTAGCCGATCCTGTTGGGGAAATGACGGATTTGGAAACACGTCCTAGTGGTATTCAAGTAGGTAAGATGCGAGTCCCTATAGGTGTGATACTGATTATTTATGAATCTAGACCAAATGTAACAGCCGATGCAGCGGCATTATGTATTAAGTCTGGCAATGTAACGATATTGCGAGGTGGTTCAGAGGCGTTGAACTCTAATCAATCTATAGCTAAATGTATTCATAAAGGCTTGCAAAAAGCTGAGCTGTCTAAGGAAATTGTGCAAGTAATTACCACAGTGGATCGTGAAGCGGTTACAGAATTACTGCATGTGAATGATTGCATAGATATTGTCATACCACGTGGCGGCAAAGGTTTGATTAGCAAAATCATGCAAGAATCTCGCATACCCTTAATTAAGCATTTGGATGGAGTATGTCATGTGTATATTCATGACGATGCGGATATTGAAATGGCGATAAATATTGCATTTAATTCTAAGGCTCAACGCTTTGGTGTTTGCAATGCAATGGAAACGTTGCTGGTTGATAAAAACATAGCAAAAAATATTTTGCCTGACTTACAGAAAATATTTATGGGAAAGAAGGTAGAGTTAAGAGGATGTGAAGAAACTTGCAAAATTTTGAATAATATAACAAGTGCTACAGAGGATGATTGGTATGCAGAATATCTTGGGCCAATACTAGCAGTAAAGATTGTTGATGGTGTTTCTCAGGCGATACAGCACATAGAAAAATATGGTTCACATCATACAGATTCAATCGTTACCAACAATAAAGTCATAGCACAGAAATTTTTACGAGAAGTCGATTCCAGTTCTGTAATGATCAATGCATCAACGCGTTTTGCAGATGGATTTGAATATGGTTTAGGCGCAGAAATAGGTATAAGCACAGACAAATTACATGCCAGAGGACCGGTTGGGCTTGAAGGTCTAACCACTCAAAAATTTATAGTTTTGGGGGATGGTAATATTCGTGAATAAGCATTTATTCTATGGTTCTGTGAAAAGGTAGGAGTATGTCAGGAAATATCGGTGACAGCTTTGATGCTTTAGCTGTGAGTTATTTATGCTAGGAATATTTGGCGGCAGCTTTGACCCGCCACATTTTGGTCATATCAAGTCCGCTTTAGGACTACTAGACAACTTTGATTTTGAGCAAATACGCCTTATTCCTTACCAACTTTCACCCCATAAAGATAGTGTGCATGCGAGTGCAGTTCATCGTTGGCAGATGTTGAGTCTAATATGTGCCAATCAGGAAAAATTGATTGCAGATGACAGAGAGCTTAAACGCCAGGCACCATCTTATACAGTGGATACTTTACTGGAATTGCGGGAAGAATATGGTGAAAAACAACCGCTTATATTAATAGTAGGGATGGATACTTTTTTAGGTATTTGTAAATGGCATCGCTATGAAGAATTATTATCACTCTGCCATATATTATTAATGCAGCGCCCTGGCTATAGTCTGACTGAAAATGTAAAAGAACATGCATGTGAGATAGAGTATTTTCGTATTAATAATACTAAAAATATTGAAATTCTATCGAGCCAGCCTTTTGGAAAGATATACGTAAGTAACTTAGAAGAGGTGAATGTCTCATCGACTTCGATAAGGAAATTGATCTCTGAAGGACAGCTGCCAAAATTTATGTTGCCTGGTAATGTCTGGAATTATATTCGCCGCAACAAACTATACAAATAGACAAGTTATATGAAATATAAAGATACTGTTGAAGTCGTTGTTAATGCTCTTGAGGATATGAAGGGTATTGATATTTTGGTTATGGATATGGCTGGCAAAACGGATGTGTTTGATGCAATGATCATTGTAACGGGTACATCGGATCGGCATGTTAAATCACTAGCAGATAACGTGGTCAATGAGGCTAAAAGTAAAAAACTAGGTGTCTTGGGTGTAGAGCAAGAACGTTCATGGGTATTGGTCGACTTATATGATGTGGTTGTACACGTTATGCTAGAAGAAACGCGAGAATACTATAGTTTAGAAAAGCTGTGGGAAATTAGCACAGATCGCAAGCAAGTTTCATAGGCTTATACTTATCACGCTCTAAGTATCACTCTACGTATTCGTTCTAAGTATCTGTTTTAAGTATTAGGCTAAAAGTGAATCTCTATATTCTTGCAGTAGGTGAAAAATCACCAGCATGGGTTGAAGCCGGTGTGTCAGAGTATCTTATAAAAATGCCACACGAGTGTAAGATTAAATTAATGACCGTAGCAGTTACAAAGCGCACAAAAAATATTTCAATCCCACAAGCTCAAGAGCGTGAGCAAGCACTGCTGTTGAAAAATACACCAAGTAACAGTTTTCGAATCGCTTTAGATGAGCATGGTAAAATGTGGACTACAGCTGCATTAGCCACGAAGCTAGAAGGATGGTTACAACATGCACCTTCAGTCGCATTATACATTGGCGGTCCGGATGGTTTTACAGCAGATTTTGTTAATCAGGTTGATATGGTTTGGTCTTTATCTTCGTTGACGATGCCGCATATGCTAGTACGTTTAGTATTGGTTGAGCAGTTGTATCGAGCATGGACGGTCATACAAGGCCATCCATATCATCGCGAGTAGAGTACTCTGATTAATCTGGGCTCATTTGATTGAATGTGCAAGCTTGTCCTAGCCTCTGGTTCAAGTCGTCGGCACTCATTACTGAAGCGGCTTAATCTGGAGTATAGTGTAGTTGTCCCCGATGTGGATGAGCGTGTGATTATCGATGAGCCAGCAACAGAATACGTATGTAGAATAGCCAGGCTTAAGGCTTTAACAGCATACGATTTCGTCTCGAACAATCAATCGGTTTTGGCTGCAGACACAATAATTTCATTGTCTGGGGAAATAATCGGTAAACCAGAAAATGCTCAGCATGCAAAAAATATATTACAGAAATTATCTGCTGAGGAGCATGCAGTATTAACAGCGCTATGTCTTAAGATGCAAGATCGTATATATGAGGCAATGGTGGTAACGAAAGTTAAATTTAAGCAACTTACAACTAGCCAAATAGGTGCTTATTGTTTGACCGATGAACCTTATGACAAGGCCGGTGCATATGCAATCCAGGGTTTGGCGGCTTCATTTATCGAATATATTTTTGGTAGTTATACCAATGTGATCGGCTTGCCACTATCTGATGTATGCAATCTTTTGGAGCAAGCTAATTTATACAAATCTAACGATGTCTAGTTAAGACTGGGTACAATAACTAATGAGTGAAGAAATCCTAATCAATGTGACTCCTCAAGAGACTCGAGTTGCCATTGTTGAGAACGGAGTGCTACAAGAAATTCAAGTTGAACGAGTAAGTAAACAAGGGTTGGTGGGGCATATATATAAGGGCTGTGTCAGTCGGGTTATGCCGGGTATGGATGCAGCTTTTGTTGATATTGGCCTGTCTAAAGCAGCTTTTATACATAGCACTGATGTAGCCTTCTTGCCAAAAAGTTCGCGCGGGAAAAATCCTCAAGAAAGTCAGCCGGATGAAACCATCCTTCAAGCACCAAACGAAAAAATTACAAGTCTATTGCATGAAGGTCAGCAGCTTTTGGTGCAAGTTGTAAAAGATCAGTTGGGAACAAAAGGCGCTCGTTTGACTACAAACATAACCTTGCCTTCACGCTATATGGTGTTACTGCCTTATTCACATGATGTGCGTCTATCAACACGTATTGAAGATGAGCAAGAGCGTAAACGATTAACAACAATTACACGAAAACTAGTTGAAGAATTGGATGCTGATTGTGGGTGTATATTACGTACGGCTGCGGAAGGTGTAAGTGAAACTGATTTAAGAAGAGATCTGAAGTTTTTATTAAATCTTTGGGCCACTATTGTAGATGAGGTGAATAAAGTTTCCTCTGTTGATGAGGTGTATTCAGATCTACCATTAGCTGTGCGCACGCTGAGAGACCTTTCGGTAGATGATATTGAAATTATTAGAATAGATTCGCGTGCAACATTTGATACCGTAAAAGAGTTTGCTGAAAAATTGGTACCTGAACTATCGAATTGTGTAACAAGATATTCAGGAAGCCGGCCAATTTTCGACCTTTATTCAATAGAAGATGAATTGCAAAAAGCACTGCACAGGAAAGTTACATTGAAGTCAGGAGGCTATTTGATATTTGACCAGACAGAAGCCATGACGACTATCGATATTAACACTGGTGGTTTTGTAGGGCACCGTAATTTAGAAGAGACCATATACAAAACAAACCTTGAGGCTGCGCAGGCAATCGCTAGGCAACTTAGATTACGTAATCTTGGTGGCATCATCATAATCGACTTTATTGATATGGATGATGATGAGCATAAACGTCAAGTTATACGTGTATTTGAAAAATCATTGGATCGGGATCGTGCCAAAAGCCAGGTATGTGAAGTCTCTCCATTAGGCTTGGTTGAAATGACACGTAAGCGTACTCGCGAGAGCTTGGAGCATGTGTTATGTGAGCCATGTGCTAATTGCTCAGGACGAGGATATATTAAAAGTGCTGAAACAGTTTGTTTTGAGCTTTTTCGTGAAATAATGCGTGAAGCCAGGCAGTATGAAACGAACGAATTGCTGGTTTTGGCGTCTCAACAAGTAGTAGATTTATTATTGGATGAGGAGTCAACAAGTCTGGCAGAGTTGGAAGATTATATTGGTAAAACAATTAAGTTGCAGGTGGAATCCCTTTATTCGCAAGAGCAATTTGATGTGGTTCCTCTATAATTAATTTACTGAATTTAATCGGTTTCACAAAGTCGTTTTTATGCTTCGCAAATTATTTTTAGGTGGCTGGTATCTCCTGGTTGGGCTATTAGTACTGTTTGCAATTGTAATCAGTATTGTTCGTGCCTACCCATCTATGTATCAACATTACCTACCCCAAATTCAACAAAATATCTCATCAATTCTAGCTAAGCCGGTACACGTAGAGTCAATAAGAATTGATTGGTATGGTTTCACGCCTAAAATTACTGCCCGCAATCTGTCAATTTATGAAGATGAGAGTCGCTATGATGCGCTATTAAATGTAGATGAGGCTGAAATATTTATAGACAGCTATAGGAGTTTATTGCGCAGGAAAATAACATTTAATGAATTAACCTTTTCAGGTGGTGACTTGCAGCTTATACGTACAGCTGATGAAAGGATTATCTTAAATGGAATAGATATAAGTAAAAGACTGGCAGAGCGTAAAAAATTAAATCAGAGTAATGAGTTAAATATTAATTTACTCAATAGTTCAATCTCTATTATTGATGAAATACAAAGCCTAGATTATTTTTTTGATCGTGTTGATATTGTGCTTGGCTTTTCAGGTGAGCACTTTAAAGTTGCTTCTAAATTTATTCTGCCTAAAACATTGGGAGACTCATTTATATTAAGTGCCGATATTCGTGATTTAGATAAAGGTTTTAAAAATATAAAAGGCAAACTATATAGTAAGGGTAAAGATATTAATTTAGAGTTGTTAAGTGACTTTTTTCCAAAACTTCAAGTTGGAGTGAGTCAAGGTATTTCTGATTTTCAAATATGGGGTAATTTTAATTCACTAAAGCAACGCACATTTTTAGGTGCATTGAGTTTGCATGAATTGGTTTATAATGAGATAGAGGCTCCCATAAAGAATGCGTTGTTGGATGATGAGATTGCAGCAATTGATACAAACTTTAGATTGCAAGGCGATTTAGAAGCCTGGCGACTGACGCTGGGTGATGTAAGTGTCAAAACGGCCAACCACGAATGGCCTGGTAACCAGTATGAAATAAGTTGCCTGGGTTGCGGGCAACAAAACTTCACTTTATCTGCAGCATTTGATTATATAAAAACTGACCCATTACTTTCGACCTTGCAGCATTTCCCATTTATAGCTGAGCGATTCAATGAGGTGGTGGATGATATTGAGATCAAAGGTGTGCTTGAGTCAGTGCAATTACAAATACAATTCAATGAAAATAAACTAATAAAATATGCTTACAAATCATTGTTACAAGAGGCAAATATATTTGTTCCTGAGCAAGATATTGCGATCTCATCTATTGTTGGTGAGATAACGGGAAATCATCGTCAAGGAAGTCTAGTGTTAGCTTGTGATGCGATGGGTATATCGATAAATAAAATATTAAGTCAGCCTTTGGAAAATCAAAATATTAAAGGACAAGTTAACTGGCAATATATAGATGGAAATATGCTGGTGGCAATGCAAGGGCTAACTGTAGAGTCAAATGAGATGACTGCAAGCATTCAAGGTATGTTGCAATTCACAGATAAGGAGCCTCATGTAGATATTCAGTTAGAGGTGCCTTATGCAAAATCTGAAACAATTAAAAGGTATCTGCCTTACGGAAAGATGAACCCAAAGTTGTCGAAATGGTTGCATGAAAGTATCGTTGCCGGAACTATTCAAAGTGGAAAACTTTTATTTCATGGAAATCCAAAGTATTTTCCGTTCAAAAATAAACCTGGCAGAATTGAAATTCTAGCAAATATTGAAGACGGTGTTTTGTCGTATCATCCAAACTGGCCAATCGCTAGTAATATCTCTACAGATTTTAAGATTTATAATAATTATCTGGAGATTAATGCAAGTCAGGGAAACATTTTGGATTCCTCAATTAAGCAAGTGCACGCAAAAATAGATGATCTGAAGTTACCACGATTAGTGCTCGATGGAAGTGCAGTGGGTCCGGCAAATAATATCTTAGAGTATTTGCAACAAGCCTCTATCCTTCCGAAGGATAGTAAAGTAGCAAAGCATATTACAGCTAGTGGAAATACTAAACTTGATTTAGATCTTTCATTAACATTAACTAAAAAATTAGACAAACAAATTTTAGTAGGTGGAGAAATTGAGTTTAATAATGCAGGATTGAAAGTAAATGCTTTATCACTTCCGTTTACTGATTTAAATGGAAAGTTACGTTTTGATCAACAAGGTGCTGAAGGTGGTGGGTTAAGCGCTAAGTTATATGGCGCTCCAATTAGCGGTAGTGCAGTAAAAGCTGATGATGGCAGCACATTGTTATCATTAGCAGGTGATTTTGATCTGGACAGTTATTTTTCTTCTAATTACACAAAGCTTAATAAATATATTAAAGGTTTAACGCCTGTTGCAGCAGAAGTCCGAATACCTCGCTTTGGTAAGAATGATGAAGGAAAAGCACTAGCTGTTAACGTTGATAGTGATATGTATGGTGTAACTACTTTGCTACCGTCACCTTTTAGAAAGGCGTTTGATGAATCTAAAGAAATATCTATTCAAACAAAACACTCCAAGAATATAGGTAGTGAGATATTTGCAAATCTTGATAATCAAGTATTCATGCTTGCAAATATAGGTGAAGGCTCTAGTCAGTTTTCAAAGATGGAGTTGCGTATGGGAGATAATCAGTTTCAATTGCCTGAAGACGGGATAAGAATTACTGGCAAGATGAATAGCTTTGATCTTTCTGAATGGCGTGAATTTATGGATTCAAATCAAGAACGAACGTTTGATGTCAAAGAAATTGACTTGTTTATTAATCGTGCACAATTAGGGGCTTTAAGTATTGATAATGTAAATGTTTATGCGTCGAAAAAAGCCCAATTCTGGGTGGGCGATATTGATTCATCGCTAGTAAAAGGAAAGTTTGAGTATCCTGTAGATCCTGCTAGTGGCAGCGTCGCAACTGCAGATTTTGATTTTTTGCGCTTTCAATCTAAAAATAATTCAACAATTTCGTCCATTCCTTCAAAGTCTACAGACTTAGACCCCCGGAGTTTACCCGCTTTGGTAATCAATGCAAAAACGTTTGAATACAAAAATGCAGTTTTTAATAACGTTAGTTTAAAAACAAAGCCTTCAATAAATGGTTTGGAGATAGATTCACTGCAAGGTTATGGTCGTGAACTGCAAGTATCTGCCAATGGAAAGTGGATGGTGAATGAGCAAGACAAACAATATACTAACCTTCAAATTAGACTTGAATCTCAAAATCTACATAACTCCTTTGCTGGATTGGGATTTGGTAGTTCAGTTGATGGTGGGGAAGGTGACGTGGTTGCTAATTTCGCATGGCCAGATGCGCCATACCAGTTTGCTTTAGCTAAAGTTTCGGGTGATGCAAAGATCAGATTTAATGATGGCGCAATTTCATCAGTTGAACCGGGAGGGGCAGGAAGATTAGTTGGTCTATTTAATTTTGGCGAGATCTCTCGACGTTTGTCTTTAGATTTCACAGATTTTTTCTCAAAAGGCTATGCATTTGAAAAAATCCGTGGTGATTTAACATTTAGAGATGCAAATATGACAACGGAGAATTTGAAGGTTAAAGGACCCTCTGCAGATTTGTTAATACAGGGTCGAACTGGTATTGAAATACAAGATTATGATCAAGTCGTTACTGTAACTCCCCATATCAGTGGCGGCTTACCGTGGATTGGTTTAGCGGTGGGTGGCCCATTAGGTGCGGTTGGAGTCATTGTGGGAGAGAGAATTGCTAAATCAATTGGTGTCGATGTAAATCAAGTTACCGAGGTTAAATACAGTATGAAGGGAAGTTGGCAGGAACCGGTGATTGAGCCTATCTCGCAAAAGGTAGTAGGAAACAAGTCAACACCACAATCTACTGGTCAACCATCACAAGGATCATTTCCCTAAGTCATTTCCCTAGTTCATTTTCTTAGGTCATTTCCTAAGTATGCTGGGTTAACCTCAACAAAGTGATCCCGATAATGTAGAAAAGCGTACTAAGCAGCAGTGAATTTGACAATATCACAGGTAATGTTATTTATATCTCTACTTTAGTAGACTCGGTTAACGTTTAGTTATGCGATAATAGTAACTTCTTAAAACAGTGATTATTGATAAATTTTGAGTAAAGTTGCAGCCATTCAAATGGCATCTGGCCCAAAAGTCGATGCCAATCTTCGCGAGGCAGGTCGCCTTATTTCTCAAGCAGCTGCAGCAGGCGCTGAATTAATTGTATTGCCAGAAAACTTTGCAATTATGGGCATTGAGGAAAGTGATAAAATAGCGGTTCGCGAAACTCAGGGTAAGGGGCCTATTCAGAGATTTTTATCAGATCAGGCAAAGCAACATAATGTCTGGTTGGTAGGTGGTACAATTCCTCTCGAATGTAGCGACCCGAATAAAATTCTAGCTGCATGCATTGTCTATGACAACAAAGGCAATTTTGTTGAACGCTATGACAAGATTCACCTATTTGATGTAGATTTAGTAGATACTGGTGAAAATTATATCGAATCTGAAACTATCGAATTTGGCGAGCTGAATTTAAAAGTGATTGATTCACCATTTGGCAAGATTGGTTTAGCAGTTTGTTATGATTTGCGTTTTCCCGAGTTATTTAGAGGTTTGCTGGACTTAGGTGCAGAAATTATGGTTTTGCCTGCTGCATTTACTGCCGTAACGGGTAAGGCGCATTGGGAAAGTTTGTTAAGGGCAAGGGCAATTGAGAATTTAACCTATGTAATTGCATCGGGCCAAGGCGGCTACCATCTAAATGGTCGCCACACACATGGTGACAGCATGATTATTGATCCATGGGGTGCAATTCTAAATCGTATTAGTCATGGTGCAGGTTATACGCTTGCAGAAATTAATATTGAGTACTTGCGAACAAGACGAAAAACATTTCCATGTATTCAGCACAGAAGAATGAAATAGTTTCTAACTTTTCTTTTAAAGTAAATAAATCATGCAAAACCCATTAGAGCTTGCTAAAAGCAGCATCTTAGACCCTTCTGGTCTAGATGAATCCCATTTATCACAAGCTTTTGCAGCATTGCTGAATACATCTGCAGATAGCGGCGATATATATTTCCAGATGCGCAAACATGAGGCATGGTCATTAGAGGACAGTATCGTAAAAGATGCTAGTTACAATATAAGCCAAGGTGTTGGAATACGTGCCATTAAAGGTGAAAAATCTGGGTTTGCTTATTCAGACGAAATTCTATTGCCAGCATTATTAGAATCTTGCAAAGCAGCACGCGCGATTGCAAGAGGTAATCAAAATGGACAAGTACAGGTTTGGAAAACAAATACAGGCAATCAACTCTATATGCCTGATAACCCTTTAGATTCTCTTACCGAATCTGACAAAGTTGATCTGTTACGTTCATTGGATGTTCTGGCGCGAAAGCAGGATGATCGAGTTAAGCAGGTTATGGCATCCATAGCGGGCACGCATGAAATAATTTTAGTGGCTAATAGTGATGGCACGATGGCTGCAGATGTTAGGCCCTTGGTTAGATTAAATGTTGCGGTAATTGTTGAAGACAAAGGTCGATTAGAGCAAGGCAGTGCAGGCGGCGGCGGTCGTGTTGGCTATGATATTTTTACTCAGGATAATCATGCGCATTCTTTTGTTCATGAAGCGGTAAGAATGGCGTTACTGAATTTAGATGCTGTTGAGGCGCCGGCAGGCGAAATGGATGTCGTGTTAGGACCAGGCTGGCCTGGTGTGTTATTGCATGAAGCGATTGGCCATGGACTTGAGGGTGATTTCACACGCAAGGGAACTTCAGCATTTAGTGGCCGCATAGGAGATCGTGTAGCCAGTAAAGGCGTAACCGTAGTGGATGATGGTACCTTAGAAAACCGAAGAGGCTCATTAAATATTGATGATGAGGGTACTACTACAAAATGTACAACATTGATTGAAGATGGAATTCTGAAAGGGTTTATGCAAGATAAACTCAATGCAAAACTATCCAACACAGAGCCAACTGGAAATGGAAGACGTGAATCTTATGCACACTTGCCTATGCCACGCATGACAAATACATATATGCTGGCTGGAGAGCATGATCCAGGTGAAATTATTAGTTCAGTTGAATCAGGTTTTTATGCGGTCAACTTTGGCGGTGGCCAAGTGGATATTACTTCTGGAAAATTCGTTTTTTCTGCCTCAGAAGCTTATTTGATTGAAAAAGGCAAAGTAACTAAACCTGTTAAAGGTGCGACTTTGATTGGTGATGGGCCCGATGTATTAACTCGCGTCAGCATGATTGGTAACGATCTCAAATTAGACCAAGGTGTAGGTACTTGCGGTAAAGAAGGTCAAAGTGTGCCGGTAGGGGTTGGTCAACCAACCTTGCGAATCGATGGCATTACTGTAGGCGGTACTTCTCAATAATAATTCATTGCAGTAACTGATATGAAAGTACAACCGTCTCCATATACAAAAGATAAGTTAGAGAGCTTAGTTCAATCTTGTTTAGCTGAAGCGAAACAACAAGGTGCTACAAGTGCTGAAGCAAGTATTAATGTTGAGCACGGATTGTCAGTAACTGCACGCTTAGGTGAAGCAGAAACCTTAGAACATCATAATGATCGTGGTTTAGGTATCACAATTTATATGGGTCAAAAGAAAGGTAGCGCTAGCACTACCAATTTTGAGCCAGCTGCGATTAAAGATGCGGTAACAGCGGCCTGCAATATTGCAAACTTTACAGAAGAAGATGACTACGCTGGATTAGCGCAAGCTAATCTTATGGCGACCGACATGCAGGATTTGGAGCTTGATCATCCCTGGGGCGTGTCGCCCGAAGAGGCGCTAGAGATTGCTATTAGCTGTGAAAATGCTGCGCGTAATGTAGATAAAATCTCAAACTCTGAAGGTGCTTCTTTAACAAGTTCGCGTGGCACTACAATTTATGCAAACTCTCATGATTTTGTAGGCAGTTATAGCTCAACTCGGCATAACCTATCTTGTGTAGTGATTGCAGGGCAAGGTGGAGGTATGCAAAGAGACTACTGGTTTGCAACTGCGCGTGATCCTAAAAATCTTGAGTCAGCAGAAGCTATAGGTAAAAAAGCAGCTGAAAGAACAGTTAGTCGGCTTGGCGCACGCAAGATATCTACACAAACCACACCCGTCATTTTTGAAGCTAATATGGCGCGATCCTTGTTTTCACATTTTATTTCAGCTGTAAGTGGTGGTTCTCTTTATCGAAAAGCTTCTTTTTTGATTGATCATCTGGATAAAAAAGTATTCTCTGATTTTATAACGATTACAGAAGATCCATTTATAAAAGGCGGGTTTGGTAGTAGTACGTTTGATATGGAAGGCGTCGCTACAAAAGCGCGGACCCTTGTTGAGAATGGTGTGCTTAAGGGTTATGTCTTAAGTAGCTATTCAGCTAGAAAACTAGCTATGGAAACTACTGGTAATGCAGGTGGTGTTCATAATTTAGAGATAAAAGCTGGCGAAAAAAGTTTAGATCAGTTGCTTAAGCAGATGCAGAAAGGTTTGTTAGTAACTGAACTGATTGGCCATGGTGTAAATACAGTAACTGGAGATTATTCGCGTGGTGCCGTAGGCTATTGGGTGGAAGGTGGTGAAATACAATATCCTGTAGATGAAATTACTATTGCGGGTAATTTAAAGGACATGTATCAAAAAATCGTAGCAATAGGTAGCGACGTCGATCGACGTAGCAATATTATTACCCCGTCACTACTTATAGATAATATGATGATTGCAGGTAATTAGTTTATTTTAGTTTAGCGTTGTTAGGTAGTCTGTAATATGAATTTGTTGCTAGTTTTCTATTTCAACCATTTCACTCCAGTTATTCGTACCGATACATCAAGTTTTCCATTTTCAAATTTATCTAATTTAACCGGTATATAATTAATTTCTTCAGCATACCAGCCATAATAAGTTGTTTTTTTGTCATCGTCTTTTTTTCGTACGTACTTATTAGCATTGAGTTTTCCAATTTTAGAATCAATCGACTCAGTTGCTTCTAGATCGTATATATATTCTTTAAGTCTGCCCTTTGAGATAACTGAATAAACATTAGCACCAGTTCCATCGGGTTTGCGCATCAATAATAATTGGGCTGAATAGTTATCAAATGTATTCTCAGGGATATCTAATACACTGCTTCGATCTTTGTATTTAACTTTGGCTTTGTTATTGGTCCAGTCGAAAATGTAGTGTTCGTTGCGGTTTTTATCACTATTTTTCATATCATGTACAAATTCGATTGTACGGTATTGATTATCAATCATTTTTAAAATAGCTCGGTCAGTAACCACTTGATCACCAAGAAATAATGCAGCCATGCCAACTGGTTCTGTGATGGATTCATAGATTAACGTGTTATTAACCTTTTTTAAGCTAACATCCATTTTTCCTACTCGCATAGATCCTTTGTGGATGTCATAAGTAGCTTCAAATTCTGGAGGCAGGTTATTTTCGTCAAGAATAGTTGCAGAATTACTCAAGACAGGTTGTGTGAATGATAATGCAATAATGAATACATAAAAAATTAATTTCATAATGAATTTTCTATTTTAATTGTGCTTCGATTTCTGGGGTGAGTGCTATAGCTTGCTTAAGTGGTGAATTATCAAGGTGAACCTCGTTACCTTTAAGCTCTAGGCGTTTTTCACAAAACCATTTTACTGCAAGTGGATAAATAATGTGTTCTTTCGTTAATACACGTGCTGCCAAAGTATCAGCAGTATCTGTTTTTTCTACTTCCACACTGGCTTGAATAATTATTGGACCTTGATCTAGTTCAGCAGTAACAAAATGCACTGAGCAACCATGCACAGGATCATTGGCTTCTAGCGCACGATTATGGGTATGTAAACCAGTATATTTAGGTAATAGAGAAGGGTGAATATTTAAAATACTCTCTTGATATTCATGTATAAATGTCGGGCTAAGTACACGCATAAATCCCGCTAAAGTGATTAGCTTGACATTATAGACCGCGAGAGTTTTAACGAGTTCCGTGTCAAAGGCTTCGCGAGTAGTGTGATTTTTATGTTCAATGATGTGAGTAGGAATATTTGCTTGTTGCGCGCGTATTAATCCATACGCATCAGGGTTGTTGCTGATCACGCATGCAATGTTTGCGTTGATGCGGCCTCGTTGTATATAGTCAATAATGGATTGTAAGTTGCTGCCACCGCCGGAAACTAAAACGGCAATCTCGCAGGAATGTTCTGGTCCTGGGTGTTGTGCAGCTTTTGGCACGGGTTTACTGAATTGTTATTTTTAAATTTGAAGATGACTTTTTGATTTCACCAATCACTACCGCCTGGTGACCGTTATCTTGACTAAGCTTAAGTGCCTCACCAGCTTGATTCTTAGGTAGGATAACTAGCATGCCCATGCCGCAATTGAATACTCGTAACATTTCTTCATTATCGACTTGGCCCATTTTTTGAAGCCAGTCAAAAACCGTGGAACGTTTCCAGCTATTTGAATCTATATCAGCAAGAAAGCCATCGGGAATCACGCGTGGAACATTTTCTGTAAGCCCACCACCGGTTATATGGCATAAGCCATGGATATCAAATTTTGCAACTAGAGATAAAACTATATTGGTATAAATAATAGTGGGCTGTATGAGTAATTCACCAAGGCTTTTGTCATCAATTTTTTCATCTAATGAGGTATTTGTGGTTTCGATGATCTTATTTACTAAAGAAAACCCATTTGAATGTACTCCACTTGAAGGCAGGCCAATGATGACATCACCATCGTTAATCTTGCTACCGTCAATCAATTTGCTGCGTTCGACTACGCCCACACAAAATCCTGCTAAATCGTATTCGCCATCGTCATACATGTCTGGCATTTCTGCTGTTTCACCGCCAATCAAGGCCGCTCCTGACTGTCTACATCCTTCAGCGATGCCTTCGACAACAACTTTTGCTTCATCTACGGATAGTTTGCCTGTAGCAAAGTAGTCTAAGAAGAATAGAGGTTCTGCACCTTGTACAATAACGTCATTGACACACATGGCAACCAGGTCAATTCCAATCGTCGAGTGTTGCTTTAGTTGCTGAGCTAGGCGTAATTTAGTGCCGACACCGTCTGTGCCCGAGACTAATATAGGCTCTTTATACTGATCTTGTTGAAGTGCGAACAAGCCTCCAAAGCCACCAATGCTAGACATGACTTCAGGCCGATGGGTGGAACGAATGGCTGGTTTGATGAGATCGACGAGTTTATTACCGGCGTCGATATCGACACCCGCGTTTTTGTAGCTAAGGCCCATAAATTTATTTTCTTAAGTATATGTTGTAACTAATTGAAAAAATAACAAATCGAATGAGGTTTCAATGTCAATTTAGAGTGGTTTGAATTACCATTGCTTCGTTATCCGGTTACTTATACCATCAGAATGACAATCATAATAAGCATTTATAGTTGTGTATAAGGATCGACATTATAGTCGATTAATTAATTGTATAATTCGTTGAATTGTATTATCCAACGCATTATTTTACGAGTGGAGTTAAGACATAGCATGTCTTTTTGGAGATTTATACCAAACTTGATTACTCTGGTGCGCTTTGCAGCGGCGCCTCTGCTGGTGTGGTGGCTATTTGATCACCAATTCAATAACGCATTATTGCTGTTTTTCTTAATGGGTCTGTCTGACGCTTTAGATGGATACCTGGCGAGAACCTTTAATTGGAAGACCACTCTGGGGTCGTATCTGGATCCTGCCGCTGATAAAGTCATGTTGATTAGTTCATATATAGCCTTGGGTGCTTTGGATATATTACCTCACTGGCTGGTGTTAATCGTTATTACGCGCGATGTCGCACTACTTTCTGGCGCGGTCTCCTATGTGTCAATGACTAGACGATTTGAAATTGAGCCAAGCCTGATCAGCAAATTAAATACTTTTGTCCAAATCCTATTGGTGCTTGCGGTTGTTTACAGTCAAGTAAATAGTTTCCCATCTAGTATTATTCAAATACTCATTGGACTTACGCTGTTTACGACAATTGCAAGTGGCTACGACTATTTGGCAGAAGAACGTTCAAGAAGAGCCTCTAAACAGTCCGGCAAACAAGCGTAAATTCTACGTTTGTTTTAATTAATACTTTTTAATGACAACTTCCTGCCCGCAGACATCTATGCTGACGCCTACGCAATATTCGCTGGATATCGCATTACCAAAATTCGCAACTTTCAAAACTTTTATAGATGCCAGTGATAGCCAAATGCTATCTGTATTAAAACAATTATCACAACCATCATTATCTGAACCGCGCCAATATTTTCTTTGGGGCTCTGCCAACACCGGAAAAACACATCTTTTGCAAGCAATTTGTAACAATCAAGTAAGTTCACAACAAAATGCAATTTATCTGCCGATGAAAGAATTAGCGGATCAGCAAGCGGCAATTCTAAATAATATGCAACAACTGGATGTGGTGTGTATTGACGACGTGGACACTCTATTGGGTGATAAAGAATGGGATCGCCAGCTATTCTTATTAATAAACGAGCTGCGTGCCAAAAATAAAACTATTGTAATGACCGCAGCGCATAACCCACATCAAGCAACCGTTTCATTTTCTGATCTTGCTTCAAGGTTAGTTTGGGGCCCAGTCTATAAATTAAGTGAGTTGTCAGATGATGGCAAGAGTTATGCAATTCAAGCGCATGCAAAAGTACGGGGATTGGAGATATCTAATGATGTATGCAGCTTTTTGCTGAAACGTTTTCCACGCGATCTAAATAAACTCATAGGTCTACTGGATAAGTTGGATGAAGAGTCATTGGTTCAGCAAAAAAAAGTTACCGTACCTTTTGTAAAATCTGTTTTAAGTTTTGAATAAACTAAAGCGACAAAGTGGCTACTCGTTTACCTAAAGCGAAACATAATTTCTTTTCTTCTTCACTCAGCTTGTTAGTGCTTTCTGGTCCTGCTAAATGACTAGCACCATAAGGTGTGCCGCCGGTATTTGTAGTGAGTAAGTCACTCTCGCTATACGGTATACCAACAATCATCATGCCGTGATGCAATAAAGGCAGCATCATGGTGAGCAGAGTGGTTTCTTGGCCGCCATGTAAACTTGAAGTAGAAGTAAACAGTCCAGCAGGTTTATCAATTAAAGCTCCTGCTAGCCATTGAGGGCTAGAGCTATCCAAAAAGTATTTTAACGGTGCAGCCATGTTACCAAATCGTGTAGGGCTGCCCATCAGCAAGCCATCACATTGCTCAAAATCAGAAGGCACTGCATAAGGGTGTCCTTCTGCTGGAATGCTGTCATCGACCGCTTCACAGGTTGTAGACACTGGTGCTACCGTACGAAGCTTGGCATCTGCGCCTTCTACCGAATTTACGCCTCTTGCGATATGTTGTGCCATATCTTTAGTGGCACCATGACGTGAATAATATAAAACCAGGATATTTTTCATAATATAGTTAATACATTTTCGGGGGGTCTTCCAATAACAGCCTTGCCATTGTGTACCACTATTGGGCGTTCAATTAATATTGGAAATTTCATCATGGCATCGAGAATGTCGTCCTCGGATGAAGAATCACTCAAGCCGGCTTCTTGGTAAGCGTCCTCATGCTTGCGCAGTAATTGATCTGCAGAAAACCCTAATTTAGATAGAATATTCTTTAATTCGGTTTTAGAAGGGGTGGTTTGTAAATATTCAACTACTTCTGGCTCTGTTCCATTATTGTTGAGCAGCTCAAGAGTCATACGACACTTGGAGCACTTAGGGTTGAAATAAATAACGGTCTGATTCGTACCCATTACTCCTTTTTCTCCTGTATAAATACGGTTATATTTAGTTGGTCTAAATTAGACTAGTATTATATTTGATTGCATAGACCAATATAATAAAGCAATCTGGTTTCCACGTGTCGAATAAGTATCGAACAATTATCAAAGGTATCTAAAGTACTCCGCTTATGCCAATTTACGAATATCAATGCCAAGCATGTGAGGCTGTACATGAAACCTTGCAAAAGATAGGTGATCCTTTATTAAAAAAGTGTCCTGAATGTGGCAAGCTCAAACTAAAAAAACTTGTTTCTGCACCGAGTTTCAGGTTGAGTGGAACAGGTTGGTATGAAACCGATTTCAAAACAGATAATGATAAGAAGCGTAATCTAAGCTCGGATGACTCAAAAAAAGAAAGCGCTTCACAGGAAAGCGCTTCAAAAGAAAACTCAACAAAGGAAAACTCTTCAAAAGAAAGCGCTTCAAAAGATAGTAAGCCAGAGACGAAGCCTGAGAGTAAGCCAGAAAAGAAGACTGAAGGCAAAAAAACAGTGTCTGAGGCTAGTCAAAAAACTACCAAAAAATCCAAAAAGAAGAAAGCCTAGGATTCAGGTTTAAAATTTCGTCTAAATTTACGGATTCTTTCTCAATTGAGGCCTGTTCTGTTGCATAGAATATGGCCGAATCGTACTATTCGCCGCTTGATAGACGTTTTGTCATATAGCAAAATCTAGAATTATTAGGGTAAAAAATGCGAACTCATTATTGTGGTCAAGTCACAGAAAAATTGATTGATCAAGAAATCGAAGCCTGCGGCTGGGTAAATAAAAGACGTGATCACGGTGGGGTAATATTTATCGATTTACGAGATCGTGAAGGCATCCTGCAAGTTGTATTTGATCCTGATACCGCTGAAATTTTCGCACTTGCTGAGCAAATTCGTAATGAATATGTTTTACGCATTAAAGGTCGTGTACGTATGCGACCAGAAGGTACGATCAATAACGATTTGCCTACAGGCCAAATCGAAGTGCTCGCCAAAGAACTGAAAGTACTCAATGAATCGGATACCCCGCCATTCCAATTAGACGACGAAGATGTGCATGAAGAAAATCGATTGAAATATCGATACATAGATTTACGTCGTCCGTTTATGCAAGGACGAATTCGTACCAAAGCCAAAGTAGCCAGTAGTATTCGAAACTTTTTAGATAAGAATGGTTTTCTGGATATAGAAACACCCATTCTTACCAAGGCAACCCCAGAAGGCGCGCGTGACTATCTAGTGCCAAGCCGTACACAGCCTGGTTCATTTTTTGCGTTACCGCAGTCACCACAATTATTTAAACAGCTGCTAATGATGAGTGGCTTTGACCGTTATTATCAAGTAGTGCGTTGTTTTCGTGACGAAGACTTGCGTGCCGATCGCCAACCCGAATTCACCCAGCTCGATATAGAAACCTCGTTTATGGGGCAAGATGAAATTATGGCGATCATGGAAACCATGATGCGTGAATCATTTAAAGAAAATGTAAATGTCGATTTAGATAACCCATTTCCAAGAATGACCTATGCAGATGCGATGCATCGTTTTGGAAGTGATAAACCGGATTTACGCATACCATTAGAATTCATCGACATTACTGATTTAATGAAAACCGTTGAGTTTAAAGTTTTCAATGCTCCAGCTAACGATGATGAAAGTCGTATTGCGATGCTTAAAATTCCTAATGGCTCAAAAATTTCGCGTAAAGAAATTGATGGCTACACAAATTACGTTGCACAATACGGTGCAAAAGGTTTGGCATACATCAAATGTAATAATGTAAGCGACCTTAAAGAAGGTTTGCAGTCACCAATATTAAAATTCTTACCGGAAGAAACGATTCAACAACTGATTGAAGTTTCTAAAGCAGAAAATGGTGACTTGCTATTCTTCGGTGCAGACAAGAAAACCGTGGTTAATGCGGCACTCGGTGCCTTGCGTGTAAAGATAGGCCATGACTTAAATAAGGTAGAAGAAGGCTGGAAACCAGTCTGGGTGGTAGATTTCCCAATGTTTGAATGGGATGAAGATGCAAAACGTTGGTCGGCATTGCATCATCCGTTTACCGCGCCAGATTTCACTGATCCACAAAAACTAATTGATAACCCCGGTGAAGCCTTATCGCAAGCTTATGACATGGTGTTGAATGGCACAGAAGTCGGTGGTGGTTCAGTGCGTATTCATAAACAAGCTATGCAAGCGGCAGTATTTAAAGTGTTAGGTATTGAAGAGCAAGAAGCAGAAGAAAAGTTTGGCTTCTTATTAAAAGCACTCAAATTCGGTGCGCCTCCCCACGGCGGAATTGCATTTGGTTTGGATCGTTTAGTGATGTTAATGACAGGAAGTAGCTCCATTCGTGATGTCATTCCATTCCCTAAAACTCAAAATGCAACATGTTTGCTAACCAATGCTCCCGCAGATGTAAGTGAGCGACAATTGAAAGAACTACATATTCGCAAACGTGTTAAACCTCAGTAATAATATTATATCGAGTAAAAAGAGATCGACTCCTTTAATTCCGTGAATATGCTTGATTAAATAGTCCGGTAAACAATTGTAGAGAAAAGGAGAGAAAAGTGATCTGAAGTGTACTGAAAAAGATGGACATCATAAACTAGGGCCAC
>CAZAOO010000017.1:0-17466 GCA_964486815.1 uncultured Thiotrichales bacterium
CTAACTATTAATATCGTCCATATTTGCAAGGTTATCACACTGTAGTAGTAGAAATTGCATATTTTTGTCTGTTTCTGCATATATATCATCATTTAGATGATATCCTTGCATGGTTGCATAGATATCACTGACTTCATGCATAAATGAGCATTGGTATTATTTCAACACCCTATTTTTATCTAGATACACACGTTATCTAGATACACACGAATCTCTTCTATTAACTCTCTTTCAGTTTCAAAATTAAATACAGGTGCATTTTTCCAGTCATAAAACCAGACTGGAGATGTTCAAAGATGTTCTGGCTCGTGAGAATAACGTAGAAAAACATGTCCGTGTAATGCGGGTTCTAAGTTACCTAAAATTTCATAATTAATTCGGCATGCATCGGTTACTTCCAGCAAGGCATCACCCACTATGCTCATTTCACGTAAAAAAGTTACTCGGTTATCCATAGACAAGTGATTCAAGTCAGGAACCACCGGGTCCGTAAGGATCAGGCAGTATCCCCTAACAAACTGCATATCACCCATTATCAACCAACTCGAATGCACTCTAGCGATAAGTTGTTTATGAGTTCCAACTTGGCATTCATGTACTTTTTGGTGTATTACAGCAGGCATTGTAAACTTGTTCAGATGTTTAATTTAACTTTAATGGCTTCATAACGGATAACAACAACGGAATAATACTAAATGTTGCAAACAGTGAAACTAACATGGCGACACTGGTTAACAAGCCAAAGTAAATAGATGGAACAAAATTTGATAGCACCAACACTATAAACCCTAGTGTGATAGTAATTGAGGTAAAGTATAATGCCTTGCCTACTGTGGTTTGAGATTTATGAATGGCTTGGTAATTATCAGCACTTTCTGCATATTCTTTTTTATAACGATGTATATAGTGAATAGCATAATCCACACCAATACCTATAGTTATCGCTGCTATGGTAATTGTCATAATATCTAGCGGTATGCCAAAAACACCCATACAACCTAGAATAAATAGCGCTGTAAATATATTAGGCAAGGTTCCGATAATAGCCAGCTTAACGCTTCTGAATAGAATAGTTAGCATAATGAGAATGGCTACAAATACAGTTCCTAAAGTAAGTATTTGTGATTTAAATAAACTTTGCAGAACATTGTTATACAAAACACTTATACCGGTTAAGCGAACACTTTCACCATTCTTTACAAATTCTGCATTCAGGTCTGTTTTGATTTTTTTCAAAAGATCATTACGTATTAAGGTATGGTCTGAATCTTTAATACGAGCCAATACACGTGCTTGACTACCATCCGTGGAAACATATGGTGATATCAATACATCTTTAATGTTTTGCGGCACCTTGGAATACACTAGTGACAAGTGGAAATCTTCTAAAGGCTCACCCTTATTAATGGTTCTAAACACTTCTTCAGTACTAGATAATGATAAAACCTTTCCGATTTGTGGCTGACTCTCTAAATACTCATGAATTTTATTAATTTTCTTAATACCACTGCGGTTATACCAGTAACTATTAGCTGTGAAATCATCCTGTGTTTCTTCTAACTCAGTTAAATAATCATCAAATTCTTCATCGCCATCCGTTATCTCTTCTTCCTCTACATCACCAGCTTCCAGTATTATTTCAAGTGGCACTGTACCGCCTAATTCTTGGTCAACTAATTCTAGGCCTTGGTAAATATCGGTAGATTTCTTAAAATAATCAATAAACCGGTTTTCAACTGTTATTTGACTTATTCCTAAAAGATTTAATGCAAACATACCGATCAAGATAGTTAATGTGAGTTTTTTGTGATTAACAATAGCCTGTAATAAATTTTCAAGGAAATTAGCCGACTTGTCTTCATCTACGCAGCGAGGTTTAGGCTTAATAATTTTTATTAAAGCGGGCAATACCGTAAAAGTAAGCAAAAAAGCACAAAATAAACCGAGAATCATAATGTAACCAAATACAATAACCGGATTGATATCGCTCACCACTAATGACAGGAATGCAATAGCAGAAGTCAGCACCATATAGAAACACGGTGTTATAATTTGTGATATGGTAGTTTTGATTTCATCTTCAATACTATCATCAGGGTGTAAAGCCTGTATTTCCTGATAACGAATAATCACATGAATAGATAAAGTAACCGAAAATATAATTAACAAGGCTACGAAGTTTGAAGAAATTATAGTTAGCTGAAAGCCCAGCAATGAAGCCAAACCTGCAACTAATAACACATTTAATACTGCACATATTAATGCCAAAAAGATCCACGCTGGATTCCTGAAGAACAAAAACAACACCACAATCATGATAGCTAAAATAGCTATGCCAAAAGTACGAATATCTTTAGCGACATATTCCTTCATGTCATTACCTATCAAAGGTGCGCCAGCAAGATAAAATTCCCCACGATCAGCATCTGTCGATATAATTCCTCTTACTTTATCAAGCACTTCTTTATAACGCTGATTAATTATTTGTCGCTCCACAATAATAGTATTACGTAGATTATCTAATTCACTTAGCGTTTTAGTATTTTCAGGATCATTCTCTTGTTCAGCTAATAAGTCATATTTCTGTTCTATTAAATCGATAAGCTTTTTGTTTTTCTCAATGTCAACCTTAATTGCTGTTGTTGTTAAATCACGACTAATCAGATTATCAACATAGATAGGACTCGAGGTAAATTCTTGCTCAGCCTTGGCAATATCAACTGTGCTACTCAACAGATTTGAGAAACTGGTTTGTCCAGTTTTTTCATCTTCTTTAAGCTGTAACAAGAGTGGCACATTACTTAATGAGGTTACCCCTGACACCCCATTGATTTGCTTGAATTGCTTAGAAATATTCTCTATGTATTCAATGTTTTCCTGCTCCAACATTCCTTTGTTAGGCTTGAATCCGATAATCACATACTCGTCTGTTCCATAATGACGATGCACTTCACGGTAATACTTGAGATCCGGGTCACTCTCTAACATCAATGAATCTGGTGATGCATCTATATTAAGTTTGGGAATATAGAGGCTACACGCCACCACCAATGCAAACATGATAACTAGAACAACAACAGGCTTACGTATAACAATACTGGTTAGTATATTAACTGTATTTTTAAACATATTATTTTTCTTTTTTTAAAAATTAAAAAAAACTAGATTAATTTGAGTTCAAAAAATGATGCAAATTATTTGCTTTTGATTTATGCAGTACATTTATATTTATATGATAATTACTTGCCAATTCTTGTAACCCTGTGTCTACACACCCCGACTGCGTAAGCTCAGTCAGCTCAGTAGTCTCTAATACTTGTTTAGAAGATTTAATTAGCAGCAAATTCCTTATGCCAAGAATCCCTGCTAACCAAACTGCCAAACTATCAGAAGTAATACTCCAAGTTTTATCTAGTACACATTGGTCCCGAACCATATCAAAAGGTTCCCAGATCACAGCCTTTGAAATATCCCATGTTTGAAATATTTTCTCTTTAGAGTTTGCAACGACTAGATCCGGGCATATTGAAGCCAGTAAATATCCGAATTGTTGCATTGCAAGGATAGCCATATGATGAGAACGATCAGGATTCAAAGCAAATTTCTCATCTGCTAACCGGACTTGATCAGCGAATGGTCCTCCTCCAGGAATAATAACGATCTTCTTATTTGAGCATTGATTAATTGCATTCAACCATTCAATTAAATATTTACTTCCATATAAGCTGCCGCCCAGTTTAATAGCCCAGGCATCGATCTTTGAACTACTGCCCTTCTGCATATTGCTTACCTTTATTAAGCACTTGCATCATTGCAGCCGCTTTATCATAAGTCTCTTGATATTCAGCATCTACATCGGAATCATAAACGATACCGCCACCAGCGTAGAAATACATTTTTTGATCTTTGTGCAAGATGGTACGGATTGCAATATTGGTGTCCATATTGCCATCATTACTTATATAGCCAATAGAGCCACAGTATATTCCACGTCTATGCGGTTCTAGTTCTTCGATTATCTCCATTGATCGCAACTTTGGTGCCCCGGTAATCGATCCACCCGGGAAGCTACCACGCAGTAAATCAATAGCACTACGATTCTCGCGTAGCTTACCTGTTATGGTGCTCACCATATGATGCACATTCGGATAACTTTCGATATCAAATAATTTAGGAACTTTAACGGAACCAAGTGCGCAATTCTTACTTATGTCATTACGTAGAAGATCTACAATCATGACGTTCTCTGCCTGATCTTTTTTACTGTTAATTAGCTCTAGCATAAGTGCATTATCGAGATCTTTGTTGTTTGATCTTGGTCTAGTACCTTTTATTGGCTTAGTTTCAACTATTTGGTCATGCACTGATAAAAAACGTTCAGGTGAATTACTAAGAATTTGAAAATCTTTATAATTCAAATAAGCGCTAAATGGAGATGGATTAATAGTACGCAGCATTTGATATGCCTGCCAAGAATCACCTTCAACCGAGACATTAAAACGTTGCGCTAGATTTACTTGATAGCAATCACCTTCCCTAATATATGACTTTATTTTTGCAAATGAAGCAGCATATTCCACCTGACTCGTATTCGATGACACTTCACTCAATACATTAAATTTTTGACGTTTTTTGAGTGGTCTTTTATTCAAAACAAGACTTAGCAAATCATTCCATCCACGCTGCGTTCGCAAGTCATTTTTATCACCCACTAGCACAGATTTCTTTTTATAGTGATCAACAATGATCGCCCATGGATAAATTCCAACTTTAAGATCAGGAAGATCTAGATCATTTTCAGATATATCAGGCATTTTTTCTAAACACCGACCTAAGTCATAACTGAGATAACCAATCGCACCTCCAAGAAATGGTAATTTCAACCCAGTATCTCGAGCCTCACTCTGTTTTAAATACTCTTTTAAAATTGAAAATGGATCTCCAGGAACAGACAATGATTCGGTCCAAGTATCAATGTTATTTTTATTATTTTTACTGGTGATTCGAACTTTTGGTCTTGAACTAATGATGTCATAACGTCCATGAATAGCATCAGGTTGATTACTATCTAAAAATACTGACCATGGCTCATCAGCAAACTTGTCAAACAACACACTGCTATCTATCGAGTATGGTAAATCTGCAATTAAGAAATTACTCATGCAGCATTAATCTGAAAATGCAGAACTTTTTAGTGCCAAACATGCAACTGAGGCAGCAGGTGCACAATCAGCAATGCCAAAATCACTATTTATTGAACTGCCTATTGAACTAGGTGCAAATAATTCTTCAAAATCAATATATTTCCTACCTAGCTGTTGCGCCAGATCTTTAATTAAAAAACGCCCGACGCCTGCACCTACTATAGGTATAGCTAAGGATACATTTTTTTTCATAAATTGATGCCTACAAGCATCCTTTATCATTTGAACTTGTAATGTACGTATTTGTTTGGCAACTTTTTTCCAGACATCAAGCTCTTCCTTGCGGAAATCATTCGCAAACATACGTGCTATACGTTTAGCACTACTTATTTCATCTTTACTACGTCCATCAAGCGTATCACTCTGGTCTGCATAGGCAGCTAATTCTCCTGTTAAACGATAAACATCAGCTGTATTAGCAAAATATTCGTTAATAACCGGTATAGTCTTATCATTAACTTGAGCAGAATTACAGAGCGCAAAGATAGGTGTTCTAACTACTCCACAGTACACCAACTCTTTAGCGATGAGTCTTTGTTCATCGCTATAACCCGAATACGAAACCTTTTGACCGCGAATTCCTATAATATCAGTTGTAGTACTGCCTATATCAATGAAATACGCGTTTTCTATTTTCGACGCAGTGTAATACGCACTCGCCAACCAGTTTGCTGATGCAATATTTTTATGTTCAGTTACCGCTCGATCTGAATCAACAAACCCTTGATTACCGGCATAAAATTTAACGTTTGATGTACCCAGGCAATTAGACATTTCAGAAATAATAGCGTGAACACCCTGTTCTCTATCTTCAAAATGATCTACCAATTCCCCTGTCATTGTAATTGCATGAGAATATGTATGCATATCAACAATATTCTTCACTTGATTAATACACGCACTTAATGCATCCATGCCCTTCCAAAGTGGGCAATCAAACTGATGTACCTGAGTGACTGACTGCCCTTTTATGATGGCTATCTTTACATGCGCGCCACCTATATCCCAACCAATAATATTAGGCTGCATGTTCAGCACCGATATCAATTGCAACACTCGCATTATGTGTGATTACAAAATCTGGCAAGTTTTGATTAACGAATGTTTTAAGAATCAACTCTGCCGCATTCAATCCACAAGCAGACTTCAAGCCTGCATATGAAGTAGTCAGTCTTGGGTTTATTTCAACCAAAATTATATCGTCGTCTTCTGTTATTATAATATCAACTCCCACGTATCCTCTTAACTCTGGTAATGCTTTGATTAGGTCGGCACTAAATTGTGCAAAGACATCACGATCTAAAGCATTAACAACACACCCGGCCAGCACAAGACACTCATTAATTACTTTAATATTTTGTATATTTGCAGATAATATTCCGCATTCACCGTTCCAGCACAACAAACTTAAACTTGCGTTTTGGCCCTGTATATATGGCTGAATAATATAATTATTATTTTTTATTGAGATTGGCAGGTTGTCTAAATTATTATTGTTATCTAGTAAGTATATGTTTTCACAACCAACACCATCAATAGGCTTGATAATAATTTTCTCAGACTCAATTAAATTTATATCATTGGTCTTATAAGTTGGAATTTGAGCAATCTTGAAGTCACTTAAATATTCATAGGTTTTTAATTTATCACCCGTTAACGCAATACTTTCAGCTGAGCTATTTAGCAGCAAGAAATCTCGATTTGAATACTGTTTGCATAGCTTTGACAAGAGACCGTCACTCTCTGGAGCAATTATCAACAAGGCATCAATCTTGTTTTCTACTGATTTTATAATTTCAGTGTAATCACACTCATCAGTAACAACATACTCATGCATAGATTGCTTATAAGTATGTAATCTATAGTCACGCATGACACTAACTTGCACTTCACTTATATCTGAAAGATCACAGGCTATCGCATTCAGCATGGCCTCACCTTCTCGCACCAGGGTAATCGGCAGCGCTTCACCCACCATGCCCCCGCCAGTGATATACTCAAAGATCAATATATTCATATTATTATTAATGTTAACTATTCCTGTTCTTGATCTCAGCAAAGGTGTTGTCGTTCATGCCGTAGCAGGAAATAGAGAAAGATATCAAGCGATACGTTCTGATATTTGCACTTCTCCTGACCCGCTTGAGGTTATTAGTGGATTATTAAAGGTATTTGATTTTAAATCACTCTATATTGCTGATTTAGATGCTCTTGAACAGCTAGGCCATCACTGTGATGTCATAGAATCTATCTGTCACACATTTCCGGGTTTAGAGATTTGGATAGATACTGGTTATTTATTGATAGAACGTTATTTACATAAAAATAATTTAAAGAATTTACGCATAATTTTATCTTCAGAATCATTACCCTCTATAGCCGCTTATTCCTCAATACTAAACCAGTACATTCATCATAATTTTATCTTATCATTAGATTATAAAGCTGATTGTCTATTAGGTTTACAAGAGCTTTTACAGTACAAAGAACAATGGCCAAAAGACGTAATCGTATTAAACCTTGATAGTGTTGGCGCTGAACAAGGTTGTCAATTCCCATCTGAACTTAATCAAAATGAATTAACCGATGGTTTTAATATTTTTTATGGTGGAGGTATTAAACATATAAGTGAAATAAAATATCTAAAATCCATAGGCTTTGCTGGAGCACTTGTTTCTACAGCTCTTCATAAACAAAGCATCACAGGTAACGATATTCAGCAACTCAACCAATAACTTTAAGCCTCCTCTGAGAGCTTTGATTTAACAAATTACGCAGTTGTGATTTACCCAAGTCATTCGAAACAAAATATCTTAGTAAAGAACTTTTACCTTTCTTTTGCAGCTCATCCAGGCTTCGTCCAATATATGTACAATGTGATTGGCTTGTTTCATATATCTGCAATTCAGTTAATCCAGGAAGGTATTCAATTAATTTTTCCCAAATAAATATATTCAGCAGCTCAGTACTGGAACGCCACGATAATTCAGCAGCTACATAATTTAGGTTGTGATGATCCAATTCATTGACTATTTTCTGTTTAGCAATACGCTTTAAATACCCATAGTCCAATACAAACCCAGTTAATGGATCAATATGATCTTTTACCTTAACATTCATTGCATATCTTCCGCCGTGTAGATTTACACACTTATCGGGGTGATCTGTTATGAAATGTGCAGAATCAAAAACCAGTTCTTTTACTACGGTAGCTTCCTCATGATGGTCAAAGAATCTTTCACAGGCATTTGGTATAGCTTGCAAATATTCTGACAAAAGACTAATTAAACGTGAGGTGTCTTCTAATGTCTCACATCTCGTCAATTGTCCTTCTGCATACTCTGAAGCATCAAGTGGTGTTAAACGTATTTGATATTTATTTGCTAACTCAGTCCCGACACGTTTTGCATCATCTACATTGGGGAAATCCAGGAACAAATAGCCTGTATGTAACTCTCCAATATGCCCAATCAATACAGCAATTTGCTGTAAAAATGATTCGTCTGAACTATTAACAATGCGTGGAGGCAAATATGCGGTAGGTACCTTAATAGAATTTTTTGCCACAACTCGATGACTGTCATTCTCATAAAAATATTCTTGCTTAAACTGAAAACCAATTAGTTGCAGAGATTGTTGATACCAAAGTAATTGCTCTAACCTGCGAATTCCAAGTGTTATGACTGTGAACTCACCCTGCTGTTTTATCGCATCAGCCATATGCAAACCTGCAAGTATGTCTTGAACTTGTTGGTTGGATGGCTGCGTGTGTTTTATGTAGCTTGCTACATCGTCTTGTTGATTAATCTGGTCTGAGTTCAATAAGAGATCTAACGGCAAATGGTGTCGTAAGGCATATTCTTGCAAGGTTAGGCCGCAGCAAGTATACAAATGTGCATTATCTATTAGATTTCCAAGCTCTTTGTTACATTCATTACATTGCATACGAATACCATTTATTCTGTCTAGTTAGTTTGTTTGGTCAATCTATCTACTTGAGCCGGCTTATTTGGCGGGTCTATCTATCAGGGGCCTATTATATAAGAATTCTTGCTGGTTAAGAAAAACCAACAGGCAAAAAAATGCCCCGATAAAAATCGAGGCATTTCTATATATTGCTCTGAAAAGTAGCCTAGAAACCCTTGAATGGGTGCTCTGCGCTGTCTTTTTTTGCAACAACTGTAGCAGCCTTTGGCTCGTCCTTAACGGCGCGCTCTAAAGCTTCTTTTACAGCTTTGTAGTTGTTTTCATAGATAGCTTCGTTGCTCTTAGCTTCCCAGTGAATGAAAACACCAACACAAACGAATACGTCATCCGCTTCGTCTGCAGGAATAGTGCCATCTTCAACACTATCAGCTACTGCTTTAGCTACAGCTGCTTGAGCTGGGCCAAACATTTGTACTGCTTGCTCACCACCTTTGATGGTCACTTTATTGAACATCATAGTATTTGGCTTACAAGGTAGATTTGGTGCAACAACTGCTAATAAAGTTGAGAAGCCGTCCTTATTATTAACCAAGCCATTACAAAAAGCAGTTTCTACTGCAGAACCACGTGGACCGATTAATAAATCGATGTGCGCAATTTCAGCCATAGTGCCTGAAGGGTCGTTATCATTAACGAGCGACTCTCCAGTCAGAACTCTATTGATTATTGCCATTATTATATTCTCCTAAATTTATATTTCTATTTGTCGACAAATTACAGACCAATCTCACGATCAGCCCATACAATCTCCTGATCTCCTTGTAAGCCGCCACAGACAATGTCTGAAGATCTACTGCTATTCTACAACTGCCCCAAATTAGATTAGGCCAGCCGCAAAAATGCTAGCTGCAGTGAGATCCGCGGAGGTTCCCGGGTTGATTAGGTTACGCTTGAGGTGGTGATCAATTTCTAATAATTGTGCCTCGTACCTATCCGGTGAGTCCGAATGGCAGAGCTCCATCTCAAGATCCGAGATCATATCACTAATTTCCCTAGCTTTTAACAGCCCAAATTTACGTTCAATCAAACTATCTGGGTAGTACCTTAAATAAGATAGGAATAATCCAGTGGTGGCCCATTTTTCGTCACCCCATTTGTTCATCAAAGCTTGATAGCGAGGTACACCAAAATTAAATATCTCATCAAAATTGTTTGAATATTGAGCAGCAATCAAGTCCCATTTAGCAGAAATTTTCATTGTTTTTAAGAGAGTTACACTAGGTTCTTCAGAAAGATCTTGATTGTCTTTCTCACCCATCCCGCCCGGCTTTGCCAGGCGTATGGCCTGATAAACATCCACTGCATCTTGCACAGAGCTGGATTTCACTGCACTAGTTAGCGCATCTTTAATACTCTCGCCTTGAGTTTTTTCAAGCCTCGCCTGAATGAGCGGTGCCATCAAAAGCACCATGCCTAAATTAGTATTTGTGTTAACGGCAGCCTGAGTGGCAGTAATCGCATTCAATATTCGCAACCCTAAAGATGACCTTGGGTCTGTGATGGGTTCTGCACTGACTTTAGCACTGTTCAAAAAATCATCAACACTGAGATCTTTGCCTCCTGAGTAGACGCTGATATTGCCTGGCTTTAGAGATTCAATATCTAATTTACAAACATGCAAATAATGACAAATTAGCTCTTTACGCAATTCAGAATGCTGTTCCATATGATTAGGCTTGCATACCCGAGTATGCCAAAAGAGTATTTTATAAAAATGCAGTGTGCTTGAAGCAGCATACTCACCGCAATTACTTTTGTGAAAAAGCTAGTACATGCTTAATAGTAAGCCCTTGCACGAGAATTGAGAAAACAACTACGAAGTATGTAATCACAAGTAGAGGCTCCCGTGCTGGACCATCTGGTATTGAAAGTGCTAAAGCAACTGAAATTCCACCTCGCAAACCGCCCCAGGTAAGAATGGTAGTTGCATAGGGAGAAAAAGTTCTGAACTTACTCGTTATCTTGATCGGTATACCCACACATACAAATCGAGCAAGTAGTACTACTGGAATTGCCAGCAAGCCTGCAAGCATAAATTGGTTAGTAAAGGTTAGAATTAATAATTCCACACCAATCAGTAAGAATAATATCGCATTGAGAATCTCGCCTATCAGCTCCCAGAAATCATCCAATCGTTCACGAGTATTGTCAGACATCGCTAAGGTTCTGCCTTGATTACCAATAAATAACCCTGCAACGACAATTGCAATAGGTGCAGAGACATGTATTGATTCAGCAAAGGCATAGCCGCCTGATACAAGCGCCAAAGTGATCAATGCTTCAACTTGGTAATTATCTACGCCACGTAGCATAAAGAACCCCAAGAACCCAAGACCTAATCCAAAGAATACTCCGCCTATCGCTTCAACAGAAAATAATTTGATAACGTGAGTCGCGGTCATTTCATCACCACCTGCAGCAATACCTAACAACACAAGAAATACTACAACACCGACTCCATCATTAAATAATTATTCGCCAGCGATTTTAGTTTCTAAGGTTTTTGGCGCTCCGACTATTTTCAAAATACCCATTACTGCAATCGGATCGGTAGGCGAAATTAACGATCCGAATACCAGACAATAAATATATGCAACCGGAATACCCAACCATTGCAAAATATAGTACATAACTGTGCCAATTATGAATGTTGAGCTGATTACACCGAATGTAGCCAGAATTCCAATCACCCATTTCTGTTCACGCAAGTCATTAATATTTACATGCAATGCACCGGCAAAAAGTAAAAAACTTAACATGCCATGCAATAGAGTTTCATTGAAATCTATGCTTTTGACTAACTTTTCTGCTTGTTCGTCTAGAGAAAACCCGATCTCGCCAAATAAGAGCAATTCCAGTGAGAAAGACAAACTCAATAACATGATGCCAATGGTTGTTGGCAGTTTTATATATTTATAGTTTATGTATGAAAATACTGCAACCAGACATAGCAGTAGCGAGATGATTTCAAATAAACTCATAAATTGCTGCCAGTATTTATAAAGAATGCCAATGCGATCAGCTAGCTACTGTAATACTATTCTGAGTCTGCATATTGTTAATAAAATCTCCAACAAGCATGTCTGCAACTACCAGATTATTTACACTTTCCAGACCTTTCCAGGCAGGTATGCTATTCACCTCAGTGACCCACAATTTTCCATCCATATCTTGCATCACATCTACACCAGCATAGTGCATTTCGACAGCACGCACGGCTTCTTTAGATATATTTGCAAACTGGTCGTTTATAACGGCTGAGTAGCACTTACCACCATTTGCAACATTACTGATCCAGTCTATACCTTCTCTTTTCATACCAGCCACAACTTTATCGCCAATAACAAATATCCTCCAATCAAAGGCACTTTCATTACTTGTTTTTATAAAACGCTGTAAATAATAGATTTTGTTATAGACTTTAAAGTTTGTTATATCTTCAGGCTTAGTAATGAGTTGTAGATCTTTACCTTGCGAGCCAAAAAGTGGTTTTACAACCACTTTATTACCCATCGCTAATTCACGTCGAATAAAGGAATAAGCTTGATGGACGTCATTACCAACCCAGGTAGGTGGAGTGAGAATCCCCGCCTGATGCAACAAAAAACTTGTCATACCTTTATCAACACTGCGCTCAATAGCCCGAGCACTGTTGTACACCAGTATTTTTAATTCATGCAATGCGTGTAATATATCAAGATAGAACACTACTTCTTCTAATGTACCACCCTGCACACCACGCACAAAAACACCGTCAGGTAATGCATCCTCAAACCCTGGAATATACAAACCCTGAATGTTTTTATTTGCTCCTTCTTTACTTGCTCTTTCTTGACCACCAACATTGATATAGCAATCTGTTAAAGAAACATTCGTACATTTATAACCTTGTCTTGCAAATGCATCATGTAATTCACGTCCATGCCAGCCTGGATCGTCAGTGACAAGTGCAATGTGTCTAGACATTAATGTATTACTATGAAAAGGACTCATTTAATAAATCTGGATCAAGTTGCCCACCTCTAAATGTCTTTCCACTATCTACTGCCGTTACCATCACTGAAGCTGGGCTGAATAACATTGGATCGACTTTAAAAAAGTCATATTCATAATCCTTGAAAATTTGAGCAAATGGTTTTCCATAATCTCGCGATGAACTAGAAGGCAATTCTTTCGCTAGCTTTTCTGCAGCAACATCATCCCCTTTTACAAACAACTGCACTCTGCCTGCAAATAATATTGCATCATTAGTTCGACCCATGGCTTTTACAAAATCAGGAATAGGAGGAGATAATGGTGCACTGGCAGAGCCATCAAGAACATGTTGCAACGGAAAATGTAATTCATGAGTTTTATGCATAGCAACCTCTAAAACACGAGCAACCACTTGCATATTTCCTGCTATTGAGCTGGTAGGTGTTAAAACAAAAGTCAGAGCACTTGGCGCTAATTTACAAGTCTCAGCAACCTTATCGATCACTTCAATGGGTGGTAGTGTATCCACCTCAAGTACGAACACAGCACTATCACATTCATCTTTATAACCCAGCTCTTCAAATAATGGTTCTTTCAACGCAATTGCACGACCTGGCCCAGACCCTAGTGCATGAAATTTTTCATGTGATAGGCTCCAACCAGCATATTGGCTTGCTAAACAAGCTAAAACAGGGTGAGAAGTATGCACATGCAATGACAATGGCCAATCATCAATTGCAGAAGCATGATAAAGATTTACATTACCCAATCCACCCATACATATTTCACCGATAATTCTGCCTGCCTCTAATCCACCAACACAGCCTATTCCTGCATCTATATAAGTAGCACCATTAGAAAACTTTCCAACATTAACCCGCAATGCTTCACTTTTTGATATCAGTTCATGTACCAATGGTTTTGCTAATTCATTTACACTGATCATCGACTTCTTCCTTCTTAATTTATAGGTGATTTGTTATATCTAACGATTAGTTTAATTTAGTATCAATCTTCGCGAGAATAGATCGTTTGCGAGATTTTATCATCTCATACGTCTGAGCATAATTTTGCCCTCCCGCAAAAATACTACATAGAGGATCAAATTTCTTGATAACTTCTAGCGCCTGCGGCCTGTCTGCTGTCCAAAGTGGCCAGGATATGTCTGCTGGTATTATTATTTCTGTTGGCGCGTATACAATTGCATGTGCTCGCAATAATGGTTTACTTTTTGCTCCTGGCAACACCCGATTAACGCATGCTGCAATATGCTGCCCCATCAATTCACCATATTTCGATTCGTATAATTCATAGGTTGCAGGAATACGAGGGTTAACTTCTAAAACATAGATTGAATCATTAGCGTACATTAAATCAATACTATTCAATCCTACAAGCTCAAACTCTTTAGCCAGTACTCTTGCATAATGCAAAGCAGTTTCTTGAAAATTATCTGCTAGCTTTACTTGATTAATAGCGCCTGCGTAAGCATAGGGTATCGAAACTCCAAGCGGTTCACTCCATAGCGTATTGAAACCTAACGCAAATATATCATTACCGTTTGCCAAAAAGGTAATTGAAAAGCTTATACCGTTCAGTTTCTTTTGAAAGTAAACGTTTTCTGGTATCTCTATGTCAGCATTTATTATTTCTGCATTTATCGATGCTACACCTACTCCGCCCGTTCCCTGCGCATGTTTTAATAACCACGTACTATCAGAATGCTGCTTTGACGATAATTTAAACGTAGTTTCAGGATAGGGAATGGAATGCTGATCTAATTTTGAAAAAAATATCTCAGTGTTTTTAACCGCTTCTACAACTTGGCTAGCGTTACCAAACACGGGTCGTATATTAATTTTATCTAACAGGCTTGGATCGGATTCAATCGCAGCGTCATAAAACAATCCATCATATGTTGCTTTAGATTGCAAATATTCGACAGCTTGCATAACACTTTCGTGATCAAGCCCAAAGTGGGATCGTTTTATTTGCAGGATTTCGGTTACTGCTGCGCGAGTATCACAATCTGCAAACCCGTCAACAACAGCTACCGAGCATCCTAGTGTCCTTAGGCCTTGCGCAATTGCACGACCCGATGTCGCTACAATCAAATAATTAGGCAAGGGTAACGCCTGGCTTTTTTAGATATTATCTAACTATTTTCCCTGTACTATTTCCTTTGTACTATTTCTCTAGCAATTTCAAACGCGCGCTCAAAATGAATGAAAATCGGCTCCTCTCTATCATGCATTTCTTGTAACAATCGATGCTGTGTTTGATATTTCACATTTCCAATTGCCAATGCACCAATTCCAAATGCATTTTTTGAACCTTCAATAGGTTCACATGCACCCATTACATCAAGACCATAAATACCAGAAGGTGGAACTGCGTTTACATCAGCAGCAACTTTTAGCCCTGTAGCAGCGTCCTTTATATGTTCTTCTGTTATTACTTGCACGCCTGCAGCTGCACAAGCCAAAATCACATCTGCTTTATCCACTATTGCATCAATCTCATCGTTGGCCTCTCCTTCAATTCCTGTCAGATCAGCACCATATTCGCTATTGCACAATGCAGCCACACGTTGTGATTTATCTTTTTTGCGTCCCAAAATTTTCACACTAGCGGCACCTGCTTTGGCGGCCAATACTGCAGCGGTAGAACCCACCGGTCCCGTACCACCCATAACAATCACACACTTACCATTCAGGTCAGTATCATGCTTATCTTTTAGCGCCTGCTCTACTGATGCAACCATTCCTGCAGCGGTTGTAAATGCCCCACTCGGATCAGCAAAACATGACACCTGGAATGGCGGCACCATAGATTCTTGGACTATTTCCATCATATCCATCGCCATGTGCATGTCACGCCCGCCGAGAAAAATTGCCGTGCGCTTTAGACCCGATGGACTACGCGAGAAAATGGCATCTTGTGTTAAGGCCTGGACATCATCCTTCTCTACATTTGTATAACCCACAGCGTTTTCCCAACCAGCATCTAATGCCATGTTGACGTCAAAAGGACTTAAATTTTTTGCGGGTGTGAACATATGTAGGATATATGGCTTTTCCATTTTTTACTCTCTTGTTTTTTACTGTAGATAATATTAATTAAAATACTGCATGCACAAATTTTTGCGCTTGCAAATACATGATTTTATTTTAAGACTTATTTAATTTGGACAAAGATGTAATTTCTTGTTTTTCTAAATCTTTTTGTTCTAACTCTTTTACGATCGCCCCCGTATTTCTACCCGAGACAATCTTAAAATTTAAATCTTTAACAGACTCAAATTTTGACTGTAATTTTCGCAACATCAAGTGCGCATTAGTTTCACTATCAACAAACGCAAAACCTGTTGGCCCCCAGGAGCTTTGACCCACTCCTTTGATACCCAATGATTCTAGAAAACGGCACGCATCTGCTACTGTATGACTAGTATAGCGTCCTCCTTGGACAGACGCGAAATATTCACCAATACATTTTTGTAATTCATATATACCCAGATTAAATATTTCAATGTTTTGTTCGCTCACAGCAGGCAATATCTGCATTAGCACCAGACGACATAGCTGTTGCGCCGTTTGCGGCGAAAAATCCGGTAATTTAGTAAATGAAGCATCTTCATCTTGGCCATGAAGTCCGCGCTGACTCTTATCGAAGATTAAAATTACACGCCAATTTGACGGAAACTCGAGTCGAGAAATTATTGGCGGCACCTTGCTTTTTGAATTACGCCCAGCATCTACCAGAAACCCGCCGCGATCAAATGCACCGATCCCGATGCCTGACCTTGCACCTCGATTAGATAAAACCGCAATTTCCGAACTGTTACACTCAATTTCAAACAACTTGGAGAGTGCTGTACCCACAGCAATTGCCAGCTGAGTTCCTGAACCCAGACCGGAATGACCCAGAATCTGTTCCACCACCTCTAATTCAAAACTACTTGATAGGCCTTTATATGCGACGAACTTCTCTGCGTATTTTTGCAACCGCCCGGATGGATCACCAATAATTCTCAGCTGTTCAGATGGCCGGGCAATTATTTTTGTAGCCAAGCCATCTAATGTAAGCCCGACACTGCCGTACCTCCTATCCAAACCACCATTCAAGTCAAGAAATCCCAAATGTAATCGTGCAGGGGCTTCTACATATATCGGTGTGGACTTCATAATGCTAATTCTATTCGATCTATAACAATATGACCTTATGTTTTAGGCATAAATCTAGGTTTCGGGCTTAAGTTTCTAGCTTAAGTTTCTAGCTTAAGTTTCTAGCTTAAGTTTCT
>CAZAOO010000017.1:17566-67532 GCA_964486815.1 uncultured Thiotrichales bacterium
TCGGGCTTAAGTTTCTAGCTTAAGTTTCTAGCTTAAGTTTCTAGCTTAAGTTTCTGGCTTAAGTTTCTGGCTTAGAAGTAAGCCATTCAACCAGATAAAAAATGTATTGTCCTTCAGATGATTTCGACGGTCCCAACACCTTTGCAGCATAACGATTCTTACGCTTATCCGCATCTGCGTGAGCCTCTTTGACCGTAGCCTTGATTTCAACACAATTTGCAGAAAATCGTTTACGTTTGCGCCCTGACTTATTTACTTCTGGTGCATACACCACAGCAATCTGTAATTCCGAAACACCACCTTCAGGATCTGGCGGGACAAATCCATGCATTTAAATCTTCATCTTCATATTGAATAACATCTATTCCTTTAACTTAATTTGCAGCTTGCCGTCTTGTACATTTATATATTCAACACCTGCGGCAAAGGTTTTCCAGAAACCACTCTCTAAACCAAACTCTTGCACCAGATCAACATTTTTTAAATTGCCTAGCCAGGCATTAGGAATTGGCACACCCATAATACTCACGCCCTTAAGTATCACTACCGGCCTATCATTTGCAAAAGACAGACCTAAGCCAGTATTCACTCTTAATGTTTTACCGCCTATAAACGGAAAATCTGGGTCCATGGGTATAATCATTTTTGCACTAGCCAAGTCACTAGCCAAATCAATCGCTACGCGTTTAGCCATTTCGGTGTTTTTAGCCAGCATGGCATTCAGCTCTTTTTCACTAAAGTTTATTTCACGTTTACCAGGATCTTCCTTATAAGCTTCTGGCGTTAAAACTGACTCGTCATCTTGCTCTTTAGTATTCTCAATTTGCTTGTCACGCGATCCCCATAATCCTTTCTTTTTATTAGACTCGTTATTTTCAGTCGTTGCATCTGCCGTTGTATCCGGTTGAAAACCTAATGCTTGCAGTTTTTCATTTAACACTACTGTTTCTGTATCTGTTAAATGTACAGGTTTAAACTCTTTAGCAAATACGTAACGTTGCAGAACAAAATATGTCAATACAACTGCAATTAGCATCGTTATCAGGATAATTAAAAACACCTGCTTGCCGCTAAAGCCTTTTTTTGTACTCACCCCATCTACACTTGTACTATTCATAACACTTTCCACCTATCATTTAGTTGACTAGAGTTTTCTCCAGCTCGAACTTCCATCGGGATGATCCTGGATTTGGATGCCCATAGCTGTGATTTTATCGCGAATTTCATCTGCCAGACCAAAGTTCTTGTCTTTTTTAGCTTGAGCTCTTGAGCCTAATAATTTTTGCACTGCATCTTCATCAATATCATTGCCACCTTGAAACCATTCATTAGGGTTCTGCTGCAATATTCCAAGCATATTTCCAGCGGCAATAATTTGTTTTTTGAGAGCAGCTCTTGCAATAGCATCTTTTTCACTATTGGCACGTTTGGCCAATTTATGTAGTTCTGCAAATGCTGCAGGCGTATTCAGGTCATCTTTAAGTGCTTGCAAGAAACTCTCGGGAATATCCTCTGAGGAAACATTCACTTCTATATCTTGTAATTCTTGTAATGCACCATAAAGTTTATCCAGATTTCTTGAAGACTGTTTAAGTGCATCATCGGTCCAGTCTAAAGGACTTCTATAATGTGTGCTTAATAAGGTTACACGTATTGCTTCACCCGGTGCTTCCGCTAGTAAATCTTTAACTAATAAAACATTGCCAATCGATTTAGACATTTTTTCCTGATCAACATTAACAAATCCATTATGCATCCAATATCGGCAAAACAAATTACCTCCATGCACACAGGTAGTCTGCGCTCTTTCATTTTCATGATGTGGAAATACCAAATCTTGCCCACCTCCATGAATATCGATAGTTTCACCTAAATGTTCTTCTATCATTGCCGAACACTCGATATGCCAACCAGGTCGACCAGCACCCCATGGACTTTCCCAAGCAGGCTGATCTTTAGTTGACGGTTTCCATAATACAAAATCGGACGGATTTTTCTTAAATGGTGCGACTTCTACACGCGCACCCGCCAACATCTCTTTTTGATCACGACCAGATAGTCCTCCATATTCTTTATACGATGGAACATCAAAAAGCACATGCCCTTCTGCTTCATAGGCATGCTCGTTATCAATTAACCGCTGAATCATATTAATGATTTGCGGCATATGGTCCGTCACGCATGGTTCTATGGTGGGTGACAAAACCCCAAGTGCACCCATATCTTGATGGTAAATCTGAGTAAAACGCTTACTAATAGTGTCTATTGAAGTATTTTCCATTAACGCAGATGTATTTATCTTGTCATCTACATCAGTAATATTTCTTGTGTAAACAACATTAGGAAATTCATGTTGTAACAGCCTAAAAAACGTATCAAAAACTACAGCGGGTCTTGCATTGCCTATGTGGGGATGGCTATAAACAGTCGGCCCACATACATACATGGTTACCCGTTCCGGGTCGCCCGGTATAAATTCTTGTTTTTCTCGTGTAAGCGTATTGTAGACGTATATTTTCATATAACTGTTTTCTTCATCCTTGCAGTGAGCGCAAATATAACACCAGAAATGAATTGGTTATAGGCAGATATTTATCTACACCTCTGCCCTTATGAGACCAAAATTTGCCAATGCATCTACACCATTATCAAAATAATTATTCTTAACTAAAAATGATTAAATTAATAACTCATTGAATACGCGTGTTTTATAAGACTAATGGGGCATTATCATCGATTAAAATGGGTTTTTATCATAGTCGTGACCAAGAACAAAGAAGCTAAATAAATCCTGCCTTACACTAAGTGAGTGTATTCACATGGAAGATGAATTACGTTCAAGGAGAGTGACGGCATGCTTACAATAAAAGCACTAAATAGATTGCCTATCTGTATCGATACGTTGTATCGAGCAGGCATCTTTGCGTTTTTATTTTATATAACGTATTCCTCTACTGTTTTAGCTAACAATGTTTCGCAGCCCAATAACCCTGTCATTTCTGATAGAGCAGTAAACACCGGACTTAAATACATTTTAAATAACTCTTCATTGCCGTTAATAAATGAAGTGACTAAGTTGTATGAGTCCAGAGATTTCAATCTTTTATGGAGCAATGGCGCTCAATACAACAACCATGCGCACACATTATATGATGCAATTATAAATGCTCGAAAACTAGGATTAAATCCAAATGATTATGATCTTGATATAATAAAGTACTTTTTGGAAACAACAATTGAAGACCCAACCCTTCTAGAAAAATCAGACGTAACTTTTACACATGCTTATATAAAGTTAGCCAACCATATTGACGCAAACTCTATTTCTTATGAATTAGTCGATGAATATAATTTATTTAAAAACAATTCATTTTTAGCTCGAATAGAAGACAAAACTAATATAAAAAATGAACCTGAAATAATTTTAGAAACTCCTACTAATAGTCAGGACCCCTACACAAGGCTACTCAATGCGATAGAGACTTATCGTGAATTAAATGATGATTTTGAACCAATTATCTTAATAAAGAAGTCCCTAACCCTTGGAGACACCTCCCCTGAAGTTATAAAAACAAAGCATAGGTTGTATGAGTTAGGCGATTATAAAAATACTGATTTGAGCAACCCGGTGTTTGATGAAGCATTGGCGATTGGTATCGCAAATTTTCAACTTAGGCATGGTTTAGACGCTGATGGTATTCTAGGCAAAAGAACAGTGAGTGAAATCAACAGATCTAGCAAGTTTCGTGCAATTCAGCTCGAAGTAAACCTGCATCGTGCAAAACAAATTTCAGAATTAGGAGAAAGCCGATACATATTAGTGAATGTTCCAGAATACAAGTTATATGTAATCGAGAACGGAAAAACGATCTATCAAACTCGTGTTGTGGTGGGCAAGAAAATACACAAAACACCAGTATTAACATCCCAGATATCCGAGTTGGTGCTAAACCCTTACTGGAACGTACCTACTTCAATCACGAAGAATGAAATCATCCCCAAGCTTCATGAAGACCCGGAATATCTTTCTAATAATAATATGCGAATTATTTCAAATTTTGATAATAAAAATATTAATATTGATCCAAAATTAGTAGATTGGGAGAACGTAAACCAAGAAAACGCCCCGATACGTATTAGACAAGATCCTGGCAAGAAGAATGCATTAGGCAGAGTGAAGTTTATATTTCCTAACAATCATAGAGTTTACCTTCATGACACACCATCACGCAGTTTATTTGCGCAAAATTCTCGCGCCTTCAGTCATGGTTGTGTTCGCGTAGAAAATCCATTTGAATTTGCAAAGGTACTTATTTCGAATAGCGAGTATTGGACAAATGAGAAATTTGATTACTATTCAAACCGTAGCCAAACAAAAACTGTTAAATTAGATAAGCCCATTCCTATACATATAACCTACATGACTGCGTGGGCAGACGAACAGGGCGTCATCAATTTTCGACCTGACATCTACAAACAAGATAGCCAAATAGCCAACAACTTGTATAATGCTAGGCAATAATTAAATCTAGCATGTATACAAGGATAATCTGTGGAACGACTTTCAGACCCGCTCATTTCTACTAAATTAAACCGTCGTAAATTCTTAAAGTGTTCAATCGCTATAGCAGCGACCAGCACCTTTTCTAATATAATTCATGCGAATACTGGAAAATCTTCAGAAAAAACTTTAGAGTTAATCAACTTACATACCGATGAAAAACTACATAGCAATTACTGGGCAAACGGTGAATATGACAGCAATAGCCTGGATGAAATAAATTATATCTTGCGCGATCACCGTGCCAACGAGGTGCATGCGATGGACGTCAAGCTTATAGATATACTGCATAAATTACACACCACGACTAATTCAAGAACTCCATTTCATATAATCTCTGCCTACCGCTCCCCTATAACAAATGAAAAATTACGCCAACAAACAAACGGGGTGGCGAAAAAGAGTTTACATATGCAAGGAATGGCTATCGATATTCGCTTGCCTGATATAGACCTGAAACATTTACGTGATGCTGCAATTTCGCTAAATTTTGGTGGCGTAGGTTATTATTCTGAAAGCGATTTCATACACATCGATATTGGAAAACCGCGTTCATGGTAAGTTTTTTTTACTACCGGTGGTCTTAAACATCATCTTTAGCTAAAGACATATCCTATTCATCAGCACTCTCTTTTCTGATAAAAAATATTATATGTTCTTATATATTTGACTGTTCTCTATGTAGCCAGATGCTTAATCGCAGAAATCACTGACACTTTATGAGCATATTGGACGTTCCTTACGCGGCCCCCAAAACCATAATTTTTGATTGGCATGCGACATTAGTCGACACCCATGACGCAATGTACTATGCCATTGATGATGTTTTACCAAAGCTTGAAGAGCTTGATCTCTACGACCAAATTATCGATATCGAAGACAGCAAGACTGTAGATGATGCAAAACTCGTAAAATTCGTTAAAGAGCAACGAAAGCTACACCCAAAAATTAAACAAGACCGTAAGATTTCTCGAACAGATATATTTGAAATATTATTTGGTAACAATAAAGAAGCAAAGAAAAAAGCTCATCATGCTTTTGATCTTGCTTACCGCAACCATTATGGAAAAGTATCTGCATTTGAGACAAGATTTGAGCATGTACTTCACGATCTGAAATCTATGGGTATTATTCTCGCAGTGTTAACCAATAGAAAACGAGAATTTATGGAAAAAGAAATTACCTGCGTAGATGGTAATGACTGGTCACACTTTTTTAGTACGATTGTGTGTGGGGATGATGTAGAACATCGAAAACCTCACCCTGACCTAATTCTAAAGACCCTGAAGAATCTAAATATCAAACCTGGCACACATGCTTGGTATGTAGGTGATAGTACAACGGATATCATTTCTGCTAGAGAAGCAAAAGTTACCGCTATATTCTACAATGGCGCCCAGTGGGATCAAGACTGGATAGATAAAATATTCCCGGGTACAACAAGACACCCACATCAACCAGACTGTATAGTAAACAACAGTCTAGAATTACTTGGGCTTGCGAAAAAATATCTGGCTAGTAATAGTATTATCGAGACGTAATCCAATATTTATTACATCTATTGCCATTTATAGCCATGAATAAACATATTGTTGTTTTTACCGACCTGGATGGCACGTTACTTGATCACGATAGTTACAGTTATACAGCTGCTGAGCCCGCTTTAGATTTTATACGCAACAACAACATTCCTCTAATCTTTACTACCAGCAAGACTGCAATCGAAGTGGAAGAATTATGTATACAAACAAGCTAACCATCCCTTTATTGCAGAAAATGGCGGCTTATTAGCAATACCGGAACATTATTTTTCAGCACATGAAACTACAAAAAAATATACAAAAACAATTATTGGGAGATCGCGCCAAGAGATAGATCTTGCACTGAATGTACACCAAACTTTCTTTGTACCATTTGGTGAATCTATAGTTTGAATTAAATCGCTCGCACGAGGCCGAACTACCTTGGAAATATCATCTGTTTTATCTGTTTCGATAAAATATTTACAACCAGGTGCTTCATTATTTAATAATTGCTGAAACCAGTCACTTTGGGATGAAATATGGTTAATGACTAAATCTGCCATTAAATCAAACTGTTGTGCGATGCTTTTGATATCATCCCAACTACCCAGTTGCGGATTAACACTTTTGTAATCTATAACTGCAAAACCATCATCAGAGCTAAACGGAAAAAATGGCAGCACATGCACAGTACTCACCACACCTTTCATATATTTCATTAAGAATTGATATAAAACATGCAGTGGTTTTTGCGAGTCTGCATAAAAAGAATTTCCATAAGTGATTAAATATACATCACCTTCATTCCATACATGATTAACGGAAGTAGCATCTACTTCTAGCTCAGCTGGCTGTAAATCTTTAAAAACATCTAATATTTTTGTAACAATTTCATCAGATTTATCCTTCCCATAGATACACTCAATATGCGAACCTAATCTTTTATGAAATTCTTGTTTTGTTAAACGTAAAACATCCATGGTTATCTACCTTGCACTTCAATAAATACTTCCACATACATATATATAAAGACAGCTCTTAACACTGCCTGTATGATTACTTTTTAACATTTATATACTTATATCTAAAGGCTAAATATAGTCATGACATCCTCTCAAACAGAAGGCGTACTCATCAGTCAATCTGTCGCAATTTTAATTGACGGCAATAATATTGAACGCAGTATTCATAGTGAAACCGGAGATGATAATTCCATGCTCAACTTCGATACACTTATTCCAAAACTTCTGGATAATCGTGGTTTAAGTAGACTTGTATACTTCCGTGAAGGCAAACAGATTTCACAGAAACTTAAAGAACGATTACATGAGTTTTATCATGGCTCCGTTCGCCCTTGCCACAAAAGTGCAGATATACCACTTTCAATCGAAGCTACTCAGGTAGCCAGCAAAGTAGACACTATCATCATAATGTCAGGTGATTCTGATTTTATCGAGCTAGTTCGCCATCTCAAAGCGGGAGGTGTGCGAGTTGAAATTGCTTCGGTACCGAGCACCACATCTAAATTATTAGTCGAAGAAGCAGATTATTTTCACGCTTTGAACAAAGAGTATTGGTTTACTCTTAGCCCCAAGCGAAGTAAAAGAACATCACCACAAAAGAAAAAATCAAAACCGAGAAAAGAGCCTTAGTAATTAGTAATTACAACTGCAGCTATTCTGGCCCACCTTGCCATAGCATTTCGTAACCAATCTCATAAGCTTCTTTTGAATAAGAACCTAAAACTTCAAATTTTTCTTTAAAAACGGCGTCTGCATGAGATTTTTCATGTTGCTCAAATGATTGCCAATAAGTAATAATAGCAATGTGATCTTCGGTCTGTTTCTTAGATGCAATCGAGCCTTCATCAGACACAAACCCAGAAAACTTAAAAACCTGACCGGCTATAAATCCACCTTTATCATCACCGTATTTATTTTTTACCACATTACACATTTCACCCAACGCTAACTGCACATCCTCATCTGGAACACCAGCTTTGAGTTTTACTACGTTATACATCATGACACATCCAAATGGGATGCTTAGCGGTTCAAACATAACTTTTCTCCTGCAAATACGTTAACTTATGAATATAGTTTTTTATCTATACATTCTTATTAATACAGAGGATATCTATGATCTAACATTACTTATATATCTCATGTAGACACGATTTTTTAATGGCGGTATGCTGAAATACCACAATAAAATAAAGCGAGAAACCACCATGGGACTATTCGATTTTGCAAAAGAATTTGGCAAAAAACTATTCGGCAAAGATGATGATGCCGCTGAAAAAATAACCCAACATATCCAAGAATCCAATCCGGGAATTGACCCACTTAGTGTTGCTTATGATGATGGCAAAGTCACACTTGCTGGAAATGCCTCTAGCATGGAAGCTTATGAAAAAGTCATTCTTATGGCAGGTAACGTCAAAGGGGTAACCGAAGTAATTGCTGAAGAACTTAGCGTCCCTGCATCAGAAGTCGAAGTAAAAGTTGAATACTATGTAATTCAAAGTGGAGACTCTCTATCCAAGATTGCAAAACAATATTATGGCAATGCAATGGATTACCCTAAAATATTTGAAGCAAACCGTGAAGTCATCAAGGATCCAGATTTAATATATCCGGGACAAAAAATTCGCATTCCGCTCGACTAGCGCCGCTACCCATTACCCCTGCATTCAATGATTGCAGGGGTAGTATTATCACCTGATGCTCGGTACATTGGCTGGCTACAGTAAGCTGGTAATCTCAGAATCTTCCGACTTACTAACCAAACTCTAATTTGACGCTATATCTGTTCAGAAAATTAGCCGTCTGACACGTTATTTAGTAATTCTAAGCTTATAGTTACTGACTTATTTGCTAGTGTAAGCAAATATAATAATCCAATATTCTTATATAATTCAGTTACTTCAATCCTATACCTAAATCTATAATAAATATCTCATAGATCATGTTAGACACCATCCGTAAATTTGAAATACCTGAAGGTGTTGATCTCGAACTACGACTTGCTGGCCCTGTTATCAGAATTAATGCCTGGCTGATTGACTTTATTATACGTTCTACCATACAGACCGCTGCATATTTCATCCTTATATGGTTGGATAGTATTGGTTGGGGATTAATCCTACTTATTATTTTTATCGTTGAATGGCTGTATCCAGTTTTATTTGAACTCTATCAAGGTGCGACACCAGGGAAAAAAACACTTAATTTATATGTTTGTAACGATGACGGTACTCCAGTGAACTGGCAAAGCTCGATGTTGAGAAATTTATTACGTGTTGCAGACTTTTTGCCATTTGGTTACGCCTTAGGGTTGCTTTCAATGTTTATTAATCGAGATTTCAAACGCCTTGGCGATATAGCCGCAGGCACCGTGGTGGTATATCGATATAATAAAGATATTAAAATCAGTTTGCCTAATGAAGAACCTAGCCCGCTTCCACTCCCGCTTACTATAACAGAACAAAGATCCATTCTAGATTTTGCTGAAAGACATGACTATTTATCTGTGCCTCGTCAACAAAAACTTAGTAATATTCTTAGCAATCTGACTCAGAAAAAAGATAAAGACTCAGTTATAGAACTTCATAGATATGCCAACTGGCTCTTAAAAGGTCAGTAAAACGTGAAACAAATTCAATTTGAAAATAAATATAATGCTTTTTGGGATAATTTTACATATTTAGTCAATGATTTAGAAAAAAACAAAAATAATCAAAAATCTAATTTATTAGATCGTTATGAATTCCCAAAACAGTATCGAGAAATTTGCAATCAATATGCTATTGCAAAACAAAGACATTACAGCCCTATTCTAATTGAGCGATTACACAGCTTAGTATTAAAAGGACATGAGCAAATATATCGTAATAAAACGATCTGGTTATGGAGAATTATTGAATTTCTAAGCAGTAGTTTTCCTAATCTTGTTCGAAAACACTATAAGGTTTTTTGGTTAGCAGCTGCACTATTCTATATACCAGCTATTGCAATGGGTATTTCTTGTTTTAAAAACAACGAAGTTATTTACAGCGTAATGGATCAGTCATCGGTTGCTGAAATGGAATATATGTATGATCCAGAAAACAGAAAAATTGGTCGGGATGAAGATCGGCAAGCAGATACAGATATCATGATGTTCGGCTATTATATATTTAATAATATTTCAGTCGGCTTTCGCACTTTTGCTAGCGGTATTTTATTAGGCATAGGTTCACTATTCTTTTTATTTTATAATGGTCTAGTAATTGGCAGTGTATCTGGCTATCTAACAAGTTTAGGATTTATAGAAACATTTTGGTCTTTTGTATCGGGACATGGTTCATTTGAACTAACTGCGATTGTTATCTGTGGCATGGCAGGATTACTACTAGCTAAACCCATTTTTTCTCCTGGTAATATGACTAGAGCTGATGCTCTCAAGTTTATCGCTAAAGATGCGATCCAACTGGTAATGGGAGCTGCATTAATGTTAGTAATAGCTGCTTTCATTGAAGCCTTTTGGTCACCTTCCTCATTTGTGACAGCCAATATTAAATATATAACAGCAACACTTTTATGGTTACTAGTAGCCATATATTTTATCTTCGCAGGACGAATGTCTGATGAAAGTTGAAGATCTTGCTATTACTTTACGCACTCGATCTAATTGGGAAGCTATTGATCTTGGATTTGCACTTGCCAGACAGTGGTTTTTAAGATTATGGGGTGCGTGGTTGATAGGTGCGTTACCAGTTTTTATTATAATTATATCTCTTACTCATTTGATAAATAATGAAGTATTTAATACCTTAATATTTATTTTTTTCTGGTGGCTTAAACCTTTATATGAACAACCATTGCTGCATATCCTAAGTCGGCAGCTATTTTCTGAACCTGTCACATTAACGGATATAAGAAAGAATTATTTTCAAGTAGTAAAGCCACAACTAAGCGCACTCTTGCTTTGGAGAAGATTGAGCCTTAGTCGTTCATTTAATAATCCTGTAGCCATGCTAGAAAACATAAATGGCAAAGCACGACGAACAAGATTAAGTGTTCTACATTCACAGCAAAGTAGTGCAAGCCAATGGCTGACTATTATATGTTTACATCTTGAGCTCTTACTTTACATCGCCTTGTTATTTTTTATTTTTGCACTCGTACCGTCAGATTTATATAGCGATTTTAAATTTATTGAGATTTTTGACGAAGAAAATCTTTTATTTATAACTATAACCAATATTGCTTACTTTATTGCAATATCAATAATTGCTCCATTTTATGTGGCGGCTGGATTTTCTCTATACATAACGCGTCGAGTGAAACTTGAAGGGTGGGACATTGAACTTGCATTTAAGCGTATGAAGAACCGTCTTGATAACAATCATAATGGAATCAAACACAATATTTTAGTTAGAGTATGTCTGCCTTTTATAATTAGCTTATTTATTTTTTCCGTTTCTCCTGAGAAAAGCTTTGCTGATGATAATTTTTCAGTAACGAAAGAATATTCAAAAACAACGATTGAAAATGTACTAGAACTTGATGACTTTGGTAAAACCACTGTAGAAAAGAGCTGGGCCTTCATAGGTTCTGAAGATAGCAAAGAAAATAATACCGAATCATCTAATTGGCTTGAGAACTTCTTTGAGTGGATATTTGAAAAGATATTTGATGGAGATGTAAGCAATGGATTAAATATTTTAGAAGTTATAATTTGGGTAGCGGCGGCTGCATCACTGATTTGGCTGATTAAAAAATATTCTCATTGGTTAACGTGGATTAATCTTCGGCCACGCAAAAGCAAGAAGGCTAATTCGATTCCTAATACTATTTTGGGTATGAATATGAATGTTGATTCATTACCTAAAGATGTTCTAGCAGTATTTTCAAAACATATAAATGACAAACAATATAGACAAGCATTAAGTCTATTGTATCGATCCGCTTTATCATTCATTGTTCATCAGGGCGATATAGAGATCCTTGCAAGTGCTACTGAGCAAGAATGTAGTAATTTAATATCCGATAAACGTAATAGTGATGAAGCCACATTCTTTCAAGCTCTCACACATGCCTGGATATTACTTGCATATGCTGACCACACGCCTTCGATTGAAACTTTATCCGTACTTCGTGATGGATGGGCCAAGCATTATCAAGCAGACACTCACAAGGTGAACGCATGACAAACGATCGTCGTATTGTTGCACTTCTACTTATCGGATTGTGTGTGATTTTTATTGTTTTAGGTGCAAAGTGGTTCAACAACAACTTTGACTATAAAGATGTTGAAAAACACAACGGATATTCTGCTACAGCCAAACGAAACAAATTTTTGGCTGCTGAATATTATTTGCGTGAATTAGGTCATGATGTTGAAAGTGACAGTAATCGCGCGCGCCTATTAGAAGAACAGCTGAACTATCAAACCATACTTATTAACAACTATGGCCCAAAGCTCTCACAGACACATTTCAAGAAACTAAAAACATGGATTGAGAACGGTGGGCATCTGATATTTACAGTAAACGAATTTCAATATGTCGCTGATGAAAACGAAGAAGACAATTATACAGATCATGGTTTTAGACATAATCAGTTACTCGAAGAGTATGGCATACAAGCACGCTATACTAACTTTAGCAAAGATTTATCCTACCCTACAGATAACAAACCGACTAGTTATGCACTTAATACAAACACAAATGTTAATATATATTTTCAGCCTGATAGACAACTAATCGATAGCTATGATATTGCATCATATAGCTTAAGCAGCCGATTTGGTGCCCACCTGCTACAATTTGATATCGAAAAGGGGAAATTAACTGTGTTAAGCGATAATATGTTTTTAAGTAACGAACATATTGGTGAACATGACCACGCTTTTTTGATGTCTTATTTAAATAAAGAAATCAGTTCAACAGGCCAAAAAATACTCCTCCTTTTCAACAATCAATCCGATTCTATTTTTTCTTTGATTTGGAAAAATGGGAAACAGGCTTGCATAGCCTTCATTGCTTTATTAATTTTATTTTTATGGTCGTTACGTAATAGGTTTGGCCCAATTTTACCAAATAACAGCTATTCAAATCGCAGCATTATTGAACATTTAAATGCCATTGGAAAATTTAGCTGGAGGCAGGACCACGCTATTCATTTACTAAACCATAGCCGTATTGCGTGTGAAAATTCTCTATTAAAAAGATATCCAACACTCAAACAGATGTCTACACAAGAACGGCTCGAACATATCTCGAATATTTTAGATATCGAACCCGATAAAATTCATAGCGCACTATATTACCAACCGACTTCTACCAATGAGTTTATTACCTCTTCTCACCATCTACAAAAGATATGGATACTTCAATGAACGACAATGCCAATAGCAACATAAATAATATAGATCTAGAAGCTAGCAGTGAACTAATCAAAAACTTAGAAAGCTCTATTTCATTAGCCGTTGTGGGTCAAAATGGTGTTATTAAACAAATTTTAGTAACGCTTATTGCAGCTGGCCATGCATTGATTGAAGGTGTACCCGGCACTGGCAAGACTTTGCTTGTTAGATCTTTAGCAACCGCAGTAGGCGGAAAATTTAATCGTGTACAGTTCACACCAGACTTGATGCCCAGCGATGTTACCGGACATGTCATGTATGATATGAAAACTACCGAATTCAAAGTGAGACGCGGTCCTGTGTTTTGTAATTTCTTACTGGCTGACGAAATAAATCGTGCTCCGGCAAAAACACAATCATCATTACTTGAAGTTATGCAAGAGCAGCAAGTAACCATAGAAGGTAACTCATATCAACTTCAAGAACCGTTTCAGGTATTAGCGACCCAAAATCCTATAGAACAAGAAGGCACTTATCCATTACCTGAAGCTCAGTTAGATCGCTTCTTGTTAAAAATTAAAATAGATTATCCCAACCATGAAGATGAAGTAAGTATCGTCAAACAGGTCACTTCACAGAGCGTGGGAGACAAACTTGATGTATCCGCTGTAACCCAGCAATTGACACCAGAACAGGTAGCAGGCTTGCAACAAACAGCCGCCAAACTGCATATAGATGAACAAATCGTCCAATACACTGTGCACATTGCATCAGCTACCAGAAATCGTAATGGCATCGATATCGGATCAGGTCCACGTGGCAGCATCGCTTTATTACGTGCTGCACGAGCTAATGCACTTATTAATGGCAACAGCTTTGTAACCCCTGATGATGTCAAATCTGTTGCTCCCAATGTCTTACGTCATAGAATCACTCTCAATGCGGATCTTGAAATTGAAGGCTATCCTGTAGATAAAGTAATCGAAGATATTCTTAAAGAAGTTAATGCGCCACGTATTTAATACACGACCAGCATGAGACCTACAAAAATCTCAATTTGGATTGCGTCCCTTTGGGTAGCGTTGGGTTTATTATCTGCCTTTCTCCCACAACTAGTTATATTTTGGGAAATATTCGGTATAGGATTTCTGCTTATCTTGGCAATAGATGCTGTTGCAGTATTTAATAAACCAAACATCGAAATTCATCATGAAATCAATCACAATTTACCAATATATAGCTGGAGTAATATCAAGCAAACCATTCGCAACCAATCACCGGGTTATTTACATCTTCTTGCCCATGATCACTACCCTGTAGGCTTTAATGTAGAAAGTTTGCCTGAAGCATTTACTCTCGCACCTAATGAAAGTGTTGAATTAAGATATAGAGTCAAACCACTTGCTCGTGGCGATTTCCATTTCAGTGGCACAGATATTTTAAGACGTTCCCCACTAAATCTTTGGCTACGCAAATTCTTTTATAAAAATGACAAGAGTGTAAGAGTATTCCCCAATTTTGCATCTATAAGTAAATATATATTATTGGCTACAGATAATCGCTTAAGCCAGCTAGGCATCAAAAAGAAACAGCGTCGCGGTGAAGGCAATGATTTTCATCAATTACGCGAATATCATATTGGCGACAGCTTAAAACAGATAGATTGGAAAGCTAGTTCCCGCTTAAACAAGCTTATTTCTAAAGAATATCAGGATGAACGTGACCAACAAATAGTATTCTTATTAGACTGTGGACGTCGCATGCGGCATGCAGACGAAAACTACACGCACTTGGATCAAGCAATTAATTCTATGTTGTTATTAGCATATGTAGCCGTACAACAAGGCGATGCAGTTGGATTTAAATCTTTTGCTGGTGACGAGCGTTGGGTACCGCCAAAAAAAGGACCCCATGTAGTTAATAATTTACTACATAAGACATACGACCTGCCTTCTACATTGGATTCTGCTGACTACATACTTGCTGCAGAAGACATGTTACGTTATCAGAGACGTAGGTCATTAGTGGTTATTGTTACCAATACTCGTGACGATGATTACGATAATTTAGTATCTGCTATACGCTTACTCAGCACACGTCACTTAGTCATTCTTGCAGACTTACGTGAAGAGTCACTAAATGAATTACAAAAGCAAACGGTCACTGATTTAGACAGTGCGTTACACTTTCATGCCACAGAACAATTTCTTCACCAACGTCAGGAAAATCATCGTAAGTTGAGGCACCTGGGTGTAATTTGTCTGGATGTATCAGCCCAGCAATTACCAATTCGCTTAGTCAACGAATACTTGAACATTAAGCGTTCAAGCAAACTTTAATAAAAATTAAACCGGTAAAGAATTAACCCGTAAAGATGGATTTATAAGCGGTATAGAAAGCTGCCATCCCCATTGGCATAAGCACAAGCCAGCCCAAGAAAAATGGTATCGAAGCTAAAACCGCCATTACAGTCATGACCAATCCAAAAACAAGCATAGGAAGTATATTTTTCAAACATGCCGAGAAACTCATTTTTAATGATTCTATTAAAGGCACACCACCCAGTGAGATCAACGCAGGGGCAAACCAAAACATCATGAGTATTGGTATCAATAACAAAAGCCCAATTAAGACAGCTAACATAGTCCCTGAATTAAAGATGGCAGCTGGATTGATTGATTCAGGATCGCCCAAAGCACCAATGCCGCCCATACCACCAAGCACTAAAACGACAAAAATCACCACGAAGCCAATAATAATGCTCAGGTATATCGCACCCAAGCCTATAAGCGAGCCAGTATTGTTTTTGAAGCCTGCAAATAAATGCCCTACCTCAAGATTCTCGCCACGTTCCAATGCCGCACAGCCGATCATGAAACCTGCTATAAATACGGCATACAGTAACGACATAGCTAAACCACCTAGAATTGGCACAAATTGCACAACAATATTCAAAACAAACCAGAGTACTACCAGTACTATCCATATTAATGGATTCATTTTAAAAAGATTAAATGCATCTTTTATCCACCCAATACCGGCGCCTGCAGGTAAAGACTTGATACCCGTAACCGCTAATTCAACTTCAGCAGACTTTCTACCCTCAGTAAGATTTGCATCAGGCGCTTGATAAGGATTTTGCTCTGTCATATTAGGCTCACTTTTACGGTCTGTTATTAATGGTGGGATTTTAAGAATAATGCATATATACAACTATTCAAAGACCCAATTACCACGTTTTATAATTCCAGTTGGACCATTTACACTAATTATTGACTGTTTATCACTACATACCACTTTGCCATCTAGAATAGTCATGTATATCAAACAATTAAAGGATCAGTCTATGAACATTCGATTCCAGCTAATACTTGCTATCTTATTTCTTAGTTTTACTAATATTGCCTCTAGCCAAGATCTAGAATTTAAAAGTGGAAATAAGCAAGTAGCCTTAGTAGAACTCTATACTTCGCAAGGATGCAGCAGTTGTCCACCAGCAGATCAATGGCTTGGAGAGCTTAAAAACGAACCCGGTTTATGGACAGAGTTTGTTCCGGTAGCATTTCATGTTGATTACTGGGATTACTTAGGCTGGAAAGACAGTTTTTCGAAAGCAGAGTATTCTAAGCGGCAACGTTTACATAGAAAACAAGGCAATGTAAAAGTTGTTTACACACCAGGTTTTTTTCTTAACGGGAAAGAGTGGAAACGCAAATTCGGCCGAAGTACACCTACATTGAGTAATAATTCTACTGGCAATCTAGATGCAACTCTAAGTGGCAACACTCTGCAGGTTAATTATGACTCAAATATAAACACTAATGCTGCAGTATTAAATGTTGGTGTTTTAGGATTTGGATATCAGACCTCAATTCAATCAGGCGAAAACTCTAACCGCGTGTTAGAAGAAGACTTTGTGCTACTTTCTCATTCAGAACATTTAAGCTCAAATAAGAGATGGGAAGTTACCTTACCTGAGAGCATATCTCCTAAAGCAGAAAAATATGGCTTAGCGATCTGGGTAAGCGAAGGTGAAAATTTAAAACCATTGCAAGCTACCGGCGGGTGGCTGCCAAAAAACTTTTATTAATTACCAGTATAATCTACCACTAAAATTTAATAGTGAGGCGGAATTTCGTCACCTGCAGAGGTATCAGGTAGACTAGATACAATTTCTTTATACTGACTTTTTAACAAATTACACAAAGTAGCCAGTTTATCAATTTCTGTTTGCTGCGTAATAACATGCGAATTGAGCTCTTCGAGCAAATCCTCTTGAAAAGATAGCTTGGTTTCTAACTCAATTATTCTTTGTTCTAATAAACTGTTTTGTTTATTTTCTGACATCACTATTGTCCATATATTTGCATATCAGGCTCATTAAGTTCTCCTAATTGCTCGCGCAGATCAAGAATATGTTGTTCCCAATACTGCGTTGTATTAAACCAAGGGAATGCACGTGGAAAAGCAGGATCACTCCATCTCTTTGCCAGCCATGCACTAAAATACATAATTCTCAACGTCCTTAATGACTCGATATATCTAATTTGTTGTAAAGGAAATTTTGAAAATTCATTATAGCCTTCAATAATTTCATTCAATTGGGCAGTTTGTCGCACACGATCACCAGAAAGTAGCATCCAGATATCTTGGATTGCAGGTGCCATCCTGGAATCATCAAAATCAATAAAATGCGGTGCATCATCTCGCCAGAGAATATTTCCCACATGACAATCACCATGCACACGAATATATTCTGAAGTGTCACCATCTACATAAAGCTTGTCTATTATTTTTAGTATCTCATCCACTACCGCATCATATGATGCTCGAATATGATCAGGAATAAACTTGTCTTTAATCAAGTCCGCACTATCATGACCATAATGCTTACACGTTATAGCCGGACGAACTTCAAAGGGTTTAACAGATCCTACTGTATGCATACGGCCCAAATAGCGACCCATAATAAATAAATTATCCAGATTATCTAATTCAGGCGCATGCCCACCCTTGCGTGCGTAAAGTGCCATGCGAAAATCTCCATAGTGAAGTATGCTCTCGCCATCTTTCAGTAAGGGTGGAACAACAGGTAATTCTTGATCCACTAACTCGGCACAGAATTGATGTTCTTCTAATATCTGAGCATCAGTCCAACGTTCAGGCCTGTAAAACTTAGCGATAACAGGCTCATCATCTTCAATTCCAACTTGGTATACGCGATTTTCATAACTATTTAAGGCAAGAATCCTGCCATCACTTACATAGCCGTGATGGTCAACGGCATTCAATACAAAACTGGGTGTTAGGGCATCAAATGGATGATTGATACCATAATCTTCATCAGGCGAGTCTTCGTCTACAGGATATGAATTACTCATGTGTCTACGTTAGCTGATTATCGCAATGCATACTAACTGAATATAATAAGTTCTCAGGCTATATGAGTAAGTTATGCAAATATGATTGTATATTTTTATCATCAACTAGCCATTTATTAACAACATCCTTACCTGCTTGTATACATTCTTTAGCAAACTCTCTTTTAGAAAATTCATCGCGCGTTCGATCGACAACAGTTTTAGCTTGTTTGGCATTTAACCCACCACCCATCAGATAACGCAAATAGACATCATCTTCATGTACTTCCGTACCCGATGACAATTGCTTGATTAAACTATACGTAAAAACAGACACCATCTTACGTGTATCTCTAGCTTTCTCTTGTGTCGGAACAGGAAGATCTTGTGTCGCCACCTGAAATATTTTATGTGTTTGGCTGCATAGTTCCTCTAAAGTGTGAATTTCGGCCATAGTTTCTGTTTATCACTTCTATTCATCGTCGCGACACCGCAACTCTAATAGCATCCAATTTTAATTGCGCATGCTGCATAAATTCTTCAACCTGAGCAGTTGTTGCTTCTAAATAATCTATTTCTTCTTTACGAATATTAGGATTAACCTTAGACAAAGAAACCAAACGTTCTAATTCAGCAGCTTGTTTATTTTTCATGGTTTCAGAAGCCTGTTTGATAATTTCCGCCATCTCTATTTCTGCAATTCCATTTGCATGTTCAATCAATTCAGTAATTTGAGTACGAGTATGTTTAATAATACTTTGAGCAACATTTTTCTTAACACGTTCAGCCATATGATCCATATGATCTGAAGTGAGCACATTACCTAAGTCATTATGATTATGATCTATTAGCACTCGAATAACTGCTTTTGAGAAATAATTATCCAACCTCAAGATTTTAGGTGCAGCACATTGAATAGTGAAAATACACTCCAGCAACACAGTGCTAGGTTTGAGCGCCTGCAATTTAACTGTACATAACGTCACATTGCCAAACTCACCAGAGAGAATCATATCCATGCTGCCAACAACCATAGGATGTTCCCAGGTATGAAACTGCATGTCCTCACGAACCAGGGCTTTAGTTCGATCATAGGTTGCGGTTAGCCCATCCTCAGATAATCCGGGAAAACTATGCTCATGCATATGATCACCCGGCTGTAACACAACACTATGCAAACTATGATATTGCTGATCAACCCCAAACTGATCGCACACCCGCTCCATATAATCTGCCAATTCCAGTTGATTTGTAGAGCTTAATATATCCTCTACTACTTCAGCGGCTTGAACAGGATTGCAAGAATTAAGTTCTAACAAACGATCTCTACCTTGCTGTAAAGCTTGCTGCATTTCCTCAGTTTTAGCTCGAGTTTCTTGCACTAACACCTCAAACTCTTCACTTTCTTTTTGGCTCAATAAAGATGCCTGCAGCCGCTTAGAATAAAGATGGTAAACCGCTTGACCAATTGAACAAACCTGACGAAAAGCATTCAGCCCTTCATCATACCAGCGCAGCAATTTATCTTGTGCACCATCTTTATAATATGGAACGTGTATCTGCACAGTATGTATTTGGCCAATTCGATCTAAACGACCAATTCGTTGCTCTAGTAAGTCGGCATTTAATGGCAAGTCAAATAAAATCAGGTGATGTGCAAACTGAAAATTTCGACCTTCACTTCCGATCTCGGAACAGATGAGAACTTGAGCCCCTTCGTCTTCATCCGAGAAGTATGCTGCAGCACGATCTCTTGCGATGAGGTCGAGGCCTTCATGAAATACTGCAGAACGAATTGCATGCTGTTGATTTAAGAATTCTTCTAAGTGGCTCGCTGTTTTTGCTAAAGCACATATTACCAATATTTTTTCATTACGGTTTTCGAGCAGCCAATTTGCCAACCATTCCACTCGAGCATCTAGTTTAAGCCAGTTTTCGCCAATCAAGGCTTCAGGACGCAGATAGAATAAGACTTGATTTTCTATTGATTGTTCTTCACTTGCTGCTAATAGGCCAGATAGATCTTGTGAAGTTTCTAATAAGTATTTATGCAGCTTGCGTTGCGGGAATCCTTCTACTGCATCACGCGTATTTCTAAATAGAACACGCCCGGTTCCATGTCTATCCAATATCGTTTGAATCAAATCATCAATTGCTTTCCTAGGTGAATGATTAGGGTTTTGTAGCGCTGCTTTGAAATTAGCAGTCACTTCGTCACCTAACAACATAGAGACCTCATTCAATAAATTTGCATCTTTGCGCAATTTTTCAGATGCATCATCAGCAAGCAGCTTTTGTACTAAATCATTTACTGGCTGATAACTTTTCTCTTCTAAACGGTATTTTTCTAGGTCGTAATATCGATCAGGATCCAATAGACGTAATCTTGCAAAATGGCCATCTACACCCAGTTGCTCAGGTGTTGCAGTTAATAGTAGCAAGCCTGCAACATTTCTTGCCAAACCTTCTATACACCTATACGCATCGCTTACACTGTCTTCAGACCATGTCAAATGATGTGCTTCATCAACGATCAACAAATCCCATTCAACTGACATGGATTGCATGAAGCGTTCTTTGTTTTCCGTTAAAAACGATAATGCACATAATACACATTGAGCTGTATCAAACGGGTTGCCAGGCTCAGCCTCATCTAAGGCTTGACATCGTTCTTCATCCAATATTGTGAACTGTATGTTAAAGCGACGTGACATCTCCACTAACCATTGATGTACCAAACTATCAGGCACAACAATCAGAACACGATTAGCAGCACCGGTAATAAGTTGCTGATGAAGGATCAAACCCGCTTCAATCGTTTTTCCAAGTCCTACTTCGTCTGCTAGTAACACTCTAGGTGCATATCGCTTGGCGACTTGTGAGGCAATATATAGCTGATGCGGAAGCAACTGTACACGTGGACCTAATAGGCCATAACTTGGAGATTTTTGTAGACGGTGCTGATGATGTAGCGTTTCTACTCGTAATGAAAAGTTTTTAACCTTATCAACCTGACCAGCGAATAAGCGATCTTGTGGACGATTAAACTGCACAAAACTTTCAAGATCAATTTCCTCAAGCTCATGCAGCTCACCTTTTTCATCAAGACCTTGGTAGATTAAGTAGCCACCCTGCTCGATCACTTCAGAAATGGTAATGCTGACGCCTTCAGAATTACTGACTTTCTCACCTACTGTGTAATGAACACGATTTAGAGGGGCATTACTTATTGCATACATCCTCCTTTCACCTACAGCTGGAAAACTTACGGTTACTCGACGATTTGCAGTATCTATGACAATACCAAGTCCTAATTCAGACTCTGTGTTACTAACCCACCTTTGACCCGGTACGAACTGAATATCCATTTATGCCTTAAATTTTATGAATCGCCCTAAAACAGGATAAAGTAAACCAATAAGTTAGAGAATAATCTCAACCTATAATCAAATATGATCTAAAGAGATTTAAAAGTGGATTTTAGAGAATATTGCAGAGCAGTAATACGTACCAAAAGGCATAAGGCATACGAAATGCAGAAACTGAATTAAACTAGCTAGAAATGGCTTTATAAAATTGAGCTTCAGAAATTTCTTTGCGATCGAAATAAAGCCTGAATATTTGCTTAGCTCGTTGATCGTTATTAACAATTCTCTTTAAAAAATTGCGCATTAATAGCGATTTATCATCCGTAGGTAGAGACACAGTAGCTGCCATCACTCAACTCCATTTGAGTATATATGAGGCCTTACGTTACCGCATATATGGCATTCTTTAAGCCCCTCCCTGGATTAAGCGACAAAATTAGCCGATTAACAGAAACACCTTCACCTCCGATTAATTCTAAGCCTAAAACAAGTAGAGAGTTATTTCTTATTAGTGTATTTAATTATAGTTGCAAAAAATTGCTTTTGGATATTTTTGACAATATCTCTGAGTAAAAGTCTTACAGGCTCCATTAGATGGATTCTCTTGGCAACTGGCAGCTATTTTAGCTTTCTTACACTTATATGCATTAGGGAAAGTCTCGCAAAAGTCATCAAACTTATTCAACTGACTTTTACAATCAGTAGACTGCGGGTCTTTTTCGCATAAGCTTAAATATCCTGATAACAGACACTCTCTTGCATTTGGATTCTGTTGACAAAATGGTTGACCCAAAACTAAAGCTTGACTGGTAGCAGCAGTAGTTTGCCTAGCATTGTTAGTCTGGTTAATTTGGCTTTCTTCCGCCTCGATAACTACGAATTCACCATCATCAGGCTCCAGAGTAATGATTTCTAAATCTTGCCCACCCTGACCCGGTATTTGATTATTCGTTATAACACCTGAGTTAGTTTTGGAAGTTGTCATCACTTCAGCTTCAGAATGTACAACCGTAGCAGGAGTAGCCGCTTGACCAGGCACCTCTTCATAGAGCTCGGTGCCATCAGCAGTCTCAATACGGCGATATTCCACAGCTTGCGGTCTAACGATCTCGTGAGTTTGTCCATTTTCATCAACTACCACATCAACAGGTTTTCCTACGAACATCCCAGAATCCAGAGATTGCGAGGCATTTGAACTCGGCAAATCCTGTAAATACGTATCAAGAAGCTCAGCATCCTCAGCCACGGCCCACGTCGAGACAACAAATAGAGATGCAATCAGAGATATATAGAATTTTTTCATAGTAACCCACCTGCCTGGTAAAAATAATAACCTTAGTTATTGTACCCTTTTTATTGGTGATGCCGCAAATCCACAAATAGCTAGCTGCGCCACCAGGATATTCAAATTAAAAACAGCAAAAATTGAATTTCGAACCATTGTAACAAAAATACGCAGCATTAATTTTATAGCGTCATTTTCAAATAAATTAATTTGTTGTACCTAATTAAGAAAATTAAATACTTTGTTCGTTAAATTCCGTGTACGTTGATAGACCCATTCAATCAAACAGGGATAATCGTAATGGATTCATATGAATATAAGAAGTTTGATATGATTGCGCTAGTTGTTGGAGTAGTCATCGTCTTGTATGCATTGATCATGGCATTTGTGTTTCCATAACGACAGGAAATCGCTTAACGCTTGAGACGATAGCCTGTCTTAAACATCCACCAAACAATGGCTAAACAGACCGTTGCAAATAGCAATACCATTAGCAAACTAACCTCAACACTCACATCAGAGACTTCGTAAAAACTCCAACGAAATCCACTTACCAAATAGACTACCGGATTAAATAGACTAGCTGTTTGCCAGATGGGTGGCAGCATATCAATGGTATAAAAACTACCTCCCAAAAATACAAGTGGAGTAATAACCAGCAAAGGAATTAGCTGTAATTGCTCAAAGCTCTCTGCCCATAGGCCAATAATAAAACCAAGCAAGCTAAACGAAATGCATGTCAGTACTAAAAAACCTAGCATCCAGAACGGATGTGCAATTTTCAATTCTACAAAAAATCCGGCAGTCGCTAGAATAATCAAACCAATTATAAAAGATTTAGTCGCAGCGGCCCCCACATATCCAAGCACGATTTCGATAAAAGAAATAGGTGCAGACAGAGTTTCATACATGGTTCCAGTAAAGCGCGGGAAATAAATACCAAATGAAGCATTAGAAACACTTTGTGTAAGCAATGCCAGCATCATTAAACCAGGCACAATAAATGCACCATACGAGATACCAGCAATACTCTCTATACGACTCCCTATGGCTGAACCAAATACAACAAAATACAGCACAGTAGAAATTACAGGTGATGCGAAACTCTGCAGAATCGTGTCCCACGCTCGCAGCATCTCGTATTTATAAATTACCTTAACAGCTTGTGTGTTCACTCACTTGTCCCATTAGGTGCTTTAACCAAACTAACAAATATATCCTCTAAGGAACTTTGCGAAGTATTTACATCTTTCAACAACAAACCACTTTTATCTACTGCTCGCAGTAATTCAGCTATGCCTGTATGTTTACTATGACTATCATAGGTATAAGTGAGGCGATTACCTCCAGCAGACAATTCTAAAGACCAGGTCCACAATGACTCAGGTATTGTGTCTATCGCTTGTTCTAACTCAATCATCATTTGGCGCTTACCCAATTTATGCTTCAACGCCTCTTTATCGTCAACTACAATTAACTCGCCTTCATTTATAACTCCTACTCTATCAGCAATTTTTTCAGCTTCTTCAATATAGTGAGTAGTTAAAATAATAGTGACACCTGATTGCCGTAATTTATTAACCAATGCCCACATATCTTTACGCAGCTCAACATCTACCCCAGCCGTAGGTTCATCTAAAAATAATATGGAAGGTTCATGCGATAAAGCTTTTGCAATTAATACGCGACGCTTCATACCACCCGATAATGTCAAAATATCATTATCTTTTTTATTCCAAAGCGATAGATCTTTTAGCAGTTTTTCGAGATATGCAGGATCTGGCTTTTTGCCAAATAAACCACGACTAAAACAAATGGTATCCCAAACACTCACAAACATACTTAATGTTAGCTCTTGTGGCACTAAGCCAATCATACTGCGAGTAATGCGGTAATCCTTAACGATATCATGCCCGTCAACCGTTACCGAGCCAGCACTGGCATTTACAATACCGCAAATAATAGAGATTAAAGTAGTTTTACCTGCGCCATTAGGACCGAGTAACGCAAGAATTTCACCAGACTTAATATCAAGATTGATATCTTTCAATGCCTGATATCCGCCTTCATAAACTTTGGATAGGTTAGAAACAGAAATAATAGTGCTCATACATGATTTATATCATGTTTTAGAGATTCCTCTAACAAGAGGACTAATTGATCAAATCTTGTTGATCAAATTTTGCTCATACGCAAAATTATATGGCTAGATACAACTAGCCGATCGTTCTACAGGCAGGCTATCTTACAAGTACGAGAATGACGGAATTTTTAAACCGACAATTAACCGTAGCTAACAGATGAACTTAACACCAAGCACATCAAAGCAATAAAAAATATGGCAAGGATCAACGATTCTGCCCAATTAACTTTAAGGTGTTCGAAAAATTCATGTACTTTATGCTCAAAATTAAGTGCATTCATAACTAATATCCTCTCTCACTATTAAGCTTATGCAAGTACCCTACATTTTACTTTCTAATACTAAACTCCACAAATTAAAACATCACTTTTATGTGACTATTTTACATTTAGATATAATGCGTATTAATTATTATTATTTTAAATACGTAAAGAATGGCACTATCACTAGTCTATAAATCTAACTAATATGCAAGATTAAAACTTAATATATTGTTAGTGATTATTAGTAGGTCACCATCGACTGAACCGGTGCATTTGGTAGTTTTAATCTACCCTCTAAAGCTAGCAACTCAATTATGAATGCGAAACCAATTAAGGTGCAGCCTAATCTTTTAATCAACTCTGCCGTTGCAGCAGCCGTTCCACCCGTAGCAATCAAGTCATCTACAATTAATATTCTGCTTTCAGGTAGTATTGCGTCCTGATGAATCTCCAACCTATCGGTACCATATTCAAGTTCGTATTCAATAGCATGTATTTTTGCAGGCAACTTACCTGCTTTACGTACCGGCACAAACCCGGCACCAAGCTTATAGGCAATTGGAGCGCCAAAAATAAATCCGCGTGATTCTATACCTATTACATAATCTATTTTCTGTTCAGAAAATAACTCACTAAAATGATCAATCACATAATTGAGTCCTTCTGAGTTTTGCAACAACGTTGTAATGTCTCGATATACAATTCCCGGTTTCGGAAAATCATGTATATCTCGAATAAGTGATTTAATATCCATATTCAATACAACTCATACGATTTAAATAATTAACGATACTTTTTTCCACAATGGTCTAAACTTTACCTTGCAGATATTTCTTACGCTCAAGCTCTGGAAACTTCTCTATCGCATAGCGCAACATCATACGCGGCATTTTGTTATAGCAGCTTAATAAAAATATTTTTTCAACCTCAATATCTTGTTTGCCTACCTCTCTTAACATCCAGCCTACTGCTTTGTGTATTAACTCCTCTTTATCATGCAACAACACTTTTGATATTGCTAGTACATCCTCAAATTCCCTATTCTTAATAAAATATAGAGTGGCGATAATAGAAATGCGTCTTTCCCATAGGTTTTTTGATTTTGAAAGTTTATACAGCGGACTCTTATTCTTTTTATCTAAATATGCGCCGACTATTTTATAGGCTGATGAATCCACTAAATCCCAACTATTAATATACCTAGTATTATCCAGGTATAGCTTATAAATAATTGATTTTTCATGCTTGCTCGATGCATATTTATCGACCAATATAAATAATGCACACAACCTTTCTTCATGGAAATTAGAGCTTAAAAGTTTTTTTGTTTCGGTCAGCGAAATATCGCCAAACTGTTTTGCGCATTTCCTAAGTACAGGTACACGAATACCCAGAAATTCATCCCCCTCACCATATTCACCTTTTCCAGTCTTAAAGAATCGCTGGGAGTGGGTAGCATATTTAGGATCTGCTAGGTCTTTAAGAATGTTGCTTAATTCAATCGATGTCATTCAACCTAGTATAAACACATAATCCAGGAATAAACCAAGAATAAACCAAGTACTTATACAATCGAATATTTACAATGTTAGTTCGAACTTAATTTCCTCACCTGTTAACCGCTTCTATTAAAAAGAATGCTAAAAAGGTAGCGCACGGAGCGCACAATGCACGCTACCTTTACTCCTGCTACTACTCTGCTTCTTCAGTATCTTTACTGTCTAAATGACGCTTTGCTCTATCATATTCCTCAGAGCTGAGCTGACCATCTTGATCAAGATCGGCACCAGAAAAAATACTTGCCAAGTCTGATACTTGCGAAGCTTCTTCACTGTTGATCATACCGTTTTGATCGGTATCAATAGCAGCCATGTCTGGTGTCTCACCAGCACTAGCAATATTGAAGATTAATAGCATTGAAGCAAGTGTCGCTCCAAATAATACTGTTATAAATTTCATAAGACTTCTCCTGTAGTTTTAATTTATGTAAAGAAATAATCACAAAAACTTTCCTTACGATATATACAGTTGCAAAAAGCATGCCGGTTACGAAAACTACTATTCTATGCCAGTAAGTAAACTCTTCACTAACTACCGTTTAATTATTGTGTTGTTATTCAACGACACAATAATAGTTAAATATGATAAGTATATGATTAGATAGCTAATGCACTGTGTCTCTAAATAAAATTAAATATACAAAAACGATTTATTTAGTAAATTATTTGAATATTTAAACAATATTGTTTCATATTAATAAGAATGGATCTCTTATAAATAGAAATAATTAATAACTCTTATATTGATTCATTATGAAATCACGTTCCATTCTGCAGCTAATCATTGCCGGCTTCACTTTGGTGTTTATCCCTCTTATTGCTGTTGTAGTAACTGCTGTAATACAAGTAGACCAGCTTGCCAAACGTAATCAAAATGCAGTTTTTAATGCTGAAATGGCTTCACAACAAAGTCATGCACTTTCTGAACACGCAACCACGATGGAAAGAAGTCTAGTGCAGTTCTATGTGATTGGTGAAAAGAGCTTTTATGATACTTATCTATTTCGCCGTGATGAATTTCATTATTCTGCCAAGCAACTGCGCATATTAAAACTTGGCCCTGAACTACAAAATAACCTTAGCGAACTAATTACTTACGAACAAGATATCCATAAGCGTTTGGGTATTAATGCACAAAAACAAGAAAAAACAGACCCAGAATTAAATGCAAAATATATAATATTAAACAACAAAGTAAATAATATTCTTATTCAAAGTCGCGAGTTAATTCAGCTCGAAGCAAATAATGCTATTATGGCAGCACAAAACTTACAACAACTCCTGCTTATACTGGCTGCAGCCGCAATACCTATCTCAATTATACTAGCAGTTATATTTGCATTACTTATCACCCGATCTATAAAAAAATTAGATGATGCAATTCGTGATTTTGGAGCTGGAGAATTTACTAAACCAATTCAAATAGATGGCCCTAATGACCTTACAGAACTAGGTGTACGACTAGATTGGTTACGCAAACGCATCTGTAATCTTGAAAATCAGAAAATTAACTTTTTACGGCATATCTCTCATGAGCTAAAAACACCGCTTACCGCGATACGTGAAGCTGCTGAGCTCTTAAATGAACAAGATGAACTCGCTACACAGAAGATCAGGAAATTATCCAAATCATTCACAAAAGTAGTTTGAAGTTACAGATACTTATCGAAGACTTATTACAATTTGGCAGAAACGAAAACTTGGTTAAACCATTAAGTAAAAATTCTATTTACCTCCCAAATCTAATTTAGACAGTAATTAAAGATTATTCATTCGCATTATCAAAAAAGAAAATAAAATTATCAACCCATCTGGATAATATAACGCTGCATGACGATTATGAACGACTTAGAGTAGTTTTAAATAACTTAATATCTAATGCAGTCCGCTATGCTCCTAACGCAGGTGAAATTCATGTGAATTCATCCAAAAATTTTAATCAATTGGTATTAGACATTGAAAATTCAGGTCCAGGCATCAATCTTGAAGATCAAGCGCATGTTTTTAAACCTTTATATCGTGGCAAAGCAATAGAGTCTGGACCCGTCAAGGGTACAGGTCTTGGCCTGACAATAGTTAAAGAGCATATAGAAGCTCACCAAGGAAGAATAGAAATAATAAATGGACAACTAGGGGCACTTTTACGCGTTCACTTACCACTTAATATAGTACGTTAAAAGACTAAAATGAAAAACATAACTAATAACTTCCATAGTAAAATTTTATTAATAGTTGCAATACTATTTGTACTGAATCCACTTAATGCTGATTATGCTGAGAAAGTCTCTAAATTATCTTGTGAAGAAAAAGTCAAACACATTGAGCAATCATTAATTGAATATGAAAATGAGCTTAGCCAAGTTAAAAAAGAACTAAATGAAGAGCGAAAGGTTCGTAGAAAACTACAAGACCAACTGGATGCGTTAACCGAACTTGAAGAAAATATCAATGAACGTGAAACGTTAAATAACAATAATCTTTAATTATGACTATAAATGCAAATAAAATATTAGTTGTTGATGACGACAGCACGTTACTAAAGCTATTAGAAATACGTCTGACACGCGCAGGTTTTATAGTACAAACCGCAGATCACGCTAAAAAAGCATTAGGATATATTCCCGTGTTTAAGCCACATGTGGTGATAACCGATATGTGTATGCCTGGAATGGATGGCTTGGCATTATTCGAGATTATCCATACACAACAACCAGGTTTACCGGTAATCATTCTTACTGCACATGGCACAATTCCTGATGCTATAGATGCAACACGCCAAGGCGTTTTTGCATACCTCACAAAACCTTACAATAGCGATGAACTAACTAAAACCACATGGAATGCGATCAAAGTATCCAGCCAAAATTTTAATTACCAAGAAAATCAAAATAAAGATCACTGGTGAGCAGAGATTATTACTCATAGCACTAAAATGAATACTATGCTGCATGATGCACATTTACTCGCAAAAAGTGAAAGCAGTATTTTAATACAAGGCGATAGTGGCACTGGCGAGGAACTGATTGCACATGCGATTCATAAAGCAAGTAAACGTAATAACAAACCATTTATTGCCGTTAATTGCACTGCAATACCAGAAGCGTTATTAGAATCTGAATTATTCGGGCATCAAAAAGGCTCATTTACCGGTGCAAATGAAAGTCGTACTGGTCTACTTGAAGCTGCCAATAAGGGAACATTGATGCTTGATGAAATAGGTGACATGCCTCTTGCCTTCCAGGCCAAGCTATTGCGCACTTTTCAAGAACGCGAAATACGACCGGTTGGCTCGACACAAAACCGAGCGATCGATGTACGTGTAATCTCTGCAACTCACCATGATCTAGAAAAGTCAGTCGTAAATGGCACATTCCGTGAAGATTTATACTATCGTCTAAATGTAGTCACCTTAAAAATACCCACCTTAACCGAACGTCCCGAAGATATCCCGATGTTAACAAATCATTTCTTATCAGCTTGTTCGCGTGATGTTAGAGGTGATGATATTGAAATAACCAGTTTTGCTAGCAATGCTATGGAAATACTGGTTTCAGCACCCTGGCCTGGTAATGTGAGGCAGCTTAAAAACGTAGTTGAACAATGTGTTGTACTTACATCAAGCCCGATTATTCCTGTAAGTTTGGTCAAGCGGGCACTTAACCAGCAACATCACAAATTACTTTCATTTGTTGAGTCGCGCGAACGCTTTGAGTTAGATTATCTTGTCAATATCCTACAAATCAGTGGTGGTAACATTGCATAGGCGGCACGATTGGCAAAACGTAATCGTTCAGAATTTTATAAACTGTTGAACAAACATCATTTAGAGCCGCAGATGTTTAGAGAACAACAAATAATAAGGTAAGTGTGAAGGCTTAATTCAACACAATGATGATAGCGAAGCTACAGTTCAAAAACGATTGACAAGGTGCGTGATCAAATATTTAAAGCAATTACCTGATAGATAAGCAATAATCTTTTTAATTTATCCCTAGGTAACTAACAAGTCATAAATATTAAGTTGTATTACTTATTTGATTTTATATTTTGACAATTGCTCTATGCTTTTTTAGCTTCGTCTTTATTTTCTTTAACTATATCATCAGATTTTTTCTTTGTTGCAATTGCACGTTTACCAAACTGGCGTTCATTTAGTAGCACAACATTTTCTTCCATCGCCTCAGTCACTTCTTCAAGGCTGCCTTGTGTATAACCGTTAATGCTGTTTGTGCCATGCGCTATTTCATATCGGTACCAATCCGTTCCATCTGCACCTAATGGTGCGTCAGTTTTCAGAATTGATTTGATCTCGTATAGTTTTCGAACTACTGGAACTGGAACTGGAACTGGAACTTCATCTGTCATAGTTTATTGCTTGAAAGTATGTTTAATTTTACCGACCGTAACTTGCTTAAAATTCGAATAAGCGTCGAAGAGGATGAAGGTACGATTACCGGCAGACTCAATAGAAACGATATGAATTGAACTATAGTTTACGCTTTTTAGCGACAAAAAGCCCGTCGATAACTTTCATTCCGAGCACTTCATTCACCTGAGATAAGTGAATTTCCACAATTATTTAATTTTTATTCGATCTGGGCTAGCAGCAAGGGCTAATGATTAGATCGATATCAATCCACTATAGATGAAGTCTGCAGTATTTATCAATATCAGCCAATAAACACTGCAGATAACTATGGTTAATACTTATGATTTTGCAGCTTTAATACTTTCTTGAATTTTTACTGCAATCTCAGCAGATTCATACTTATTCGTAAGTTGTGCAAGTTTTTGGCCTGAATCAGCATCTAGCAAGAGCATAAATCCAGTCTTACCGGCATTAGCATGATAAACATCTGTTATTCCCAATGTAACCGCCATAAATGCAGCCTGATGTTTTGTAATATCATCGGTCAGATCTAGGGTTACGAACAAAATTTCTTGAGTATCCAGCTTTGCTTCTTCCCTAGCCTGGGTGATTTTAGGGTCTAGCGTCTTACAACTACCACACCAGTCAGCATAAAAAAGCACTCCATAAATAGCTGGCTTAACAATGGAGGAATCTTCTTCACTATGTGATACAAATGGTAGAGCAGTGAGTAGTATAGGGATAATTAAAAATATGAGTTTTCGCATGTTTTCTCCAAGAATTATTTATGACGATCATAAATAGACCCAATAGCAGGAGCTTTCATTACACTTATTTCTATCTTTTTCATAATTTAACAAATTATCGATACCATTTGCTAAATTTGGTGTCCTGGAAGGTTGCCCAGAGCTTTATTGTGCTCAAGTATTTAAACTAAAATACTCAAAACTTGCGGCCCACAGAAAAAGTGAAAACAGCACTAGAGTTTTCTCCTACATCAGGTATAAATCGTGACTTAATGAAATAGTCTTGATAACCCAGCCTAAATTCAGGAAGAATAATAGGCCAAAGCTCGCCGGCGTTGTCTATGTTATCGCCATAACCCGTTACGATCCCGCCAATGGCACCGATCGTGCAAGCAAACACATTCGATGGACATAAATCATAGCCATACGCCACACCAACATAGAATGAGACATCATCGTAGGAGTTATTAAAACCACCACCGGTAACCGACCATCGTTGTTTAAAATAATATGACAGCCCTAAACCATAATTATCTTCTTCATAGCCATCATCATCAAAATGATATGAAGTGAGGTGCAGCTCAACCTCTAAATTTTCTGCTACAGCAGCTCCACAGACGAATAACAAAATTAATATAATTATCTTCATAACCTCAACCCATTATAAATCCATCATCTATTTATAGTATTCAAGAAGCGCTTTTGCATTATCTCTGCGCAACTGTCATAACATTAATGCATTCTACTAGCTAAGGGATATATATTACTGACATGAAACAGACATTACCTCGGATGAAAATAAATCGGCAAAATCATGTCATCATTGGATCAATGACAGTTCCCACAAACTGGTTAGCGTTATTCGATACTACCTTTAAACGGTATATGTGCTCTACGTTGAGCAAGCTTTAACCTGCCTACTCGTGATTCAAGCGCACGTATTTTATTTACGCTCGCTGTGTAAAGACCTTGATAGGTTCCCACACGTTCTTCAGAAGCCTGGAGTCGCTGTCGCAAGTCAAATGTTTTAGGGTCGTGGTCGTAAGTCATGCATCTAATCTTACATCAATCCCATCGTCTTTAGCAGGACGCATCATCTGCATTACCTCTTCATGATCTTCTGAATCAAACCAATCAATAAACTCGTCTTGTTCAAGCATTACTGGCATTCTGTGATGTATCTTAGCCATTTTTTTATTGGGTGCTGTAGTGAGAATGGACATAAACATCTCACCTGTTTGATAGTTGACTTCATACAACCCACCAAAAGCAAAACCATCAGCTTTTGCAGGACTGATTTTATAGCGATCTCGCTTACCTTTAGGTTGGTTCTGATCCCACTCAAAAAATCCGCTCGCGGGGATTATGCAGCGATTCTTGCGCATCGTCTTACTCCAGGTTTTCTTGTCCCATGCTTCGGCACTACGGGTATTAATAAGCGGTTGCTTACTAAATGACCGCTCCCACCCCCACTTCATTTGCGCAAACTCATTGCCGTTATCCGTATGAATTGCAACCGCTACTTCGTTGGTGGGATAAATCTGCTTACGTGCTATAAATACAATTTCTGCATCAATCAATGCTTCAACAATCGATCTTGGAACAGAGTCCAAGAAAAAACGACCACACATAGATTATTTCCCTAATAGAGATTAACTCAAACCTAATTAGAGACTAGCTTGCCTTATAAGCATTAAAATTTGAATACTTATTGAAGCTGGCGACCTTTTATAATTTTAGTTTGAAAAGATTTACCTATAGGTTGTTTTTCCCAATGACTAGATAATTTAATATGGACAATCTTTAATTTAAATTCTTGTTCTTCATGTTTATAAAAACGATAACATACTTCTCTTTCAGATAAATCAGCGTTGGTTCCAAGCGGATGTAAGTCAGAGCATATTCTAGAACCGCTGAATACCCATGAGCTTACACCTTCAGTTACCTTCCCGTCCGAAGTTTTTTTATAATAATAAGCCCTACCATCAGTGTGAAGATATATCTTTGCACCTTTGTATGCTCCTGTTGTTGGTGATAGTGTATTTCCTGAAACCAGCTCTCTAACTTGTGACACACTTAAACGCTTACCTTTTTTAACACTATCAAGATCTAAATATGCAAATTCTTTTACAGATGAAATAATTTTTTTCTTGGCTTCTTGTTTTTCTTGCCTAGGTATGTTTATAGTTTCTTTTGGATCCACAGTTACAACCTTTATAACTTTACGTGGTTCATTGTCTGCTATCCCTTTCTTTTTACCTTCTATAAAATAGAAATCCCCATCTATCGACGCCTCATACCAAGGTGTTTGCTGGCCATTTGTTTCCTTCTTTACACTTGCACGCACTTTTTTTAGTACCTGTTCAATGGTTAGCCCAGGTTTTTTGATATGTTTCAATAGATGTTTGGTATACGGGCTATGTATATCATCTCCATCGCCATCTAATGCAACTTTTCCAGGTGCAGTCGAGTAAGCAATTAAAGTGCCTTCAGAGCTGGGCATACGAGTTATGCCACGTGTCAAATCTCGCGAAAATGATTTAAATGGAGAATTGCGGCATGAATCAAGTATTACTACATTCAAATCACTAGCTGATTGATTAACCACTCCCAAAATATACCCTAGTGGGACCGTTTTATAGCGCAAATGCTCTGGCGCTGAAATTGATGAGATTGCATTAATAGGAATTAAATAGTTCTCGCCACGATGTTGTACAGCATGACCCGCATAATAGAACAAACCGATTGCACCAGCTTGTATTGATTGCCCAAACTCTTGTACGGCAGCTTCCATTTCTGGCTGACTAGTATTAAGTTTAAGACTGACTTGAAAACCTGTCTCTGATAAAGCTTTAGCCATTTCAGTAGCATCATTCACTGCTGTTCTTAAAGGTGAAATCTCATAATCTGTATTACCAATAACTAATGCAATACGCTCATTAGCAAATAGACATGCTGGATGCAAAAAGAGACAAAAAAATATCAACAGATTTCGTATATTCATTTATTAACTTCGCTTTCTTGGTTAATTATAGCTCTCAGGCCATTGTTGTGCTGATCTTATACAACGAAACCCATCATCATTATTTGATACACTTAAGTCATTGATTCTTTGAGTCGAAATGCGTAAGTTTGCTGGGTTAGTCTCCAAAAACGAACCACCCTTAAGCAATCCAGCATCTGGATTTCCATCTTTCGTTACCCATTCCCATACGCTACCTGAGAAATCATATCCTTTAGATCCTGAAACAGAAGCTTGATAGTTTTTAACTTTTTGCAGTCGGACCTTTCCACTCCCTTCATGAGACCAATAAATTTTGTTTGCATCCCACTCGTTACCCCAAGGAAAAACATTCCCACTTATTCCTTTAGCTGCATATTCCCATTCAGCCTCAGTGGGTAATCGAGCATTATTCCATTGACAATATTTTTGTGCATCATTAAAACTCATATGCGTTACAGGTAGATTTTTATCTAAACTTTCATTATCTGTAAACCAATTCAAACCTGCTTCTTTAACTGATTCAGTACCGTTCCAAGCGTATGAATAGCCATTTTTTTCTGCATCAGTTTTATACTTCGTGACCTCAATAAATTTCTGAAATTGTTCACGTGTTACCTCATGTATATCTATTTCAAACGGGCTCACTTTTACTTCTTTTAGCGCTTCACTTTCATACCATTCACTGCTACATGCATCATCAAACTGTTTGCAAAGCACCAATGCTGCTTCTATTTGCTGTTGTGTGCTGCCAGATGTGATTGTTCTAGGCATAACATGCAAAGATTTTTTGAGCAAAGATGCTATTTCATCAAGATTAGTAACAGATTCTTTAAGCTGATCATTCTTAAAATGCATATTTGCTTTATTTAAAAGACTCATTGCATTAGAAAGCGGCTGCATACTTGAATCTAATTTATACGCTTGCACTTTTGATTCAAGATCGTTGATAACATTTATTTTTTCGTTATAACGATGTTTATATGCAAGATTTTCAGATCTCAAATATTTATCTCTTGACTGTGTAAATAATGACAAAGGCTCTTCATTTTCACCATTATCATATGCAACTTTTGCTTTTGAAAATAAATCATTACCTTTTAAATATTCAGTAATTGTCAGCTCTTCTGCTCCTGCAATTATCGCAGCTTCTTTAGCTTCTTTCGCCTGTTTCGCGATAGCAACCACATCATCTACTGACACAGAAGGTTCAGTTTTTTTGTTTGATTCACCAATGTATGCAGGTCCTAAGATCAATCCAGCAGCCACAAATATGAATAATATAGTACCTAAACTAAGCCATAATTTTAAATTGCTTTTAGATTCATCAATCTCAATTGGCGTTATTTCATGCTCACTGACATGATGATCCATACCCTCAAAATCACGCAATACTTCAGTTATATTTTCATATCGTTCTGACAAATCCTTTGCGGTCATTTTATCAATGACATTACTGATTTTATCACTGACCCCAACCCCCAGGCCAGACAAAGCAGGGAACGTTCTATTTTTATCTAAATGCCAATTAAGCCATCTAGTATCTTGTTTTTTATTGTTATCATCAGAGTAAATATCATAAAAGAGCTCTTTAAACTTCTTTTCTCCTGCAAGTAATTCATAAAACATAAATCCGGCTGAATAAATATCAGCTCTAGAATCTAGATTTACATCTGTGTGATAATGCTCTGGCGCGCCATATTTAAAAGTCGCCATACTGGTATGATCTTCATCAATATTTCTTGCAATACCTAGATCACCAATTTTAACGTTTAAATAATCGTCACTAACAAAGATATTAGCTGGTTTAAGGTCCGAATGAATTATATCTTGTTTATGTATATGTTGAATTCCCAACAATACCTTATTAATAATCGATAACTTATTCTCGTAGGTAAGAACATTTTCACTAATGCACTCACTTAATGTCTTACTAACCCACTCCATAACAATATGGCATTTATCATCTAATTCTCCAACCTCATAAAAGTGCAGCACTTCAATTACATTTGGGTGATTTATTTTTGCTAGTTTCTTTGCTTCTTCTATAAATTTATTTAAATTTTCATCACTACTGAGAACAAGTTCATTCGGCGTTTTGATTGCAACTGTACGATTTATTTTTTCATCGACAGCTTTAAATACAACAGAATAACCGCCCACTCTAGTTTCTTCAATAACATATCTATCACCAAGCTTTTTTGATTCATTATTCATTTTTTATTTATTTTTTCTTTAACTGTATCGATTCGCCAATTTGCTACTTTTGTAGTAACAGCATCATTATCTGGCACCAGATATAAAATATTATTATATTCCGTCAATGCACTTTGAAATTGTCCTGTTTGTTCAAATCTCCAGGCCCTGAAGAATGTATCTTCTAGTTCACTTATCAAATTATCGATATACGTATTCTTTAAATTTGGGTTTTTAGAATTTTTAATATTGTAATAATGAGCTGAATAATCTCTATTTTTATCTAAAATGACACCCGATGGCTTAGTTGAACTCCCTTCTATATTACTGCTCAAATACTCCTTAGTAGACTCGAGCACTCCCTGCAAATAATCCCTTGATAGGCCCGTCTCGACATATTTATTTTTATCGATCGAAAGATAAAACCCCACACTCAGCATCAAGAGTAGGTAAGTACCCAGCAAGTATAAAATAGGTTTTTTGATCTTTATCTTGCTTTCTGAATAAAGTTTTGAATCTGAAATTTTTGAAGACGACTTGGATAGTTTCCCATCAAACTTTAATAAGGTTAATTCACCTATTTGTATTAAATCACCAATTTGCAAACTTGCTCTTTCTGTTGGCTTTTATTAACTAAAATGCCAATTTCACTTTTAGAGATGATATTCCATACACCAAATTGATCTTTTTCAATCACTGCATGATTCCTAGAAACTTTATCTCCAGGGACACTTACATCTGAATCATTGGCATTACCAAGAGTTAACATCTCTTTCTTTATGACAAATTTTTTACCTTTCAAGGGCCCAGATAGAGCCACTAAATTAGGGTTAATAACTTTTATTGCTGCCATCAGAATACACCACTGTTTAAAACTTCTACTAAAGCAGGCCCCAAGATTAATAATAGAACCGACACCATAAGTAACATAGCTGGACCTTGTAGTTTAATTTTCATTTCTTCAGCCGCGCGCTCAGCATTTTGTGATCGTTTAAAACGAACTGTATCTGCCTGATCACGAAGAACATTTGCCATTGGAGTTCCCATTTTTTGACCCTGTCGAATCGCACGAAGTGTGTTTTGCACCTCTTCAGCACTGATTCTATGTTCAAAATTTATTAATCCCTCATCAAACGTGTTTCCCATACTAATTTCGGATGACAACATAGTAAGTTCTTCTGAAAGTGCATTGCTGGGGTTATCACGTATATAAATATCAATTGTTTCAAGAAAGCTTGTACCTGCCTCCATAGTCATGACACTTAAGTCTAAAAAATAAGGAAATAGCCTGGAAATCTCTTTTCTTCTAAACGATACCTGATTATTCAACCACTCAAATGATACCCATGACACAATTACTGTAATTATAATTACTAATAAAATAGTAGTTAATGATAATTGCTCAAGCAAAAACATAGCACCAAAAAATATAATAAAAACAACAGTCGCTATTAACTCAACAATAGATATATATTCAAAACCACTAAGACCTTTCCCTGGATTACCAGCTAGTACTAATTTACGATCAATTGAACTGGCTAAAGCATCAAACTGAAGAAAATGATTGAATTTACATAGTCTTGCAACAATTGGCTCTATGAAAGTTCCAGATATTACGTTTTCATTTAAAGCATTAACTTCTACATCTATTGCATATTTATAAAATACTGAAAATAAAAAATAGCTAATTAATGCAATTGAAATACCACCAAGCAATGGGAGTAGAGCATACATAATATTTCTATATTTCCTGGTTAAGAATGTTTCTCAACCAATATAAACCTAATACATAAGTTAAGATTGCAGCAGTCAGTACAGCCAAACCCAGTAGCGAACCTGTCAATGCAGCAGCCAATTCAGGTTGCAAAGCAAACACCAACAAGGCAATGAAAATAGGTACTGCACTTATCACCCACATTGCCTTTCTACCTTCCGCAGATGATGTAATAAGCTTCTGCTCTAACCTCCAAATTTCTTTAAGAGAGTTTGAAAGTGTTTCCAAAGCGTCTGGGAGATTACCACCTTTTTCGATATTAACTAGCAAAGCGGATGCTACTAGTGAAAAAGATTTACTTTTTATTCGATGCTTTGCTTTAACTATACTTTGACTTAAGTCTGTACCAAGTTTGTGCTCTTGGTAAATAGCTAGAAATTCTTCGTTTATTGGTTGTAGTGAATTTAATCCTACTTCTTCAATAACTTGAGCTAAACTCATACCTGCTTTTGCAGAACTGCTCATCTGATCCAACGCAGCCGGTAAGCGTTCATCAAATTCTGCCAAACGTTTACTATCGCTATAGCTCTGAATAAATTTTGGTATATAAAAGGTAAGCACAAAAAATAGTAAACTGATAATTACATTACCAGTTATAAACCAGACTATTATTCCAACAATACATGCTACTATAAAAATGATATAGAGTAATTTATCTGCATGAATCCCAAACATGCCTGCAGATCCAGCATTAATACCTGCTTTATCTTTTGCAACAGTAGTTAAAATTGTTGCCAATGATTCCAATGCACTTGGTATAGAAATAGCTAAAAGCAAAATAGCAAAAAATCCTAAAGCAGGTATCAATATACTCATTTAAAAAAATGTATCCAATGTCATTATTTCTTTGTCTAGAAGGTCCTGCACAAATGTAGGTATATATCCCGTATGATAAATTTGACTTGAAGCACCTGATGCTTGTTTTAGCTTGAAAATATCTTCAGTAATTATTTCACCGGTATTTTCATCAATACCAATCACTTCTGAAATCTGTGTAATCTTCCTACTACCATCAGATAATCTATTCAATTGCACTACAAGATCTACAGCCGAAATTATTTGTTCTCTAATAGCAGAAATAGGCATGTCTGTTCCTGTTAACACCATAACTTCTAAACGTCTCATCATGTCAATAGGTGAGTTTGCATGGCCAGTTGTCATAGATCCATCATGACCAGTATTCATTGCTTGTAGCATATCTAAAGCTTCAGCCCCTCTACACTCACCCACTACTATACGATCAGGACGCATTCTCAAAGCATTTTTGACTAAATCTCTAATTGTAATTTCACCTTTACCTTCCATATTTGCAGGTCGCGATTCTAGTGAAACAACATGGTCCTGCTTAAGCTGCAATTCTGCAGTATCTTCGATAGTAACAATTCGATCTTTGCGAGGTATAAATGCAGAAACACAATTCAACAGTGTAGTTTTTCCTGATCCCGTACCCCCTGAAATCACTAAGTTTTTTTCACCTGCTACACTTGCTTGAAGAAATTTCGAAACCTGCTCAGTTAAAGCACCAAAACCGATTAAGTCATTAATAGTAAGCGGCACCTGTGAAAATTTACGGATGGTAACACAGGGACCTTTTAGAGCTAATGGTGGAATAATAGCATTTACACGCGAACCATCTGCTAAATGCGCGTCCACCATAGGTGAACTTTTATCAATTCTTCTACCGATTGGTGAAACAATTCTCTCAATTGTTGCCAGCAGTAAAGAATCAGATATAAATTTACGCCTTGAGTCTTCAACAATACCAAATTTTTCAATAAATATTTTATCTTTTGATACCACCATTATTTCAGAGACACTATCCATCTCCATAAGATCTTGAAGAGGCCCTAAACCAAATATTAAATCGAGGATATTTTTCTTAATAAAGCTTTCAGCAATATCACGATAAACACCTAGAGAAAATTCAAGCTCATAGTTTTTATAAATCTCATCAAATTTTGTATCTATAATTTTACAATCTTGTTCTAGAGATTTTTTATCCATCTCTAAACCTAATCGGCTTTCTATCGATTTCAACATATCTTGAAGTTGTTTATTCAAGGAAGAACTGTCAAATGCTATTGCATACTCCCACGAGCTTTTAGATGTTCGTCCTCCTACAGCTGTGACTTCATGTGTTAATTTTCTTAAAATTGCAGTACGTGCAATATTTTTAATATCTTTTTCAGTAAGTTCTTCTGTACGATTAGATACAATGTCATTTAAAAATCTAAGAATATTATTTTTTGTCACCCCATCTTCAAGATTGATGCTTGCACCACCTCTTCGCAAATCTAAGGCCGACAACAGCTGCTCGTGGATTGATTTTTCTAGCTCGAGTAACTTTACCTCTTCTTCTGGGCTTTCAAATTCCTGACTAACTTTCGGTTGCGAAAGATTTAATAGAAATTCGCCAAACTTTACCTCATCATCACTAGTCAAAGTCGTCAACTGACCATGAGATACTTCTTGCTCGTTAATAAATGTATCATTCGTACCCAAATGTCTGAGCAACCATGATTCGTTTGCATGGTGTAATGTTAAGTGGTGTTTAGAAACTATCTTGCTCGCAAGTTTAATCTGTTGAATACCATTCAATTCGTCATCTGATACATCATCATCCAACATAGCTGGATTACGACCAATGCGGATTTCTTTTGACAAGATTGGGTGAATTTTCTTCTCACCCGTCAGAGTATTAAAAATTGAGAGCTCCATCTTCTATAATTAGCCTAATTTAAGTCCTTCCAATTAACCACTGGGATCTCTTCAATAGCTGTATCTGTTGGATTTCTAAGCAAAATTATTAGCTCACTTAATAAATTAGATGTAGAAAATATTAATTTTTCTGCTTGGTATGGTGTAACTTCAATCGTTATTATTCGATAACCATCCTCAACAACACCTAAATAACTGCCTCGTGTAGTAGCCCTGCCAACCGCAAGAACTTTTACATTCTGTAGAATAGTTTTGGTTACGCTTCGAGATATTAGTTGTGGCAATGTTTGAGAGTCTGAACCAACAGAATCTCTCATGCTCAACGGCACTGGCAATTCAATATCTTTAGTTAAATCTAATCTTAACGTACCAACTAGATCGACTCGACTACCTGGCTCTACAAAATATGAAACAGCACTGCTCGAACTAACTGGGATAGTCATCGCGCGTTTTTTCTCTTCAATTGTTGCTGAAAACCTTGTCTCAGGTTCATCAGAAAAGAAATCATATTGAAGCAAAGAACCCGCTTTAACATCTTTATTTACTCGTTTACCAATAATCCAATTTCGATTATCTGCAGTATCCGGTATAGCAAAACTTGCAAGAGATGAAAATTTTTCAGGCAATGGAACAGAATCGAGATGACTTTCCTCAAGCGTGTCACCCGTAGACAAGGAAATAGTAGAATTAAGCTTTATAAACGGTGCACTAACTTGTGCACGCTCCAAATTAGATGTATAGCTGTATAGCAACCAGGCTGTAATAAGCCCGAGCATCAAACCAATAATTAATAATATTTTATTCATATCTTTCCTTGCATTCTTTTTCTTTAAAATTGACTTTGGATAACATCTAAAACTTTATTTTTTGATTTATAGGTAAAAACAGTAATGCTGCTATATTTATTAGCTGCAAACAAAATTGACTTATTTGATGATTGTTTGTCTACCACATCAAACTGATAATTTAAATCAGCTAACTGGTTTTGGTAATGTGAAATACGGGTAGCAGGATTACCTAGACCTTCATAAATTACGACCTGAGAGATAACTTTTTCACTTGTTAATTCAGTTAAACAAAATTTACGCCGCGAAGCTGGGTAACGTGCTATCGCTAATTTTTCATCACAGCCCACATCTTCATGTATAGTAAATAATAAATTTTTCATATCTTTCACGCTCTTGAATTGAAGATCAAACACCATAGATTTATTCGATGATATTTTTTTTGCTAGCATGATGTAATTATTATTCAATAATTCTTTTTCTGTTACCACCTTTCCTAGTTGGCTCAAATCTATACCATAAATTACTGACCAGTCCTCAGTTACTGTTGCTGCAGGAGTTGACGATGTATATTTCTCTTCAAGAATATTTTTATTATGATTCTTTAATAGCTCAATCGATAGTTTCTTTATAGCATCTTGATGATTTAAGTTTACTTGATAGATACGAGTTGTGATTGGCGTACCATTTAATACAATGTATCGCTCACGTGACTGATTCTGATCAGCACCCAGCAACTCTGATGTTGACAGCAGTGTATTTGTAAAATCCATATACACATCTGCATTAGCGTTATTTGCTAATAAAAAACTATAGATAACAACCCATGTATAGTATTTTATATGTTTAACAAAATCAGACATTAGAAATAACTTTTTTTGCAAATTGGCATCTGTTTTGGAGGTACGTTAGGAAACATTTTAGTAAACAAACATTTGCTATCCAAAGTATCTTTGAGATATTGATCATAACCATATGGAATATCTTCTACTGTCCAGATTGGAGTCGCTACTAAAGCAAATTTTTTTTCGACATCAAAAGTCCAATTTAGCTTAGCTCTACTCGTGCTGTAGCCAACTGTCGACTTTGTCACCATAATGCCTAGTTGTTGTCCATCTAACACCTTAGTCAACTGGCTTGATTCACTATATTTATTTCTACCAGCCCTCCTCATATCATCAATTAAACTGGTTGAATTTGGTGGGTTAGTGTAAGTAACATTAGAATTTATCGTGTTGCCATTTTTTGCTATAGGCTTAAATATTCTCGGCTTCCCCAAAATCCCAATAGATTCTCGCCATGATGTTAATCTTGCATCATTGATAACATCAATATTCGTCATCATTGCTTTTGTAACATGTAGTAAAATCGCAAATAACAGCAGTATTATAGGAAAAATAAAAACAGCCTCAACAGAAGCAATGCCCGAATTTTTAGACTTAATGCGCATTAAGGTATTCATGTTGTTGCTGAGTGAAACTTGTCAAAAAAACATGCAATTCAGCAAAATCTTTTGAAGCTGCAATCGCTTCACTACGTTTATTGGACTCAAGTAACGTACTTGGCCTTAAGACAGCTCGCCAATTTTGGGTATACAAGTCTGGATGCTTATCGTTGTATATCTCAGCTTGAGCGTAAGCAAATTCTGCCCCAACTGGACTCGTAAATCTGGATGAAAAAATAGCTCCCCCGGATCTTGTTCTTTCTACATAGGCTAATATGCTTAAGTCATTTGGGTTGGTCCAAAAATTTGCTCCAATAGATTGTGTGAGAAAATCCTGTTCTACTTCATATACCGATAATCGAAATCCTGGAGCCGGAGGAGTACAACCAACATATTTAAGTGGGAGCCACTGTAAAATAGCTACAAAATTCCAACAAGGATCTGCTATTTCAGAAAATTCAATAGGTGTTTTTTCTTTAGGACCGTCATAAACTAATAAAACTTTTTGCTTATTAAGAACATCTTTGCCTGTTAGTTTATCTACCGCTTTTTTAGTGTCATCATACGCTTCTTTATATGGACCACGATTTCTACTATAACCATGTTGCTCAAAATCATGAAAACGCTTAATAAGTGTAGTTGATTGTGTGCCTCTTTCTGATACACCTTTTAGTGTTCCACCTAGTACAGATTTAAAAGCACCATTCAGTAACTCCACTTTTTTAACTGGTAATCCGGTGGTTAAATACTTTTCTTTTTTTGCTACATCATTACCGTTAAATCCTGCGTAAAATCTTGGTGTATCTGTTAAACCATTTAGCGTAGCTAACTCTTGAGAAACTTTTTTACTATATTCCGGAAATCGCGCAATGATTTCGTCATTCATTACAGATAGCGCTGCGGATATTTCCTGAAATTCATTAATCTTGGTTGGGATTGGTGAAAGTGATGCAAAATCACCCCCACCTATATCACCTGCTATCGCCCGGTAGCGTGGAATAATTTCATCTAGTAAATGTACTTCACGCGCTACTGGCCCAGCAGCACATACCGCTGCTGCCGCGCAACCTATTGGGTTTGTGCATAATTGAGCGCAGTTTGCTAAGGCTTTTGCTATCTCTGCTTGCTCCTTAACTATTAAAGGTGCTGCCTGAAATGCAACAGCTGCAGCTGCAAAACCCACAACTGTTACACTATATGTTTGCGATAAAGCAGTATTGTTTATCGACATTACATTTAAAGATCTCGCAGCCCAAGTTGCTTGTGTCATGGCAGCTGAATCCGCTGCATTTTGCACTCTAATTTTTGAAGATACTTGTTCGCCAGTATTAAATACAAATCCAATTAATAGCACCAAAGGAATCATTCCAAACATCGCCAAAATCATTAATTGACCGCGCTGTTTATTTATCGATGCATAATTTTTCATGATTTTAAAGTAGCGACATCTCAGCGTTTAAGTCACGATAATAAAAACCATGTCCACCTTTCGTTCCAAATATTTTTCCTGCTAAAGGTAACGCAAGAATATATTTAAAAGTAATGTTAGCCTTCACCGGCCATTCTGTAACTTGAGTGATGTTTTTTGCAATAAGGCTGCCAATGAGTGCTTGCTCAAGGTCTAAATCTAGTCCTACATCAAGCAAGAGATTATGGTTGTCAAATGCATAACTGGCTTTTCTATTGAACACATCTACTTTAGAAGTACCTTGTTGTTTTGCTAACGAATTTGTATAGATGTTTATACCTTTCCATGCATCCGAACTCGTATCCGGGCTACTCGTTAAATCTTTTTTTGGTGAACCAACTGCTATGAGTGCGACTCGAGCAGCATCTAATGCTTTCTTTTCTGCAATATTAGCATTAGCTAAAGAAATGGTCTTTGCATTATAAACAATACCCACAGGAACTAATTTTAACCCTCTCACCTTTGCTGTAGAAGTATCAAAATAAAATACTCTAGCACTATGTGCTGCACTGTAGGCAGCATAATGAACATATATAGATGCATTCGCAATGAGCGCAAACTGTATAGTTAAAAAACAATACAAGCATAAATATAGGCAACGTCAACACAAAATCCACCGCTGCTGCTGCACCTTTTTGGTGAGCCTGTTCAACGCCTAGTGTAGCTATACGTTTACCCAGAAACTTAAAAGTTAGAACCAAGCAAACAATTAACGCTACAGAAAAAGCAACAAATAGCACTGTCTCCGACCAAAAAGTGTCAGAGCGGGCTAGCACTGTAAAGAACTCCCCTTTCATTTTTATAATTATTATTAGTTTTTAATAAATTTATAAATTACATATTCAACAAACCATATTTCTATCTATTTATTAGAATTTGACTAATTGATTTTAATTAATCAATCTTAAGGAATCGTCGGCCTTTGGTTTGTATCATCTTTAGTAACATCTTGTATATCTTGCGTAAACATAGGAACAATCTTGTCCCTTGCAGCGATCAATATAAACACAAGTGGAATAACAATTAATGCAATAACCAGTATGGTACCCACCGGCATTTCACCTTTTTGTCTATTTTTAAGTGGTTTTATAACAGGATTTTGATTTTTCATATTCCATGCCTCCTTATATAGAAATTAACAATAGTTGTTAAAAGTATAGCTTATTGAGTCCATATGACTTTGGTATTTATTACACTTTGGCCTAAATTTGCTTGTGTAATTTCACTGGCAAAAGTAGGTGTTACACCCGTTGGTAGTAAAACGGCGGAACTAGCTGGTTGGCCCTCTTTGAAATCAAGTACGTAGATGTCTTGCACTTGGTATTTGCCATCCTCTGCCAAGGGCAATATCTCTGAAATTGCAGTGATTTTTCGTTTGCCGTCGTGAAAACGATTTATCTGTACGACTAAATCTATAGCTGATGATATTTGCGTCCTCAACGCATGCAGCGGCAACTCCACATCACCCATTAATGACATTACTTCTAAGCGGCTTAAAGCATCTAAAGCTGTGTTTGCATGACAAGTCGATAACGAACCTGCATGACCGGAAGTCATCGCCTGTATCATATCAATTGTTTCACCACCGCGGCATTCTCCTACAACAATTCTATCTGGACGCATTCTCAAAGATGCTCTAAATAATCCACGTATGGATATTCCTCCCCGTCCATTTCTATCTTCCGCCTGCGCTTCAAACGGTACGACATGCTCTTGTTGTAATTGAAGTTCGGATGAATCTTCCAGAACAATAATACGTTCATTATTATCAATAAACGAAGACAAACAATTTAATAAAGTAGTCTTACCAGAACCCGTACCACCGGAAACAATTATATTTTTAGCAAGAATTACACATAGCTTTAAAAATTCGGCAGAAGAATCTGTTAAAGAGCCATACTCGATTAAAGAATCAATACTAAGTTTATGTTTTGAAAACTTTCGAATCGCAACACATAAGCCTTTTCTTGCGGCAGGCGCTTGTACAACATGTACGCGTGATCCATCTGGCAAGCGTGCCTCTATACTAAGCTCTTCATCTGTTAGTCGCTTACCTACAAATTGCGCAACGTTGCGAATTGCGGCCTCTAACTCTAGCTCATTCTTAAATGAAACATCCGTTTTTTCTAATAAGCCTTTCCGTTCTACATATATTTCATCACACCCATTAATCATAATTTCAGAAACACTTTCATCATCCAATAAATGTTTTATGGGAGAAAATAAATGCCCCAAAGTTTTGTCATATAGATTAACTAAATTAGTCACTCGCTAGCCCTATGGATATGGGAATGACAATACGACCGACTGGTTTGCATGAGACACATACATCACATCTACAAACAGAAAGATCAAAAATATTATCGGAATAATAAATAATGACGTAATCAGTATGTACGCTAGTGTATCTGACATTCTTGTCTCCTACCGGAAGAATTAATGATCATGTTAGAAGTTATTTTGTAAGTATGAACTCAACCCTTCTATTTAAACTGCGAGTATATTCATCCTTATTAGGCACTATAGGATTAGCTTCACCATGTGCCTGTATTGTTAACCTGTCGGCCGAAATACCAAAACTATTTGCTAAATACTCTTTCGCGGCCATTGCACGTTTTTTAGATAGATCCAAATTATACTCTTCAGAACCTAAGTCATCTGTATGGCCTGCCAATATGAATGCTTGTGTTTTTAACTCATCAGCAACCAGTGCTTCACCAAATGTATCAAGATTAATCATTCCATCTTTAGTAAGCTTTGCAGAATCGAATTCAAAAGTAATTCTTGCGGGAATATTTGCACCAGATGATTTATCTTTGCCGTCAACAAAATGTCTAATAATTGCCCGCGTGGTGTATTCGGTTTGATCAGGCGCTTCTACAAAATAATCAATACTAGCTAACGCAATTTTAGATGATTTCTTATTTTTAGCTATCAGATCGCTGAATTTTTTAACAAGCCCTAAAGAATCACCAAACTGCAAGAAATCTTGGTTGTTGCGTAGGCCAAATCCATTCAAATCTAATTCTTTTTCCGTAAGAAAGACATATAAAGACTCTTTTCCTAGTGGTAGTGATGAAATTAATGTGCCATTCGGCGGATAGATATAGTCATTCCCATCACTACTCTTTTTAGGCAGCAAAAGAGTAGAGTTCCCATGACTATCTATATGCAAAATATAAGCATAACCATGTACTGAAGCATGCGCAGAATACCGAAGATGGTCGCCTAAATTTACCGAATTATCCGAGGTGTTATTAGTTTGCACCAAATTGGCTTGCAAATTCGCCTCAGTCCAATTTGGTGTGATTTGATTTAATATACTATAAACTTCACCGCGATTTGCAGCATGCACATTTAGCGAGAGAATCGAAATGGCTAGCACAATAACTAGTATAGTAATTATTTTCAAAACACCCTCTCATTAATCATTTTCAATATATAATAGTTATATTATGAGATAAAGTGTTGAGAAACTCACGTTTTTTAGAGTATTAAATTAACTTTAACCCTTCCCAAATCTGCGATGTACTTGTATCACTTGATAGACATTAATTATTTAGCCTATTTTTTATACAGCTTAGTCTTCTGATGCAAACATGAACTAATACTTATTTAAAATTATGACTTTGCCTGATTACTCCATGGTGACTGCTGCATAAATTCAGCAAACTCAATGAAGTTAATCGTACCACTAGCATTTTTATCATAACGACTAAATACATCCTCTTCCGCAAGGTTAAATACAGCCTTTGCCTCTTCTCGACTAAGCTGCTCGTTACGATCTAGATCTGCAGCCCAGAAACTTCCTGACACAAACCCCTTCCCACCACCGTATCCATACACCGTAACTGTACAGTGCAACAGAAGAAGCACGAATAGTGTTGAGCTATATAATAATTTCATTTGCACTCTCCTAAATATAACATTTAACAACTACTAGGCATACTACAATACTCTCATTACACGAAATCCAACATAAATTGTTCGATCATTAGGCTCATCTGACCAACGAGCAGCAGGCCTCAAGCTTAACTGCGAAAATTGATAATT
>CAZAOO010000018.1:0-67520 GCA_964486815.1 uncultured Thiotrichales bacterium
AGAAATATTTTTAACGAAGTATAAAGACAGATCAAAGCCCTTTGGGTTAAATAGAAAATTTATAAACCAGGAATTTAATATGGCTATTGCAACTCCAACAAACATTCAATTACATCAAAAATCTCGCGTACTTGAGATAGATTTTGATGATGGCCAGCATTTTGAATTGTCGTGTGAATATCTACGCACCCATTCACCTTCTGCAGAAGTACAAGGGCACGGGCCTGGCCAAGAAAAACTTCAAATTGGTAAGGAAGATGTAAACATCACTGCCATCGAGCCAGTCGGAAACTATGCTGTAGTGCTCGTGTTTGATGATAACCACAGATCAGGTATTTTTTCTTGGGATCATTTACATAACTTAGGCACAAACAAAGAAGCGAACTGGACTAGATATTTAGAACGATTAAAAGAAGCAGGACATCAGAGGAAAGGCTCTTAGTTTTTAATTAGTCGCTGTGAGTAAAACGAAGCAATCTAGTAGTTATTCAATAATATCGATTAATCTACGGAAATAGAATACTGAAGGGCGTTGGCCTGTGCCTTTTCGAATTATTTTAATTGCGTCTCCTTCTAGTTGGCCTAGACATTTGTAGGCAGTTTGTTTTGCCATTCCCGTATACTTGATAAAGTCTGTTGATGTAAAAATTGGCTTATTAAAAATAGCGTCAACAATATAAGCTGAAAACTGTGAATGAGTTTTGTCTACTACAAATTGTTTCATTTCATCATACAGCTCGTTTATTTCACTAACCTTAGAGATGTTTTCTGTTGCTTGTGAAACTATGCCTGCAAGGAAAAACTCTACCCAACGAGTCCATTCACGCTTATCTGATGAAAGTGCTTTTAACCGAGCATAGTACTCATCTTTATTAGAATCCAGATATCCACTTAAATAAAAATTTGGACTAGAAAGCCTTGATTTGTGAAAAAGAAACAATGGTATTAGTAAACGGCCAATACGACCATTGCCGTCTTTAAATGGATGTATGAGCTCAAATTGTGCGTGCACGATAGCTGTCTGAATAAGCGGATCAATGTCATCTATTGATAAATAGTTTTCCCAATCATGTAAATGATCCATAAGTTTTAGTGGGGCTGGAGGAATATAAGTGGCTTCTTCTATTGAATACCCAAGGTTACCAATCCAATTTTGTTCTTTTCTCAATTCTCCAGGATCTTTATTTTGGCCTCTAACACTATTCATTAAGATTTTATGTAGTTGTAAAACTAGGCTTAATCTTAACGGTCTTTCAGTTAACTCATCGCTTGCTAAAATAAGTGCACTTCGATAATTAATTATTTCTTTAATATCGTTTTGCTTACTTTCTCCGTAATCTTGCCCTGCTTCGTGTTCTAGAACTTCTACCAATGTGGCCTGAGTTCCTTCAATTTTAGATGAGAGCACAGCTTCTTTATTGGCAAGAGGAGATAGGAGCACGTTGGGGTTTACTACACCTTTGAGCATACCGTTGTATTCTGCAAGTTTTGCACTAGCTTCACTAACTAGACCAATTAATTTAGAGGTCTCTAAGTCATTGATTGGCAATGCTTCTGGAACGTATGGAGCCATTTGTGTGCTATTTTTGATTAATTAAGGGACATTAATACATTAGAGTCAACTCTAACATACTCTAGGCTATTAGTGTCTATTATTGTTCCAGATGAGGGGCACTAATACATTAGAGCCCATTACAGCATACTATAGGGAATAAGACCTCAATCTAGTCGACCCCATTGATTATTCCACAAAGCTTGGGTGTTGGGTGATGATTGGTTTAAAGATAAGATAGAAAAGCTTACCGAGCGACAATCTCGGCCCAAAGAAAGGGGTGGGGATCATAAATCAACTAAGTTTCGAAAGCATGCTTAAATATCAATCGTGTCTAAGCCAGCCAGGTATACCGGACGGTTTAATTAAGTATAGGTGTATTCAACATCAAAGTGCACCACCTAGTTTAGGGTAAAACACCTCATGACCTCATTGATTCAGTACACTTCAGTTAGTTCCTTTCCTGCTATTTATATGTCTGTTTGATGAGAGGTGCTTTTTATTAGAGCGTTATTTAGTGAGCCTCTGTTGCGGTCGCCATTGCATCTACCGGGCCAACAAACCCTACAAATAGAACGCATGGTTCTTCGCTGATGCACTTGCCATGGTGGGGTCGTTCGGATGGGCCATACATGTACATACCTTGTTTAAGAATAGCTTCTTCTTGGCCTTCGTACACTACCGTCAGTACACCATTCATAAGCACCATGCGCTCAGCAGAATGATGCCAGTGTGAAACCATGTCATAGCCACCCGGTATTTTAAACAATACATCTGCATTTGGTTTTTGCAGGGTCACCTTGAATGAAACTTAATTGACAGCCGGCAGCAAAGAATTCAGGGCAAGGTACCCATTCTAAATCTTCATCGTCCCAAGCAATAAACAATGCAGGTTTATCTTCACTATTTGCAAACCCAGTGTATGCAATCAAAGTAAATGCTAGGAGTCCTAAAAGGCTTGCGCGTAATGTTAATAAGTATTTTGTATATGTAGTCATGACTATTTTCCTTCGTTTGTTGGGTATAAAAAATCAATGCATATCCCACCAAGCTGCCAATACAAATCCGATAAAACAGATTAGTGTTACCAGAAAGTATTTTGACTTTCTATTTTTTTGACGAATCGGGTCGAGTGCAATCCAGGTGGATACCACGATGCCAATAAAAAATATCACCATCAATATGGAGGGTATTTTTGTAACAATTGATTCCATTCTGATGTTCTGAAAACCCGACCTGGCAATTCATTGATTAGCGTAACTCTAGCAAATTCAACCTAATACTAGCAGTACTAAATCTAATCCCCGCTGACCGCTTATTTTGTTTAAACTGAACAGATATTTCTATTATTACAATAACCTCACCCATGCCTGAAGAAATTAGACAGCCCAAAACAACACATTTTGGTTTCCAGGATGTAAGCCCGAAACAAAAGACTGAAAAGGTAACTCAAGTCTTTGAATCCGTCGCCGGGAACTACGATATTATGAACGATGTGATGTCTCTCGGCTTACATAGAGTCTGGAAGCGGCATTTTGTGCATTTGGCTAATATTCGGCCACATTTTCATATTTTGGATCTCGCAGCGGGTACCGGTGATATTTCTGCCTTATTTGCCCCGAAAATTGGCGATACAGGTTCCATCACCTTGTGTGACCCAAATGGCGCCATGTTGGAAGAAGGCCGTCGTCGCATGGTTGACAAAGGCCTGCTGAAAAACATTCGTTATGTACAAGCCATGGGTGAAGATCTGCCTTTTCCTGAAGATTATTTTGATCGCGTGACCATAGCGTTTGGTTTACGCAACTTTACGGATAAAGATAAAGCATTGCGCACCATCTTTAAGTTATTAAAGCCGGGTGGCCAGCTACTGGTATTGGAATTTTCTAAGCCCAAGCAGTGGTTGCAAGGTGCTTACGATACATACTCGTTCAAATTGTTACCTAAGATGGGCGAGATCATTGCAAAAGATGCGCAGAGTTATCAGTATTTGGCAGAATCAATACGTAAACATCCCGACCAAGAAACGCTAAAGTCTATGTTTGAAGCCACAGGTTTTGAAAAGTGTGATTACTTAAATTTAAATGGCGGTATTGTTAGTATCCATCGCGGACACAAGATATCTCTGTAAAATTCTCTCGATAAGATTTAATTCGTAAACTTAATTCGTAAACAATGTTACTTAACCTCATTAACCGTGCGCTGAAGAAGTACTTAGACAGCGACCCTGAAATATCAGCAAAATTAAATAAATTTGCAGGCCAGTGTTTATTGGTTCACTTAACCGATATTGAAAAAGAACTACTGGTTACTCCAGTGCAAGCCGGCCTTGAGTTGCGTGAGCATGTTGTTTATGAAGAAGCTTCGAATGCAAACGAGCTTGAGATTACAACTACCCTACATTCCAATATTGTCAGTCTGGCAAGAATGGGGTTAGGCGCTGAATATCAGTCGATGTTAAACAGTGGGGCTTTAAAAATTGAAGGTGATGTTGAGTTTGCCAATCAGTTGCGGTCAATTTTTATGCAAGTAGATATTGATTGGGAAGAGATCGCTTCTAAATATGTTGGTGATTCGGTTGCCTACCAAGTGGGCTTGTTTGTGAAGCGCTTCAAAAATTATAAAAGCCGCTCAGTAGATAACTTCAGGATGGATGTGAGTGAGTATTTGCAAGAAGAATCACGCATTGTGCCAACGAAAGTTGAGTTAGACAGGTTTATGGGTGATGTGGATGATTTGGATGCCCATGTGCAACGTTTAGAAGCACGCATACAACGTCTAATGAACTTAAAAGAGTTACATGCAACGGAAGTGAAGCAATCTTAATTATGCGTTATTTACGTACATTATTTCGCATTCTAAATATCAACATCGTGCTATTCAGGCATGGTCTAGAAGAAGTTTTGTTAGCCGTACCGTTTTTCCGTCCGATTCGGTTTATTTTATTTTTAATGCCATGGCACTGGTTTCGTAAATTAGAAACCAGTCACGGTGCACGTATTCGTCGTGCACTTGAAGATCTTGGGCCTATCTATGTTAAGTTCGGGCAAGCGTTATCTACGCGGCGTGATTTATTGTCTGAAGATATCGCCGATGAATTAACCAAGCTACAAGATCAAGTACCACCATTTGACGGCAAGATTGCACAAGAGATTATTGAAAAAGCCTTTAAAAAGCCGGTAACTGAAATTTTTAAGGAGTTCAGCGTAAAGCCATTAGCTTCTGCATCGATTGCACAAGTGCACTGTGCAACCTTGCACGATGGTACTGAAGTGGTGGTTAAAGTCTTGCGTCAAGGGGTGGAGAAGCGAGTGCGTAGAGATTTAGAATTGATGCATGTGTTAGCTTCTATTGCGCATCGATACTGGGAAGACGGTAGACGCTTACGACCTAAAGATGTAGTGAATGAATACGAGCAGGTAATCATTGATGAGTTGGATTTAATGCGTGAAGCAGCAAATGCTAGCCAACTACGTAAAAACTTTAAAAACTCTACCGATTTGTATGTGCCAGAGGTTTATTTTGACTTGTGTACACGTAACGTAATGGTGCAAGAGCGTATTCGTGGCATTCCTGTTAATGATATGAAGTCACTACGAGAGCACGGTGTGAATCTGCAAAAGCTTTCAGATCGCGGCAGTCATATCTTTTTCACACAAGTATTTAGTCATAATTTCTTTCATGCGGATATGCATCCTGGAAATATTTTTGTTTCTTATGAAAATCCACAAGACCCAAAATACATCGGTGTAGATTTTGGCATCATGGGCACCTTGGCGTTAGAAGACCAACGTTATTTAGCAGAAAATTTGTTAGCATTTTTAAATGCAGATTATCGTCGCGTAGCAGAACTACATTTAGAGTCCGGCTGGGTGCCAGCCGACACACGAGTGGATCAATTTGAGTCTGCTATTCGCACAGTGTGTGAACCTATCTTTCAAAGACCACTGAGTGAAATTTCATTTGGAAGCTTATTGTTGCGATTATTTCAAACCGCGCGACGTTTTAATATGGAAGTGCAACCACAATTGGTTCTATTGCAGAAAACGCTATTAAATATTGAGGGTCTAGGCCGAACTTTAGATCCTGACCTGGATCTTTGGAAAACTGCAAAACCATTTTTAGATCGCTGGATGAGTGAGCAAGTAGGTCCGCGTGCACTGATGTCAGGTCTGCGTAAACAGTTGCCACGTTTAGCAGAGCGATTGCCGGAAATTCCAGACCTGGTGTATTCCACCATGAAGACGCTTGAACAGGGTCAAACCAAACTTGAAATGCACAGTCAGGAACTGGTAGAAATTCGCAAAGAGATTAAACATTCCAATCGAAATTTACTATTTTTGTTAACCATCGGATTTGTTGGTGTTATTGCTGCCATGTACTTCTTCTAATTTTAATAAACTTTAATTAAATATATTTTCAAAATGGATGTAACACCTATCTTGGACCCCCTAAATGAGGCGCAACGTGAAGCTGTAAGCTGCGACACTGTGCCTGCCTTAATCATCGCGGGTGCAGGCAGTGGTAAAACCCGTGTGTTGGTGCATCGTATCGCCTGGTTATGTGAAGTGGTTGGAGTTTCACCGTTTAGTTTTCTTGCGGTTACCTTTACTAATAAAGCGGCAGCGGAAATGCGCACACGTGTAGAAGAGCTGCTGAATAATAATTTGGCGGGCATGTGGATGGGTACCTTCCATGGCATCTCACATCGCTTGCTACGCGCACATTGGCAAGAGGCTAATCTTAAACAGAGCTTCCAGATACTGGATAGCGGTGATCAAATTCGTTTAATGAAGCGTGTGATTCAAGGCATGGGGTTGGATGATACCAAGTGGCCAGCAAAAAATGCCTGTTGGTTTATCAATTCGCAAAAAGAAGAAGGTCTGCGTCCTAAAGATATGCATGACCATGGTGATATCACACAACGCCAACTGATAAAAATTTATGCTGCGTATCAAGAGGCTTGTGAGCAAACGGGATTGGTCGATTTTGCTGAATTATTGTTACGTAGCCTAGAGCTATTAAAGCATCGTCCCGATATTCTTGCACATTATCAAACTAAGTTTCGACATATTTTGGTGGATGAGTTTCAGGACACTAACTCGATTCAATACCAATGGCTGAAACTACTTGCTGGCGAGCAAAATCATATATTTGCAGTAGGAGATGATGATCAGTCAATTTATGGCTGGCGTGGTGCACGGGTAGAAAACATTCAAAATTTTGAGAAAGATTTCATAGGCTCACTACTTTTCAAGTTAGAACAGAATTACCGTTCCACTAACAATATATTGTCTGCTGCAAATTCTTTGATTGATAATAATCAAGGTCGTATGGGAAAGAAGTTATGGACGGATGGTGATGATGGCGAGCCAATTTATTTATATGCGTCTTTTAACGAACAAGATGAGGCACGCTTTGTTGCCGATAAGCTTAAACATTGGCTAGACACCACTAGTGGTCGTCGTGATGATGTGGCTATCTTGTATCGCTCCAATGCACAGTCACGCGTATTTGAAGAAGTGTTTATTTCACAAAGTATTCCATACCGTGTGTATGGTGGTTTGCGTTTCTTTGAGCGTGCAGAAATAAAAGATGCATTAGCCTATTTACGCTTAGCTAAGAATGTAGATGATAACTCTTCTTTTGAACGTATTATCAATGTGCCTACACGTGGTATAGGTCAACGTACTGTGGCTTTGGTGCGTGACTTTGCCAAAGAGCATCAGCTCACCATGTGGCAAGCCGCCGAAAAGATATTGCAATCTAGTTTGTTGGCAGCACGTGCTTCTAATGCGCTTGCGCAGTTCATGAATCTGATGGTGAAGGTATCTAAAGAAATTTCAGAGTTAGAATTAAGTGAGCAGGTGGATCATATTATTCAGGTATCTGGACTGGTTGCGCATCATGGTAAAGATGCCAGCGAGAAAGCAAAATCACGCGTAGAAAACTTAGAAGAATTAGTGGTTGCGGCGCGCGGTTTTGTCGTCGATAACGATTTATATGAAGGCATGCCGCCACTAGATGCGTTCTTAACGCATGCAGCGCTTGAAGCAGGTGAAGGTCAGGGTGCGAAGTGGGATGATTGCGTGCAATTGATGACGCTGCACGCTGCAAAAGGACTGGAATTCCCGTTAGTATTTTTAGTCGGACTGGAAGATGGTTTATTTCCGTCTAGCATGTCTATGGAAGAGCCAGGTCGTCTAGAAGAAGAACGACGACTTTGTTATGTAGGTATTACACGTGCACGACAACAATTGGTTATGAGCTATGCTGAATCCAGGCGTCAATATGGCTCGGATAACTACAACCCGCCATCACGTTTTCTTAGTGAAATACCTAGTGAGCTGGTTGTAGAGGTGCGACCAAGAGCCAAAGTCACTCAGCCTACGTACCAATCTTCTGCTCCATCGATGATGATCAATGGCTCCAGAGCGAATAGCGAAGCCTTAAACGATACGGGGATTAAAATGGGAGGGCGAGTATCGCATGCTAAGTTTGGAGAAGGCGTTGTGTTAGATTGTGAAGGCAAAGGCAGCAGCGCTAGAGTGCATGTTCATTTTGAATCGGCTGGCAGTAAGTGGTTGGTGTTGGCGTATGCTAATTTGAATGTAATTGCCTAAACTTTATAGACTAAATCTTATAAATAAGTTCAGTTAATTCATGACACAAAAGTAATGTAGCGAGTGACTTGATTATGCAAAGAAGAAAATTTTTACAATATGCGGGTGCCACAGCATTTACAGGTGCAGCTGCTGGTCTTGCCGGGTGTGGTGGAAAAGATAAGAGCACACAAACATCTACTATACCTACTGCAAGCGATAAGACTTTTGAGTGGAAAATGGTCACTACTTGGCCAAAGAATTTTCCTGGTTTAGGTACCGGCGCAGAATTTTTAGCTGAGCAAATTAATGCCATGTCAAATGGCCGAATAAAGGTAACCGTTTATGGTGCTGGTGAATTAGTACCTGCGTTTGAAATTTTTGATGTGGTAGCAAGCGGTTCTGCGCAAATGGGTCATGGTTCTGCGTACTACTGGAAAGGAAAGTATGCAGCATTACAGTTTTTCTCGACCACGCCATTTGGTATGACCGCGATGGAGATGAATGCCTGGTTGTACCATGGTGGCGGTATGGAGCTTTGGCGAGAGGCTTATAAGCAATTTGGTTTAGTGCCTGCTGCTGCTGGCAATACCAATGTGCAGATGGCAGGTTGGTTTAATAAAGAAATTAATAGACTAGAAGATCTAAAAGGCTTGAAAATGCGTATCCCGGGTTTAGGCGGAGAGGTATTAAAACGCGCCGGTGGTACACCGGTTAATCTTCCAGGTGGCGAGTTATTTACTTCATTACAATCCGGCACGATAGATGCGACGGAGTGGGTAGGACCTTATAATGATTTGGCTTTCGGTTTTCATAAAATTGCAAAGTATTACTATTATCCGGGCTGGCATGAGCCGGGCACTACTCTAGAGTGCTTTATAAATCAAAGTGCCTTTGATGGATTACCTAAAGACTTACAGTCTATTGTGATGAATGCATGTCGAATAGCCAATCAAGAGATGTCTTTGGAGTACATTGCACGCAATAATGATGCCCTAGATACTTTGGTAAACGAGCACAATGTTGAATTGCGCAAATTGCCTGATGACGTAATAAAGAAGCTAGCCGAGCTATCGAAAGAGGTGACCGCTGAGTTAGGTTATACTGACCCACTGGCGCGCAGGATATATGATTCTTATAACGAATTTTTCAATAAATCCCGTGCTTGGTTAGATATTTCAGAGCGTGCCTACTTGAACTTACGAACTGGATAGACTAAAACAGACGATAGATTTTATAATAATATTAACCTTAATTTAATTCAGGAAAAGGAGCAGTTAACGTGGATGATCTATTTATAAAGTGGCGAACAATGTGGGATGCCAAAGAGTACACCACCCAGGCATTCTTTTTGGTAAATTTTTTAGCAGCCCTTTATATCGCATCGCTACCAATGCGTTCTAACGGTAGAGAAATCACTATACTAAATAGAGCACTTATAATTGGGTTTGGTCTAGGCTACGCGCTTTTGGTGTTAATTGCATACTTACAGCTAGTGCCAACTTATTCACCATACGGTTAAGAAAAAATATTTAAAAAACGGCGGCCTAATTATAATTTAGACCGCCGTTTTTTTTGTCTTACATATTTGCCAGAAAATTTTTCTAATTGTGTTTAATAGATCTTGCCTAATATATTTTATCTGGCAACCAGGTTGCGAGTTCAGGGAAGTAGGCAATTAACATCAAAGCAATCAGTTGAATTACTATGAAAGGCGCAACGCCTCGGTATATTTGTCTGGTTTGAATTTCTTTTGGCGCGACACCGCGTAAATAAAACAGTGCGAAACCAAACGGTGGAGTGAGAAAAGAGGTCTGTAAATTAATCGCGATCATAATCCCTAACCATACAGGGTCTACACCAAGTGAAAGTAGCACTGGTCCAACTATAGGCACTACTACAAAAGTAATTTCAATAAAGTCGAGAATAAAGCCTAGTAGAAACATCAGTAGCATGACTATAAAGATTGCGGCAAACGTGCCACCAGGCAACTGCGTTAGTAATTCATGCACAGCAGCATCGCCGCCGTAGCCGCGAAAAACCAATGAGAAAATAGACGCGCCGATAAATATCATAAACACCATGCAGGTAACACGAACTGTTCGTTGCATGACATCTCTTAGACATTGCAAATCTAGGCGGCGATTTAGTAAAGCCAGTACTAATGCCCCTACTGCACCCACTGAGGCAGCTTCGGTGGGTGTGGCTACACCCTTAATAATTGAACCCAGTACTAATACAATTAGTAAAATTGGCGGAACTAAAGCGCGTATCACACGTTTAAACCAAGCGACTAAATTTATATCATCTTGTTTTTGCATAGCGGGCATCGCAGCAGGCTTAGTCCAGGCAATGAAGATTACATAGATTAGATACAGCCCTACCAACAGCAAGCCTGGGATGATAGCACCGACAAATAGATCGCCTACTGAAACCGTATCAGGTGAAAAATTACCTTGGCTGAGTTGAGATTGTTGATAGGCAGATGAAAGTACGTCGCCGAGTAAAACTAAAATAATAGATGGAGGGATGATTTGACCAAGTGTGCCAGATGCGCAAATAATGCCAGTAGAAATTTCCGGCTGGTAACCTCTTTTCAGCATAGTGGGTAATGACAACAAACCCATGGTGACGACGGTTGCACCAACGATCCCTGTGCTGGCAGCTAACAGCATGCCTACAAGCACTACAGAAATGCCTAGTCCACCCCGTAATTTGCCAAATAAGGATGCCATGGTATCGAGCAATTCATCTGCGATCTTGGATCGTTCCAACATCACTCCCATAAACACGAACATTGGCACGGCAATTAGTGTTTGGTTGGTCATGATGCCAAACAAACGACTCGGGAAGGCCTGTAAAAGGGCAGGGTCAAACGTGCCAGTGAGTGCTCCTCCAAAGGCAAACATTATTGAAACACCTGCTAATGTGAAAGCAACTGGATAACCAAACAATAGAACACATATGACCGAAAGAAATAGTATGAATGCAACGATTTCCATCTTATTTGTTATTTAATGATGGATTGGGTGATTTAAGATTTAGCCAAGCGCGTCCGGCTAAAGATATAGCCTGCAAGAAAAGCAGAATTGCCATTAAGGGTATGAGTGTTTTTAAAATATAAACAAAAGGCAGACCGCCTGCTTCTCGCGAGCCTTCAAGTAGCTTCCAGGAATTCAGTACATAGTCGAAACTCGCCCAGAGGATAAAACTTGCGAAGGGTAGTAATAAAAACAAGTTTCCAAGTAGGTCTACTTTGGCTTTGTTAGCTGTCGACATGTCTTGGTAAAAAATATCTACGCGAACATGCTCGTTATGTTTCAGCGTGTATGCTCCTGCCAGCATAAAAATAAATGCATGCAAGTAGGTGGTAGATTCTTGCAAAGCGATACGCCCAAAGTTAAAGCCATAGCGCAACACCACTACAAGAAATGTGATGAATACCATTGCTAGTACTAACCACGCGGCGAATCGACCAATACGTTCATTTAACGCATCGATTGTGTCGCAAAGTTTTTGCATGTAACTACTCGGGTTAATTAAGCTAGGCGAATCTAAGGTAAGCTAATTAAAGTCATGCCAAATTGACCAAACTGGGACAGTGTGCAATCCGTGCCAATAAAATATTTTTAAAGGTATCCGGGTTTTTAATATGAGTGATTTCACCGTCTTTAGGGAAGATTTTATCTTGCAGGCGAGATAACCAGAAGCGAAGTGCTGCAGCACGTAACATATATTGCCAAAGTTGTAATTCTTGCGGTTGAAATGCACGTTCTGCCCGATAAGCTTTTATTAAACTGTTATAGCGGTCTATGTTTATTTCACCATCGTCACCACTACACCAATCATTCACAGTAACCGCAAGGTCGTATAGCAATGAATCATTACAGGCATAATAAAAATCGATTATCCCGGTCAATGCTTGTTCTTTAAACATGACGTTGTCACGAAATAAATCAGCATGAATAACACCCTTGGGCAAGTCATCTGGTAGTGTTTGCTTACGGTAATGAATTTCATGTTCGAGAATTATCTGATCATCACTAGGTAGTTGGCTATATACACGTTCAGCGGTATTTTCAGCCCAACAAATACCGCGCGGGTTTTCTAGTACAGCATCAAATGATTCACCTAGCAGATGCATTTGTGCCAGCGCATGTCCGACTGCCGCACATTGAGTATTATTTGGTGTTAACTCATTTTTACCTTCCAGGCGTCTTACAATCGCAGCAGGTTTGTCTTTTAATACGCGTACATAATTATTGTGCAGATCCGCAATAGGATGCGCAGTCGGCATGCCGTGGTCAGAGAGGTGTGCCATGAAGTTTAAATAGTATGGCAGGGTGTCAAAGCCAACTTCTTCAAAAATCGTTAATACAAATTCGCCATTCTCCGTTGTAACAAAATAATTGGTATTTTCAATTCCTGCATTGATGCCTTGGCAGCTTATCAATGCACCTAGTGAATAATGAGTGAGAAAAACTTCGAGCTCGGATTGCTCAATGTTTGTATAGACTGACATGCTCAAGGATTATTGTTGTTTATGTCGTAGTTCAGTAAAAAAGTTTAAATGTTTATAAACCTTATGCTCTGATCAACTTTTAAGCTATTGAATAGAAAATGTTGTAACTTACTAGATACCAGGCGCAAGATGTGGAAAATATTTAACCACTTTTCATGCTTCGAATTTAGCGACATGATAACGTTCTAGCTCACTGATCACTAGTAATAACTTCTTATTCCATGCCCAAAAATAAACTAGCTAAGCCGCAAGTAAAATCACAAACAAAGGTTAAGGCTAAATCTACACCACCCATTGTTTTAGTTGATGGTTCTTCATATCTGTATCGTGCATTTCATATACCTAACCTGCAGAACTTGCAGAATTCTGCAGGTATGCCCACCGGGGCGATTCGAGGTGTGGTAAGTATGCTGAATAGACTGCTTGCTAATGAAAATCCCAGCCATATAGCGGTTGTGTTTGATGCCAAAGGCAAGACTTTTCGGCATGACATGTACAAAGAATACAAGGCAAATCGTCCCCCTATGCCGGAAGAGTTACGCGTTCAAATAGAGCCATTGCATGACGCAGTGCGCGCACTAGGTTTGCCACTTATTTCTGTAAGCGGAGTTGAAGCGGATGATGTGATTGGTACTCTCGCAAGGCAAGCTGCAGAGCAAGGCCATGAGGTGCTGATATCGACTGGTGATAAAGATATGGCGCAATTGGTTAACGACCAAGTCACTCTGGTGAATACCATGACCGACACAAAAATGGATGCGGATGGAGTGGTGGAGAAATTCGGTGTCGCACCTCACCAAATTATTGATTATCTGGCTTTAATAGGTGACAAGTCTGACAATATACCGGGAGTACCCAGCGTTGGGCCCAAAACTGCAGCGAAATGGCTGAATGAACACGAAACCTTAGATGGAATTATTAAAAATTCTGACTCGATTAAAGGCAAAGTGGGTGAAAAGTTTCGTGCACATATTGACTTGTTACCCATGTCGGTTGAGCTAACCACAATACGTTGTGATTTAGAATTAGCTACCAGCATTGAAGAGTTAAAAATTCAAGCCGAGGATGTGATAAAGCTAAGGCAGCTGTACGCACATCTTGAATTTAACACCTGGTTGAAAAAATTAGATGAACAGCATGGTGAGGAAGATGAAAATAGTGAAGCAAGCGAAAAAGTAAAGACTATAGCCATCAAAAAAGCTTCTTATGAGCTCATTCTAAGTAAGAAAGATTTCAACCGTTGGTTAAAGAAACTTCAAAAAGCTGATTTAGTCGCTTTTGATACCGAAACAGACAGCCTGGATTATATGCAAGCAAATGTAGTGGGGTTGTCTTTTGCTGTTGAACCCGGTCAGGCAGCTTATGTGCCTGTTGCGCATAATTATCCTGGCGTGCCGAATCAGCTTGATCGTGATGAAGTATTAAAAAGTCTTCAGCCTGTTTTAAATGGTAAAGCAAAGATCATTGGCCATAACTTAAAATATGATCGAAATGTTTTGTTGAATCATGGTATCCAGTTAGACGCGATACAACACGATACGATGCTGGAATCTTATGTATGTAATTCCGTAGCCAGTAGACATGATTTAGACACCTTGTGTGTAAAACATTTACAACATACCAATATTCATTTTGAAGATGTTGCAGGCAAGGGTGTTAAGCAAATTACGTTTGACCAAGTTGATTTAGGAGTAGCACTAGATTACGCGGCCGAGGATGCCGATATGGTGTTGCGATTACATCACGAGTTTTGGTCTGAACTGACAAAAAAGAAAAAGCAAAAAGAACTCTACGAAACAATAGAAATGCCAATGCTAAAAGTGCTTTCTAATATCGAGCGTAATGGAGTTTTGCTAGATGACAAAATTCTTGCCAAGCAAGGTAAGCAATTAACCAAAAGAATTGCCGAAGTAGAGAAAGAAGCATTTGAATTGGCGGATGGTGGGTTTAATTTAAGCTCTCCAAAGCAGATTCAAGAAATTTTGTTTGTAAAGCAGGGTATACCGGTTATCCGGAAAACACCTAAAGGCCAGCCTTCAACTGCAGAAGACGTTTTACAAGAATTAGCGTTAGATTATCCGCTGCCGAAAATAATCTTAGAACACCGCACACTCAGCAAACTTAAATCAACCTATGTTGATAAATTACCAACACTCATAAACTCCAAGACTGGTCGTGTGCACACCTCTTATCACCAGGCGGTGGCGATTACCGGTAGGCTGTCTTCTTCGGACCCAAATTTGCAAAATATTCCGATACGTACCGAGGAAGGTCGGCGTGTGAGACAGGCCTTTATTGCACCAAAGGGTTATCAAATTTTGGCTGCAGATTATTCGCAGATTGAATTGCGAATCATGGCGCATCTATCACAAGATGAGAGGTTGTGTGAAGCCTTTGCACAAGGTGAGGATATTCATCGTGCCACGGCAGCTGAAGTATTCGGGCTCGAATTGGAGCAGGTGGAATCAGAGCAACGGCGTGCGGCTAAAGCGATTAACTTTGGTTTGATCTATGGTATGTCGGCATTCGGATTAGCCAAGCAATTGGGGATTACCCGTACCGAAGCGCAGCAGTATGTAAGTTTGTATTTTGAGCGTTATCCAGGCGTGAAAAAATACATGGATGGCATTCGTGAACAAGCTCGTGCACAAGGTTATGTAGAAACATTATTTGGCAGAAGACTTTATTTGCCAGATATTAATAATAAAAACGTACAACGACGCCAATACGCTGAACGCACTGCAATCAATGCGCCAATGCAAGGAACTGCCGCAGATATTATCAAGCGTGCAATGATAAATATTGATGCCTGGTTGCGAGCGGATAAACCAAAGCAACAAAGATCTAAGCATCAAACTTCACAGGCAGAATGCGTAATGATTATGCAGGTGCATGATGAATTGGTTTTTGAGGTGGAAGAAAGTGCCATCGATAGCATAAAAGCAAGTGTAGTCAAACGGATGGAGGCTGCTGCAGAGTTATCTGTACCGCTAGTGGTAGAAGCTGCTATTGGTACAAACTGGGATGAAGCCCATTAGCATACTAAGGTAAATTTCAATATCAGTTAGTTATCTTTAATAATATTTGCACAGCGCAGCTTTATTTTCCGCTTATCAATTAGCACTCACCATTTATCCCATCTTATGCGCAGAGCAGTAAGGCAGAAATATAATTCTGTTTTATCACTTTGGAGTTGCAACGCTTTACAAAGTGAAAGCTACTTTTCTTTATTAAATAGGACGGATAATGATAAGGAACATCATTATGGCAGCCATACTTCTTGCAGCTTTAGTATCTGTAACATCCATCATGCAGCTTGCCCAAGCGGTTGAGCCAGAATTAAATTTAGAGATTTCAGCTTATCAAGATAATTTAGCAGTTTCTAAACATCCGTATGCACATCCATTTTCATGGACGCCAGATATGTCTCAGCAAGCGAGAATTATTAAGCTATATCAGCGTTTGGTGTTACCTAAAAGCATCGTTACATCAGGATTTGCCATTGACCCCGAGGTTTCAAATCAGCGTTTATTCTCGTTTGAGATTTATCAAGGTGATGGTTTGGACGATCTGCGTCAAAAATCTAAGCACCATAATAGAATTACCCTCCCTGAAGAAGATACTGAGGCGTATGGCGTTAAGGTTAAACAACGATTTTAGCTACCCTTAGCCAAATGCTGGTTTGCATGACTGGCGCATAGCTTAGCTGCCTAAAAATTAGACGAATTGACCGTATATTTATGCCCATTTGGGCGAACTTTTTCTCGTGACCACCCTCTAATTGATAACGCAATAGCGTTACCCGCTTCCCTCCCTTAGCGGGATTTAAAGGCTCGGACTCCCCATTCGAGTCCTACTTGGCCCCAGTTTCTAATGTAGTTAGCTGGGGCGTTTTTTTTCATTTGCGTCAATCATCGCTGAATCCAGCCATGCTTTAATTTTATTTTGAGCTTGGCTCAAGCCTATTTGCTTGGTGGCGGAAAAGGTCTGTATGCCGAACTTAAAGTCTTCTTGCTCTAGTTTTGCGCTAACCTGTGTCACGGTTTTGACTGTATGGTTGCGATTTACCTTGTCTGCCTTGGTTAACAAGATATAAAGCGGAAGGTGATTGTGGTCTGTCCAACGAATCATAGTCCAATCAATTTCTGTGAGGGGATGACGAATATCCATCAACAAAACTATGCCGCATAACTGCTTTCTATTCATAAGATAAGCTTCCATTAACTTTTGCCACTGTTGCTGTACTTTGACAGGTGCTTTGGCATAGCCATAGCCGGGTAGATCGACCAAACAGGTATCGCCATCCAACTTGAAGAAGTTAACCAACTGCGTTCGGCCCGGAGTTTTACTGGTGCGACACAGTGAATTCTGGCGGCAGAGAGTATTGATTGCGCTAGATTTTCCGGCATTAGAGCGCCCGCAAAATGCGATCTCGGCTTTAATATCATCGGGGAAATCTTTCTCGGCAGAGGCACTGCGCAGAAATTGTGCTTGTGAAAGCAGGGTGGTCATTTAGAAGCCTATGTATGGGTGGATATTCAGTAAGTGAGATAGATTTTAACGCGTTTGAGCTGAACAATTGTGTCTATAGCAAATTGGCTTATTATCAGTGAGATAATACGACTTGGTAATAGAGCGTATGCTTTGGCTGTTTTGCGCACAACAGTGCTATATGCTATACCAGTGAGCGGTTTTGGACGAGTCTAATTCGATATAAGCTTGAACCCTATATATTTACTAACCAGACATAGTTACCAATATTAAATTTCTGTAGTTAAGGATTCTATTCATGAAGAAAAAACAGTGTTTGCTAATCGCAATCTTAATTTTATCCGGATTATATATAACCGGTGTACAAGCAGCGGGTGATGCAGAAGCTGGAAAACAAAAGTCTGAGCCATGCGTGGCATGTCACGGTGTTGATGGAGCGAGTGTAAATCCTGCTTGGCCTAAACTGGCGGGTCAGGGTGAGAAGTATTTAGTAGACCAACTTCAGCTCTTCAAAGACAAAGTGCGCGTCAATACGCTGATGAATCCACAAGCTGAGAACTTATCTGAACAAGATATGCAAGACATTGCAGCATATTATTCAAGTCTAGCGATACATGCGGGTGCTGCGGATCCGGATAAAGATTTTCAAGGCGAAAAATTACATGAAATAGGTGAGCGAATTTACCGTGGAGGCAACACTGAAACAGGTGTTCCTGCGTGTATGTCTTGTCATGCGCCAGACGGCGTCGGCAATGAGCCCGCAAAATTTCCTGCTTTAGCAGGCCAACATGCGGTATATACCGCAGCACAATTAAGATCATATCGAAGTGGTGCTAGATATCAGCCCGATGATAATTTGAATATGATGCAAGAAATATCAATCTACTTAAGCGATACTGAAATTGATGCCGTTGCTGAATATATTTCAGGTCTACACTAGGACTGAGCTGATAAGCTAAGTATAGGATTCAGCCTAATAGTTAATCTGAAATTAATCTGATAAATTAGTGAGATAAACGGTAGATACTATCCTGAAATCATAGAACTACCGGTTTTTTCCAGGGTCTAATTCAACAACTAACACTATAATCAAATATAAAAGTATGAATATCCACAATCTCAAGCGTGTTTTTATAAGTCTATTGCTTACCCTGGTTTTTTCATTACTGAGTGTGAATACATTCGCAGAAGACGGTCACGGTCACGACCATGCGCCTGTTGCAAATTTTATTGAAGGTCAGCATTACCATCGTATAACCCCAGCGGTTGAGACAGATGTCGAAGATGGTAAAGTAGAAGTGCTGGAATTATTCTGGTATGGCTGCCCGCATTGTTTTCAGTTTGAGCCATATCTAACGGGCTGGAAAGATACTAAAGCTGATTATATAACGTTCACGCGTATGCCGGCTGTGCTAAACAAAGGTTGGCTAGCGCATGCACGTGCGTATTACGCTTTGGAAACCATGGGCGAGTTGCAGCGAATACATCCAATATTCTTTGAGGCCATTCATGTACAGGGTAGACATTTGCGTGATGTGGAGTCGATGGCACGTTTTTTATCACAGCATGATGTGGATGCAGATAAATTCAAAAGTGCTTATGACTCGTTATACGTAGAGACCAAGATAAACCGTTCCGGTCAATTGGTTCGCCAATATGGCTCGAGTTCGGTGCCTACAGTAATCATAAACGGAAAATACCGGACTTCTGCAAGCGATGCAGGCGGATTTGATAATGTTCTGCGTTTGATAAACATGTTGGCAGAGCAAGAGCTAAATTCGACAGCAGCTGTGGACTCCTCAGCTGAGAGTGCAGAATAGTCTTTTAAGCAGATCAGTCGATGTTGCGAACTTGAGGATCAAGTTCTTCATAGTCGCGAATCATCTTGTCAACATCAACGCGATCACTTTTACGTGACCCCATCTTGGGTTGTTTCTTCCTAAGATTCTTAAAAATTGTTCTAACGGTTTCTTGTACTTCTTTGTCCACGCTAAGCCTACCTATATACATCCATGTTTAAGGTCTAATCATCTTAAATATATTTGCAGCTACTATTGTCTTCATAGAGACAAGAGGAAGAAGCTAGAGGATGAGAGGGTAGGGTGGTAAGCTTTATTGCATCTAAGTGTCAATACAAGCGTCCAGCTGACACAATTCTATTTTTCCAATAACTATCATTCAAATAAGTCGCTATTACCTGCTTACCGCTTTGGGGAGCATGTATAAACCTTCCATTGCCAATATATATACCGACATGAGAAACACGTGAACGAGTAAGTTTAAAAAATATTAAATCGCCGTTACGTAATTCTTTTAAGGGTACGTTTTTAGCAGCTTTGAATTGTTGCAATGAAGTTCGAGGTGTGCCTAGGCCTACTTTTCCATGTGTATAAAAGACTAAGCCACTGCAATCAAACCCATTTGGAGTTTCTCCACCGTATTTGTATGGACTGCCTACAAGTGATTTCGCTAAATCAGCTATCTTGTATCCTTTGGGTTGAGTTTTAGCTTTAAGTGCAGTGGTTTTTTCTGCTGCTTTGGGAATGCGTTCGCTGTATTGAGGGGATGATGAACATGCAAACATTAGTGACACATACAATAGAGAAATTATCAGTTTACTTGCGAAAAACATTCGGAAAATTATCCTTGTAAGCGCTAAATTACACTTGTTTATCTTATTATAACGTCATGAATACAACGCGCTTTGACGCTATAAAGATAATATTAATTGCGATGAATGACTGCCAACATTCTTTATATAGATCTATATTTATAAATCATATATCCACGGTAATAACAACGAGTAGCTTAGCCACATTATAATAGTTAGCGGTGTGCCTACCTTTACAAAGTCCATGAATTTATAGCCACCCGTATTCATGACTAACAAGTTAGTTTTGTATGCCATCGGTGTGATGTAACTCATATTCGCACCAAATAATACGGCTAAAATAAAAGGTGCAGCGGGTTGATCAAGCTGTTGAGCAATACTAATTGCAACGGGTGTGCCTATTACTGCTGCGGCATTGTTGGATACTATGTTAGTTAGCAATGCCATTAATAACATCAAGCCGCTGAGCACAATAGGCGCACTTGCACCTGTAGAGACATAAAGAAATACACTGGCTAAATACTCTGTTCCGCCAGTAGCAAGTAATGCTGCTCCCATGGCTAAACTGGCCACCACAATAAGAATAATCGGTGCGCTTAGTGCTTGGGTAGCATCACGCCAGTTCAAACAGCCTGTAACGATTAGTAGCAGTACACCGCATACTGCACTTATAGCAATGGGTAGAACGCCTAATGCGGCGATAGCAACAATTGCAATCATGATCCATAGCGCAAGTGATGCTTTTGAGGAATGAGGTAAATCTTCTGTTGAATCAAGTACGAGTAATTCGCCGCTTTGTTTTAGTTTTTTTAATGCTTCGGCTTTGCCTTGTACTAAAATAATATCTCCGGTATGCAGCCAAACCTCTTTTACACCAGAGTGAAGTGTATCGATAGTTGTGCCTGCGTGATGTAACGCAAGAGGAATTAGTTGATAACCATCCTGAAAACGCAAACGTGATAGCGTGGTGTTTTCTAACGGCGAACCCTGTGAAACTACAATTTCAGCCAATTGTTGTTCAGAAGTAGACTCTAGCTCGTCCTCACTAATGAGCTCATTATTCTTGGAATATAATGTAGCGCCTAGTACATCTTCATACTCCTTTAGTTCTTTAGGTGTATCGCGAACAAACAAACGATCACCTGATTTGATTTCTACATCAGGTAATAAAGAAATTTGAGTGTCTTCACCACGTTGTATACGTTCTACTTTCATTGCCCCATTAGTGAGCTTCAGTATGTCCGATAATGTTTTACCCACCGCATGGCTCTCATCAGGAATGTGTAATTGTGCAAGAAACACACGAGGCGAGCTGTCTGATAAAGATGTTTCGCGCTCTGGAACAATTAGTGGCGCAATTAGCCATAGATAGGTAATGCCTATTACTGAAGCAATGCTGGCAGGTAATACGAAGTCAAACATCGAAAATTTTTCTACACCCATATCTGCAGCGACTGAAACCACTAATAGATTTGTAGAGGTGCCAATGGTTGTGCACATGCCACCTACTAGGGTGGCAAATCCCATCGGCATCAATACACCAGAAGGTGAACGGTTAGTGCGAAGTGAAACACTCACTAAAATAGGCAGGAGTAGTACTACTACTGGAGTGTTGTTTATAAATGCACTTAATACTGCACCGAGTATTAACGTTAATAATAAAGAAAAGATTGGGCTTATACGCCAAAGTTTGGCTAATGAACGTCCAATGGGTTCAAGTGCACCAGTACGCACCAAGGCTTGGCCCGCGATCATTAAGGCACAAACAGCTATTAAAGCCTCATGCCCAAATCCCGAAAATAGCTTAATTGAGTGAAAATCTTGCCCATCAACTCGATATGAAAACAGTTCAAAGCCGACTGCTAAAATAGCGATTACTAATAGACTGGAGGTTTCGAGAGGTATCTTTTCTCGAGTAAATAAAATTAAAGCAATAATCGTAAGTACCAAGATACCTATGGCATGGGGGTCCGGGCTGGCTGGGAAGGTCATGATGTGTCCAGATTAAGTCGTGTTAAGCGGTATTATGTCGAACAGAATAGTGATCCCTATCTAGAAATTTACTGTATATAACTGCTATAGGTGATTGGTTTCATATCGCTCATTCACTATAATTCGCCACGCTTAGATAAAGAATAAACAACTAATTAGGAGTTAGTGTGAACGACAATCAGTTTGCAACGACATTGATGACTATCATGGGTGTATTAATTGCACTTACTGTATTTCTTATAATAATCGCTAATATCTTGATGCCAGGATCTAATAATTCTGAAGATAGCTTGATACAAGGAAATGTTGAAGAGCGAATTAAACCTATTGGTTCATTAGCGATTGCGGGTGTCACGCCTGTAAATGCGAGTGAAGGCGGTGCAGATACAAATCTAGCAGCAAATGAAGCAGGCGTTAGTAAAAGCCCGGCAGAGTTGTATACCGCTTGTGCAGCATGCCATGAATCAGGAGTTCTGAATGCGCCTAAGCTAGGTGATAAAGCGGGCTGGGGGCCAAAGATAGCGAAAGGTAAAGATGCTCTTTACGCAAATGCTATTAATGGGATTAATGCTATGCCAGCAAAGGGTGGTCGCGCAGATTACTCAGATGACGACATTAAGGTGGTCGTTGATTATATGCTGGAATCTGTGCAGTAATTCAGACTACCTTGATTCAAATTAACTTAGTTTAACTAAGTTAAACGTAGCTTAGCTTATTTATTTAATAAGCGATCATATTGTCGATAACTAATTGCCTCACTGAGGTGATTAGTTTCGATGTTAATCGAAGCTTCTAAATCTGCAATAGTGCGTGCAAGTTTTAGTGTGCGGTGGTATCCGCGTGCTGACAAGCCTAACTGCTCAAATGCCTTGTCCATCAGTTTGTCGCATTCATTATTAAGTAGGCAAAATTTCTCAATTTCTTTATTTGTCATATACGCATTGGATTTATACTGACGTTTGATTTGTAGCTCACGTGCAGCACATACTCGGGCCTGCACCTGTTTGCTTGTTTCACTGTTATTGGGTGTACTTTGTTTGAGTTGTTCTTTCGGTACACGAGGGACATCTATATGAATATCAATTCGATCTAATAAAGGCGCTGAAATTCGTCCGCGATAACGACGAATTTGCTCAGGCGTACATGCGCAGTTTCCATTTACATCAATATCACAGCCTTGAGGACAAGGATTCATTGCGGCAATAAGCTGGAATCGTGCAGGGAATTGCACTTGTCTGGCGGCACGAGAAATCGCGATGTTACCGGTTTCCAAAGGTTCACGTAGCACTTCTAAAACGTGTCGATCAAATTCTGTTAGCTCATCTAAAAATAAAACTCCATGATGCGCTAAAGAAATTTCACCAGGCATAGGATTGGAGCCACCACCGACTAATGCGACGCCGGATGCAGTATGGTGGGGAGCACGAAAAGGGCGAATACCCCACTGTTCATTCGAGAAACCTGTATGGCTTATTGAACATATGGTTGCAGACTCCACAGCTTCCGATTCGCTTAGCGGCGGTAAAATACCAGGCAGCCGACTGGCTAACATGGTTTTCCCACTACCGGGTGAGCCGACCATGAGTATGTTATGTGAACCCGCAGCAGCGACTTCCAGTGCGCGTCGGGCCCTATGTTGGCCTCGTACATCCTCAATATCTAAGACATCAATACTTGGTTCAGATTGGATTCGATTTTCGTATGCAGTTAGAGGTTCTTGTTGCGACAAATGTGCACAAAGTTCTAGCAGGCTTCGGCTTGCGAAGACCGTGGTTTGTTTCGCTAATAACGCTTCGCTGCCATTTTCAAGCGGCACTATTATTGCGCGCTTTTGTTTACCACTCGCAACAGCTGCGGGCAAAACACCATGCACGGCTCGTAGTTCGCCACTTAAGCTTAGTTCGCCGAGGAATTCATACGGGGTTAGAGAATCCTGATTTATTTGTTTGGAAGCCGCCAGGATTCCAAGTGCAATGGGTAAGTCAAATCTTCCGCCTTCTTTTGGAAGATCTGCAGGAGCAAGATTTACGGTGATGCGGCGTGCCGGAAACTCATAACCTGAATTAAGTAATGCTGCACGCACACGATCTTTACTTTCTTTAACGGCGGCTTCAGGAAGGCCAACAATTGATAAGCCTGGTAGGCCGTTTGAAAGATCAACTTCGACGGTTACTAATGGTGCATCCATTCCCGTTTGCGCACGGGAAAAGACTGTGGCAAGGCTCATTAGCGTTTCTGCTTTATATGTGAGGTTCTTTTCTTATTCTAGGTATTATTTAAATGGTTTATTTGTTTTGAAGTATTTTTTCTAGCTCAATAATTCTTTGTTCTAATTCTTTAATAAGTTGCTGGCTTTTTGATAACAGCTGAACTTGTACATCAAACTCTTCACGAGTAACCAGGTCCAGGCGTTGGAAAGCGCCTTCAACGGTTGCACGCGCGTTTCTTTCTAAATTTTCTTTAGCTGTTTTTAAATCATCAGGCACTGCCGAGCTAATTTTGCTCACGAGGTTGCTTACGGTCTGGTCTAACAACGCGGTATCAAATTTCATTACATTTTCTCCTAAATCCAAGTCTTTAGTTTAACGTAATCATTGAAAAAGTCAGTGCACCATAAGAGTGCTTCTGTGCTACCTAAGAGTGCATTATTTTGGTGCATCAAAAATTATATGAAAATAAACAATTGATTTATATGAATAAATAAGTTGGCACGCATGGTGCATTAGGACTTGCAGTAGCAATACTGAAATATAAACAATACTTTTGTAGGGAGTAAATTAAATGAATAAGAAACTACAGCACATGTCACTTGCAGCTGTCATAGCTACTAGCACATTAGCACTAACCACCACTGCATCTGCCGAGGCGACCCTTTCTGCCAATGCCGGGATTATGTCTGAATATATCTTTCGCGGCATCGTACAAAACGATACCGCCTCCGGTAACGGTGGCATCGATCTAGAAGTCGGTGGCTTTTATGCCGGCACCTGGATTGCAGATGTAGATGATGGCGTTGAGTATGACTTGTATGCCGGCTATGTGCATGAGTTCTCAAATGGATTCTATCTGGGTGCCGGCGGCAGCAGCTATCAGTACTCCGATAGCTTTGATAATGAATACAACGAAGTGAACTTTTATGCCGGTTGGTCTAACGATCTGTGGTCATTAGATCTGGAATACACCAAAGGCGATTACAACGGTGATTTTGTCGATGATAACAGCAATGTCGAGGGGGATGAGTATGACTTTATCGCCGCCACCGTGGGCTGGAATGGCGTGTATTTAACTTATGGTGCATTTGGCGATGATGCGGGCGATCAACTTGGTGAATACTTTGAACTCGGCTATGGCTTTGAAGTCGCAGGCTTTGATCTTACCGCCGCTTTAGTACATACCGATCTGGACAATGATCCGGCTGGCTTAACCAGTGATGCTGGCGGTGATGGTGATGAAACCTCCGCTTACGTGAGCATCCACCGCAGCTTCGATATCATGAAGTGGGGTAGCTAAGCCACAAAAATCATAACCGTGTCGAATCACTCGGCACGGTTATAAAACAAAGATTATTTATATTAAAACGTATACAGGAGAAGAGTTATGAAGCTTGTTACAGCAATAATTAAGCCTTTTAAGCTTGATGATGTACGCGAAGCTTTGTCTGAAATTGGTGTAGCAGGCGTTACCGCTACAGAAGTTAAAGGATTTGGCAGGCAAAAAGGCCATACCGAGTTATATCGTGGGGCTGAGTACGTAGTTGATTTTTTACCAAAAGTTAAACTTGAAATCGCTATCGATAGCGGTCTTTTAGATTCTGTAATTGAGGCCATTAGTAAAGCTGCCAATACAGGAAAGATTGGTGATGGAAAAATATTTGTTTCCTCGCTTGAGCAGGCAGTGCGTATACGAACTGGAGAAACCGGTCCGGAAGCGCTCTAAGAAAACTAATAGAGAAAATTAATAAAATTCCTAATAGGAGGGAATTGTGGAAAATAATATATTTGAATTGCAATATGCGCTAGACACCTTTTACTTCTTGGTGTGTGGTGCATTGGTCATGTTCATGGCTGCAGGTTTTGCCATGTTGGAGTCGGGTTTAGTGCGGTCAAAAAACACTGCTGAAATTCTGACAAAAAATATTGCCCTATATGCAGTTGCTAGCACCATGTACATGGTGTGTGGTTACTCCATTATGTATGGTGGTGGTGATTTCAGCATGTTTTTAAGTGGCATTATTGGCGATGGTGTTGCAGGTGCAGAAGAGCCTGCTACATACGCACCATCTTCTGACTTTTTCTTCCAAGTAGTATTTGTCGGAGCTGCTATGTCGATTGTTTCTGGTGCGGTAGCTGAGCGCATGAAACTATGGGCATTCTTGGCTTTTGCAGTATTTATGACTGGATTTATCTACCCTATGCAAGGTAGCTGGACCTGGGGCGGTGAAGCGGTATTAGGTATGTATACGCTTGGTGACCTCGGGTTTTCTGATTTTGCTGGCTCTGGAATTGTTCATATGGCAGGTGCCAGTGCAGCCTTGGCTGGTGTTATTTTGCTGGGCGCACGCAAAGGCAAATATTCTAAAGACGGTAGATCCATTGCCATGCCGGGTGCAAACTTGCCATTAGCAACATTAGGAACTTTTATACTATGGCTAGGCTGGTTTGGGTTTAATGGCGGTTCTGTACTGGCTACTGCAAGTGTGGAGAGCGCTAACTCGGTTGCGGTGGTATTTATGAATACTAATGCCGCGGCAGCAGGTGGTTTGATTGCAGCACTTATTCTAGCAAGGCTAATGTTCGGCAAAGCTGATTTAACTATGGCATTAAATGGAGCGTTGGCGGGTCTGGTCGCAATTACAGCAGAGCCTTCTACACCTACTCCGTTTCTAGCAACCATATTTGGTGGCATGGGTGGTATTTTGGTGGTGTTGAGCATACTTACTCTAGACAAGATGAAAATTGACGACCCTGTAGGAGCAATATCCGTGCATGGTGTTGTTGGTTTCCTAGGCTTGTTGCTTGTGCCACTCACTAATGATGGTTCTTCATTCTCCGGTCAGTTAATCGGTGCAGTGACTATCTTTGTATGGGTATTTGGTATCAGCTTGATTGTCTGGGGAATACTAAAGATGGTAATGGGTATTCGCATCTCTGAAGAAGAAGAGATGGAAGGAGCAGACATTTCTGAATGTGGACTGGAGGCTTATCCAGAATTTGTGACTAAGTAGATACTCCTCCTAAACGTAAGTCTAGGATATTTTAATAGTTGAGTTGGTATTCTAGATAAGCGTTATACTTTAGACACAATCTTTAAGCGCCTCTAGCATAATAATTTATGCGAGGCGCTTTTTTTATGGGGTAGGTTATTTAGAGTTGTTCGCGAATAAATTGTGGTGCAGCAAAACAAGCCTTATGAATTGCATGATTGTAATATCGTGTAGCAAAGTTTAGGGTTTTTGATTGCTGTTCACGTGCAAATGTAAATAGCTTATTTTTGCTAGCCACAGTAGCGGTCCACCATCCTGATGGGTAGCTGGCAATAGGGAAATGCAGTAATTTAGTATTTTCAAAACCCGCCTGTAGCATGCAACGATGCATAGGTTGAATAATACTTTCCAAGTGGATTAAGGGCGATTCGCTTTGCTGCACGACTAAGCCATCATTTTTTAAGACCCGCATGCAATCTTGGTAAAACGGAGTTGAAAATAAACCTTCGGCAGGCCCGATGGGGTCAGTGCTATCGACGATTATTAAGTCAATCGAGTCAGCAGGTGCGCTTTTCACCCATTTAATCGCATCATTAAAGACCAGCTCTACACGAGGGTCATCATTCTTCTCACACAGTTCAGGAAAGTGTGTTAATGAAAGATCGGTAACGCGCTGATCTATTTCAACCTGAGTAATTTTTTGCACACATTGATGATTGGTAACTTCTCGCAATGTGCCACAATCTCCACCACCTATGATGAGAATATTTTCTGGATTTAGATGGGAGAATAGGGCTGGATGGCTTATCATTTCATGGTATATAAAATTATCGCGTTCCGTTAACATAATAAAACCGTCAATTACCATAAGATTGCCAAAGTTTTTGGTCGCATAAATTTCTATTTTTTGGTAAGGGGTTTGTTCCTCGTGCAGTTTTTCATGTATTTGGAGCGAGAAAGCTATTCCAGAGCCTAGGTTCTCCTCCGTAAACCAATTATTGTTTTGCATTTCTATTTCCTATGTATATTCTGAGTTCCATCAAAAGCGCTACTGTAAATAATAATATATAGAAAAGTCTAATTTTTATGAGTGACCAAGAATGGAATGTGGAAAAAGCCAAACAGCATTATCGGATAAATAACTGGGGCTTACAGCACTTTAGTATCAACAGCAAAGGTAACTTGGTGGTAAAAGCTGCTAATACCGAACTCGATTTGTATGAGCTTAGTAATCAATTAAGTGATAAAGGTATAAGTCTGCCTGTTTTAGTGCGTTTTCCCCAGATCCTGCAACAGTCTTTAGGTGACTTGTATACGGCATTTCGCCTTGCGATTCAATCAAATAACTATTCAGGAGAGTATGTTGCTGCATATCCTATAAAAGTGAATCAACAGGCTACAGTTGTTCAGCATTATCATGAGCAAACGCAGTGGCCGATAGTTTTTGAAGTGGGCAGCAAAGCAGAGTTGATAGCTTGCTTGGGTACTAGCCATAAAAAGCAAACTATAATTTGTAATGGTTACAAAGATGAGACTTACATTCGTCTTGCATTGATGGGTCGTTTATTAGGACACGAAATTATAATTGTGATGGAGAGTCTTATTGAATTTCAACATGTGCTTAAGCAATATTCAGAGCTCAAAGTGCAACCGGTGTTAGGTATGCGTGTGCGCTTAACTTCTATTGCAAAAGGAAAATGGCAAAATACTGGAGGAGAGCATTCCAAGTTTGGTTTGACTTCAAATGAAATTTTGGCTTTAGTTAAACAGCTGCGAGAAAATCATGCCTTGTCGTGGATGAAAATGTTGCATTTTCATATGGGGTCACAAATTCCTTCGTTACAAGATATACATTCAGGTATGCAAGAAGGCATGCATTATTTTTCTGAGTTGACTACGCAAGGTTTGCATCTGAGTATGCTAAACGTTGGCGGAGGTCTGGCTGTTGACTATGAAGGAAGTAAGTCGAATAGCTATTTTTCTATGGAGTATTCACTCAATGATTATGCCGACGCTGTTATAGGTGTTATCAAATCTATTTGTGAAAAACATTCGATATCTAAGCCAACAGTATTTAGTGAAAATGGGCGTGCCATGACAGCTTACCATGCTGTTTTGCTAACCAATGTCATAGACGTGGAGGGACCACATTCCGAATCTAAGAGTGCCCAAGAAGAGTTATTAAATAGTCAATCACAAAATTCGAATTTACAACAACTAAAGGAGTGCATAAAAAATATAAGTGCAACATTGACTGCAGAAAAAAACTCACTGCAAATTACAAAAAACTATCAAGAAGTGATAAAGATCACTCAAATTATTGAACAAGAATTTTCTCAAGGAAAACTAAGCTTAATAGAAAAAGCAAACAGCGAGAAATTAGCAAGCATTGCATATAAGGCTTTACTGGAATGTAACGGTGATTTATCTGATGAGGAGCGGATTTATCTTGAGGATAAGTTTGTTACCAAGTATTTCTGTAATTTTTCTTTGTTTCAATCTACGCCTGACGTTTGGGGTTTGAGGCAAATATTTCCACTCATGCCGCTACATCGTTTGAATGAGCTACCAACTGAAAAAGCAAGAATTTATGACTTAACTTGTGATTCTGATGGGCGTATTGATGACTATGTGGAGGCGGAGTCTATCCAGCCATATTTGTCATTGCATGAATATATAGAACAGCAAGATTATAAATTGGGTCTATTTCTGGTTGGGGCCTACCAGGAAATCCTTGGTGACTTGCATAATCTTTTTGGTGATACCAATGCTGTAAATGTTGTTATTAATTCTGATGGTTCATATCAGATTTGTGATGAAGAACCTGGAGATACGATCGCAGAAATATTATCTTACTTGCATATGGATACTGGTAGAATGCGCAAGGTTTGGTTGGAAAGGCTCTCAGGCAATAACGTGGCAGAACAAGATAGAAAGCTTGTGATGGTCGAATTAGAGGCTTCATTACATGCGAATAGCTATTTAAGTTAATACAAGAGGGATAATTCTATGCTAGCTCAGGTTATTTTAATCCTCGCTCTTTTGCTTTTGTTGGTGGGCATGATTATGGTTTTGCTGGATGCCTTCAAGGAAAGTTTTGTTTGGGGGCTGATGGTATTGTTAATACCACCTTTATTCGTTCCCATCTATAGTTTTGTGAAATGGAATAAAAGCCAAGCACGCAATGGATTTGCAATGGCTTTAGTGGCTTTGTTTATGGCAGGTGTAGGAATATATGGCGGAGGTTTGCAAGGTATTCCAGGAGTAGCCGAGCATGGAATGGTAAGTAATTTGCCTACCGCAACTCCTAAACATGAGCCTTTAGCTAATGAAGACGAAGCTGCAAAAGCGAAGCTAGGGGATGAGGATGCTTATGACCCAATTCTCAGCACTGACAAAGATCGATATTCTGCGAGAGAAATCGAGCCATTAGCGCCTGAAGAAGATAAAACAGTAAGGAGTGTCGGCAAGAGTAAATCAAGTCCGGTTCCCATTTCTATTGATGATATTGGTTCTTCCATGGGTGCAGGTATTGAAATTACGCTTAACGATGGAAATAAATATTCCGGAACCTTGGTAAGAGCAACTCAAGATTCAGTTTCAATTGAGCAGCAAACAAGTGGTGGTACTATTTCATACGAATATACATTAGATAAAATAAAATCTGTGGTCAGATATTCAAAGCCTACAGAATCTATAGCTCCCCCTGTTGTTGAGAGTGGCAAAGAGCAATAGATTACCAAACTCATTGCTTGCTGTGTGCGGGTAGAGAAATATTCTTCATATTTGACTTTATACCTTAGCTAAGCTTTTATACGATTCAACGAAATTAAGGTGTTGAGAATGAAGTGCTTTGTCTACAAGAGCGTTAAGAAAGCTGAGAGCTATATTTATATAAGTGAAAAAGATAATTTTGAGAGCATACCAAAGCAACTGCTATTGATTTTTGGTAAGCCTGAATTTGCTTTGGAGTTCGAGTTAACTGAAGATCGAAAACTTGCTACGGTTGATGCAAAACAAGTAATAAGCAGTTTAGATGAACAAGGTTATTTCTTGCAGATGCCACCTAAAAATAACCTTCCAATTTAATTAATAAATTTAAAAAATAATGTCTGCCCGATTAATTTTACATATCGTTTTAACTATTGTACTGCTCGCCGTTGGTTTGTGGTTATATATGAGTATTAGTAATTCCAATGTACTAGGCGCTATAGGTGTTGCTACATTCTGGTTTGCAATGCTGATTTATGTATTTTTTAGTTGGCTTTTCTATTGGATTGTTCATCGGTTTAAGCTAAGAGTATGGGTGGTTATGCAGATCTTGGCAGTTATGATTACTGCAGTGTCAACGATTGCCTTATTGTATATCTCTCGTGAGCATCAACAACAGATCGACGAGCAAGCAATGCAGGATCAAAAAGAAGACCAAGCTTTGAATTCTGAGGGTGGGCAAGATTCTGATTCTGTGACGGGTGCGGATGATAATGCAGATACATTAAATCTTTCTGAAGGTGAAGAGCTGAATAACTCAGCATCTGGTACAGAGTGATAATTACACAATGCAAAGTGAGCTGATTAGCAAGACTATAATAGCTTAAACATAGATTTGCTGGCACGTCTTAGTTCAGTAAGAATATCTTTTTGTAGCTGATCTAATTCGATCATTTTGTTTTCAGCAGCACCACTCAACCACGCAGTTGCAGTATTTTTCTTCTTTGTAAAATAGTTAAGAATAAAAGTTTCTGACATCAATACGAATTTAATGGCCTTTTCTGGATCAACCTGTATAAATGGATTTCTTGCAATCTGAATGGCTGACGCCTCTTGTGATGCACAGAATTTATTTAATAAGTAGAACAGTGAAATTCTTGCCTGTCGCAATGATTTAAGTACTCTCTGTTTTGAGTCTTCATTTAAACTGGCTTCAACTATTGCATCTAACCAAAGAATTAAATCACTCTCTGCTATGACAACTTCACTAGCTTTGATCTCGTTGACTAAATCATAAATTCTCTGTTGAACTTCTTTGGTGTCGTCTACGGTTTTTTTACGCTTCATGGTGCGATTCCATAAAGTCTGTGTTTCTTTCAGGTCTGCTTGTAAATTGTCAAGCTCCCGTTGTTTTATTTGTGTAGTTTCTTCGCGCGCCTCAATTAGTTTACGTTTTTGATGTATCGCACGAGCTAATACCTTTAAACGTAAGATATAATATTCGGAAAGAATCTTTCCAACCGAATTAGTTTCTTTTTTTAGTGCATATATTGAGATAGCAAATCTTTTTTTATCGTCAATATTTGTTGGCTTGGCTTTTTGAAGGACAATCATGCTGTCATGCAAGCTAATGGTTTCGCTGCGTACGTCGATTAATAAGTTATTTATCGCCGATATATGACTTACAAAAGTACTGTTACCAATTTTTTTGGTGCCGCGTTGAGCAGATTGCAGCATCTCTATTAATAATAGAATTTTATTTTTGAATACACGTAAATTCGCTGAACCTGATGCGGTCTTGGCTTTATCTAATGCGCTTACGACATGAGTGCCATAAGATTCTTGATCACGCATTCGGCGTTTAAGGTGAAATGAGTTTGCGGTCATGATGAGATCATCAACGGCACTTCTAGAAGCCATCGGGATCTTTTCACTAATATCAGCAGGTATGTTGTTTGGTAATCTTTCGATAGGAAGTTCTGCAATGCGAGCAGGCGGCAGTTTCTGCAACAGCTTGATGAATTGCTGCAGGGATAGCGGGCTTTGAATTTCTATAGTAGCTTGAGCAGTCATTAAATATTTATCAGGCTGAAAACCGTCAGCTGAAAGGTCTCTATCAGCGATTAGTGCCTGATATTGCGTGAATTTTGTGGGAAAGTTTAGGTACTAGTGCACAAAAGGTAGGAACGGGCGACGAACTCTAGTATTCGCTAGTTTGGAGGGTAACTTTCCCTATAAATCATTATTTCATCGGCTTTAGCCGGCCACAAAATCAAGCATACGACTCGTTGAACAGTGAGCTTTTTGGCGGATTTCCTCATCAACAAAAATCTCATTTTTACCCGATTTCAGCCCAGTTTCCAAAACCGCCTCAAGATTATGCAGGCCATTCATAGCCATCCAGGGGCAGTGTGCACAGCTTTTGCAAGTGGCGCCTTCACCGGCAGTGGGCGCTTCAATAAAAATTTTTCCAGGAGCTGCTTGTTTCATTTTGTAAAAGATTCGATTATCCGTAGCAACAACGAATTCTTTGTTTGGTAGCTCTTTTGCAGCTTTTATCAGCGCTGTGGTGGAGCCGACAACATCTGCAATATCTATCACAGCAGCGGGTGATTCAGGGTGTACTAATATTGCAGCATCAGGATGCTTTTCAATTAATTCACCCAAGCCACGGGCTTTAAATTCTTCATGCACAATGCATGCACCTTGCCATAGCATCATTTCTGCACCAGTGACTTTTTGAATATAATGTCCAAGATGTTTATCAGGCGCCCATAAAATCTTTTTACCCTGGTCCATTAAATGTGAGACTACCTTAAGTGCAATACTTGAGGTTACGACCCAATCTGCGCGTGCTTTAACTTCTGCACTAGTGTTTGCGTAAACAACAACTTCATGATCAGGATATTGATCACAAAATTCGTTAAATTCTTTTGCAGGACAGCCCAAGTCAAGTGAACAAGTTGCTTCTAGAGTCGGCATTAAGACACGCTTCTCGGGGCTCAAAATTTTTGCGGTTTCTCCCATAAAACGCACGCCTGCAACAATCAATGTGGTTGCAGTATGGTCGTGGCCAAAACGTGCCATTTCTAAAGAATCAGAAACGATGCCGCCCGTTTCTTCGGCAATCATTTGTAGGTCTTCATTTGTATAATAATGGGCTACTAATACTGCATTTTCGCGTTTCAATAGTCGTTTAATGTTGACTATTTTTTCATCGCGTTGGTCAGTGTCATAAACAGGCAGGTTAGACTGAATTACTGCAGTTTCAGGAATGCCTTTCAAGGGCACAGCAAATTCAACAGATTGTTTCATTATATTTTCAGACATGATTTTGAGGATCGCGATTGATATTAGTTATCTAAAGAATATGGGGTCAAAAAGTAGTAAATTCAACCCAAAAACTATTGGGTTCATAAGGTACTAAATCATAATCGTGGCTTATGATAATTAGGTGATTTGATATGAATAATGGTATCTAAATTAAATTTTAGTGCAAACTTGAGCTACAAAGTCTGATGAAAAAAATATATGCTAGGAAGTATGTTGGAAACAGATTATATAACACCTGAGATGGCTAGGACACTGCCTGGTTTATTGCAGGAACGCGTACACCGTTCTGCTGATAAAGCGGCTTATGGATACCATGACGTTACTCATGGCTGGGTAGAGCTTAGCTGGTAGAATGTTGCCGTTCAGGTTGGATTCATTCAACAAGCAATTAAGCAAGAACAACTCGCAAAAGGTGATCGTGTTGCCATTATGTTACGAAACTGTCCCGAATGGGTGATGTTTGATATCGCGGCAATGGCATGTGGTTTGGCAACGGTTCCCCTCTATACCAATGATCGAGCAAATAATGTTGCCTATGTAATTAAAGATGCAGGCGTGAAAATTCTGCTGATTCAAAATCAACGTCAGTGGCGAGAATTATCGAAAATATCATCAATCACTGAAAACCCTGCAACGTGTAATAAGCGTTGAATCTCTAGCAAGCGATAATCAAGTTTCGAAAATCATTGGTTTGCAGCAATGGTCAGACAGTGGTGACGAAACAGCTCAATTTTTAATTAACGATGTTGATAGTGATGATCTCGCAACTACTGTATATATCTCTGGTGTATATACCTCTGGAACCACAGGTAAACCAAAAGGTGTGATGCTAAGTCATAAAAATATTTTAGCGAATGCTTATGCTGCACTTCAGTGTGGTGAATTTTATCCAGATGATGTGTTTCTATCTTTCTTACCTCTCTCTCATACCTTAGAGCGTACAGAAGGATGCTTCTTGCCCATGATGGCTAATTCAAAAGTGTCTTATGCAAGGTCGGTTCAACAGCTCGCGGAAGATATACAGGCTGTAAGACCGACTGCTTTCATTTCTGTACCACGCATTTATGAAATGATTTATGCAAAAGTACTGGTTTCATTACAGCAAGAATCTTTTATCAAAAAAATAATATTCAAGCTCGCCCAGAATATTGGTTGGCGTAACTTTCAATATAGCACCAAGGCGAGTGGATGGCATGCGAGTTTATTGCTTTGGCCAATGCTAGATCGTCTGGTAGCAGACAAGATTAAACAACGCTTGGGCGGTAGGCTTCGTTATGCTATAGCTGGTGCTGCTGCTTTGAATAAATCGATTGCTAAATTTTTTATCAGTTTAGGCATTCCGGTTTATCAAGGTTATGGAATGACTGAAAGTAGCCCTGTTATTAGTGTTGGACGGCAAGAAGATAATAATCCTTTTGGTATTGGCAAGCCCTTGCCAGGGATTGAAGTTAAAATTATAGAAAATGGTGAATTGTGCACTAAGAGTGAATGTGTAATGCAAGGCTATTTTAATAATCAAAAAGCCACGCTAGAAGTAATAGATGATGAAGGTTGGTTACATACTGGAGATCTAGCTTCACTCAGTGATGACGGTTATCTTTATATAACAGGTCGTATCAAAGATATAATTGTTTTAGCGAGTGCTGAAAAGTGCCTCCACAGAATATGGAAACCACAATATGCGCTGATCCACTGTTTGATCAAGCCATGATTATAGGTGAAGGCAAGCCCTTTTTGTCAGCATTGTTAGTATTAAATGAAGTTGAATGGGAGACTTTAGCAAATAAATTGAGTTTGGATATAAAAAACCCAGAAAGTTTGCACAATTCTGGTGCACACAAATATATCATCAAACATTTATCTAAATGCCTGCGCGAATTTCCCGGTTACGCGCAAGTTCGACGAGTTAGTTTATACTTAGATGCGTGGAGTATAGAGAACGGATTACTAACTCCAACACTTAAAACCAAACGTCCGCAACTATTAAAGACTTTTGCTAAAGACATAGAGTCTATGTATGAGTCCTTGAAGAATTAAAGATAAGTTAAATTAAAAATAAAATGAGCAATAAAATAAAATCGTTGTTTACAATTTTTAGCACTGCATTTTTAATGTTAGCCTGTGCTAGTGCAACCACTAATCCATCTTTCGGTCCAGTACAAAAAGATGACTTTCAAAATATATTTTTAGAAAGTCTTGCTGAAGATCAGCAAGATATAATTTTCTATAGCCGAGCAATTTGGTATCCAAATAAGAATGGCTTTAAATTTTTACCGGCCGGGAAAGAATCACGTAAAGGTGTAATTGTTTACACCACCAAAGGTATGTATTTTTCAGAATGGAGTGCTAAAAAATATAAAACTATATTTAGTGCAGAGTATGGTGAAATTGAAGAGATACGTTTAGCTGCAAATGAATTATTCGGACGTATTGTAATTAAGCAAGGCAACTATAATAGTTTCGAAATCTTGGGTGTAAATGGCCCGGATCTACCGGATAAAGATGAAACAGAAGTTGCTTATGAAATAATCGTTCAACAACAAGCAAGCTAAAAAATATTTACTTTTTAGCTTGTAAAAGAATGGTGTCGATTTGGCTAGATTTTAAACGCTGACGTAGGTCCTCAAGTGATTTACGATCATTAGATGGACCAATCTGTACACGATGCCACTTGGTTTTATTAACTTCTACAGATTGTATATTTGCCTCAACGCCAATCAAGGCTAAGCGTGCTTTTAAACTATCTGCTTCATTAAATTGTTGAAACGAACCTGCTTGTAATAAATAACCACCTTTGTAGTCATTCGACTGTGGTTCAGGAATAGATGAAGTGGAAGGTTTTTGTATAGGGGCTTGAGTCTCTTCCTGAGGGATTACTATTTCCAGTTCCGGCAGTAGTGTGTAAAAGTCAAATTTTCGTTTAGTCTCAGGCTCTTTTGTTATTGCGATCTCGGCAGGGGCATCCACTTTCTCTACTACATGTCGGTCATTTGTGCGTGTAAGCAATGCGATACCTAGGCCGATTAAAATTCCTAGCGTTAACCAGATCCAGGCTGGAATAATGCTAGATGATTTTGCAGTCGAGCGTCTTTTTTTACGTGCCATAAGAGTAGATTTAATTCTCGGTTATTGCGTTTATTAGCTTCACATTTTTTCAGGTGAACTTACATCAAGTAATGTTAAGCCATTATTGAGTACAATCTTGGTTGCAAATATTAATTTAAGTCTGGCATTTCGTAGTGCTATATCATCAACTAATACCTGGTTTTCTTTTTCATTATAAAAACTATGAAATGCATTGGCTAGCTCGCGTAGATAGTTAACGAGAATATGAGGAGACAATTTTTCAGCCGCTGTTGAAACAGTTTCAGTAAATTGATTTAATAGCTTCAGGATATTTTTTTCGTACTCATTCGATAACTGTTCAGTATCAGCATTGCTGACTGATTTGTCTTGCATATCAATTCCAGCCTGTTCAAATATTCTACATACTCTTGCATGCGCATATTGCACATAATAAACAGGATTGTCTTTTGACTGTGAAGTAGCCAAGTCTAAGTCAAAATCCAAATGTTGTTCATGTTTCCGCATTACATAGAAAAAACGTGCAGCATCTTTACCTACTTGTTTGCGAAGCTCACGTAAAGTAACAAATTCACCAGAACGAGTGGACATGGCAAGCTTTTCGCCGCCTTTGTATAGGTTGGCAAATTGAACTAACGGAATTTGTAAACATTCAGGATCCTTTCCCAGTGCTTCAGCGGCCGCTTTTATGCGTGTGATGTAGCCATGATGATCTGCACCCCAAATATTAATCAAACGGTCAAAGCCGCGCTGATATTTGTTTAAGTGATATGCGATATCAGATGCAAAGTAAGTGTGGGTGCCATTTGCGCGCACTAACACACGGTCTTTTTCATCCCCAAAGTCTGTGCTGCGAAACCAGATTGCACCATCCTTAATATAACTGTGGCCATTTTTCTCTAGTGTTTGCAGTGCGGTTTGTACACTGTTATCGGTTACCAAAGACTTTTCAGAGAACCAATTATCGTAATGAACGCCAAACAACTCTAAGTCATCTTTAATATCATTGGTGATGGTGTCTAAAGCGCAATTGGCAAAAACGGCATAGCCATTATCAGCAAGCAGCGTTTTAGCTTTCATGATGATCGAATCTATATAGATTTCTTTATCGCCACCTTGAGGTTCATCAGCAGGTAAATCTGACATCCAATCTTTAGTCGCATGAAGATACTTGTCGCCATGTTCACGATGCACTGTGGCCGCGATGTCCCAAATATAGTCGCCTTGGTAGGCATTAGCGGGGAAGGTAAATTTCTCGTCACATAACACTAGATAACGCAGCCAAACGGATGCCGTTAGGATATCGATTTGTCGACCCGCATCATTTACATAATACTCCCGTTGCACCTCGTAGCCTACTGCTGCTAACAAATTTCCAATTGTGGCGCCATATGCTGCACCTCTGCCATGGCCAACATGCAATGGCCCGGTTGGATTCGCAGATACAAATTCAATCTGCACTTTTTGGCCCGCATAGGTGTTTGAAAGACCATATTGGTCTTGCTGCTGCATGATGGCCTCGAGTACAGCTCCATGTAGGGTTTCTTGTATGTAAAAGTTAAGAAATCCTGGGCCGGCAATTTCAATTTTTGTCACGTTAGCGTCTTCCGGCAAACTAGCGAGTAGCATTTCCGCTAATTTTCTTGGCGGTATATTTGCTTGCTTGGCTAACTGCAAAGCAACATTGCAGGCAAAGTCTCCGTGGGTCTTGTCTTTGCTGCGAGTTACATGCACGTCAGCAGCTAGATCTTGCGGGATACTTTCAGAAGTTTGAAGATTTGAAATCGCTGTGCTGATGAGATCGGCTATTTGTGCTTGCATGTTGTAAGTTTTGGGTCTTTAGAGGCGTTGCATTGTACTTAATTTCAGAAGATTTGCGTTATATATCATCGTTAATGATGCAAAGTTTTTACCTAAATAATTCGCTTTGGTTGTTTCATTAGTTCATTTCAAGTGGGTCAACTTCAATATCCCAACGAACTCGTTTAGCGAGAGGAAGGGCGGTGATCGCTTGGGTCCAGTTGGATAAATTTTGCTGAATCGATTTTCTATGTTGAGAAAAAATAATCAATTGGCTTTGATACATACCGGCTTTACGTTCCATTAAAGCAGGAATTGGCCCATAGATCGTAACTCCCTGTAGATTGTTTCTTGCCAGTATAGATTTAACATCCTGTAAAAAATTTTGCGTTAATCCCATATTATTAGCACGTGCTCGTAGCAAAAGCATAAAAGTGTAAGGTGGTAATGCGCACTCTTTACGTATTTTTAATGCTGCCTTGCTAAATGCCGAATACCCTTCAGCTAACAAGAGGTTTAGCAAAGGATGTTCAGGCAGATAGGTTTGTAATAAGACTTTGCCTTTTTTAGTACTACGGCCGGCTCGCCCGGAAACTTGTACGAGTAATTGTGCAAGTCGTTCGGTAGCACGAAAGTCAGTGCTGAATAAACCATGATCTACATTTAATATACCTACTAAGGTCACATTCGGAAAATCATGTCCCTTGGATAACATCTGGGTACCAATGATAATTTGATACTTTCCAGCATGTATAGCATTCAATTTATCTTCTAAGGCATTTTTTTTACGCGTGTTGTCACGATCAATACGCATGATTGCAGTATTCGGAAATATTTCCCTTAACTTTGTCTCAATTCTTTGCGTGCCTTCACCCAGCCATAAAAACTTGTCTGAATTACAGGCTGGGCAAGTAGCAGGAACTCTTTCTTCCTTCAGGCAATGGTGACATTTTAAAATATTTCTGTTTTTGTAAAATGTCATGCGTGCATCGCAACGCGAGCATTCTGCAACCCACGCACATTCCTGGCAGAGTATGGTAGGTGCGTAACCGCGACGATTTAGGAAAAGTAGAATTTGATTATCCTTCTCTAACTCAGCGTGCATGGCCTGAATCAGTTCGTTAGACAAGCCATCTGCAGAGGCTTTTGATCGCATATCCACTAGTTTTACATCAGGAATACACGACTCTTTAGCACGCTTGGAAAGCACCAATTTTTGGTATCGCTGTTTGCTAACATTGTGTTGTGTTTCAAATGAGGGTGTTGCAGTGCCAAGTAAAATAGGGATTTTTAATTGGTTGGCACGATAAACTGCGATATCTCGTGCATTATAAAGGAATCCTTCTTGCTGCTTGAAAGACAGGTCATGTTCTTCGTCAATTACGATTAGACCAAGTTTAGAAAATGGTAAAAATATAGCAGAGCGTGTGCCGACAATAATATCGGCTTTATCAGTTTTGGTTGCAAGCCATGTTAGTGCACGCTCGTTTTCGTTTAACCCTGAATGCATTAAATGAACTTTCTTTGCTAAACGTGACTCAATTCTTTGCAAAAGCTGTGGTGTGAGACCAATTTCAGGAACAAGGATAAGTACCTGTTTTTTTTTCGCTAGTACATCTTTAGCTAAAGATAAATACACTTCAGTTTTTCCGCTGCCGGTAATACCATCTAACAAACAACAATTAAACTGATCAAGTTTATTGCTTAAGGCTTTATAAGCATGTTGTTGTTCAGTATTTAAATTTAATTCCTCATTAGCAGCTTTTTCTGAGATGGCCTCAGAGGATTGTTCTTGTTGTGTTTTTTTTACAAGATTCTTATTTAAAAGAGCGTTCATAGCACCATGCCAAGCTGGTATATGTTTGCTTAGTTCGTCAGCATCAAGCCCTTGTGGTTGTGTAGTTAATAATTTAATGATTAAGTGCTGTTTAGGCGCACGTTTCAATTCTGCATCTAAATTCTGATCTGAAGATAATTTGTATAGTGTATTGGCTGCAGGTGTAATTAATTTACCCTTACGCAATACAGCGGGCAGTGCGCTAAATAAAACTTCACCTATAGGTTGTTGGTAGTAATCTGCTGCCCAGAAAAGTAATGATAATAAATCATCATCAAATACGGGTTCATCATCTAATACTTCTGCAATGTACTTGAGTTTGTTCACGGGCAAAGAACTACTAGCAGTTTTAGCAACAATTAGACCAATAAGTTTTCGGGCACCAAATTGCACACGCACGCGTGTGCCTATTTTGCAACGCTTATAATCGACATCTTTTGCCGGTAAGTATTCAAATCTCTGGTATAACGGCACCGGTAGCGCAATGATGAGGACAGAGGGTGAACTCATGTTCGTGTGGATAACTCTGTGAATAAAATCGTTTTCATTAGTGAAAATCTACTAGTCAAAATGGTTTTGGTGTCGTTACGGTTTGTTTGAAAATAGTAAGATACTGATATTTATATGTATTATTCTAATTACATCAAAATTGGCTAAATTCCGAGCTAGATCTTTTAAATTACACAATAATGTGAATAAACTACATTAACATTGTGAACTATCTACTGTATTTATGGCTGTTAATGTCAACCAAATTGGCGCTGGTCCGTTGTTTAAGAGTAAGGGCATACTATGCCGTGAAGTGTGGATCTTCCACAAGGATTGACAGCTTATAAACACGGCAAATGTTTTTGCCCATAGTTTTTATTTGATTAAGCTGCTGAATAAATGAGGATAGTTTGAATTCGTCACAGTCACAGCAGCTTGAAGAGTTTTTAATGAAGACGGAGCGTCGTGCGTTTCGTATGGCACAGTTGTCTACTCGAAATCGCGAGGATGCTTTAGATATAGTACAGGATGCCATGATGCAGTTAACCAGTAAGTATGCCAATAAACCTGTCGATGAATGGGCACCACTATTTTATCGCATACTGAATAATCGCATAATGGATTTTCATCGCAGAAATACCACACAAAGCCGTTGGCGAGTTTGGTTTGGTAAAGCGGATGATGAAGACGATAATTATGACCCTGTGCAATATGCACCTAGTAATGATTTAGGTCCAGCTGCAATTGCAGATTTAGACGATTCGGTTGAGCGTGTCGATTATTACGTTCAGCAGTTAACTCCTCGGCAGAGGCAAGCCTTTTTATTGCGTGCTTGGGAAGGTATGGATGTAGCAGAAACAGCAAAGATTATGAAATGTTCGCAAGGAAGTGTGAAAACACATTACTCGAGAGCTGTACATTTTTTACGTGAACAATTACAGGAAAGCTTATGAACAAAGATAACCAAAATATAGACGACGAAAAGGTAATTATAGAAAAGGTAATTATAATAGTACGTGATGCCTTGGATGGTTCTGTAAATCGTATTGATGCAGAAACCAACCAGCGTCTTGTTGTGGCTAGAAGGAACGCACTTGAACAGACACAGAAGAGATTTAGCGTGCCTAAGTTATTTACTGCAGCAGCTACAGCATTCTCGATTTTAATTGCCGTGGTAATTGTGACCACACAATTCAATCAGCCTGTTGAAACGGAAGGCCCTCAAGTGGTTGAACTTGTCGCTACACAAGATACCACTGAATTATATGAAGAGTTAGAGTTTTATGCTTGGTTGGTAGAAGAAGATGTTACTAGTTAAAGGAAAAATTTGCTGAATTAAGTTATGGGTAAAGTATTAACAACAATTATCTTGCTAGTGGCTTGTGTGAGTTCATATGCACAAGATCCGATTGCATGGGATGATTTAAGTGCGGAGCAGCAGCGAGTATTAAAAAAATTTGAAAGCAGGTGGTCTGATTTGCCTCCACATAAGCAAAATAAGTTATCTCGAGGTGCTAAAAATTGGCAAAACATGACGCCAGAGAAGCAGGATAAAGTACGTGAACGTTATAAATGGTATAAAGACTTGCCGCCCGAGAAAAGAGAGCAATTGCGTGAAAAATGGCAAAGCATGTCTCCTGAAGAACGCAAAGAATTCCGTAAAAAGTTCAAAGATAAATATAAGCAGAAAAAATAAAAATGCTGGCTAGAGCAAGGGTTACTAATTTGACGTTATTTATTACTTGTAATTTCAATAATCAGTTTAGCGTTTAAATGCTGTATTTCTGTTTCTCATTCAAGCATCTTTAGGATAAAGTATATTCTTTAACCAGCACTATTTACTTCATGACTATAGCGCCTGGCGATACCCGTCAACTTTCCACATTATCACGACTTGGTTTATTCGGTGCAGTGGACCTCGAACAATGCTCATCATTATTGATTAAGTGTTCTAGTAAGTCATTAAGCCCTGGCCAGATGCTGTTGTATAAAGATCAGGTAAATCATTCTATGTTTGTAATCGTTGATGGTCATTTAGGTATGCATCTTCAAGAGAATGCATCTGCTGTAGTAACACTCAATCCAGGTGATACGGTAGGTGAAATGTCTGTGATTGGCGGCCAACCCACTAGTGCATTTGTTATCGCACAAACAAATTGCAAAGTACTAGAGATTCCTGAAAAGCTTTTATGGGAATTTGTTTCCAGTGATTTGAATTTTGCAAAAAATTTAATGAAACTTTTTGTAAAACGCATGCTTGATTTAAATCGCCTGCTCTATCAGCGCTTGCATGAAGAAGTTAGCAGTAAAATTAAGGCAGAAAGAGATGAAGCAACCGGTTTATATAATCTGCAATGGATGAAAGATGCATTACCCTATGAAATGACCCGCTGTGCAATGCGTAATCGTGCTCTGTCCATAATGATTTTAAAGATCGATCGATATGATAATTTTGTTCATTCCTATGGGTCATATACAGCGGATAAAATATTTCTGGCTGTAGCCAATGCCGTACAAATTCAGTTACGTGGAATGGATATGGCCGTTAAACATGATGAAGGCTCGATAGCATTGCTGTTAATTGGCACGGATGAAATTCAAGCTGAAATCGTGGCAAAACGCATTCATAAGGCAGTAAACCAGCTTGTTCTAAATGATCAAAAGTTAAATGAAAAATATACTATTTCGATTGGTGTGGCTGAAATGGCTAATGAAGATTATGCAGAGTTACTCATAGCAAGAACTCAGGCTGCATTAGACCGTGCTACAAATGATGGTGGTAATCAAACCTCTCACTAGTAAAACATTTATTCTTTACGCCTTTTTAAGATTATATTTATCCTGCCACATATCAAAATCTCACATTTATAGGGGTTTTAAGAATCTTGTAACATTTAATGGGTCTAATCTTTAATTGCAATGTTTGTTGGTTTAGCTATACAGTTTGCAACCTAAGGCTATCATTGGAGTAACCAGAGTGATTGATCTCGGTCTACAAATATTACGCACGGATGTGTCAGGTATGCCAATGGAATGGATCAACTACCAAGATGCTGCTCGTCTTTATCATGTCGGGCAGGTGGCTTATACATGTGGAGAACGTATGTATGAGATCCATGGGGGTGTCAACGCACGTAGTGGCCTTAGAAGCAAGCTGGATGTACATTCAATTATCGCCACATACGGCAATAACAAATCTTTATACGATAGCTATGTGCCGCCACTGAATAATCGTACCTTATTTAAACGCGATGCAAATTTATGTTTATATTGTGGCGAACATTTTGATCGTCGTGACTTGTCAAGGGATCATGTGCGTCCACTTAGTCAGGGTGGTGTAGACCTCTGGAATAACGTAGTTACTGCTTGTAAGCGTTGTAATAGCCATAAGGCAGGACAAACCCCAGAAGAAGCAAATATGCAGTTATTAGCGATTCCTTTTGTTCCTACCCATGCTGAATATATTTATCTACAAGGTCGAAGACTGCTTGCAGATCAGATGAAATTTTTGCTGGCACATTTCCCACGAACGAGTCCATTACACAAGCGACTCAGCAATTTAACTTAGTAGTATAGTAATTTACTCTGCTCTTAGTGCCTGAAATGGGATTGAACTAGACAGCGCAGCTAAAAAATTTCACCTAGAGATACCTCTGGCCTACTAATGAACTGCAAAATTCAGTAGTCTTACTACAAAATCATTTCACATATAACCAAAGCTCTTATGCCAAAATTTAAAGGCAGTAAAAATTATGCGCATGGCAGCGAGTCTTGTCTTGGTGTGCTCATTACAAATTTGGGCACTCCCGAAGCACCTACAACGAGTGCGGTACGTAAATATTTAGCAGAATTCTTATGGGACCCTAGGGTGGTAGAAATTCCAAGGCCTATTTGGTGGTTGATATTGCATGGCATTATTTTACGCACTCGACCCAGTAAAAGTGCCGAGGCGTATGAAAAGGTGTGGACTGAAAATGGTTCTCCATTATTAGAGATTGGTAAAAAACAAAAACAGGCATTACAAGTAAAATTAAGTCAACTTTGCTCAGGTCCGGTAAAAGTTGAACTTGCAATGCGCTATGGCACGCCTTCCATTGCCTCTGCATTAGAAAGTCTAAAAACACATGGTGCTCGCCGCATAGTCTTATTTCCTTTATATCCACAATATTCCGCAACCACTACCGCCTCAACGTTTGATGCGGTCGCAAAAGTGTTTACCAAGCAGCGTTGGATGCCAGAACTACGTGTGATTAATAATTATGGTGCAGATGCTGGCTATATCGATGCATGCGTACAACAAATTCAAAATCATTGGCAGCAACATCAACGCAAACAAAAATTAATATTTTCATTTCATGGCCTGCCAAAACGCAATCTTATGCAGGGAGACCCCTATCATTGTGAATGTCATGAGACCGCACGGTTAATAACTGAAAAATTAAATTTAAAAGAAGAAGATTGGCAACTCACTTTTCAATCCAGATTTGGCAAAGCCGAATGGTTGCAGCCGTATATGATTAAAAGGATGGAAGAGCTTCCTGGTGAAGGAGTTAAATCTGTTGATGTATTTTGCCCGGGCTTCTCGGCAGACTGTCTCGAGACGTTAGAAGAGATCAGCATGCAAAATTGTGAAGTATTTATGCAAGCAGGCGGGGAATCGTTCAGTTACATCCCCTCACTCAATGATGAAACTGCACATATCGATGCACTGGCTAATATTGTTATGCAGCACACGCAAGGATGGCCGGAAGTGTCGTCTAACTATCAAGCATCTGATAAGAGTTCTGTTAAAGAACGTGCAATGAAGTTAGGTGCAAAGCAATAGCGCATTGACGCTGCCGAAAACGTGCATAGTTAAGTAAGCGTAAAAACAAATAATGTATAACAAAAAACTACTTTTACTTAAAATAATATTTTTAGTATTCCTTACAATACTGTTAATTTGGCAATGCTGGATTGCATATAATACTTATCAAATAGCTGAAAATCTTGAGAAAATGAAGCTTGGGAGTGACACAGGTGATTTCTTGGCTTGGGCTCAACTATTTATTTAGCTATTAGTTCTTCTAACGTTTGGTGCTCTGTTAGACATAGTTAAACGTAGCAGCCTTCTAATAATAAATTCAAGTTTGATTGTGGGAATAATATTTCTAGCAAATATTTTTCTAAGTTTGCTGGTTATGATTGAAGGGTATGCGCCAATATTTGAGTTAGGTGAAAAAGGCAATAAAGATAAAATAAATCAACTTCATTACTATGGCTTACGAAATATGGATGAAACACTTATTCAAGAACCTGCGTCTCAAGGCTCTATTCAAAGCGTAGCAATAATTTCTTATGGAGATGATATGCAAACAGAAGAATATCGCAAAATTATTTGTAGGCTACAAAAAACCAACACGAGCTCTCTATCGTTCATATAAAACCAATAAAGGTGAAGCAATAATATACTGTGATGGAAAAGAGCTGGGTAAAACTAATGATACTGAGAAGCTTAAGGGTATAATTCAAGAGTGCATTGAAAGCAAACAGGGGCTAGTACGCTAAGATTGGAATGTACGCCATCCTTGCTGTTTTAAAAGCGGTCATTCTCTACCTATAATTTTAAGTTTTTGATATCAATGTTTTTGAATTGACCAAGGTCAAGTAAACCTAATTCAACTGGGCCTATTTGGTGCCGAACCAGCCTAAGAGTTGGATAATTTACGGCTGCAGTCATGCGACGAACTTGTCGGTTGCGGCCTTCTTCGATCACAATGTCTAACCATTGAGTGGGAATCGTTTTACGAAAGCGTATCGGCGGATCACGTTGCCATAGGTTTTTGGGTTCTTCAATTCGATTTACTTCTGCGGGAAGTGTTATTCCATCTTTTAATTGAACGCCTTGTTGTAGAGCTTGTAAAGATTCTTCGCTGACTTCGCCTTCCACTTGTGCCCAGTAATGTTTGGCCCATTTGAAAGTAGGATCTGCAATACGTTGTTGAAGTTTGCCGTCATCCGTGAGGAGTAATAAGCCTTCACTGTCTTTGTCTAGACGACCTGCGGCATATATATTAGGAATGTCGATGTAATCTTTGAGTGTTTGTCTTTTAGTATTATGGGTGGTGTCTTCATCCGTAAACTGGCTAAGTACACCGTATGGTTTGTTGAAGAGAATGAGCTTAGCCATTTAGGCTGCTTTTAAAAATCTCATCCACTTGTCACGTCGGAACTCACCAAAATTTAACACTTCAAATAAGTCATTCAACATGGTGAAGTCTGGCATGCTACGTTTTAAAGTAATACTTTCATCGAGTTCAATTTCACAGTGAATTTCAGTGAGCTTTTTATATAAAAGCAATTCTTCTTCATGGTCTGCTATTAAGCCTTGTATACGTTTGGCGCCACGTATTTTCATTTCACTAACTTTATGAATATTTTGTAATAGTTCTTCCAAACTTGAAAATTTGTTTAATAATTTTGCAGCAGTTGCCATGCCGATGCCGGGTACGCCTGGAATGTTATCTACTACATCACCGGCTATCGCAAGTTGGTCTGCGATTTGATGCGGGTACACGCCAAATTGTTTTTTGATTTGTGGAATAGCGTTGCGCTCACCTTTAGCAAAATTCCAAAAAATATCATCTTCGGTAATCAGCTGGGCTAAGTCTTTATCTGCAGACAGAATAGTGATTGGATGTCCTTCATTGCGCATGCGGGTGGCTAGGGTGCCAATTAAGTCGTCTGCTTCGTAATGCGGGCTGCCCACTCCATAAATGCCTAAGGCATTGATAAAGTCACGACAGTATTTAAATTGTCGTTTTAATTCTATAGGAGCCGGGTCGCGATTGGCCTTATATTCAGGATAGAGGTCGTTTCTAAAAGAAGATTTCAAGCTCTCATCAAAAGTAAACGCTACATATTTAGGATTTGCTTGTTGTAAAAATTGGTAGACAAAATCCGCAAAACCATAGACTGCGTTTACAGGTTCGTTGGCTTGATTAACGATAGTATCTGGTACCGTAAACCAGGCACGAAACACATAAATGCTTGAATCAATCAGATAGACGTTTTCTGTCAAATTTTCAGTCAAAATGTTAATGAGATGTACATAAAAAAGCGACTCTACTAGAGAGTCGCTTTGAAGTCATTAACAGAGAGTTTGTCGGTTTATTGTACGATTTTTATTAACTGTCCTGCTTTAGGTTCACCATCTGGGTACATGCCGTTAAGTAAACGCAATTGTTCAACTGCGTGATTTTGTAAGTCGGATTGTGTCGCTAATTTGGCAAAGGTATCACCAGATTTTGCTTGAATTAATTTAATATTTTTTGGTTTGGCTAATTCTTTTTCTGCGGTTTTAAGTTGGCGCATACTTTTAATGGTACCTAGACCGACCGAGTCATATTTATTTAATGCGCTACTGTCTTTCCCCGCAATTAATACCTGGTAGATACGCTTACCATGAAATACTGCTGCTACACGGCTGGGCACCGTGCCTCCTTTCGTTGGAAGGTTTGTGTAGCCCGTATATCCCTGAAAGTTTGCAGTTTGTACCGCTTGGCCCTTGGTAACTTTGCCTTTGAATTGCTCATCTAAATATTCTTTTGGGGATTGTTTCTTGTTCAAGTCATCGATAGTGATTTGTAGCTGCGCGTCACCAGCCTTTGGGGTTGCGATTAAACGATCTGGTAGATTATCCACTTTCCAGCCTTCCGGGAATTCGACAAATAAATTTAAGTCGTTGTGATAAAACCTGTTTTTACGTAGCACACCATCCTGTTCAGAAGTACCTAATACTACGCCATCCATATATTTTAAGAATCTTTCGCGTCCAGCATCTCGTGTTGCTGCATTATCAAATTTGTTTGCGGCACGAATAACTTCTTGTAAACGCGCATCATTTTTAGGGTGAGTAGAAAAAGTGCCGTGGTAGGCGCGTGGTTCGCGGCCTTCTTCTTTGGCGAGTTGTTTATCAAATTCTTCCTGATCCTTTAGAATACCGACTACATTTATCATTTCTTCTGGGTCATAGCCGACGTTGGCAAGATATTCAGCGCCTAAACGATCTGCTTCAAGTTCATGGTTACGCCCATAACCTCGTATCAGCGCAGTGCCACCAACATTGGCGGCTTGTGCAGCTTGCCCACTGCCGGTGAGAATGCCTACCCCTGCACCCAATATGCCTGCAATCGTGCCAGCACTTTGTTGACGCATACCGTGACGTGCAGTGATATGTCCAAGTTCATGTCCTAACACACCGGCAAGTTCGGCTTCGGAATTCATATAAGCCATGATGCCGCGAGTGATATAAAGATATCCGCCCGGTAGTGCAAAGGCGTTTATTTCTGGACTATCTAAAACGGTGACATGATAAACCAAATTTGAGCGGTGACTTTTATTCCCAAGCTCTTCGACGAGACCTTCAACATAGCTTTGTAAAGCTGGGTCGTTATAAGCTCGGTATTGTTGCATGACTTGTTGATGAGCTTGTTTGCCAAGATTGATCTCTTGGGCTTCAGACATTAATACTAAATCTTTTTTGCCTGAGACCGGGTTGGTCGCGCATCCCGAAAAGATAAGACTTGCAAGCAGTAAAATGCTTAATGTAAATACGTTAAGTTGTTTGCCCATCATCAATTCCTCAAATTTTGCCAACTGCATGGCTTACACTCATTATAATTGTGCCGATCAAAATGTATGCGTCTTATATCTGTTTGACGTAGATAAACTGTATAAAGTTTCCAGTTTATTGATTGTATACGCACAATCGTAGCCTTGATTTAGCGATAAGCCAAATACCCACAGCTATAAAACCCTAGTTCAATAGGGTGTTATCAAAAATTTTTGTAATGCTTACCTGGAGGTTTGCTGAATTAGCAAAAGCAAGTTGGGTTTAGCTTTTGTTGCCGTAACGCTTGCGGAATTTATCTACCTGACCTGCGGTGTCTACAATCTTTTGCTTGCCTGTAAAGAATGGGTGGCACTGAGAGCATACATCAAGACTCAAGGCATCATTGCCATAGGTGGAACGTGTAATGAAGGTATTCCCGCAACTGCACGTTACGTTAATTTCTTGGTAGTTTGGATGTATATCTGCTTTCATAATGATTGTTTCTCTGTAGAGCCAGCGGATCATACGCAACCCTAAACGCCAACTCAAGGGGTAGCAGATGATTAGCTTTTGGGCTTTAGTTTGCACTCATCCTTTATAAGGTTCTTGATGATATAGCCTTAAGTGTTTGTCCAAATAGAGGTTTATCAGTTATCCACAAAATCTGTGGATAAAACTGTGTGTAAATTTAATGTATATCGACAAAACACGAGAAATTTGACACTTTTATTAAATCGCTCAAATCATGTACAAGAATATAAGCCTATGATAAATATAGAGTTATGACTTTTAAGTCTGAGCTGATGATTTCTTGATCAATAAAACGTACTCAAAATATGGATATTATTGCTCTTGTGTATAACTCAACCAAAAAATACAAAATATAGTGGCGAAAACGGCCGAATATCAATCAGTATCCCGTTTGGATTGTATGTCTAAGATCTGACCGGCTGAATCAATTTGAATGCAAATATCGATAGGTGAACAACAGACTTGGCAGTCCTCGACATAGTCCTGATTGCCCGCACTGTCATCGATTAGAATCTCTAGCTGTTCACCACAGTAAGGACAATCAATAATAGCAGGGCTGAGGAGGTTGCTCATTATGGCTATTCAGCTTCTTCTTCAGGTGGCAGGCGGGCATATAGTTGATCTGCGCGTTGTGGGTCGTTATAGGAGATTTGATCTGCGATTTGGCGTATCAGCCCATTGCGCTCGGTGAGTGTAGGCATGTTTTGTGCGAGCTGTAAGGCGTAGTCCACATCGCTGCTGGCGGCAACACCGACTACGGAACTGAGTAAATTTCCATATATAGCTTCGCCTCTGAAGTTTTCAATCCAGGTTGCTGCTTCGGTTAAATCATAAGATGAATAGTAGTAGGTAATATTTTGTGCCCAACTTTCACGCACTGGCCCCGAAAGTTGCGGTAAGTAACTTGCAGCCAAATCAGGATTTACACTTGCAAGCTGACTACCGATACTGATCAAACCATCATCACGTATTTGTCCACTTTTGCTGTTCACCCATGCCATGGCTGCATCGGGATTATTATTTGCCCAGTTGTAAACCACAGAATTAATTGTGTCAGTATTTACATCTGCATAGGGGAGTTGGTCAATCATTCCGGCAGCGCGTTCGGGGTCATTGTAAGAGAGGTTATCAATCACCGTTACAATAAGCTGTTGTCGTAATACAGGTTGTTGCGAAGCAAGCGCAATTTGCAAAGCTCGCTCAGGGTTTTCAGCAGCCATTTGTGAAATTACCGTATTTTGTAAATAAAGTTGTCCGCTTGGGTCCTGTTCTCTCGCCCACGCTAATGCCTCATCTGGTGATTGTGTACTTAAGTATTGGATTACAGTAGGTGCGAGTTGCTGCTTTAATTGTTTATTATCTAACTGAGCAACAAAAGCTGCTGCGGCTTGTGCATCACTTGCTGCCCAGGTTTGTATCGTTGCGTTATAAGCATCTACTCTATTACGAGCAGAAGGAATATTTTCAATAATATTCAGTGCTTGTTTGGGATTCTCGTTGGCTAAGAATGTAAACACAGTATAGCTAATGCTGCTTGTTCTTCCGGTATCGGGTAGTGTTTGCAATACGTTATAGGCTGCTTGTGGGTCAGTCTCTGCCCAGCGATATAAAACCGTCTCAAGTAACTGCTGGCGTATACGATTATCAGCTATACGTTCGACATACGAAAAGGCTTGTTGAGGGTCCTGTGTTGCCCAAGTGTCAACAATACCTTGTAGAGCATTATCACGTTCATAGCCTGTAGCCATGTTCATGGCATCTTGCAAGGCTGCATCTGGATCTTGAGAGGCTTTTTCTATTAAAGCAATACTCACATACTGTTCTTTTGACGCCTCTACTCCCATGCGTTGAGACACTTCGGTTACCAGTTGAACTTCATTTGCGTTAATGGCACTAATTACGCCTTGTGCAGCGGTACTTTGTTGATTGATATTCTTAATGTTGTTTGCACTAGTTATGGCAGCTTCTAAATCGATTTTTGCCCAATGGCGATAAGTCTGGGGAAGCAAGGAATAATTTTTGTTTTGATAGGCTTCGACAGCAATGTTTGCTGCAGTTTGCGGATCAATTTCCGTCAGACGGGCAATGATGATTTGCAACAGATTTTCACGTTGATATGTGTTTACAATCGCAGCGGCTTGTTTGAGTAATTGTTGTAATTCAATTCTATTTGCGCGACCTGCAAGTGCATGTAGTGCTTCTTGTTGAGCAAAAAATGATGGTAAGGATAAAACTTCGCCGATACTTTTTATGCTTTGGTAATGATTTTCACGTTGTTGTTGAGCTTCTTCAACAGACATAATTGCTTCAACTTCAATAGGGGTTGTTAAATTTTGACTAAATAAATCACTCTCAACATTGTTATTTGATTTTTGCCCGAGCCAATATCCACCAGCTGCAGTTAAAATCAAAATTAACGCACCTAAAGTTAGCCATTTTGTTTGCATTGCAATCACCTATTAAAACTGGAAAGACAATTTTCTATTAAATTTATGGTTTAAATATGTCAATACGAGGGCATATTGATCATTAACTAATCGTAGCTTGTGGCAACCAATTCTGTAAAACATCATCTAGAAAACCATAGCCATGGTCGCTACAGTAGATTCTATCGTTATTCATTACTAATAAGCCCTGTGTAATATGGGCCTGAATAGGCTTGTTAATTTTTTCAATAGCTAAACCCGTATGCGATTCAAATTGTTGTTTGGTAAAGCCTTGTTTTAAGCGCAATGCATTTAACATGAATTCAAAAATAACATCTTCTTCACTTAGAGTGTGGGCCGTCAGGGATGGTTTTTCTTCAGTTATGTGACGCATATATTGTTGTGGGTGCTTGGGTTTCTCACAGCGAGTAATTTTATGCAGCTCGTGTTGTGGTCTGTTTTGCAGGGTTAGTTTTTGGTGTGCGCCTGCGCCAATACCCAGGTAGTCTCCAAACTGCCAATAGTTGGTATTGTGCAGGCATTGATAACCTTCTTTGGCATAAGCAGATACTTCATATTGTTGGTAGCCATGTTTTGCGAGAAATAGCATGCCACTTTTTTGTATTTCCCAACTCTCTTGACTATTGGGTAGGTTGGGGGGTTGTCGATAAAAGCTTGTATTGGGTTCAATAGTGAGTTGGTAGTATGAGATATGTGTTGGGTTTAGATCGATAGCTTGTTGAATATCATGTTGTGCTGAAGTTAAATCTTGTTGTGGCAGCGCATACATTAAATCGATATTAATATTTTCAAATCCAGCATGCTTAGCTGCATTCACAGCATTGATAGCATTTTGTGCATCATGGATGCGGCCAAGTTTTTGCAGCTGTGAGTTAGAAAAACTTTGTACACCGATGGAAATTCGATTTATACCCGCGGTTCGAAAACCTGAAAAATTTTCTTGGTCGGTCGTGCCAGGGTTGGCTTCGATGGTAATTTCTGCACTAGTGCTTAAGTTTAGTTCGTAACGAATTGCGTCTAGTAAGCGCTTGATGTTTTTGGCTGTGAAAATACTAGGTGTGCCACCGCCGATGAAGACACTTATAATTTCCCGATTTTGCGCTTCATTTACGAGAGATTTTATGTCAAGAATTAATGCGTCAATGTACTGGTCTTCAGGCAGGGTATTTTGTATCTCGTGTGAATTAAAATCACAATAGGGACATTTCATTATGCACCATGGTATATGCACATAAAGTGACAAAGGAAGACTAGTCATAGTTAGGCATGCTTGATCTTTTTTGATCATGTTTGAGTGTAATGGCGCATGCTAAATCTTGAATAAGCAAATCTAGTCTTATCTTAATTGAGAAATTAATTTTTTTAGAGCTTGTGCACGATGGCTGATGCGATTTTTTTCAGCAGGGTCTAGTTCTGCAGAAGAACATTGATGTGTAGGTACATAAAATAATGGATCGTAACCAAAGCCGTTCAGTCCGGTTAAGTCACGTAAAATTCTTCCTTCCCAAGAACCCTCACATATCAGGGGCATCGGATCATTCGCATGCCGCATGTATACGATGACGCATTGGAAACGTGCAGTACGTAGTTCTTCTTCTACATTTTTCATTTCTAAAAGAAGTTTTGTATTGTTGGCATCATCCGCACCATGCTTGCCAGCATAACGTGCGCTGTATACGCCAGGTGCACCTTGTAGTGCATCTACCTCTATACCGGAATCATCAGCTAAAGCAGGTAGACCGGTAAGTTTTGCAGCATGCCGCGCTTTGATGATGGCATTTTCTACAAACGTTGTGCCGGTTTCAGGAACATCAGGGACATTAAATTCTGATTGTTTAATCAGTTTAAAGCGTTGCTGATCCAGAACTGCCTGAATTTCTCTTAACTTTCCAGTGTTGCCACTGGCTAATACAACTTTTCCATTATTAACTTTATTAGGCATCTAGCTATAGCTTCAACGTATTAATTTAAACGAATTAACTTAAACAGGCTTTTTGCTGTTGAATAATTTCTTGTATACCTTGGGTACCCAAACTAAGCAGGCTGCCTAATTCATCTTGAGTAAAGGCTTGTTGCTCTGCAGTACCTTGAATTTCAATGAACGCTTGGCTGTCATTCATGACAATGTTCATATCTGTTTCTGCATCACTATCTTCAGCATAGTCTAGATCTAGCACTGGTATATTCTTATACATACCTGCTGATATGGCCGCAATATAATGATTTACAGGATCTTGTTTGAGCGCGCCCGATTCCATCATTTTTTGAATAGCATCATAGAGTGCAACAAAGCCGCCTGATATAGAAGTTGTGCGTGTGCCACCATCTGCTTGGATAACATCACAATCTATCGTGATTGAATACTCGCCAAGTTGTTTTAGATCAACCGCTGAACGCAATGATCTGCCGATTAAGCGCTGAATTTCAAGTGTGCGACCACCCTGTTTACCGTGCGAAGCCTCACGCCCCATTCTGGTATGGGTAGAACGTGGCAACATGCCATATTCTGCAGTAATCCAGCCTTGTCCTTTGCCTTTTAGGAATCTTGGCACTTGATCTGTCACGCTGGCGGTGCACAAAACCTTGGTATCACCAAATTCTGCAAATACTGAACCTTCTGCATGCTTGGTATAATTGCGGGTAAATCGGATATCACGCATTTGGTTGGGTTGTCGACCGCTAGGGCGGATGGTGTTTTTACTTGATGGTGTATTGGAAGAACTCATAAAACTACCTGGTGGAATTACAAAGAGTCGCGCATTATACGCAATAAATTTCTATTGTATTTCAACTTATTAGAAGGTGTGCTGATTTAGACAGCATGAGAATTTAAAAGGATAAAAAATGCTTTGCAGTATGACGGGATTTGCCCGAATTGAAGATGTATGTGATCAAGGTAATCTGAGCTGGGAGCTACGCTCGGTGAATCATCGTTATTTGGAAATTAACCTTCGTTTGCCGGAAGAAGTGCGTCGCATTGAGCCACAATTACGCAAGTTTCTGCAGTCTAAATTTGCACGCGGTAAGGTGGACTGTACTTTTCGTTATCAATTAGCAGAAGCCCAGACGGCAGCGTTAGAAATTAATGAGCCGCTACTAGAATGTCTGATAAAACAGATTAGCCATGTAAATCAAAAGCTTCCTCAAGCAACGCCGACAGAAGCGGTGAATCTACTTTCTTGGCCAGGTGTGGTGCGTAGTGCTGAAACAGATATGAATAGCTTTCATGCAACGTGTTTAGACTTGTTTAAAAATGCAACCGAACAGCTTGTGGAGATGCGCGCAACAGAAGGTGCACGTTTAAAGAATATGTTACAGGAGCGTTGCGATGAAATTGGAAGTATTGTTAAGCGTGTGCGAATTCGTTATCCCCAGGTTTTAGAAGCGATCAAGCAAAAACAACAACAACGAATTGATGAACTGAATGTTGATATGGATCAGCAGCGGTTTGAGCAAGAGTTAGTGTATGCGTCGCAAAAATTAGATGTAGCAGAAGAACTGGATCGGCTGGACAGTCATCTAACTGAAATGCAGACAATATTTGATCGCAAAGATCCTATCGGTAGGCGTTTGGATTTTATCATGCAAGAATTTAACCGCGAGGCCAATACTCTGGCATCAAAGTCAGCAGATATTGAAACCACACAAGCCGCTGTGGATTTAAAAGTATTAATTGAACAAATGCGCGAACAAGTGCAGAACATAGAATAAAAATAGTAGGGCACCTTATGTCTAACCAAGAGCATTCCAAGAAACATCAAGTCAAAATATTTTGTACAGGCGGTACAATCGATAAAGTATATTTTGACGCATTAAGCGACTACCAGATTGGCGAACCTGTGGTTCAAAATATTTTGAAAGAGGCATTAGTAAGGTTTTCTTTTGAAGTGGTTTCGATTCTTAAAAAAGACAGTTTGGAAATAACGGATCAAGATCGCGATTTAATTTTCCAGCATGTGTCTAAAGAGTCTTGTGAGAATATTCTTCTTACACATGGTACAGATACTATGATTAATACTGCGCTACGTTTAGCGGAAGTTAAAGATAAAACCATAGTATTAACCGGAGCGATGCAACCAGCAAGATTTCGCAATACAGATGCTATTTTTAATATTGGCTATGCAATCTCTGCAGCGCAGCATTTGCCTCATGGAATATACCTGGCCATGAATGGACAAATTTTCACTCCAGACGCGGTAGAAAAAAACCGTGCTGAAGCACAATTTGAAGCCAAGTAGGCGCTTTTTAAACTACTCGCAATTAAAGATAAAAAATTGACTTGAAAAGCTAAAATTAGCCCATATCTTTGTAACTGTTATAAGTTTATTACGTTGATTTAAGGAGGCTAAAAATGCTTACAAGAGTTTATCGGGATCCAATGGATACCTTCCGCGATTTTCGTGGAGAACTAGATCGTATGTTTAAAACTAATGCTGCCGGCTATACAGATACTGCTACAGACTGGGTGCCTGCGGTTGATATTAAAGAAACCAAGGATGCGTATGAGGTGGTTGCAGATGTGCCCGGTGTAGAACCTAAAGACATTGATGTATCGTTAGAAGATGGTGTGCTAACTGTAAAAGGTGAACGCAAATCTGAAAGTAAAGACGAAAGTGAAGGATACACTCGCACCGAACGAACTTATGGAAGTTTTTATCGTCGTTTCACTCTGCCGGATACGGCAGACGCAGAAAATATTTCTGCTAAAACGGAACATGGGGTGCTAAAGCTACATATTCCTAAAAAGGAAAGGGCACTGCCAAAGAAAATTTCGGTCGAAGGATAAAAATGACCTGACATGGATGTTATACATGGAGGTTGATGAGCGCCGCGTTTATTCGCGGCGCTTTAATGTACGACATTCAATAATTAACATTAGGGTATTATGGAATACAAAGACTATTACAAAATACTTGGTATAGAGCGTGATGCGAAACAAGCTGAAATTAAAACAGCTTACCGTCGTCTTGCGCGTAAGTTTCATCCTGATGTAAGTAAAGAAGCGAATGCAGAAAAAAAATTCAAGGAAATTGGTGAAGCCTACGAGGTATTAAAGGACAAAGAGAAACGTCAGGCATATGACCAACTCGGCGCAAATTGGAAGCAAGGGCAAAGCTTTAATCCTCCACCTGGCTGGGAAGATATTTTTTCAAATGCGGGATCTACGGGTCATGCAAGGAATGCGAGTTTTGGTGATGCAGGAGGTTTTAGTGATTTCTTTGAATCTATGTTTGGCGGCGGTGGCTTTAATCAATCTGGCGGCTTTCAACAAGGCGGCTATCAGGCAAAAGGTGCTGACCAAAATGCCAGTATCTCGATTACATTGGAAGATGCTTATCAAGGTGCTAAAAAAAATATTCGCTTGGGAAATAAGCAAACCGGTAACGGTCGCAATCTAGATGTAAAGATTCCTGCAGGCATCACTTCGGGGAAACGCATACGCCTCACGGGACAAGGTGGGCAAGGTGCAGGTGGAGGGCCAAGTGGAGACTTGTTTATAGAGGTAATGATTGTTCCGCATCACCTGTTCAAACTCGATGGAAAAAATATTTTACTAGATCTCCCCATTGCTCCCTGGGAAGCAGTTCTTGGCGCGCAGGTTAAAGTGCCAACCTTAGGTGGGTATGTGGAAGCTAAAATACCTCCAGGCTCACAGTCGGGAAAAAAACTACGCTTAAAAAATCGAGGCTTGAAAGGGAATGCAAGCCAAGGCGGCAGTGTCGGTGACCAGATTGTAACCTTGCAGATTGTAATGCCTGAAAATTGTTCTGAAGAAGATCGAAAATATTTTGAGGATATGGCGAAGCGATTTGATTATGATCCGCGCCAAAAACTCTAGCTAGTGGGCAGGTCATGGGCAGGCTATGTGTTTTATAATCTAATGGATCTTTATAGATTTAATATCGTCTTATTATATAAGAATAATCAATAAATATTGTTCAATTATGAAGTTACCTATCATTCGAAGCTTAATTCCATTAACGCTGTTATTAATTTTCAGCAATGTTTTTGCTGGGTTACCCAATAGCGCAGATGGTCAACCGTTGCCGACATTAGCACCCATGTTGGAGCGTACTACTCCGTCTGTAGTTAATATTTCTACTACTGGAAAGGTAATGGTTCGAGATCCTTTTTTTGATGATCCATTTTTTCGAAGATTTTTTGATGTTCCGCAACAACAACGTGAGCGTCGCACAACTGGATTAGGTTCAGGGGTGATCATTGATGCACAAAATGGTTATGTGGTTACCAATTCTCATGTCATTGATAAAGCGCAAGATATTGTGGTGACATTGGAAGATGGCCAACGTTTTGATGCAACAGTAATTGGCAAAGATCCTGGTGCCGATATTGCGGTGATACAAATTGATGCGAAAAACCTAAAAGAAATTTCTTTAGGCGACTCGGATGTATTACGGCAAGGAGATTTTGTGGTGGCTATCGGTAATCCGTTTGGTTTGGGTCAAACCGTTACCTCTGGCATTGTCAGCGCACTAGGTCGCAGTGGGTTGGGCATTGAGTCATATGAAGATTTTATTCAAACCGATGCATCGATTAATCCTGGAAATTCGGGGGGTGCACTTGTGAATTTGCGTGGCGAGCTAATTGGAATCAATACTGCGATTTATGGCCCTAGTGGTGGAAATGTGGGTATTGGTTTTGCAATTCCTATGAACATGGCTAAGCACATTATGCAACAGCTAATTGAGCACGGTGAAGTAAAACGTGGCAGATTAGGTTTTAGTGCGCAAGATCTAACTCCAGAATTAGCTCAAGCCTTTGGCATTAAACGTAACAAAGGAGTGGTAGTAGCGCGAGTTGATGCAGATTCACCAGCCGCTAGCGCAGGAATGAAAGTTGGAGATGTAATTGTCGGGGTGAATGGTAAAGAAGTTCAAAGCTCAGTGCATGTGCGCAATGAGATCGGATTATTACGCATTGGAAACCATGTAAAAATTGAAATACTGCGTAATGGTAAACCACGCACATTAATGGCAACTGTGGAAGATCAAGTTATCAATAGTATAAAAGGTATTGACCTCAGTATGCGTTTAGCCGGAGCAGAGTTAGGAGAAGTAAGAGAAGAAACCTCAAGAGGGTCCATTTATGGAATAGAGGTGTTAAGTGCCGAGGGTAAAGCTGCTTCAGCTGGATTACGCAAAGGCGATATTATTCTTAGTGTTAATAAACAACGTGTCAATAGTATCGCTGATATGAAAACGGCAATAAAAAGAAATGCGGATGCCATGCTGTTGAATATTCAACGAGATTCGCGTGGTTTGTTTTTGCTAATACAGTAGCAAAAGACAAACAGATTAGAGCCTTTTGTATCCTCGGTTAACGAGTGAGGAATGCTGCCATTGATTACCTTTTAAACCAACATATATATGTGTTAAAAATAAAATTAGAGTAGGAATAAGTAAATAAAACTCTGGCAGTTTTAGGGTTTCCAATATAGTTGCCATTATAATTGAATGAAAAAAATAAATCGGAATGTAGAGCAGTAAAACAAAAAATCCTTGTTGCCAAAGTCCTTTAGAAAATAACCAACCCCAAACAAATACAAAACCGAAAAAGGTAAAGCCATTGCCAACTATGAGCACGCGATTATCGCGTTTATAGTTAACCACCGGTTACCGGTGGAAAAAAGGCTACTTCATCCTCGTCACAAACTTCTTTATTAAAGTCTGCGTATTCTTGATTCACTGCCACCAATAAGCGATCGGGCTGTTGCATGTTTTCGGTGGCCTGTTTCCATACTTCCGATACCGTAACAGTGTCAGTAAACGGGATATCGTCATGGCTACGGCCTATTGCCTCACGTAAGCTAGCAAAATATTTAACATGTACAGACATACTTAAAAATATAAACCTCAAAATCATTGTCTAAAAACCAATACGAAATGATACCATTTACACAACATGAACAAACTAACCCACTTTAATACAGAAGGTAAAGCCCACATGGTAAATGTGGGGGATAAACCGGTAAGCCATCGTATAGCCGTCGCTGATGGGCGCATTCGTATGCAAACCGAAACCTTGGGTCTGGTGCGAAGCGGTGGACATAAAAAAGGCGATGTTCTTGGGATTGCCCGAATTGCCGGAATTATGGGCGCCAAGAAAACCTCAGAATTAGTGCCGTTATGCCATCCTTTAGTCCTAACTTCAGTCGAAGTTGAATTCCATATTGAAGAAGCCCCGGCAGCTATTTACTGTAAAGCGACGGCGGAAACCAAAGGTCAAACGGGTGTAGAAATGGAAGCGATTACCGCTGTTCAGGTTGCATTGTTAACGATCTATGACATGTGTAAGGCTGTGGATCGGGGTATGATTTTGCAAGACATCGCTTTATTAAGTAAGACGGGTGGAAAATCTGGCACCTGGACACGTAACGTATAAACTTCTAGTTTTGTTAATGGTCTATCAGAAGTATAACTATAAGAATTCAGGAGAACGTCAATGAAAATAATTAAGTATATTTTTCTAGCAATATTTTTATTGGTCGTAGTGGTCATTGGTGCGGGTACGTTTTTTATAAAAACTTTAGATTTAAATAACTATAAAGAATTAATTGTAAATAAAGCCAAGCAAGCAACTGGCAGAGAGTTAGTGATTGCTGGTGATATAGAACATACCCTATGGCCACGTTTAGGGCTCACCCTGGGGCAGACTACTTTTGGTAATGCGCCTGGTTTTGGTGATGCACCGATGGCTAAAGTTGATAAAGTGGATATCAATGTTGCAGTGCTGCCTTTACTTAAGAAGAAGGTGGAGGCCTCAAAATTAATCTTGCATGGCCTGAAAGTAAATTTACATACCAATGCGCAAGGTGTAACCAACTGGGACGACTTGGTTCCTGATGAGGCGGCTGCTGATAAAGAATCTTCTGAAGGTTCTGCTAGCCCTGCGGTTGATGTAGTCGTTAATGGAATTGAAGTTACCGATGCAGAGTTGCAATGGCGAGATGACCAGGTCGGAACAAATGTTCAAATTGCGCCGTTTAATTTAACGACCGGTGAATTGGTTGATGGCAAAGCTACTGATGTAAAAATGGACCTGAAGTTAAAGAATGCTTCACCATTAATGGATGCAAGTTTAAAAATTGTTACCAAAGCATTGTTTGATTCAAAAGCTCAGACATTAAGTTTGCAAGGTCTAAATCTCGACCTTCATAGCACAGGAGAATCATTTCCAAACGGTGCGTTGGATTTAGATTTAACTTCCGATGTAAGTGGCAACTTTGCGACGCAAAAATATTCAATGCAGAATACCAATATTAAAATAGCAGGCACAGGTGACGCGTTTCCGGATGGTAAGTTGGATGTTGCCATGCAAACCAATATTGATGCAGACGTTGCCAATGAGGTGCTAAGCCTGTCGGCACTTGTTGTCTCAATGTTAGACACACAGTTGACAGGGAACGCTTCAGTAAAATCATTTAGTAAGCCTGATGTTAAGTTTTCCTTGGCTTCTGAGGTGCTTGATTTAGATAAGCTATTACCGACTTCTAGTGCGGAAGAAAAAGCAGAAAGTACTCCGGCAGATGAGAATGAAGCGATCGAACTGCCAACTAAGACGCTTAGAGATATGCGAGTGAATGGTGATGTTTCTGTCGGTAAGCTTATTGTCTCCGGTATGACCATGACAAACGTAAAAGCTACCGTTACTGCGAAAGGTGGCTTGCTGCAGGTAACACCGATGTCGATGAATCTTTATGATGGAACCATGAAGGGCAAGGCAAGTGTTGATGTGCGTAACGATACACCAAGGTATGCACTCTCAACTGATTTGTCCGGTGTTCAAATTGACAAGTTAAGCATGGATTTTTTAGGCGAAGAAAAAGCTTATTTGCGTGGTATAAGTAATCTTTCACTTGATGTGAATACTACTGGTAATAGTGTTGCAGAATTAAAGCGAGCACTAGGCGGTAAAGTAGATTTAAATGCAGGCAATGGTGCGTTACGTGATGCAAAACTTGCCGCAAATGTTGAAAAAGCAGCAGCGTTATTGAAAGGGCGAGAGCCCAAGCCCGCAGGTGAAGAGCTTGTGTTTGATAAACTGTTTGGCACCTTCAACATAAGCAATGGTTTAACGGATAACAAAGATTTTATACTTAACACACCTATTATCGTTGCTAAAGGAATTGGTAAAGTTGATATTGGTCAGTCAACAACAGACTATACAATTTCTATCGGTCTCTCTGAGGAGCCTGGTAAATGTGGAGTTCCCGTTACTATTAAGGGACCATTTGAAGATTTAAGTTACGGGGTGGATTTGAAGGCTGCACTCAAGTGCACACAGTCTGCAAAAATAGAAGAGAAGAAAGAAGAGCTTAAGCAAGAGTTTGATGAGAAGAAAGAAGAGAAGAAAGAGGAACTCAAAGAAAAACTTAATGAAAAATTAGGCGATAAGTTAAAAGACATCAAACTGTTTTAAATGAAATTTATTCTATGCATGGCATTAATATGGATTAATGTGTGTTGTTTACTGCATGCAGAAGAAATCACAGCGGAGTACAAACAAGGCGTTTATTATCTGCATGCTAGCTTCATTGTTGATGCTAGCGCTGAAAGTGTAGTCGGTGTCCTTACCGACTACGAAAATATCACTCAGCTGCATCCCACTATAATTGAAAGTGAAATTCTAGAAACTACTTCTAGTAGAACTTCTGCACGTGTACGTACGGTGGTAAAAGATTGCGCAATATTTTTTTGCAAAAAAATAACACGAGTCGAAAATATTACCCAGCATGGGTTTGAAACTTTAGATGCTGAGGTGGTTCCTTTTCTGAGTGATCTTCGCTCTGGCCATACAAGTTGGAAATTTGTTCGTGGCGATAACTTTACACAAGTAACCTACCAAGCAACGATGCAGCCTAAATTCTGGATACCTCCGGTGATTCGTTCACATACGGTGACTAAAAGGTTTGAAAAGAGAATTACAGAAATCGTGCAGCGATTACAGGCTATAGCGCCAAGTTATCCGATACAGAAATGAGTAAAAGCTTTAGTCAACATGTATTGCTGTGGTTTGATAAGCATGGCCGTAAGAATCTTCCCTGGCAACGTGATCATGATGCCTACAAAGTTTGGGTGTCAGAAATTATGTTGCAACAAACGCGTGTAGAAACAGTAATTCCGTACTACGAAAAGTTTATGCAACGCTTCCCTAGTGTTAAGGAGTTGGCTGATAGTAATGTTGATGAAGTGCTGCATCATTGGACAGGCTTAGGCTACTACGCACGCGCACGGAATTTACATAAAGCTGCTCAACAAATATGCGAAATGCATGCAGGTATATTTCCAAAAAATATTGACCAGGTAATCGACTTGCCTGGAATTGGACGCTCCACCGCAGCTGCCATTCTAGCGTTGAGCTTTAATCAACCACATGCCATTTTAGATGGCAATGTAAAAAGAGTGTTAGCGCGATATTTTGCAGTAGAGGGTTGGTCAGGCACTCGTGAAGTGGAGCAGCAACTTTGGCAACATGCTGAATCTCTATTGCCTGAGAATTCATTTTCTGAATATACACAAGCCATGATGGATTTGGGCGCCACCTTGTGTACGCGTAGTAAACCAAGTTGTGCTAGCTGCCCGGTGCAAAAAAATTGTCTAGCGTTTGTTCAGCAAAGACAAGATGAATTACCCACACCAAAACCCTCTAAAAGAATTCCTCAAAGAGAGATCGTCGTGGCGATCATTCAAAATAATGAAGATGACTCGGTCTGGTTAGAAAAACGCCCACCGACCGGGATATGGGGTGGTTTATATAGTTTTCCAGAGTTTGATAATACAGCTAAATATGAGGCGTGGATAAATAAGCAATATAAAGATTATTCATATCTATCTCAGTCATTACCGGTGATTTCGCATACTTTTTCCCATTTTCGCCTCCATATGCACCCTAAACTCATTCAGATCAGTAAAAAACCCAATGGTGTAATGGAAGATGATCTTGGGGTTTGGTATAAAGTTACAGACCAAAAAATTGGCCTTAAAATTGGCTTGGCAGCGCCAGTAAAAAAGGCGCTCGAACAAGTCTTAAACAGTAAAAAGGAACAACCTTATGAGTCGCATGGTGCAATGTGTAAAGCTTAACAAAGAAGCTGAAGGGCTAGAATATATGCCTTATCCTGGCGAATTAGGTCAAAAGGTATATGACAACGTCTCACAAGAAGGCTGGAAAATGTGGGTGGGGCATCAAACCATGTTACTAAATGAGTATCGCCTGTCTCCTGTAGATCCTAAAGCGCGAAAATTTCTTGAAGAAGAAATGGAAAAATTCTTTTTTGGTGAAGGTTCTGAAGCACCTAAAGAATTTGTAGACCCTAACGCAAAATAAGGGACAATGATTAATAACGTGTTGACTCATTATATATAGGCACGTTTAATACCCCGCTTTAAATGAACATCCTATCTTTGATCGAAGTAGTGGGATCGCGTAAGACACGACTGCATGGAAGCAGGAGGTAGGGCAATGCAGGAGCAGTTGCCGAGTGTAGGCTGGATTGAAAAATTCTTTTTCAATTGCCGCAAAATAAAACGGTAACCCGTTTAATAATTTGGCCGAGTAGCTCAGTTGGTAGAGCAGTGGATTGAAAATCCTCGTGTCGGTGGTTCAATTCCGCCCTCGGCCACCATTAATTCAATAACTTAACTCAATCTTAGTTTTCTATTATATCTCGGTGCTACGCCGGTGCTACAGTTGAATTAGCTATACATTATTCTAAGCAGTATTAGATTTGAAAAATGTGCCGATAACAAATTATATTTATGTATTCATAATCCATTTCAAGCATGCCTCAGTTTACCTTCGTTAGATTTGGTGTGATCATTGTTGCATTGATATGCAAAATCAGCTTTCAAAGTGTTTAATTTTTGATACCAGGTCTTTCGCTGGTGAAAATATGAAGGCTTTCCCGGGCTTGGATTTGATTAATAGACCCACATCTTCCATTCTGAGCAGATCCGTTCTAGCAGTATCGTAAGTGATCCCATGCGCACCTCGATGACTTTCAACTGTAAATATGGATTCAGGTTTCTTGAGCGCGCGTGTCAATATAGATAGTTGTCTTGAGTTTAGAACTTTCTGTAATTCTTCTGACTTAGAAATTATTTTAGCTGTATTTTGAATTTCTTCAGATTTTATTTTCAGATACTCAAATAATTGCTCTATTGCTCTTACAATAATTTGCAATTGATAAACAATAAAATAAGTTACATCGTTATCATCTGTTTCAGTATATAAGTACGATCGCATGTATTGACCAAAACCAATTTTTAAAATACTTGAAATAGAAATAAATTCGATTGTCCAATAGTTTTGTCTACGCATTGACCAGTAAAATAGTGCGCGCGCAGTCCTTCCATTTCCATCCTCAAAAGGATGATCATAGGCTAACAAAAAATGGAGCAATACCGCTCTAATTACTGGGTGAACGTACTCTGTGTGCAACTCATCATTAGCTAATTTACATAAACTTTTTAACCTTGAAGGCAATTCTTTACATGCAGGTGGAATATGTAAAGTGGTTGCATCACGTTCATCTCCAACATATATGTCATCAGACTCTCTAAGTTTACCTTCTGCCTTTGGGTTATCTAATGTACCTTCCGTTAATATTTTATGGAACTCTAATATTAAAGCTGGAGTCAAATCCTCCATTGCAATCTCATTTATGAACTGCATAGCGTTATAGTTATTAAAAATCATTTTTTCTGATTTATCGCGTGGCTTTCTTTTTTCTCTAAGCATCTTTTTAGCCACTTTATGGGTTGTTGCAGCGCCTTCCAGTTGGCTTGAAGTTATTGCTTCCTCTATTAGAGAATTTATTAAATACATATCTCTTGTATGTGGATTTGCAACTTGTTCTGCTGTTTTGAGCTCCCCCCTTCCATGAAAATCTATTTTTTGTAGTAACCGTTTCACAACATCAGGCTCGCAAAATTTAAAATTTTTACCTTCTTTGTCAGGGTGTGGAATTGTTTGAGAGATAATTTTTCTAGCGGACTTAACCATGAACCACCATTCTTCTGAGGTTAAATCATGTGGGGGTTTTAGATGCCTTAGTTTGTCCCAATGATAATATTTTTCATTCTGGTCTGGTTTTACTGAAAGCGAATAAATCTCAATGAATCTTTCTGAGTTTTTCTTGAAGATATCATTAAGTAATGTATCCAAAGGCGGTGGAGTAATTGGAGTTTTCATAAGAATGATCTACCAGTATTTTATATATTGGTAGTTATTTTACAGCTCTTGATACCAATTTGGTAGATATTGGTAGTAAATTGGTAGATAACTGATGCAATCTTCTTGATAATGCACTTATAAACTCTAATGTTTATTTTGATCAAGGAAAAAAGGGATCGGAAAAAAGGGGTCGAAAAAAGCGAAAAAAGGGGGTCTAAGCTAACCCGGGTATACCGGACACTTCAAAAAAGAGACCATATCTTTAGAGATGATCCATGTCAAAACGTCAAACCTATACAAAAGAATTTATATTAGAAGCCGTACGGTTGCTTGAACAAAATAATCAAACTGCAGCCGAGCTTGCGATGCAACTGGGTGTATCTAGGGTAGGGGATGAATCAATCGCTAAAAAAGAGTATTTAGCGCAAAAGGGGTCAGTGTGAAGTGTACTGAACAAAGTGGACAAGTGAGTTAAGCTGTACTAGCTCAGACCTGATCAGACAGTTACCCGTTTTAAATCAGTGTT
>CAZAOO010000019.1:0-55496 GCA_964486815.1 uncultured Thiotrichales bacterium
TATCGCGCCCCGCGTGGGCGCGTGGATTGAAACTGTACCAAAAAGCATTACGATGCGCACGTTGCAAATCGCGCCCCGCGTGGGCGCGTGGATTGAAACGAAACTTTTTTACTACAAGAAAAAAATCTAGTCATATAGAACTTAAACAGCTAGAAAGCTTTCCGAAAGAATTATTAGATATCAGTGCTGAGAATCTTTATACATTATTTCCTGAACCCACTTTATTGCATTTGCAAGGCATGCGCCCTGAAACGATTTTTATTAGCGTTCTGCTGCATGGCAACGAAAGCACAGGATTTCATGTTATTCAAAATCTTTTGCGTAAATATGAAAATACGAGATTGCCTCGATCTATATCGATCTTTTTTGGTAATACGCAAGCTGCACAACATAGTGTGCGCTTTTTTAGATCATCAACCAGATTTCAATCGCGTTTGGCCAGGCACTAACCACCCTGATTCACAAGAGGCAAAGGTGATGCAAGAAATAGTTGATGAAATGCAAAGCAGAAACTTATTTGCAAGTATCGACATTCATAACAATACTGGTTTAAACCCACATTATGCATGTATAAATAAGTTAGAAAATAAATTCTTACGTCTAGCTTCTTTGTTTGGACCCACGGTAGTATATTTTTTAACGCCAAAAGGTGTGCAATCTATGGCGTTTAGTGAACTGTGCCCTGCAGTAACATTAGAATGTGGAAAAGGAGATTCTGAAAGTGGCGTTGCACATGCATTAGAGTTTTTAGATGCTGTATTGCATATGAAGGAAATTCCAAACGAACCGCTCGCACCGCAAGATATCCACTTATTTCGTACTATTGCGCGCGTAAAAGTGCCTCGGGATGTTGCTTTTAGTTTTACAGACCCAGATGCAGATATCCTTCTTACACAGGCACTCGATAAAATGAATTTTTCAGAAATGCCTGAAAATACTTGTTTTGGGAAAGTGCAAGCAAATAGTGAAGCCCGTTTAGAAGCTTTTGATGATAATGACGAAGAAATTAGCAAGCGTATATTTCAGATTAAAGATCAAAAAATTCAACTCATCCAATCCATGATGCCTGCGATGTTAACGTTAGATGAAATGATTATTCGACAGGATTGTCTTTGCTACTTAATGGAACGGATTCCTCATCCACAATAATCTATAGCATCAGTTTCGCTGCATATCACCGTTACTAGTCATGAATGCATAGCTAGTATAAATTTGAAATGACTAGATCGTTAACACTTATAAAATAAATAAAGATAAATCGGAGTGATCAAACCTTGAGTTTAAAAACTATTCACCTGGGGCATTAGCCAAATCTTGACTTCGACACTTTCCGGTAATTTTTAATTTTTTCATCGCATCTCTAAATGCAGTGCGCAGGCCCTCTTCTAATACGGGATGATATACTGGCATTCGTAATGCTTGTTGAATAGTCATTTTTTGTTGTACGGCCCATGCCAGTAAATGGGCCATGTTTTCTGCACGCGGTAAAAACAGTTCTGCACCTACTAAGCTATAACTTGCTTTGTCTGCATACAGACGCACCATACCTTGATGCTGGTTCATGACTCTGGCTCTGCCTTGGTCATCATAAGATGCTTCGCCAATTTCGATGTCATCAAGCTGTAGCTCCTTATAACTCTTGCCTACTAATGCCATTTGTGGATCGATAAAGGTAATAGCTAAAGGAGTGCGGCGATCTTGTTCAATGACATTAGGAAATAAAGTTGCATTTTTCCCTGCAATACGCCCCTCATCTGAGGCTTCATGCAAAAGTTGTTTGTGCCCTGCGGCATCTCCGGCAATAAAAACAGGCAAGTTGCCGACTTGTGTGGTTTGTGGGTTCCATTGGCTAGCAAAATGTTCTGGATCAATTCCTGCTGCAGTCAAATTTAATTGATCAATGGTTGATTTGCGTCCAGTTGCGATGAGTATTTTTTCAAAATTTTGCTCATGTTCATTATTTTGTTTATTCCGCCATTTAATGTTTATACCTGAAGAAGATTTTATAGCGTTTGTAATCGTTGCATTGAGAATAAAATTGAGTTCTTTACTGAGTACTTCATGGACGTTGCTTTGAACCACAGGGTCTGTTACTGCCCCTAATCGATCAGAATTTGAAAACAAGGTAGTTGGCACACCAAGCCGGTGCAGTGACTGCCCTAATTCAAGACCAATAATACCAGTGCCGATTACCGCTAATGACTTTGGCAGCTCTTGTAATTCAAACACATCATCGTTTAGCAACACTTCATTTTTTAGCTTTTCAAAAACAGGTGGAATAAAAGCTTCACTCCCTGTGGCGATAACAACCGTTTTTGTATGAATAGTGGTGTGATTATCGACTTGCAGTGTATTTCCATTTATAAACTTTGCATTACCATGGATACGAAATTCTTCCGGTCTTGCTTCAGTGCTTTTGATAACAAAACTGGCAAATCGGTCACGCTCGTTACGCACACGCTGGAAAACAGAACGGCTATCAATTGTCTTATGCTTAACATGAATTCCAAATGCACTTGCCTGATCAATGGCATGGGACGCCTCAGCAGCAGCGATTAATAATTTTGAAGGCATACAACCTGTGCGTGCGCACATCGTGCCGTAGCCATCAGATTCTATTAAAAGCCAACTTTTTCCCGCTTTTTCTACTTCTCGCAGAGCATTCAGACCAGCAGTACCTGACCCTATAATAGCCACATCAGTATGTAATATATTCATCTCAATTTACCTTTTATAATTATTGCTGCAGTTAAGAATAATGCATGTAATCCAGACTGCTCTAATAAACAAAGTCAGATTTTTTTACTAGTGAAATTTTACCTTTGTGCTCTAAGTATGCAAAAGTAACAATAAGTTCCTGTTTATGGAAAGAGTTAGCATGAAATTATATGTATATTATAATAGCTATAATTAGCATTATGTAGTTAACCCTTATAGGAGTTGGATATTATGAGGCTTAAGGTTGTCGTATTAATTTTGATTTTTGTCTTTGGTGCTTTTTTGTCTACACATCTAAGTGCGAATAACAATTTAAGTGATGAAGATATAGAAGGTAATTACATGAGAACCCAGACACTCTATGGGCTATCGGGTGTTTTCATTAAGAATGTAAGTTACCTATTGTTAAAAAATGGTGATGTGTTTAAGAAGTTAAGAGGCAGCCCTTATGAGTTAGATGTTGCTGAATCAAAACGAAACCAAGCGAAACATTGGGGCACATGGGAGAAGCAAGGCGGAAAAATTTATATTAAGTGGAGTAATGGTAAAGAAAGCACTTGGGAAAAATGGCATAAAACTATAGCTGCAAAAAATGGTGAAACGCTTGATGGTACGTTTCAGTCAGGCGACCCATTTGGCGGCAGTGAGGTATATAACTTTAATACTATAACCTTCAGTAAAAATGGGCAGTTTTCTTCTGCAAAGCTTAAAGGTGGTGATACCGATTGGAAGCCAATTATTTCAAAAAGTGAGCAACAAGGAACTTATGCATTAGACCGCCACTCTATAACTTTTAAGAAACCTGGCCAAGCAGATGAAACTTTTCTATTTTTCTTTTACCCTGATAGTCATCAACACTTTGCAATTGGTAGAAGCAATTTTGTACCCCTCAAAAAATAGTAACAACATTGAGAATTAAAATGATTGATCATGATCCTGAAGGCACTCGACTACCGATAAAAGTTGATACTGCTTCTAACGGAGAATATTGTCCACTACCCCTCTCTAAACAAGAAACACTTGCTAATCAGCTTGCTTTACAAAAATGTACCGAACATGCGAAGCAACTTAATGTATCCCGACGTGGTTTTTTAAAGTCGGCGTGTGGTGCAGCAACTACTTTGCTTGTTATGAATCATGTCAATGCTGCTGCAGGTTTAGTAGGTGGCTGGTTTGACCTGCCAAAAGAATCTGCATTTGAAGTGGCAGCTGCAGAAGAATTATTGTCTAGCAATGAATTTATTATGGATATGCAGACGCATTGTGTAGATCCTTCAGGTAATTGGGCTTTGGGTGAAGATGGTGAGTTATGGACGAAAGTGCTAACTGAAGTATTTGGTCAAGCATCAAAGTGCAGTGAAGAATCATTTGAATGTTATTCCGCCCAACAAATGATTAAAGAGGTGTTTCTCGATAGCGATACAAATGTTGGTGTGGTATCTGCTTTATGGGGTGCGCGAAACAACAACCCTACTCCTACAGAATATGCAGCTGAAGCTCGCGCACTGATTGAAACCATTGGCGATCGTAATCAAATACTCATTCACGGTGGTGTGTTACCTAATGAACCCGGTGCATTGGACTATATGGACGTTCAGGCAAAAGAATTTAAAGTCGATGCCTGGAAACTTTATCCACAATGGGGTCCTAATCGCAGTGGTTATTTCATGGATGACCCCGAGTATGGTATCCCTATGCTTGAGAAGGCACTAGCTCTAGATGTAAAAGTGGTTTGCTCGCATCGAGGCGTACCGTTACCAAATCTTGAATATAAATATTCTCATCCTGCAGACATTGCACGCGCGGCAAAACTATTTCCTGACTTGACATTTCTTTGTTATCACTCTGGTTTTGAACCAGGACATAAAGAAGGTGCGTATGATAAACCAGCAGATGAAGGCATTGATCGTTTACTAACGGCATATATTGAACAAGGTTTTAAACCTAACGAAGGTAATTTATATGCCGAGATGGGAAGTTTGTGGCGCCATTATATGAGCAAACCTGAACAAGCTGCACATGTGATAGGTAAGCTATTAAAAGTGTTTGGTGATGAGCGTATTTGTTGGGGTACGGATTCAATTTGGTATGGTAGTCCTCAAGACCAAATTCAAGCATTTCGTAGTTTTCAGATCAGTGAAAAATTCCAAGATAAGTATGGTTACACTGCCTTAACAAAAGAATCTAAGCAAAAAATATTCGGATTAAATGCCGCGAGAATTCATAACATTGAGGTTTCTAGCGCACTTGAACGTAGTAACAATAGTAAAATAGGATTGCTACGCAAACAGTATCGTCAAGATCCTAATCCAAGCTACCAAACCTTTGGGCCAAAGTCTCAACAAACTTTCCAGGCCATGCTGGATGTTAATGATGGGTTTCCAGCCTAATCATTGATTAGTTAAATATTTACATTCAATATCTGCGCGGAAATCGACTAGCACACGACATATTTTGCTTTGAAATATACGAAACATCGTTTTAAATAAGAACTTATCCCGCCAAGAAGCCTGCAATTATAAATCTATATCGAATAACTCCAATGTTTAGTCATACCTGCCTTTACGATATCGTTTACTATCACTGCGGTTGGCATAAAGATTGAGCTTCTATTTATTGGTTCTTTTGATATCAAACACCACAACACATATCGCTATCACTAATATATACCATTAGAAATCCCATTATTATTAGCATGTGTGATAATAGTTTTTGAATAAATCTATTTATTTATCTTACCTATCACCCATGCCGATGAAGTCATTTTATACAATGGCGACAAAATAAGTGGCAACATCATTAACAAAACAGATGACGTGCTTATCTTAGAAACAAGTTATGCTGGCACATTAAACATTACATGGAATAAAGTTAAATCTCTTTCTACAGACAAACCCGCACATATCATTCTGGAAGATGATGCAACTATTAATAAGATGATTGTAGCCAATAAAACTTCTGGTTCTCCAAAAATTCAACAAATTGCCGAAATCAACCCACCTGTAAAACCAGACTTCATCAACAAAGGACAGATTAATTTTGGTCTTGATATAGAACGTGGTAATGCTGAGGTTGATGATTATCACCTGGATAGTGAAACCGAATTTAGATGGCTTGAAGATAGACTTTCTTTTGAGTTAAATGGGGACTTACAAGACAATAATGGTAGAAATACACAGCAAAATGCAGAATTCCTGACGGACTATGATCATTTTTTAAATGCTCAATTATTTGCTTCTACCAGTGTATTGCTAGAGCACGATAAGTTTGCGGACCTTGATTTACGTACCACGCTAACTGCTGGTATGGGATATCAAATCTATGAAAATAAACGTACTAATTTATTTGTGGGAGGTAGGCCAGGTTATATTTGGGAAAACTTTGACGAAGATGATAATGATGATTTTCCAATAGCCTTCTGGGCTTTACAGTTTGATCACTATTTATTTAAGAAATGGTCTCTGCAAGCTTTTCATGATCATCGATACAGCCAGAGCTTTGAGGGTGTAGCTAATTTTATCTTTACATCTAGCACAGGATTACGCATCCCTCTAGCCGATAATTTACAAGCTACCATTCAATTCAATTACGATTGGGACAATATGCCATCAGAAAACGCAGATGAAGACAAGCATGAAACACTCTTTACAGCTGGGTATACATGATAATGCTAATATCAGTTAAAGTAAGCTGACAAAAATTATTTTAAAATCTATCTTACAAATCGCTGTGATATTTAAATTTAACAATACCTACGCTAATCAACTTGAGGGCTTTTACACTGCTCATCAAAGTGCAAAAGTACCCACTCCTAAAATTATTAAAGTAAACACTGCACTCGCTGCACAGCTTGGTATAGATTTAAATAGCTTAAGTGTCGAACAACAAACAGCAATATTTTCTGGAAATATTGCACCTGAAGGTTCGAATCCCCTTGCGCAAGTCTATGCAGGTCATCAGTTTGGTAATTTTGTGCAGCAACTGGGCGATGGTCGAGCATTACTATTAGGTGAAGTAGTGGATAATAATGGTGCACGCTTTGATATTCAACTAAAAGGCTCGGGTCGCACACCTTATTCACGTGGTGGAGATGGCAAATCTGCGCTAGGCCCGGTATTGCGGGAATATATTATGAGTGAAGCCATGCATGCCTTGGGCGTTCCTACTACACGCGCACTTGCGGCGGTCACTACTGGTGAAACCGTGATGCGTACTGAACCATCACCGGGTGGTGTGTTTACCCGCGTAGCTGCAAGCCATCTTCGTATTGGAACGTTTCAATATTTCGCTGCAAGACAAGACACTGAAAATATAAAAAAGCTAGCTGATTATACTATTACACGTCATTACCCACATTTAACAAATTCAGAGAACCCTTATCTTGCGTTTCTTGCTGCGATTTGTGATGCACAAGCCTCATTAGTTGCAAAGTGGATGTGTGTAGGTTTTATACATGGTGTGATGAATACCGATAATATGACTATTTCCGGTGAAACCATTGATTACGGCCCTTGTGCGTTTATGGATCACTTCGCTCCTGAAACTGTTTACAGTTCGATCGATAAACATGGGCGTTATGCTTATCAAAATCAACCCTCTATCGCACAATGGAATCTCGCACGCTTGGCTGAAGCCATTTTGCCTTTATTTGGCGAAGATACGGAACACGCTATTACACAAGCCACTGAAATTCTTGAAACCTTCCCTGAACAATATACACTATATTGGTTACAAGGCATGCGTAAGAAAATTGGTCTGCAAACCGAGCAAGAGAATGACCTAGCCCTGATAAATGATTTGCTCGCTGCGCTAGATGGGCAAAAGATAGATTACACATTGTTGTTTAGGCATCTTGCAGATTTGCTACATAAAGATGAGTTTGTTTATTCTCTGTTCGAAGATGCCTCTACTTTTAAAAAATGGGTAGAACAATGGCAAATGCGCATAGCCAAGGATGCAAATGATTTTGAAGAAAGTTTTGTACTGATGAATCAGGTGAATCCTATCTATATCCCGCGCAACCACAAAGTAGAAGAAGCTTTAGAGGCTGCGGTTAGTCACGAAGACTATTCTAAATTTGAAATACTAATAGAAACGCTTAGTAAACCTTACCATCTGAAAGATGGAAAAGATGAATACACACAGCCCGCAGCAAAAGAATTTAATGCATCGTTTCAAACATTTTGCGGTACTTAGCCCAAGCTACAAACTGGATATAAGTTTTATGCTGGAAACATTTCAGCATTAATAGGCAAGCTGTCGTCTCTCGACCATTCATTCCAAGATCCAAGATAGTTGCGCAGATGTTTAAAGCCTGCCAAATGCATGGCTACAAAAGTATTTGATACGCGTGCACCTTTGAAGCAATAAATAATGATGTCGTCATCTGGATAAAGACCATATTCTGCACACATGGCACGCACTTTTTCGGGTGACTTGAATAGAGGCATACCTTCCGTACGCTCCATAAAGTTATACCATTCTATCCAGCGCGCACCAGGAAGACGGCCTTTACGTGGTGCAAAATCTACACCATAAGGTGATGAACTTTCTCCAGTCCATTCCACTCTATCACGGTTGTCGAGTAGTTTTATATTTGGATTACTCAGTGATGCCAACACTTCATCTTTAGTCGCGATAATATTGCCTTGAGTATTTACTTTAAAATTTGATGGCTCGCTGACTGGAACTACATCATCAACGACAAAGCCTTTTTTGTTCCACATGGAGAAACCACCATCTAATATACCCGTATCAGGATGACCCAAATAAGTTAAAAACCAATAACCGCGACACGAGCCACCATAGCGACTATCAAATGCATCTTCATAGATGATAACTTTTTTCTCATGCGTTATACCGGCAGCAGAAAACAGAGCCTGAAATTTATCTTGCAACTCTTTCAAACCCTTGTCTGTAGTTTCTGCAAGATAAAAGAATATATCAGGAATACTTACCGCACCGGGAATGTGGCTTTTTTTGTATTCTTCTTCATCGCGTATATCAACTACTACAGTGTTACCTTTAAGGATCAAGCCTTGAAGCTCTTCTGGTGAATAAAGTATTTTATTAGTCATAGATCGCTTAATTAATTGTCATGTTTTTAATAGTTTATGAATTGTTGCAGTAATCATTATTGACATAGATCACTCTAATAATAATTAATAGAATAGAGAATTTGATTGGCCATGAGGCTGTCTCACTAATTATTTATAAATCAGTTTCGATATATTGGAATTGTTATGATGCTACTGCCCTCCCCTATGTGACAAATAGTTAATAACTATGCATTGAATCAGGGTTACCTATACAAGCTTATTTAAATGCCTAGACAAGCAAAGCTAATGCTAAAATAAACACTTGTGGTGCAGCAGCAAGATTCTTATATGAAACTATATAACGTCGATATTTCCGGGAATTGCTATAAAGTTCGTTTGCTTTTATCTCTGCTAGAAATAGATTTTGGAATGCACTCTGGAGTTGACTGTGTACTTGTGCCAATTGATGTCACCAACAAAGAACATAAATCCACTGCTTATTTAAAGAAAAACCCTTTAGGCGAAATACCGGTGCTTGAGGATGGTGCATATATTTTACGTGACTCCCAAGCCATACTTATTTATCTTGCAAAACAATATGGCAAAGGCGTTTGGTTACCTGATAATGCCAAGGAAATGGCACTTGTTATGCAGTGGTTATCTACTGCCTGCAATGAAATCGCTCGTGGCCCTATGGATGCAAGAGCTCACTATAAATTTAAAATAGAAATCGATATAAAAAAAGTGCATGAAAAAAGCAAATCTATTTTAACTGTGATTGATAATCACCTGGCTAATAGAGATTGGCTGGAATTAAACCATGCAACTATCGCAGACATTGCATGCTTTCCATACATCGCCCTTGCGCATGAAGGAAAAATTTCTTTAGAGCCTTACCCTAATATACAAAAATGGATGACGAACATTAAAAATTTACCTAACTTTATTTCAATGCCAGGTTTAGACTAATTGTCTATTACACGCATGCTCTTCCATGGCCCAGTTTTGAATCTCCAATAAAATACTGCACAATAAATTACTACGTTAAAGGTAATGATCCACCATAACCCAAGCAATGTTGCATCAAAATATCTGATGTACAGGTAACAAGGTACTATTAATAAAAATATTGATATAACAATACTCATTTTCATAATGAAACGTGTATCACCCGCACCTTCAAGCGCACCCAAGAACACTAAAAATATTGCATCAAACAAACAGAACAAAGCAATAAACCGCAACAGCACAACTATTGTTTCAATACCGTTATCTAACTCTGCCAGCCCGCCGTGTAGTGTAAATGGATAAATAAATAATTTTGGAACTGTTAGATACAGCACTGCAAGTAAACCAAAAAATGCTAATGCTAAATGAATTGCAGACCAGGCTGCTTTTTCTGCCAACTCAGGCTTGTTCTCTCCAATTCTTTGTCCGACTATTACAGCAACTCCAATCATCATTCCTACCATCGGCAAGAATGAAAGCGCTTCTATATTAAATGCGATGTTGGTAGTTACACCTTCATGTGTACCCAAAGTACCGACAAACATTAAAAACGCTGTAAATGCAGACATATCGATAAATAATCTGAGTCCATTCGGTGCACCAAAATAGATCAAGCGATTAAATAAGGCCCGATTGAATTTCCAGGAGGAAAGTAAATTAAATCGCTCACGATATTTATTTTTAAATATTAAATATAGATAAACTAATGCGCCGGATATAACCGCAATGTTACTTGCCGTAGCAGCTCCACGAATCCCCATTTCAGGGAAACCATAATTTCCAAAGATAAGAATATAATCCAAACCGATATTAATAACAGTGATCATTACACTTACCCACATCACCACTAATGTTTTGCCTAATCCAGAAAAGAAGCTGGCTAGCACATTGTTTAACACCATAAACATGGATGAGTACATTAGAATTTTAAAATACAGAGTCTCTTGTACCTGCACTTGGGGTTCATGCCCTACTAAAGAGAAAAACTCCTCTGCCCAAAAATAGGCAGGGATTATAATCAATAAAGACGTGGCACTAAAATAAATACCCTGCCAAATGATAGCGCCAATTTTATTTTCTTCAGTTGCTCCGTAATACTGGGCAACAAATGTATTTACATAAGCTGCAGTACCGATAAAAAAACATAACATTGCAAAACTAGTCATTCCTGCTGGCATGGCAGCAGCTATTGCAGCAGGCGAATGCCATGCCAGAAACATTCGATCAAAAAATAACAATATACTCCAGGCACCCGTACTTAATATCAATGGAATTGAAATCACTAAGACTTCACGATATCCACTTTCTTCCGACCAACGAGATTGCATAGCTTTCAACATGTATTAATCTTACATACATTTTATTAACTATTAATATGTATAAATTTACATGCAGAAAAAAGCCTCACACTGTGAGGCTTTTTAAACATTTAGGGTTTATATTTAGTCGTTAGTCGTAATTCAAGATTACAGAATTATTATCTCTTTAGTGACGACCTCTATCTCGATGATCTCGATGATATCGATTACTATGTGAATCACGACCTCGATCATAGTGACGATCACGGTATGCATGCTGCCTGTGATCACGCTGCTTATCATAATGGTATCGATCACTTTTATAGTAGCGACGCTCTTTGTAATGATGACGGTCTCGATAGCCATAATCATGATATTTATAATGGTGTTTCTTGTACTTGTAATAATTTTTGCCATACCCACAAGCTGGGCCATGCCTATGACCACGGTTATAGCTATGGCCGTAATCGTTATAGCCAATCAGGACACTCCACGGATACTCGTTATAACCGGCATTCCCATACACACCTCCTCTGGCATGCGATGGAGCTGCAGCTGCCAATAACAACATCCATACCGGAATTAATAGTAGCTTTTGTTTGATGTTCATCCTTTTCTCCTCTCTACTTTTTCGCTATAGATACCTTTACAACGCATAGCACCATAAAAGGTTGACGGATTTCACAGATATGATTTATATCCGATCATTAGAAGATTATAACTAACTGATATATATGACTATTTATAGCATAATAATTAGTCAGGTTGTTATTTGTGCAGTTCTTTTTACATATTTCTCAATTCTACATAACAAGTGATTTGCTCAATATCAAAGTCCAGCTACTAGGCGTCCGAATATATACTTCTGCAAATTTTCTATATACGTTATAAATAGTAGTTGTCGAAATTGGTTAATATTCCACGTCAAATGTATTAAGATTCATACAGTTACGGGGAACAATGGCTTACCTGTGAAGCAAAGCTCAATCAAATAATATTTAGGGAGAGAATATTTTAATGACCACTCTTGATTACCTATCAAAAGAACAACAAGCCGATACTCACGAGCTTGAACTTGGTCTTGAAATTCCTGTACTCGAAGCTTCTGAAAACGAACTAGCTTCTCTGCGCTCAGCTTATGAAGCCGCAAGTGCGATACGCGACGAATTACAAGCAAAATTAAAAACCGCTGTTGAATTTTCCAATGAACAGGCCAGAGTAATAGAGGATATAAAAGACAAACCTTCTGAAGTTGCAGAATTAAAAGCTTTACTTGGTAAAGCCACAGAGCGAAACAATATCCTTAGCAATGATTTAAAAGAGCGTGATATTGAAATACAGGATGCTAATGATGAAATCACGTTTTTACGCGCAGGAGTTTCTGAGCTAGATGCAATAAAAATTCAACTCGACAACGCTGATGAAGATAATCGCGTTATTAGCAAGTCATTACAAGAACGTGAATCTGAAGTTGAAAGTCTTAACGAAAAGATTTCAGTAATGCGCTCTAAAATAATTGATATACAAGAAGTCAGAGAACAACTTAAGCAAGCAGATAGCGATAATCAAATATTAAGCAAGGAACTTAAAGATCAGCGTATTCATTTAACTACTCGTATCGAAGAATTAGATAGCCAAATTGCATCATTTGGCTCAATCAAGAAAGAGTTCAATAGTCGTGGTGCTGAATTAAAACTGCTGCAAGATGAATTAGGCCACTCTGACAATAAAATTTACCAACTTACTGGTGAAATTGAACAACGCACTGAGCGAGAAAAACTACTACAGCAACAAATTGAAAAAGACAAAAAATCTCTTGAGTTACATGAGATAAAGATTCAGGCACAAGAACTTCAATTAGCTGAAATGGATCAATTACGTACCAGTCTCATAGACAGAGAAAAGCAGGTTACTGAACTGAACCAGAACCTAGAAATTGAACGATCACGCATTCGCTTAATTGAAACCCAGCTGAGTGAAGCCCACATGGTGGTTAATAGTTTGCAAACAAAGATCGAAATTGCTAATCAAGCTATTCCTACTTTAGAGCAAAACATACACATACGCGATGAGAAAATCTCTTCGCTTACAGAAGAAATAGTTACACACAAAGAGAAAATTGAAGCATATCTTAACTCAATTAATTTACGCGACAGTAAAATTAATTCTCTTGAAAATGTTCTAAATCAAGCAAAAGAACAGGTAAAGCCACTTCGTAGTGAATTGTCTACTCAAGAGTCACGAATTCGTGAACTCGAAAATTTATTTCATGAAGCGAAAAAGATCATCCCAATCCCTAAGCGCGAAGAAGTAAAGTAAGTTCTTGCAGGCCGCAGCATTTCTGCAGTGGCATCATTAAACTTAATCAAGTAATTCCTTAGTTAAAGTAATCGAGCATACAAACTGAAGATAATTACATTTTATAAATCTAACGCTTAATATCGTTTTATTTATCCCTACAATGCGCGGTATAAGTTACAAAGCCAAAAAAAATATTCTACATATGACATCGGAGCTGGGAGCAAAAACCAGTCTGGCGTAGACCTGGGGATGTATCTATTTTATGTTGTTATAATAAGCAAAATATTTAGTTTCATAAGGCTGCAGGTCTTTAACTTACAGCTTTTTTTTGACTTTTTTAAGTATAATGATGTTCGTCCGCACTGCCTATTTAAGTAGGATTCTTATTGGTATTACCGCCAATCACAACTAGTTTACTGTCAGCATTATTTGTAGCTGAGAAAAGTTTTTAATCATTTCGAACTATTGGCATAATTATCGATAAAATCGGCTTAATAACTATATATGCTCAGGTATCTAATCAAGCGAGCATACACTATGGGTGTTCTTGCTGTATTCATAAGCACCTCTACTCACACGTTAAGTGCTGTATTGATTAAGCGCATCAACGCACTAATCTCAGGTGCAAAAGCATCGTTAAGTGATTACTTGTTTCCGTACCAATTTTGCTACTAGCTCTCTTTGCATCTAATGATGTCTATATTTGTTGAACTATCGGTTTCGGTTTAGGGTTTGATTATGTATTTGGACGTAATTGCAACAGCACTAGGTTTCAGGCTTTATTACTACATTTTGAAAAATCTAGATGCTATTCAAGTATCGATGATTACCTTGATAACACCTGTAATCATATTAGTACTTGGATGCTTGTTAAAAGCGAACCATTTACATTGTAAATTGCAGTAAACGCTTTGTTTGTTGTTCTTGGATCAACGTTATTTAAGTTTAAAAAATATCGAGCGCTGACTGAGGCAGATACTAAATAATCAGCTACGCATAAAGAATTAAGATATACCAAGTTGAAACACTTAGTTGCTCTTAAGTAAGTCACTCCAATCTACCGCAGCACTGGTTTACGGTGGTTTTTATGAGCCATATGAATTTGCTAAAAGCAGTCACTCTACAGGTCTGTTTAACAATCAGTTAGTTACCTCTCATATAGTCGACTACAATATTTATGTACAATACATGTACAAATTAAATGAGTAATAACTATATACATAACATATACGTTCTATTACTATGGTCTCAAGAAATCTGTATATATGCCGTTATATAAGCATAATAAATGATTTCAATATTTTAACGTAATATTTACAATACTTGTACATACACTGTACATAAGGAGACTAAAGTGAAAAAAATACTCATCAATGCAAGGTACTTTTCGGCACCTTTGCTCATACTGGCCGCACTATTTGGTGTGCTTGCTGGCGGACCTTGGGTCTGGACCGGTGTCGCTTTACTAGGTGTTGCGATCATCATCGACACACTGATAACCCGTGCAACCCCGGGAGCAGGGTTCGATGACAAAGGAGATACTAATGCGATTGTGCCATTACAGAATGGCATGATGTATGGGATGCTCGCAGTATTTATATTGCTGCAAATCGCACTTGGATGGCGGATTTCACAATATATGGATGCTGTACCGATCGCAGACGCATCATTGCTAGGTCTAGCCATACAAAGTGGAATAACAGGCTCACAACTAATTGGCGCAATATTGTCCACAGGAATTTTTGCTGGAATCGGCATCATTTACGGACATGAACTTGCACATACTAAAGGATTTAGTTTTGTAATTGCGCGCTGGATGATGGCCTTAAGCGGTAAAGCTCATTTTTGCTACGCCCACGTATACAACCACCATTTAGAACTTGGTCATCAAGATGACCCAGCTACCGCCCCTCGAGGCAGAAGCTTGTTCGCTCATTACCCATTATCTGGAATTGGTCAAAGTAAGTTTTTATTCCTTATGGAAAAGAGACGTTTAGAAAGACTAGATGTGCCCTTCATATCATGGAAGAACAGATGGCTACGTGGTTATGCCATGTCATTACCTACTGTATTCCTGTTTTGGTTTGCAGGCGGATGGATTGGCATAGCAAGTTTGGCTGCCGTTTGGTTAATCGCAAACTTTGAATTAGAAGCGCTTAATTATCTCGAACATTACGGATTGATTCGTGAAAAAGGACAGCCAATTGATTATCGCCACAGTTGGGATAACAGTACTGCATTCACTAGTTGGTTTTTCATTGAGATTGGTCGACAAGCTGACCACCATGATCGCGGCGAAACCCATTACTGGGAACTGGATGAAGTAGGTGCGCCTGATTGTGGTCGCGGTTACTTTACTTTATTTGCATTAGCGTTAATACCCACTGTTTGGCATAAGTTTATTAACAAAAAGCTAAATGACTGGGATAACGAAATGGCATCTGAAGGTGAACTTAAAATTGCTAAGGAGATGAACGCACAAGCTGGATATTCATAATCCATTAGTCCTATAACCCCCCTAGTGTTGAAACCTATACTTCAACACTTAAGCTGACCCCCTTCATGGGGGTCTTTTTTTATTAATAACATGCTTTTCACCATACAAACATTCGATTAAGCGTATCTAGATCTGGCTAGTAAAAACCATCACCTTCTAGTTTTTTTTGACGATAGTTGTAACTTATGCACAGCAAAAATCAGCTATTAACAAAAACAAGACAACCAGTAGTCCTGGATACTACCTACGAGTACTTTGCTAAACGATGCTACCAAAAACATATCTGCAAGAACCAGTATTAAGAACCAGCCTCTAATAATGGAATTTTTGAATTAGCGATATCTGTAATTAATGAATTACCAGAAAGAAACATACATCGTTCTTCGCCCATTTTGATCTCAAGCGATTGTTTCAATGAGCGTGCCAATGCATTTGCACCCAATCTTTGATAATACGAAAGATGTTGCATATAAAATGGCAGCTTTTCTACAATTGGTAATTCATCGTTGATACATTGAAAAAATTCTTGCTCAAGTTTTTTTACAGCATTTAAGAGCGATTTATGCTTTTGCCAATTAGTCGCAAGCATAAGACTCCAGCTCATATCTCTATTCAATATACATTCAGAAAAAAACAATCCTGGATCTTGTGTTTTCCACGCCTGTGGCTCTACCAGACTTAATCTCCACTCTTTATTTTTTAAATATAAATAATAAGCCTTACCAATTACGGGCTTAAAACCATATTGAGCACCCAAAACTAAAGTTGAAGTAAAGTAATCTGCTAACCACTGGTGACTATTTTTAGCCTGCACGTTTATAGGTGTTACGGCACGTAGATCGTCTATGATACCTACAACACCCTTGCCTTGTGGATTACTAATTTTTTGAATCTGGCCAGACATAAGAGTTATTTTACCAATGATTAAGCTCAGACATTAAAAGATTGGTCTGTTTTTAATGCATCTATACACTTCTCGATTATTTTTGCACTGTACGCGCCACTCTCATACAGAGAGTTGCACAAATTAGCTGCGTATATTGAATGTGGAGATTTTTTTCTAAACAGCTCCAATGCCTGCCCACCTCCTTCTGCAATGTCTCTAATAACAAGTGGGCTCAGCATTCCAGCTGACTCTAACACAGGGCATTGAACTACATTATGTATAGCAGTAAGTAATTTTGGCCCGATAAACTGTGGTGACATACTGCCTTTATTATTCAACACCAGGCGTTCTGCAGTATCGATATAAAACTCTAAAAATGAATTATCTTGTCTGAACATCATACAAGCATTATGTACTTTGATATATGCAGTAAGTTTTTTTGTATTACTATTACTCTGTATCCACACTTCACGTCCTATTGCATATTTCTCATCATGAAGATGAAATTTTTCTGGCGCAAAAATAAGGAAATCTGCATCACACCAAACCACCGTATTATAACCCTGATGCAAATATTTTTTTAATGCCAGCAAACGCGCCAAATCAGTAGTAATTACCCGTTGAGTTTTAGTCTTTTCCAGAATCTGTTTAGACACATAGTCAAATAGCTCATCACCGATGAATTCATAATCAAAACTGTTCAATTTTGCCCAGTTTTGAACTGAAGCAATGCATTCCCACAGCCATTCAGCAGGCAGAGGCTGTCGGTGGGATTGGAGAATTAGTGTTTTTGACATGTGGAAACCGATAGAAATGAAAGCAAGATTAAGAAAGTGCCTGAAGCATACTAAACATAATCATTGCTAGCACTTTCCAGCTTCACTCTATATAGATGAATTAATCTATAAGTTATCAGAATAATTCTTTTTTAAATAATTTTTTATTGTTATATATCAATTCTTGCTTAATAATTTCACACTATTTCAAGCAAGTTACTAAAGGAATAAATAATGAAAGATCCGCTTATCTTTAAAACCGGCGAAGCCACTGTTTATGCTAGTCACGATCAAGGTACTGACGCCATGCCGGAGATTGTTATAGGCCGCGTAGATGGACCGGTTGGTCATGCTTTTGCCAATCTTATGGGTCAAACTGAAGGTCATACTCGCATGTTTGCAGTACGCGCTTGCAACCAGCAAGTTAAACCAGCAGCACTTATCGTTCCCAAGGTTACAATGAAGGACACTAAATATATCAATCTATTTGGTGGTGTGGTTCAGTCAGCTGTTGCTGATGCAATTCTTGACTCAGTTATTGAGGATGTCATTTCACGTAATGATGTACATGACCTTTGTATGATCGTATTGCTATGGATCGCACCAGAATGTCTACCTGATCCTGACAAAAAAGATTTATATCGCACTAACTACGAAGCAACGAAACTTGCAATAAAACGTGCCATGAACGATGAACCGAGTATCGATGAGTTAATCGCTAATCGTAAAAAAATCTGGCATCAAATGTACAACCCTGAAAACGGTGAATCACTTTGGGATTAAATAACTAGTTATGAGCATTTGAGCATAGCTAAGTTGAAATGGATTTTGACTTAGTTAATGCCTTTAAAGTGTAACTATCACTTTCAAACCTGGTTGATTATTTTCCAACATAATGGAAGCCTTATGCAGTTTTAATACTGCATTTACCAAACTTAAACCCAAGCCAGAACCTTCAATATGATGTTGCTCTTGATCACGATAAAAGCGATCAAATGCTTTTGCAACTGAACCATGAGGTATACCAGGTCCATTATCTTGAATAATAATTGTTTTTGCATTATTACTATTTTCAAGTGTAATTGATATAGCACCCTGATGCTGAGTAAACTTAATTGCATTATCTAGAAGATTTGCTATTACTTGAAAAAATAAATCACGATCTCCCATATAACTGATGGCTTTACTATCAATTGTAAGGGTTTGGTTCTTTTCTTCAGCTAGAGGCATATATAGATCAACTGCATCTTGCACTACTTTTCCCAGGTCAAATACCTCAAATTTAAGACCCTGCCGACCCGATTCCAAACTAGACAAACTAAGTAATGAATTAAACGTTTTTAATAAATTATCAACATCCTTAACTAATGATGCTTTGCCATCATTATCATCATATTTAGCCAAATCATTATTTTGTGAAGCCTGCTCAAGTTTGTTCCTCAACCTTGCAAGTGGAGTACGTAAATCATGCGCAACCGTATCAGTGATATGTTGCACACCCTCCATCAGGGTTTCTATTTTTACAAGCATCTCATTCAAGACATCTCCCAGAAAACTAAGATCATCCCAGCGTGAGTCTATTTCGATTCGTTTGGTTAAATCGCCAGTTGTAATAATTTCTTGTGCCGTATCTGCTATACGATTGATACGTGTTACTACGAACACACTGATTAGATAACCAAGTACTCCCATAATTAGTAATGATAGTATGCTAATCATACCAAGTATCATAAAAGGCTTACTTAACTCTGCATGACTCTGCTGGACAAAAAGATAGATTGAAATGCTGAGTGCAATAACAGCAATTGCCAACAAAACTGCAAACAATGTTGCAACCTTGAAACTTGAGCTGCTTTTGTAATCTCTTTTTTTATTACCTTTAGTTATCATCAATGATGTAGCCTGCGCCACGCATGGTTTTGATGAGTTGATTGTCTGAATTTTTATCTATTTTTTGGCGCAGACGACTGATATGCACATCGATTACATTGGTCTGAGGATCAAAATGATAATCCCATACATACTCTAATAGCATAGTACGAGTAACAATTTGCCCTTTATGCCTAAGAAGATACTCAAGCAATCTAAATTCTGTTGCTTGTAGCGTAATTTCAGCACCATTGCATTTGACTTTGCGTGTCAATAAATCCAGCTCCACTCCTTGTGCTGTCAAACAGGTTTCTACATCTGCAGTTTTTCTATTTCTTCTATCTAGCGCTTCAATTCTTGCTAACAACTCAGAAAATGCAAATGGCTTAACCAGATAGTCATCACCACCAGCGCGTAAGCCTTTTACACGATCATCGACTTCACCAAGAGCACTGAAAATTAAGATCGGTGTTATATTTCCCGCCCCTCGCAAGGTCTTGATAATAGTGAGGCCGTCTATACCTGGAAGCATTCTATCCACCAGCAACACATCATATTGCTCAGTAGTGCTTAAAAACAGGCCATCATTGCCATCTGTAGCAGTATCTACAACATGGCCTATTTCACTTAGGCCCTTGCTTACATAATCAAGCAATTCTTGGTCATCTTCTATACAAAGGATACGCATAATAACTACCATGATACTGGCTAAGTAGAATTTTCCAATCATTGAAAAATTACAAAAATTTAATGCTTGGTTAAGGTCAGATTTAACCATCAAAGCACATACTTATAATCTTACAAATTACATAAGCCAGTACCTATGTATATAAAACTTATAAAGTATTCATTACTTTTATCATGGATTCTTTTTTCAACTTCTTTATGGGCAACAAATAACCGAGTGTTAAGCCCCTTGCCTAATGAAGTTATAGAAAAATGGGATAATTTTTCATTAGTTGGCCAAACCTCACTTCGTCGATATGGTTTTCATGTCTACGACTCTTCTTTTTGGATATTGGGTGACAAACCAGACGAATTTAACAGCTCTGACTTTCTAATGCTTAGTACATATGCTCTGAGTATTACCTATGCACGAAAAATAAGCGCAGATAAATTATTGTCTAGTACAAAAGAAGAATGGCAGAGATTGGGGTTTGCGGGACGCTACCCACTCGATGCATGGTTGTTAATGTTAGCAAACATCTGGCCAAGTGTTGAAAAAGAAGATCAGTTGATCGTGGTTGTTACTAAACATGGGAAAACTTCATTTTTCAATAAAAGTAGTTCTCTCGGCACCATTGATGATGCGGATTTTGGCCCAGCATTTCTATCCATCTGGTTAGATGAGAATTCTCGCTTTGAGAAGAACCGTAAGGAATTATTAGGTGAGTAAATTACATATAACTAAATCTTTAATCAGTTTTCTAGCTGTAGCATTGTTGTTAGGTTGCAGCACTACCACATTAGATTATCAAGATACTCAACCCGAATTTGACCTTAAAGAGTATTTCACTGGTGAACTCAAAGGCTGGGGGTTAATTAAAAATTATCAAGGGAAGGTAACCAAACGATTTACCGTTGACATGACAGGCACTTGGGAAGGTAACAAAGGTGTCTTATATGAATTATTTACATATCAAGATGGCACTACACAAGAACGCACATGGTATTTAACTAAGCAAGAAAACAATATCAATACCGGTACTGCTAGTGATGTTGTTGGTGAAGCATCAGGCAAACAGCAAGGGTTTGCATTTAACTGGAATTATGACTTGTTGTTTGAATCCGATGGCAAACAAATACAAGTACATTTACAAGACTGGTTGTATCAAGTTGATGGCGATGCAGTCATAAGCGAAGCTAAAATTAAGAAGTTTGGTATCAATGTTGGAGAAGTGATCGTATTTATACTCAAACAGGATGGAGAATAATGAATTCAGCACAAATTGAACAATTCATAACCAATATAAATTCTATCCAGCATGTAAATGCCAAACATGTGCTAGCTAACATTTATACCGATGATGTTGTTTTCATTGACCCTGTCAAATCCATAAAGGGTTTAGATGAATTAACGAAGTATTTTGAGGATCTTTATCAAAATGTTACCTCTTGTCAATTTACACTAACAAACCATTTGCCAAATAGTCATCGTTATTCATTGGAATGGATAATGCATTTGCAACATAAAAAAATTTCTAATAATCAAGAAATCGAGTTGAATGGCTCATCATTTATTGAATTTAAAGACGATAAAGTTTGCTATCACCGAGATTATTATGATCTTGGTGCCTTAGTTTATGAACGCATACCAATCCTTGGCTCGGTAATCAGAAGGGTACGTCATGCTATCTAGCAAGCTACAAGAGCACTTTAAAAACAAAGTTATTTGGATTACTGGCGCTTCTTCGGGTATTGGACGAGCATTGGTTATTGCTCTCTCCGGTGTAAATTGCAAAATTTTTATTTCTTCACGCACTACAGAGAAATTACAGCACACTATTGATCAATGCCAAAATAATAATAGTAATAATATTTATTTACTTGCAGGCGACTTAACCTCTAAACAAGTAAATCAGGATATTCTAAATCAAATTAAGCAAACTGCTGGAATGTTGGATATTGCTATATTAAATGCTGGTTCTTGCGAATACGTAGATATTGAACATTTCGATAGCGCATTATTTGAACGACAAATTAATACGAATTTTATGAGTATGGTTTATGGCATAGAAGCTGCACTACCATTATTAAAACAGTCTAAACATGCACAGCTGGTAGGCATGAGCAGTACCGCTGCTTACCTGGGCCTACCCAGAGCAGAAGCCTATGGTGCAACAAAGGCTGCGATTCGTAATATGTTTGCTGCATTGCATGTGAGCTTACAGTCTCAACAGATAAAAACTTCAGTGATTTGCCCGGGCTTTGTAGAAACAGAGCTCACTGCAAAAAATGATTTCGAAATGCCAGCGATGATTACCGCAGCGCGCTCAGCAGAATATATCCTTGAAGGTATTGCTAATTTTAAACAAGAAATACATTTCCCTAAACGCTTTAGTCTGACACTTAAATTTATCGCATCTTTACCTAATCCAGTAGTTAACTGGTTAGTAAGCAAAGTTATTTTGAAGAGTGGTAAATCTGGCATATGAAAATCGCAATTATAGGTTCTGGTGTTGCCGGTTTAACCACTGCACATTTATTACACAAAGAACATGACATTACCGTTTATGAATCTGGCAATTACATAGGTGGTCATGTTAATACCATCGATATAGCAAGCGAAGAAACCCCTGTTTCTATAGATACTGGTTTCATCGTTTTTAATGACTGGACCTATCCTAATTTTGAAAATCTAATTAATTCTTTAAACATTAAAATTCAAGACTCTGAAATGAGCTTTTCTGCTAAATGTGAAGAATCTGGTTTTGAGTGGTCAGGTAGTGGCTTACAAAGCTTAATTTTTAATCGTGAAAACTGGAAACAGTTAAAACCCTATCAAATATTTTACGATATTGTAAGATTTAAAAAGCTTGCAACAATGTTGCTAAGCCAACCAAACAAGCAGCTAAGCTTAGGTGATTTTCTAAGTTTAAATAAATTCAGTCCTGCCTTTATAAAATATTATATTTTACCGATGGGCGCAGCTATCTGGTCTTCCACACTAGAACAAATTAATGATTACCCTGCTAAAAGCTTTTTAGAATTTTTTAAGAATCATGGTTTATTAAATTTAAAAGTCCGCCCTCAATGGAAAACTATAGTCGGCGGCTCAAAACAATACATTGCTGAATTAATCAAACCGTTCAAAAACAAAATACATATCAACACCGCAATTTATAATGTCAAACGTGTAGCTGGTCGTATTGAGGTTTTTGCTGAAGGGCGAGCTGCAGAATATTTTGATCATATTTTCTTTGCTTGTCATAGTGATCAAGCACTCCAATTATTAGATGACGCCAGTCTTGCCGAGAAACAAGTATTGGGCAGTATTAAATTTCAAGAAAATATCGCTGTTTTACATACTGATGATACCACAATGCCAAAAAGAAAAGCTGCTTGGTCATCTTGGAATTATTTGGTGCCTGAAAAAGAAACAGGAAATGCAAATGTTACCTATTATATGAATCGCTTGCAAAATCTCAATTGCGAAAGAGATTACTTTGTAACTTTAAATCCTTACCAAGTAATAAATCCATCAAAAATTCTTAAAGTTATTAATTATATGCACCCAGTATTTGATCAGGCTGCTATTGATGCACAAGAGAAATTTAGTTATATAAATGGCCATGATAATACCTGGTTTTGTGGCGCCTATTGGCGCAATGGCTTTCATGAAGATGGTGTATGGAGTGCGATTCGCACAGCAGAACAATTTAACCAACATATAAATAATGAAGAGTTGTATTTACAAAGGGCGAGTTAGGCACCAGCGCTATGCGCCTCGTGTGCATGCATTCACATATTCATTATTTATGATGTATGTGGATTTAGACGAGTTGCCAACATTATTTAATAAATATTTGTTATGGGCAGTTAATAAACCCAATTTAGCCTCGTTTCATTGCGAAGATCATCATGGTGATGGCTCAAATCTTGCTGACTCGATCCGCTCACTAGTATTTGAACAAAGCGGTCAAAAGATAGATGGCCCAATCCGGTTACTCACGCATTTTCGATATTTTGGCTATGTGTTCAACCCTTTGAGCATGTACTTTTGTTATGACTCAACCGATCAACATATCACTCACGTGGTTGCAGAAGTCATGAACACTCCATGGAAGGAGCAACACTGTTATGTACTTTCAAACAAACAACGAAATCAAGTTATTTCCGCTAGCCATAGAAAAGAATTTCACGTTTCCCCTTTCATGAATATGGATATGCAATATCACTGGAATATTCAGACTCCTGATGATCATATGAATGTAAGCATTGAGAACTGGGCACAAGGTGAGAAAGTTTTTGATGCATCAATTTATTTACAACGAGTTGCAATTAATTCAATTAACTTAAGAAATGTTTTATTAAATTTCCCACTAATGACGTTAAAGATTACAGCAATGATTCATTATCAAGCGCTGAAGCTTTGGATGAAAGGAATTCGATATGTCCCCCACCCTAAGAATTAATAGGTTTCGAGATGTCTATAGTACCAAAATATAAAAACCCACAAACCATAAGTAGCGAGCTGAACTGGTCCGAGCAGATCTTATGTTCCGTCTTATTTAAAAAGCTATCTCAATTAAAATATGGCTTTTTGCAAGTACATATCAACGAGATGATTTATGATTTTGGGAAAAAAGAAATGCAGAATGAGTTGCATGCTGTAATTCATGTGCATGATGTGCGCGTATTTAAAGAAATTCTGTTTGGAGGTGAACCTGCGGCTGGCAATACTTACGTAAAAGGCTGGTGGTCTTCTGAAAGTTTAATGAACGTAATGAGACTATTCACACTGAATCGAGAAGTATTATTCTCATTTAAATCTGGTTTTGCTTCGCTCGCTAAACGTGTTTACACAATTACCCATCTTGCTAATAAAAATAGCCAGCAAGGTTCTAAACGTAATATTCATGCACATTATGATATAGGCAATGAATTATATAAACTTTTTCTAGATGAAAGCATGATGTATTCCTCAGCATGCTTTACACCAGAACATATAACTCTAGAAGCTGCTTCAGAATATAAACTTAAAATCATCTGTGAAAAATTAAATATACAGTCAAATGATAACGTTCTTGAAATTGGTAGTGGTTGGGGTGGTTTTGCGATTTATGCTGTACAAAACTATGGCTGTAAAATAACTACGACTACGATATCTGATGAACAGTATTCTTACCTGCAAGATAAGATTTCAGTATTGAATTTAGATAAAAAAATAACGGTACTCAAACAGGATTACCGTGAACTAGAAGGTCAATACGACAAACTAGTATCTATAGAAATGATTGAGTCAGTAGGGCATCAATACTTGAATGAATATTTTTCGATTTGTAGTAAATTATTAAAACCTGATGGGGCAATGTTGATTCAAGCGATCACTATTTCTGATTACTTATACAATCACTACATATCTTCTATGGACTTTATTCGCAAGTATGTCTTCCCGGGGGGAAGCTTACCAAGTATGTCTTCCATGCTTGAATCAGTAGCCAAAAGTAGCGATTTAACCTTATTCCATAGTGAAAGCTATGCTGATAGCTATGGCAAAACACTAGCCATTTGGTATCAACGCTTCATCAACAACAGAGAAAAAGTAATTGAATTAGGCTACAGAAATTCATTTATTCGCTTATGGGAATATTACCTAAAATACTGTCAGGCAGGTTTTGAAGAAAGAGTCATTGATGTACAACAGATTGTATTAAAAAAACCTGCCAATCGATTTTCATAGTTAATGAAAAAAAATATAGCTTTTTTAATCTTTAACTTTATTGGTTTGCAAATTACTTGGGCCGGTTGCGCCTACGGCGCAACCCATAACATGCCTTTGCTTGGTGTCTATATTGGCTTTACTTATATAGCATTGCATTTCATTTTTAGCGAGTTCCGTATTCGTGATATGAATATCATGCTCATCATAGCCGCAATAGGCATTGTTCTTGATGCGTTACTTAACCAATTGAATATATTGTCATTCCCCAACGAAATGAATAGCGCCTTACCTATTCCTGCGTGGCTAATGGCATTGTGGTTAGTGTTCTCCTTAATGGTGCCTTACAGTCTGTATTGGTTACACAAAAATTTTACAATTGCTGCGATTGCAGGGGCTATTGGCGGAAGTTTTAGTTACTTCCTGGGCCACAAGTTAGGAGCACTGCAATTATCAGAACCTTTAACCATCAGCGTAGGTATTTATTTTCTAAAATGGGGAATATTATTTCCACTGGCATTACTAATCGTTAAACGCATTACAAACTATCATCTAAACAAAAAAGCTATAGCTTAAAATTTTAATACCTAGCCTGATAAATTAGCCTAATAAATTAGCATTCACTATTTTATTAGCAAATTCTTGATATTCATTTTCAAATTGCTTCGCCATGGAATCCGGAAAGGCGTGAAATTCTCCATTTTCAAGTGCTGAAAGTATACTGTCTGCAACCAAGCTTGCCGGCTCCGCTATTTCACCTATGCCCGCATCGGTTGCCATATCCGTTGCAATCGGCCCGGGATGCACACTTACTACCGTAGTACCTTGCTCTTTTAGCAAATCTCGCAAAGCTTGAGTAATAGAATAGGCTGCAGCTTTAGATGCGCTGTAAGTAGCAAATGAAGCAAAACTTTTCATCGAAGCTACCGAATTTAACTGAATGAGTGCTCCGCCACCATTCTTTTTTAACACGGGCGCAAAGGCTTGGGCCATCCTTACCAAACCCGACACGTTTATGTCCATTTCGTACGCCATGCTAGCCAACGCATTTGCATCAAGTGGTGTAGAAATTTTCAGTACACCTGCATTATTTACAACGACATCTACATCCACCGCAAGTTGTGCGGCTTGCAGTATCGTTGCAGGATCTTCTAAGTCTACTCGAATAGCTTCAACACGATCACCATATCGGTCCGTTAAAGCTTTAGCTGAATCTAAATTTCTAACAGCCGCATAAACTTTTTTAACACCGGCTTTATCTAGAAAGGTTTCTACAATTACTTTACCAATGCCCCGGTTTGCACCAGTCACCAATGCTATTTTATCTTTAATATCATATGAAGTTGTCATGCTTTTTCCTCTATTCTTTCTTTCTTTATTTATTAATTAACTACCGCAAGGCTCAATTAACCAAGCTGAAGTACTGTATATAGTTGACAGGGTTTAGTTCGAGTGTATTACAAAATAATATATGATTAAAAAATATCGCATACCGATTAATATATTGAAAATTACAGGTGCAGCTTATGAATATTCATGAAAAAATTAACTATGTAGAATTCCCTGCTAAAGATATAAACGCTGCTAAAGCATTTTTTGCAACAGCATTTGGATGGTCATTCATTGACTACGGACCAGATTATACGGCTTTTGAGAATCAAGGGCTTGATGGAGGGTTCTTCACATCTGAACTCACTACTTCTACCAGTAATGGTGGTGCATTAGTTGTTTTTTATAGCGATGCTTTAGAAAAAACTCAAATAAAAATTGAAAATGCTGGCGGCATAATTATTCAAGATATTTTTTCTTTCCCTGGAGGACGGCGTTTCCATTTTACAGACCCTAATGGCAATGAATATGCAGTTTGGTCAGACAAGTAAAATGATATACACACGTCAGTTTATCGTTTAAATAACACTATTTAAGCATAGTCATTTAATACTCTGTATTTAGTTCTTCTAGAATGTTAGGCACTGCTTATATACCCTTAGCCGGAATATTAGGCCTGGAATGTTAGGGAGGAGTGCAAGCTATGCTTATACTATTACAGACACTACTTTATGTAATTACAACGCTATTTACAGGATATCTTTTAGTTGAAGGCTGGCTAAACCAAGCAGTTTGGGTAAAAGGCTGCAGCAAGGGATTATATGCCAGTCTGACCGAGATGGAATCATGGGCGGTAAAAAAACACCGTAACTCTGAGCCACAAATCTATTGGGGTTTCATGGGACTTTATGGATTTGCATTTTTATTTTTTATTTTAGTACTAATTATTTAGAGCTCTTTACCTATAGAAAAAAGCCTATAAAAAAAGCCTCGGCAATTACCGAGGCTTATTAATTGCAAGCTACTACTTAAAAATAGCCAATACCGCTTTGGTTAAGAACCTACAATCCCTCCATCTTTACGTGTAATCACAATTGTTGAATCACGCGGAACCGTTACACCATCAAATGGTGCAGGAAAGTTCGTTCGGGTTGGATCCCCATTACCGGGATGTTGAGTATTTATAAACATAGTCTTGCGATTTGGTGTAGTAGTAATTCCTGTTATTTCATCACTGGTCACACCCGTGAACAAACGACGTAAATCACCAGTACTTAAATCAGCGACTAACATTTGATTATTCAGACCATCCATCTGGCCACCATCGGTTTGAATAAATAAACGTCCATCTGGATCTGCCCATAAACCATCTGGATCACTGAATGTATCTTCAGTGCCATGTGTAGTTTCTGCAATTAGGTAGATATCCCACTTAAAACGCGTACCGGTGTGTCTTCTGCTATCCTTCCAGCGGATAATATGACCATCAGCATTAGGAGCCAATGGATTTGCCGCATTGGCTTCAGTACGCTGGCTGTTGTTGGTTAATGTACAATATACAACACCGTTTGGTGCCACCGTCGTCCACTCCGGACGATCCATTGGCGTTGCACCAACAATATCTGCCGCAATACGTGCATAGGTAAGCACTTCAGCCTGACTGTTAAAACGTTGTGCAATCTCTGGATTATCGATAGTCAGCTCTAACCAATCCCCACTGCCATCGTCATTGAAGCGAGCCGCATACAATTTGCCGTGATCCAGCGGGCTTTTGCCCTCGCGACGCATTTTGCGCCAATTATCATCTGAAACAAATTTATAGATATAGTCAAAACGCTGGTCGTCACCCATGTAACCGACTACACGACCACCTAAACCTACTGTTAGCGCAACACCTTCATGTTTCACTCTTCCAAGAGCTGTGCGCTTAACTGGTATTGATGTGCCATCAACTGGATCAATTTCAACGACCCAACCAAAGCGGTTTTCTTCATTTCGATAATCAACATCAGAAAGATCAAAACGGCGATCAAAATTATGCCACCCGTACCCAAATCCATTTTCAGTGAAACCATAACGCTCTTGTGCTGTTGTAGGCACCCAAGTGTTATTTTGATTCGTTGCACCAAAGTAACCATTGAAGTTTTCTTCACATGTTAGATAGGTTCCCCAAGGCGTATAACCATTGGCGCAATTATTTACCGTGCCTAATGGAACATTGCCGTTAGGAGTATTAAGCAAGTCGGAGCCTGCTACTGGGCCACTAAACTCTACCGGTGTGTTTACATGAATACGTCTTGCAAAATCGCTTTTAACTTGACGCCATTGACCTTGGCGATTTTTAAGTTCTACAACGGATACACCATGGGCATGTTGCATTACACGCACATCTTCAAGACTCTCTGGCACATCTTTACCTAAAACATGAGAAGTTCTGCCAAATTCATGGTTAATACAAAGAACACCATTGCGATTACCAAGCCTGTAAGCATCTTTATCTGTATTTCTACTCCAGTCTAGATCATCATCCCAATCTTGGTCATCATTCCAACCACAACGTGGTTTACTTGAATTCTTTACCGGGAAGTAATGCATGCCATCGTGCCCGATACCAATTTGCCTGGCTTGATCAGCTGCATTAGGTGGATAGTTATATTCTGGACCACCAGGCTCTAATGGCTCACCCCAGGGAATCAGCACATCCCATTGATATTCGGGAGCAATACTAGGCCAAGGTCCGGTTCCTTCAGCAACGGTTACCGGTGTAAAACCAACCTTGGCACCACGACGACTTGCAGCAAAGGCAGCTACAGATGATGTAGCGAAGAATGCAGTCGCTGCCGCACCCAAACCACCCTTTAATAAACTACGTCTAGATAAACTAGCTTCTAGAACTTTGGCAAATGGAACATTTCCGGATCGATTGCAAACAACCTCATCGCTGAGATCTTGTTTAGTTACTCGAGACATGCAGCTCTCCCTTAAGATTGTTAATTTGTTAGGGTTGTAACTTTACTTCTCACTTGTTTAAGAAAATTTACCGTAATATTAAGTATTATTTACCATCATGCTAAGTTTGTATGACAATTAAAAAGTAATAATTTGAAAACATTCTTGCATACTAATGATTAATCAGGACTGTTTGCTTTTTTTACGCCAATCCCAAGGTTTGATTCTTTGGCTTTCAGGCAGTTTCCACACACCTTTTCTTTTTTTCTCTGCTTGTATTTGGTATTGGTATAATTTTTTTGAAACCGCATACCTCTCATAGACATAAGCATAGCCGTTTTTCACAAGTTCACCATTTACCCAGATACCATCTACATAAACATGCCCCACCACTCGACCATATTGATCGCGATCAAATTCTTCTACAATAACCTGTTTATCGGACACATAACTTTCTAATGCTTGACGTGATGGTTTCCAAAAAACTTGATTATGTTCAGGTGCATCAATTTCTGCTAAGCGCACACGAATCTCCTTACCGTGCTGAATGATGTTTATGGAATCACCATCCAATACCTTAATAACCCTACCTTCATATGTTTGATTGAAATTAAAGTTATCACAGGCAACTAAGCTAAGTGTCAATACTAGAAACAGCATTGAGAAAATTATCGTAATTTTATTCATGCTCTATAAACAAACTCACAATGAGTAAATTAACATGAATTTATAGGACGTATATTTTGCAATCTGCCTATAAAAAATAAACCACAACCTATCGCTAATATTACCAAAGATATTAACAATAGCTTGGAGTATTTATGTATATCTCCAAGCCATTGAGTATGATCTGAAGATTCAAGAAAATATAAACCCGCACCTACTATGGCCGTAACAAAAGCCACCAAGTAGCTCCATTGAGGAATTTCTGTTTGCTTGCCGAATACACTAAAGAATACTACTGGAGCCAAAAACAATGAAGCAGTTCCACTTACCGCTACCGCACTGAAAAGATCCTGATTGCCAAAAAAAACACACGCTAGCCCCAATAGCATGAATAGCAACATAATTACGCGGCCATTCTTTACACTCATACCAACAAGTTTCATATCAACAGCAATTAATTTTGCAGAACTAGATAAAGTACTATCTAGTGTAGACATCGCTGAAATAACAAGTGTGGTACTAAATAGCAGCATTGGCCACTCGCCCAACAAACGCATCAACACGCTGTTCATGGAATCACCTTCACTTGCATGAGCCCCCGCCCAAACTCCTAAAAAACCGAAACTTACAATACACAAAATACTTATCCAGGCTGCATGGTAAAAACTTTTCCGTGTAGTCTCTCTATCAGCTAAAAAACCACGATCCATCATCACCGGATCATGCATTGGATAACTCCATATTTGCAACAAAGCTACCAACATAAGAATTGGACCAGGTTGATCGAATTGAAATTCCTTAAAACCAAGGTCTGAAATCGAAAATTGTCCTCCACCTAATACTGTAGCCAACAGCATTATGAGAACAAAAATAAAGATACTCATCTGCAATACATCTGTTTTCAAAGATGCATGTAAACCGCCCATCATGGAATACAATAATGTAACTACAGAAAAAGCAATAATAGCCAGCACATATGCATTGGAACCCACTATTCCAAACAATAAACCAATTACCAATAAATTAGCGAACACTTCACTTATTAGACGAATAACAATGACAACGTTGTAACAAGCAACCCCCATACGCCCAAAACGCACATGCAAAAATTCTTGCACACTTGCAAAACCCTGCTCAAAACGCAGATGGTCAACAATTTTCCCACCAGTTAAAAACGACAAATAATAAAATGCATACGCCAGGGTTCCCCATATACCATAGTAAAAGCCGAGTATTGCGGCGTTCATTAAGGAACGTGCAAAAATCCACGTCGTGACCTGAGAAAACGTTAAGGTGAATAAGCTAGGTGCATCACCTTGTGGAGATAACCCCGAGTAAAATGAATTTACCGTTTTTGCAATAGGAGCAAAAACTATAGATAACATAGCAATAACACCTGCTATAGCAATCAGCGCATATTCCATTATGTTGGTTTACTTTGGTTAAATAAATTTTGAAGATTGTGCCTATGTATGACAGGAAAAACATGCATTTAATTACACAGGGATTGTAAAAATATTAACGTTGAACTTAGGAAACACTGTAGTTAAAACGACAATATATGCAGCATTGATCAAAATGCAATCAAATCAAACACAGAAAAAACTAGCTGTTATAGAAATAAATACACTGCATAGTTTATTTATTGAACAAAACTTTTTACTTACTTACTAAACTTTTGCAATTTTTTTAAATATTTTTGAAAATGGCCGTGTTTAGAGGAAAATAAACATGAGCACAAAAGTATTATCTAACTTACGGCTGATACTTAATCTAATACTTTAACTTTTTTATAAATAATTATTTTTAGTATCAATTCCCTTAAAAACGGTACACCTATTTTGCTTAATGTAATAAAATTGTCAAAAGTTTGTCGAAAAACATAGCATTAAACAATAGTTAACATGCGTTTAATGTAGGCAAAACAAATTAAAATAACTAATGCCAACCGCCATATAAAAATAACCCGCTTGAGAGAATAAAGATGACTTATTTGATTTCCAATTTGATATTTACCTTGGCCGCAACATTTTTATTTGGCCTATTAGTAGGATGGTTAATATGGGGTCGCCTTAAAAAACGCATGTTGTCACTTGAGATTGATTGGCGCAACCGTTTCTCAAATTTAGACAGTGAATACCAGTCTGTTATTACTGAGTTCAATGAAGTTGAACTTGCACTTAAAGATCGCATTACTCATATCAATACGATTAATGATGAAAAAAATGATTTAGCTATAAAATTAAATGCTGCTACAAATCTTAACAGCGCTACTGAAAATGAAGTAGAAGACTTAAAAAGCCAATTAGACAAAACCACTGCACATTTTCACATTATCAGCCAGGAACTCGATGCAAGAAAAAAAGAATTAGAAACCTTTAATAGCACTCCTGATGAAATAAAAGAACTTAAAACCTTATTAGGACAAGCCACTCAACGTTACAACAATAACGGCCTTCAATTAAAAAACAAAAATGAAGAACTAGTGGCATTACAGAATCAATTAGAAGCCACTAGCAAAAACACTAGCTCACTTAGTAAGGAGCTAGATCATACGCGCAGCAATCTCTTGAAACGTGATAAAGAATTCGAAAATCAAGTATTGCAACTTACTAATTTAAAAAATGAATTAAATAATAGTAAATCTACATTAGAATCTGCTCTTATAGAACTAGATACTCGCAAAAGCAACAATATTGAAAATATTTCACTACTAAAAGATAGAGACGAGAAAATTTTAATTTTAGTAAATCAGGTTAAGCTTGTATCTAAACAATATAAAGACACGCAAATTGAATTAGTTGATGCTAAAAAACTCATTCCTGAATTGAGCAGTGAAATTAACTCCTTACGCGAACGTGTACCATCACTAGAGAGTTCAATTAGGCAGCGTGATTCAAGCATTGCTGCACTTGAAAATGAGGTTAATCGCTTAGTTAGAGAGTTGCCACCACTACGTGATGAAATAGAAACACGTAGCACACAAGCTGAAGATTTAAAACTACAGATACATACTTTACAGCAAAGAATCCCTGCTCTTAACAGCACTATTGCAGCTCGCGATACCCATATTCGTGAATTAGAAGCATTTATGAAAGACGCTCAGAAAGCCATTCTTAAACCGGCTAATGGCGCAACTGTTAAAAATGGCAATGGCAATGGCAATGGCAATGGCAATCGCAAAACTATAAGAGAAAATGGCGCTACAAATGGTAACGTTGTTCACATCAATAGCACACTAGAAACCAGCAAAAATGTAGACATGCATAGCAATGGATCATCTAAAGCAAAAGTCGCTGTTAATCATAACGATGAAAATAAGCAGACTAACATGGCTAAGCCAGCGGCTATAAACAAGAAGAAGGCTATTACTAGTGCAGCAAAACCTAAAATTAAACCTTACGGTTTGAAAAAACCAACCCGCAAACCTGACGATTTAAAATTAATAACAGGCATAGGTGAGACGCTAGAAAAAACTTTGCATAAGTGTGGAATTTTCTATTTTGAACAGATCGCCAGCTTTAACCTGAAAGATGTAAATACAGTAGATCAATTACTCAATTTCAGAGGCCGTATTGATCGCGATGACTGGATCAAACAAGCACGTCTGTTAATGAGTACAAACAGCGTTACAATAAAGAAAACCACTCAAGAACGTACTCCTAAGCGTAGTAACCGAAAACCAAAGATGAAAGCACTTGGCATGAAACGACCCAATGGTGAGTTAGATGACCTAAAACTCATAAACGGTGTTGGTCCAACACTTGAAAGGAAACTGCATCGACTTGGTATTTACCATTATGAGCAAATTGCGCAATTAACTGCTGAAGATATTGCATTGATAGATAGCAAACTGAAAACATACAAAGGCCGCGTTAAGCGTGATAAATGGCCTATGCAGGCGCGTAGATTACATAGAGAGTTTTATGTAGGATTGTAATCACTACAAAAACTACTATGCAGTAGTATTTAATTATCTATAAAGGTCAATCTAAGCAGGCATCTTCGATAAGGACGCTACGATAACGATGCTAACTGCTTAAATAATCAAGTCCCTGTACTCGCTTGCTCAAGTTGAATTTGATTTGTAAGGTACTCTTCATAATTACCTTGGAATAAATTTAATTGCTGATCTTTTATTTCCACAATGCAGTTAGCCAATGAAGAGACAAATTCACGGTCATGACTGACAAATATTAAAGTGCCTTCATAATGCTCAAGCGCTAGGTTTAACGCTTCAATACTTTCCATATCAAGGTGATTAGTAGGCTCATCCATTACTAAAATATTTGCATCAGACAACATTAACTTTCCAAATAACAATCGATTCTTTTCTCCACCTGAACATACTTTAGCTTTTTTCTTAAAGTCTTCGGAAGAAAACAACAAACGACCTAGGGTTCCGCGCACTGTCTCATCATCGTGTTTAGGTTTTCTCCACTGAGACATCCAGTCAAACAAGTTCATATTCCCTTCAAACTCATGACTAGTATCTTGTGGGCAGTAACCTAAACTTGCATTCTCAGACCACTTAATCATTCCCTGATTAGGTTCAAGCTCATTCATTAAACAGCGTAAAAAAGTAGATTTACCAACACCATTTTCGCCGATTACAGCTAAACGTGTACCAGCCTCAATAATCATCTCACCATCAATAAACAACTCTTCGCCATCAAAACCATGTGCGAGACCTTCAATCGTTAAGGCATTACGGTGTATTTTTTTCTCTTGTCCAAATCGTATGAAAGGACTGCGGCGACTGGAAGGCTTTATATCTTCGAGTTGAATCTTCTCTATTTGTCTGGCGCGCGAAGTTGCCTGGCGTGCTTTTGATGCATTGGCTGAGAATCGACTAACAAACTGCTGTAAGTCTGCAATCTGGGCCTTCTTTTTAGCATTTTCCGACTGCATACGCTCACGCACTGCAGTAGATGCAATCATAAAATCATCATAGTTACCTGGGTAGATGCGCAACTCACCAAAATCCATGTCCGCCATATGCGTACATACCGCATTCAAGAAATGTCTATCGTGAGATACGATAATCATAGTGCTTTTACGCTCGTTTAATATATTTTCCAGCCAACGAATTGTATTAATATCCAGGTTATTAGTAGGCTCGTCCAATAGCAAGATATCTGGATCAGAAAACAAAGCTTGCACCAATAGCACTCTCAGCTTCCAACCTGGAGCCACTTCGTTCATCAAACCATTATGAAATTCTAGTTCTATACCTGCACTTAATAATAAATCACCAGCTCGACTCTCTGCGCTGTAGCCGTCTAACTCCGCAAACTCAACTTCCAAGTCAGCCACTTTCATGCCATCTTCTTCAGACATTTCAGGTAATGAATAAATACGTTCGCGCTCTTGTTTAATTTCCCACAACTGTTGATGGCCCATGATAACGGTATCGATCACAGTGAATTCTTCAAAAGCAAATTGATCCTGGCTTAATTTACCCAGACGTTCGTTAGGTGTAATTGATACATTTCCAGATGATGGCACCAGGCTACCATCTAGAATCTTGATAAAGGTTGATTTCCCGCAACCATTCGCACCGATCAGACCATAGCGATTACCATCACCAAACTTGGCTGAAATATTTTCAAATAATGGTTTCGCACCAAATTGCATGGTGATATTTGCAGTAATAATCAATGAAGTAATCCCTGAAGATGTGGATGAACAAGCGTTAAACGCTGGGTACTATAAAGATTTGTGACTGAATCGTCGAGTGAAACAATGCAATTTTATTGGCCAGATGATCGCAAAAATAAGTCATTTAGCGCACAACAGTTCAAAACTATTCATTATGAGATGGTTTAACTACCACCTTAGTCAACAATATATTTATGCTATTTGATCATCAGCCACATGATAATGAGGATCTTCTAAAACGTTTACTTCAACTAAATCTCCCGCTTTAATGGGTCAAACACCAGCCACAAATGCAAAAGCAACAGCTTCTGGCACTAGCGCTAATGCAACCGTTAAACCAGACAAAAGTTCGTTTTGAAAACATGCGCGACTTGCACAACCAAGCTGAAACATTTATTACCTATTGGAATTTACAACATGAGGGGTCACGAAATATAGCAAACTAAAGTCATACAAATATATACAACCATCGAGGCTTCAGCTTATCCTATTTGACTAGGATAATTTTCAGTAACGATCATCATTAAGCATTAAATATTTGACTAAAGCACCACAAAGATATCTATATGGCAGTAATCGCACCAATTTTCTTTTCAAAACATAGGAAAAGCTGGATGTAAGACAATACATTGGTACTATGATGATTCGCAATGTAAATTCAACAATACCGCTAAAGCCACATAATATACTGACAAAAAAACATACCGATAAAATTCAAGCAACTGTGACTACAAATTCTTTCTCATCTCTACCTTTGCAAGCTGAACTACTCAGTAATATAGAGTCCTTGGGTTATCAACATATGACTCCAATCCAGAAACAAGGTCTACCACATATTCTTAAAGGCAAGGATGTACTTGCCCAAGCTAAGACGGGTAGTGGCAAAACAGCCGCTTTTGCAATAGGTATTCTGGATAATATAGAACCCCAAACATACCAAACACAAGCATTAGTAATTTGCCCTACACGTGAACTTGCAGATCAAGTAAGCAAAGAATTACGCAGGCTTGCCCGTGCAATTCCGAATACAAATATCCTCACACTATGTGGAGGCAAACCTCTTGGACCACAATTTGCTTCCTTGCAACGCAATCCACATATTGTCGTTGGTACACCGGGGCGCTTACTCAAGCATTTGCAAAAAAACACACTAAGCCTTAATTCTCTTAAAATTCTGGTATTGGATGAAGCGGATCGTATGTTGGATCTAGGTTTCTTAGAGGATATTACAAATGTCGTTAAGTACACGCCAAAACAAAGACAAACCTTGTTATTTTCTGCTACTTATCCAGATGAAATTAAAAACATCAGCAATTCTATTCAGAATAATCCAATTGATGTTCGTGTAGAGAGCTTACATGATGATAGAAAAATTAAGCAGGTATTCTATGAAATAGAAAAAGGTGCTCGAAGCAAAACTCTCACAGCGGTACTACAACACTATAAACCTGAATCAAGTTTGGTATTTTGTAATCGCAAACAACAGTGCCAAGAATTAGCTGACGAACTATGGAAGCAGGGTTTTCATGCATTAGCCTTACATGGCGACCTGGAACAAAAAGAACGTGATCAAGTATTGGTACAAGCCGCAAATAAAAGCACTTCGATACTCGTTGCAACTGACGTAGCCGCACGAGGTTTAGACATTAAAGATTTAAATGCTGTCATCATATTTGAAATATCTCCTGACCCGGAAGTTCACATTCATCGTATTGGACGCACGGGTCGTGCAGGTAATGCAGGCTTAGCAGTGAGCTTATTCATGACTTCTGAAATTCGCAAAGTAACTGCTATCGAAGATTATCAACAGACTCCAGTCATGATAGAAAAACCTTCTACATTAAAATCCAGAGAAAATTTTACTCTAAATCCACCCATGGTAACTCTATGCATCAACGGAGGCCGGAAAGAAAAGGTGCGTGCAGGTGACATCCTGGGAGCTCTAACTGCAAGCAAATCTATACCAGGTAAACAAATAGGCAAAATTGATATATTTGATCATTTCGCTTATGTCGCCATCGAACGTCCTGTTGCAAAACAAGCCCTGAAAATACTATCTGAAGGCAAGATTAAAGGGCGCAAATTTAGAGCACGTAAATTGAGATAGAGAAAGTTAGTGTCGAACCTATACAATTTATTGCATCCTAGAAAAAACCAGATAAACCAAAATATATACACGCACCAAATTTTATCGTGAATATACTACTAGCCATGCCAAGAAGATTAATAATCATATTTAAAATCACCACACTTTCCTTGGCTGTCGCCTTAAATCATTCATGTGCAACACAATCAGACAAAATAACTGAAAAAGAATTAGAGCTGTGCACCACCTTGGCTTGCAGAAATCTTACCTGGACAGATAAGTTTAAACATTGCGGTACCTTTATTCATGAATGTGGCCACTACACAGAAGCATCCATTAAAAACCAATACTCATTACAAGGCTTTGCCTTTCAATATGATCCAGAAAATTCTGGCAGTTCGACTTACCAAGCAGATCGCGAGGCTTTTCTAAACAAAAACAAAGCAGATATTACCCATCAACTCATCACCCCACCAACAAGAATGTCTTCTAATGAATTTGCAAACTTGATTCGAACTAATGCCAAAACGTACCAGGCTACAACCTATTGGCCATATGGCCCGAACTCAAATAGCGCAGCTGATTACCCGATTTATAAAAGTGGCGCAAAAACTAAAAACATTGATGGAGCACTAGGCTTACATCACTACCATAAAGATTCAGAATTAGATCAAGTAAAAAATGATGCTGTCAGATTATTTTATGAATATGCAAACAGCAAAGCTAAAATACTAGTTAATCAAATTAAAAGCCAAACACTCAGCCAGGGTAACTTCAAAAATTTGAATATCGGTGACAGTAAAGATGTCATCATTAATAACTTACAAGCACTACAAGCTTATTACATATCTACACAAAGCGGGCCTAGTGGCGATACAATTGATTTACGTAGAAGTAATAGCGCTGACCATACTAGATTACTTGTATCAGATCGTTGGAATATAACTTATGATGATAATGGCGAAACATTTTGGTTTTTACAGTTAGATTTTAATCAGCAGCAGCTAACCGAAATCAACGTTAAATCTTCTGGTTTGGAATTACCTTAACACCCTTAACGCTCATGCTAAGCATTCCATCAACTCGCTCCTCGCCGAAAGATGTTGCAAGATTGAAACGGGCTTTCCTAAGCGCTTTTTTATTTACTGTGCTTTTATGGATAATTGAAATACTAAAGCATTCCTTTGGGTTAAATACATTCAAGCTCGGTGTTCAGCCTCAAAGTTATTTAGGTTTGATTGGAATCATTAGCGCACCATTAATTCATGCGTCATTCGAACACCTTATCTCTAACACTCCTGCACTGCTTATACTTGGCACTGTACTTCTATATGGCTACCCACGTTCATGCTGGTTAGTACTAGCGGCTGTTTGGCCGATAGCTGAACTTGGTGTGTGGTTTACTGCGCGACCTGTATATCACTTTGGTGCGAGTGGACTTACCTACGGGTTTATGGCATTTATATTTATTGTTGGTATTTTGCGTAGAGACCGCCTTGCCATCACACTCTCACTATTAGTGTTTTTTTTATATGGCACAATGATTTGGGGAGTGTTTCCGCATCAACCAGGTGTGTCGTTTGAAACTCATTTATGGGCAGGGGGTCTCGGTGTTATATGTGCAATATTATTTCGCAACTATGAACCCACTCCTCCAACCAAACGTTATGCATGGGAAGATGAAGACGATGCAGATGAAATTATTGGAGATGCTTGGAATAGCTCGAATAAAGATAATGAATCATCCTAAATAGACCATTTTACTACTATTTGTCAGCACAACGTCACATTAATTACATCATTTACTTACCACATAACCATTATCCTTTTGTGTTGCAAAAATTAAAAAACCACTAAGACTTTAAATTGCAAAAGCTATTTCTGATATGCCCTAAACTATGATGTACTAAATACTATTTTTTTATAGAAAAGACATTAATGGCTTCAACATAAGATGCTGACCACTTATAAAACTATATATTCACTATTCTTGAATTTTCTTTACTGTAGTACATATAACGCTAGCTATTTTTAAGCACAAACTAAATTGCATTATTTTAGTGCAATTGCATCTAAATTAATGCATTAACTAAATGTAAGATATAAATTTTTCTATGCCTAGTCGTCTAATTCATTGTAGTTAAAGCAGTTATACTTTTTCTCTAGTATGCACAATTTTGGCACATTTCCTGCGTGTCTGATGTTTAGTATTACTATAAAGAGTTCGCAATGCTTATTGACTGGAAACAATACCCAGCAAACGATTTTTATGATGAATTAATTCGTTCTTCAGGGACACCTCATCCATCTGCTAAAAAATTAGCGAAATATTTTCACTCATTAAAGCATGAGGAACTAAAAGAAAGAATTGATGCGGCTGAGGCCACTATAAAAACATTAGGAATTAGTTTCACAGTCTATAGCGATGTAGGGAATATAGATCGTCAATGGCCACTTGATATTATTCCACGCATCATTCCTGCAAATGAATGGAAAACAGTTGAAAAAGGACTCGTACAACGACTTACCGCATTGAACCATTTTATCGATGATATCTATAACAAAAAAAATATAATTAAAGATCGTGTCTTTCCTGAAGAATTAATTAAAAATTCTGTAAATTACAGAAGAGAATGCGAAGGCATTAAACCTATGCATGGAACATGGGCACATATTTGTGGAACAGATCTAGTACGTAATAGTGATGGTAAGTTCTATGTGCTCGAAGATAATTTAAGAGTCCCATCTGGCGTCTCGTATATGCTTGAAAATCGTAATATAAGCAAACGTGTAATGCCGGAATTATTTGAGACATATGATGTACAACCTTTACGAGAATACCCCAGTCAATTGTTTGATACGCTTTGCTCAATATCACCTCAAAAGCATGAGCCTCCAGAAGTTGTAGTGCTGACACCGGGTATTTATAACTCTGCTTATTTCGAACACGCATACCTTGCACAACAGATGGGAGCTGAGCTAGTAGAAGGTTGTGATTTAGTAGTTGAAAAAAACAGAGTCTATATGCGTACAATTTCAGGCTTAAAGAAAATTGATGTTATTTATCGCCGTGTTGATGATTTATTTTTAGACCCCGAAATATTCTACTCCGACTCTGTACTAGGTGTACCGGGCCTAATTAACGCATGGAAAAAAGGCAATGTTGCATTAGCTAATGCACCAGGTGCTGGTGTTGCAGATGATAAAGTAGTGTATACCTACGTTCCCAAAATGATTGAATATTATTTATCTGAGAGACCTATCCTCCCTAATGTTCCAAGTTATTTATGTTCAGAAAAAAATCAACTTGATTTTGTGCTTGAAAATATAAATAAATTAGTAATAAAACCTGCTAATGAATCAGGCGGATACGGCATGTTAATTGGGCCACAAGCTACTAAAACAGAATGCAATAAATTCAAGAGACTGATTAAAAATGATTGCCGTAATTACATGGCACAACCACTAATATCGTTGTCAACATGCCCTATTATTACCAAAAATGGCCCACGACCTCGTCACATAGATTTACGGCCTTTTATATTACAAGCTGAAAAGAGTTATGTAACTGCTGGGGGGCTAACCCGGGTTGCAATGAACAAGGGTTCTTATGTCGTCAACTCCTCACAAGGTGGCGGCAGCAAAGACACTTGGGTAGTTAACTAAGACAAGACATGTTATCTCGCGTTGCACAACGAGTATATTGGCTTGGTCGTTACATGGAACGTGCAGAAAACATTGCTCGCATAGTTAATGTAAATTCTAACTTGTTGTTTGACTTACCTCACGGCACACGCATTGGTTGGCGTACTTTAATTGAAGTTTTTGATAACGAAGTAAACTATTCAGAACGATATAGCACATTTGATGAACGCAGTGTAATGCGTTATTTACTTGCTGATCAAATTAGCCAAGCCTCACTTTTATATTCTTTAAAGATGGCACGTGAGAACGCACGTACAACAAGAGAAATACTACCCGCAGAAGCCTGGGAACAAGTGAATGACTTATATTTGAATGTAAAAGAAAAAATTTCAGATAGACTTGGACGGAAGAATCGCTTTTATTTACTACAAAATGTAATTTCTAACTGTCAGCAACTTACAGGCTTACTTTCTGGTACTATGAGCAACAACCATGCATATGACTTCATGCGTATTGGTCGAAATTTAGAGCGCGCCGATATGAGTTCACGACTTCTTGATATGAGTTGCAACCACCTTTTACCACATTTAATTGAGAACAAAGATGAGTCAGATGCGGTAAATTATTATCAGTCTATCTTATGGATGAATATTCTTATTTCACTCAGCGCAGACCAAATGTATCGACAACATAAGCAAAGCCGTGTATCTGGACCTGAAGTTGTACATTATATCCTCACTGATAAAGAATTCCCCAGAGCTATACAACACTGCTTAAATGAAATTAAAACTTGTTTTATAAAGCTCCCCAGAGGACAACAAGCTTCTGATGCCATAGAAGATATTAACGAACAAATTCAAAATGCTGATATTAAAAAACTGATGCATATAGGCTTGCATGACTATCTTGATAGCATCCAAATCAACTTTGCTAAGTTAAATAATCAAATAGAAACCAATTGGTTTCTTGATTAGAGGTAAATATTTTTGAAAAAATTTAATTGTTCTTGTGGGCAACAACTATATTTTGAAAATTCGCAGTGCATGTCTTGCTATATGCAACTAGCATATTCTTTTGAAACCGATTGTATATATACACTCAAAAAAAATAGCCAAGGGAACTATATAACAGACCATGGTATGGAAGTTCACTTATGCAAAAACTATACAGACTTCAATGTTTGTAATGCATGTATTCCAACAACACAAGCTGATGCCTGGTGTATAGCTTGCACACTTAATCAAACCATCCCGGATTTAAGTCAACCCGATAATATACAAAAGTGGGCCAAACTAGAAAGTGCAAAAAGAAGGCTAATACGCAGCTTGCTAGCATTGGATTTGCTCGTCATTCCAAAGAATAGTGCAAAACGAATGGGTCTAGCCTTTGCTTTTCTGGAGGATCAGCAACAAAACCCAGATGTAGAACATGAGTTTATACTTACTGGGCATAGTCAGGGCCTAATCACTATCAACTTGGCTGAGGCAGATGATGTTATTAGAGAAAATACGCGTGAACTTATGGGAGAACTATACCGCACACCTTTAGGCCATTTGCGCCATGAGAGTGGGCATCATTATTTTGAAAAACTTATCAAAAATACTAAATGGATAGATTCATTTAGAAAGCTATTTGGAAATGAGGATCTCGATTATCAACAAGCATTAAATGATTTTTATGCAAATAAGAATTTATCAGACTGGAATCATAATTATATTAGTGCATATGCTGAAGCTCACCCACTAGAAGATTGGGCTGAGTGTTGGGCTCATTATTTGCATATGACTGATACCCTAGAAACCGCATATGCTTTCAATACAATTGAAAAATCAGCTACTAATATGCCTATAGAGCAAGAAATACAAAACTGGACAAAGTTAACAACAGTGTTAAACGAATTAAATCGAAGTATGGGATTAAAAGACGCCTATCCTTTTATACTAAGCAATACCGTAATCAAGAAATTGAATTTTGTTCATCAAGTAATTGATCCCAAGAATAAGCCCATTTCACTGGTGGCAACTGTGTGAATGCCTCACGTATTTTTTGGTCCCATTGATTATTTAACTCTCGCAAGTATTCACTATTTTGCTCGAATTTATAATGAAACCCTGGTTGCAATGAGTTGGCTTTATAAAGGGTTATCTCAACTGGCGGACCGACCGTAATATTACTACGCATAGTTGAGTCCATTGATACTAAAGCCGCTGATGCAGCAGTAGCCAAATTTGTCTCAGTAGTTAAAATTCGATCCAAAATTGGTTTGCCATACTTGCTCTCTCCAATTTGTAGAAAAGGTGTGTCATCTGATGTCGAAATAAAATTACCCTGTGGATAAACTAGTAGAATCTCACGTGGATTCGTACTTATTTGTCCTCCTAGTATAAAAGTAGCTTCATACGTACTGTCTTCAGAGCTATGCTTTTCAACTTCGCGACGATTCAATTGGCCCAAATACTCTGCCGCATCACGTATGCTTGGTACAGAGATAAGACTAGCATCTGCAGCATGCTGTATATCTTTTCTAACCTTGGCTAGTACAGCTTGTGTAGTAGCCAAGTTGCCAGCTGACAATATCGTAAGCTGTCTGTCATCAGGTATGCTTAGGCTATACATCTTGCTGTAGGTGCTAACCTGGTCTACACCAGCATTGGTGCGTGAATCTGAACAAAAAACTATGCCAGCATTGGTCTGTATGGCAAGACAGTAAGTCATCAATCATCCCTTTACTAAATTGTAGTTATTTTCTCAGAATACGGACAAAATGTATTTCGTCAAGTGCAAGTCTTGTGATAATAGATAAAGTAGAATGCTATAATAGATGAGAAGAAGCACAGCAAATATGAATAATTCTACGCAACCTCAAAAGTTTATCAAACTCCAGAAACTTCTTAGACGGCAAACCGGTAAAGCGATATCTGATTACCATATGATTGATAATGGTGATCGAATTATGGTGTGTCTATCAGGCGGCAAAGACTCTTACACTTTGTTAGACACCTTGCTGGGTCTGCAACAAGTTGCCCCGATAAAATTTGAGTTAGTTGCTGTCAACTTGGATCAAAAACAGCCTGGTTTTCCTGAACATATATTACCTAATTATCTTGATACGCTGAATGTAGAATATCGAATAGTAGAGCAAGACACTTATAGTATTGTTAAAGAGAAAATTGCACCTGGAAAAACTACCTGCTCCTTATGTTCCAGATTACGACGTGGGATTCTTTACAACACAGCAGAAGAGTTAGGTGCAAATAAAATTGCACTTGGACACCATATGGATGACCTGGTTGAAACTATGTTTATGAATATGTTTCATGGCTCAAGACTTAAAACAATGCCACCAAAATTAGTAAGTGATGATAAATGCAATATAGTTATTCGACCCTTGGTATATTGCCGGGAAAAAGATATCGCTAACTACTCGAAACGAAAAGAGTTTCCTATCATTCCATGTAATTTATGCGGGTCTCAACCCAACCTTGAGCGAGCACGCATAAAAAATATGCTTAGCGAGTGGGATAAACAGTCACCCGATCGAGTAGGAAATATTTTCCGCTCGATGAAAAACATAACTAGCAGCCATTTATTGGATACTAGTTTATTTAATTTTGATGCTATGCAACCTGAATCACCCAGCTCTCCTCATGAAGAAGAATTAGTTTTTAGTGCGCAACCCCACTAAACATATCATCAGATAATATAATTTTACTGCAAACAAGATTGAGAAATCATTTGCTAAAATATTCTTTTTCAAGCCATATGCTTGTAGTCATGCAGATGTGTGACATTGTCTTATGTTGTTATCCGGTAGGTTTGCAGAATTCAGGCAACCTCTACGCACTGGTATTATGCACACTTGGTGCAATACTAGGCATTCTGACACTTTGCTATAACAAGATTGGAAACTTTAGTGTTTATCCTGAAATAAAAAATCAGACTATTTTAATTACCGATGTACCTTACCAATATATTAGACACCCTATGTATACGAGCTTGATAGTCATGATGTGTGGCGTCGCACTTTATAACTACCATTGGTTGAATGCAGTTGGTGTAATTCTTGTGGTTGTGGCAGTTATAAATAAAGCTAATATTGAAGAAAAGTTATTACTTATGAGATTTGCAGAATATGCAAATTACAAGTTTAAAACTCATCGCTTCTTGCCTTATATTTACTAACCATTCGATTTTAAATAATAGGTCATGGCATAATATTTTACTCAGAACTATGAGGCAGGAACGTTATGCTAAATATAATAATAACCCTTGCATTGCTTGCAACCATATTAGCTCTTGGCCTAAGCCTACTATCCATGGGAATTGACGGTTCACTCGATAAAGATTTTAGCGAACGCTTTATGTGGGCTCGCATTGCACTTCAGACCGCTACGATTGCGTTGATCATCGGCGCACTCTACGTTACAAACACATAAAAACCCGTTGAGTTTACTGTTTTCTTAACAGTAACAGTATAAAAATTGTGGTTATTAGAGGGATCCTCAATACTCCTCTATAAATCGCCGCCGTTTGTATAAAACGCTTTCGGGCTAACTACATGAAATTCACAGCAATTAGCTCAATTTTTGTACGCTATCGATGCAGAGTTACTCTTTTGTGGTAGATCGATTTACTTGCAAAACAACTAGTATGTATAACTATAAAAATACACCCAGGTTATTGAATCGAGATGAGAATTTTTAATATGCCCATCCCTAATAAAGCATCCAGCCAGGGGTTATATGACCCTGCCAATGAACATGACGCCTGTGGCGTTGGCTTTGTCGTGGATATTAAAGGGCGCAAGTCACACAAGATTGTAGACAATGCGGTTACCATCCTTAAAAACCTAATTCATCGCGGAGCATGCGGTTGCGAAGAAAACTCAGGTGACGGCGTTGGTATATTGACCCAACTACCGCATAAGTTCTTTGTACGAGTTTGCAAAGAATCAGGCTTTGAGTTACCTGAATATGGTCAATACGGTGCTGGCATGGTGTTTCTGCCAAATGATGTATCCCAACAAAAACACTGTATAGAAGAATTTCATAAAATTATCGAAGCGGAAGGTCAACAAGTATTAGGTTGGCGTGATGTACCTATTGATTCATCGTCTTTGGGCTCAATGGCGAAAGAAGGCGAACCAACCTTTAAGCAAATATTCATCAAGCGTAGTACAGACATAAAAGATGAAATCTCTTTTGAGCGTAAGTTATATGTAATTCGTAAGCGTATCGAACATACCATTTATAATAATTTAGAACTCTCTGAGCGTGAACATTTTTATATTCCTTCACTCTCACACCGTACTTGTATTTATAAAGGTATGCTCACCGGCTCTCAATTCGAACCGATGTTCCCAGATGTTTCAGATCCTGATTTTGAATCAGCTATGGCACTGGTACACCAGCGCTTTTCCACCAATACTTTCCCGGCTTGGGAGCTTGCTCACCCTTTTCGTTATGTTGCACACAATGGCGAAATTAACACTGCACGTGGTAACGCAAACTGGATGCGTGCACGCGAACCGCTATGTAAATCAGATTTATTCGGTGACGATTTAGAAAAACTTTTTCCAATTATTCAAGAAGGTGGTAGCGATTCAGCAACTTTTGACAACGTGATGGAATTCTTGCACATGAGTGGGCGTCCACTTTCTCATGCTGTGTTAATGATGATTCCCGAAGCATGGAGCGGTCATGAAACAATGGATCCTGCTCGTAAAGCATTTTATGAATATCATGCTTGTTTAATGGAACCTTGGGATGGCCCCGCATCGATTGCATTCACCGATGGCACTGTAATGGGTGCCGTTTTAGATCGTAATGGTCTGCGTCCATCCCGTTATTACGTAACTAAAGATGACATGGTAATTATGGCCTCTGAAGTCGGTGTACTGGATATTCCACCTGAAAACATTTTAATTAAAGATCGTTTACATCCAGGACGAATCTTTATGGTGGATACTAAACAGGGTCGCATCATCGATGATGAAGAAATCAAGAAAGAGTTTTCTGAGCAACATCCTTATCAACAATGGCTAAAAGATAATTTAATTATTTTAGAAAATTTGCCTGCGCCAAAAAATGTACCCACAGGTGATATAGATACTTTGTTACAGCATCAGCAAGCATTTGGGTATACGCATGAAGACTTACGCGTGCTGATGGCGCCTATGGCGGCGAATGGTTTAGAACCGACAGGCTCAATGGGTACTGATGCAGCACTTGCCGTATTATCGAACCGCTCCCGTTTACTATATGACTATTTTAAACAATTATTTGCGCAAGTTACCAATCCTCCTTTAGATGGAATACGTGAAGAATTGGTCACCCAGGTAGCAACAACTGTCGGGCCAGAAAAAAACTTGTTGGAAGCAACTGCAGATAGCTGCAAACAAATCAAACTGCCTTCGCCTATTCTTACCAATGACGGTTTAGCGCGCATACGCGAAATAACTGATCCAGAGTTAAAAGCTAAAACTATAGCTATCTTATATCGTGTTGCAGATGCTGGCGCAGGATTAGAGAAAGCACTTAAAAAAGTATTTACTGAAATTGATGCAGCGATTGCTGACGGTTATACAAATATTATTCTTTCGGATCGTGGTATCACTAAAGAACTAGCTGCTATCCCTGCTCTACTTGCTACTTCGGGTGTACACCATCATTTAATCCGTTCCGGAACACGCACAAAAGTAGGTTTAATTCTTGAATCGGGCGAACCTCGTGAGGTTCATCATTTTGCGGTGTTAATCGGTTATGGCATAGGCGCGATCAACCCTTATCTTGCACTCGAATCACTAGGCGACATGATCGGCAAGGGTCATTTACCTGAAATGCCGATAGAAAAGGCAGTAAAAAACTATGTTAAAGCAATAAAAAAAGGTTTAACCAAAACCATGGCAAAGATGGGCATCTCTACAGTGCAATCTTATCGTGGTGCACAAGTATTTGAAGCGATCGGTCTTAATAAAGATTTTGTCGACCAGTATTTCACCTGGACCGCATCACGCATTGGCGGTATTGGTTTAGAAGAAGTAGCAAAAGAGATGAGTATTCGACATCATAATGCGTTTCCTGATCGTGCAGCTAAACGTCCTGACCTGGATTGGGGTGGTGAATACCAGTGGCGTCGGGATGGCGAGTATCACTTGTTTAACCCAGATACTGTTTTCAAGTTACAACACTCAACACGTTCCGGACAGTTCAGTATATTTAAAGAATATACCGACAAGGTAAATATTCAAAATGAACACCTAGCTACCTTGCGCGGTTTGTTTGATTTCAAGTATGCAGACAACGCAATTCCTTTAGAAGAAGTTGAGTCGATTGAAAACATTATGAAACGTTTTTCTACCGGCGCAATGTCCTATGGCTCTATCAGCAAGCAAGCACATGAAACCTTAGCAATTGCCATGAACCGCATTGGTGGTAAATCGAATACTGGTGAAGGTGGCGAAGACGCAGATCGATACATCCCTGATGAAAATGGTGATTCCAGAAGAAGTTCGATCAAGCAAGTAGCCTCCGGACGCTTTGGTGTAACCAGTGAATATCTGGTTAATGCCGATGATATCCAGATCAAGATGGCACAAGGTGCAAAGCCCGGCGAAGGTGGTCAACTTCCGGGTACCAAAGTCTATCCATGGATCGCAAAAGTACGTGGTTCTACTCCGGGGGTTGGATTAATTTCCCCTCCACCACATCACGACATTTATTCTATTGAAGACTTAGCACAGCTAATTCACGATTTGAAAAACTCAAATCCGGAAGCTCGCATTCATGTCAAACTAGTCGCTGAAGTGGGTGTAGGCACCGTTGCTGCGGGTGTTGCAAAAGCTCACTCAGATGTTGTACTGGTTTCTGGTTATGATGGTGGCACAGGTGCGTCACCCATGAGTTCCTTAAAGCACGCTGGACTACCATGGGAATTAGGCTTGGCTGAAACCCAGCAAGTACTGATGATGAATGGTTTGCGTGATCGAATTGTTGTGCAAACAGATGGGCAATTAAAAACCGGGCGCGATGTTGTGGTTGCAGCATTACTAGGCGCGGAAGAATTCGGTTTCTCAACCGCACCGCTAGTGGTGATGGGTTGCATCATGATGCGTGTTTGTCACTTAAACACCTGCCCCGTGGGAGTTGCTACACAAAACCCAGAACTTACCAAGAAATTTACAGGGCAACCCGAGTTTGTTGAAAACTTCTTTAAATTTATTGCTGAAGAAGTACGCGAATACATGGCAAAACTTGGTTTCAGAACCGTTAACGAAATGATTGGGCAAGTGAAGCGATTAGACGTGAATAGCGCGGTTGATCACTGGAAGGCGCGGGGACTGGATTTCACTAGTATTTTGCATGAACCCGCTAATCCAATGAACAATAAATTCTACTGCATCAATAAACAAGACCATGGCCTTGATCAATCTTTAGATGTCACTCAGCTAGTACCACAGTGCAAAGATGCAATTGAAAACGGTAAAGCCGTTGAAGTCTCACTTGAGGTGAAGAATATTAATCGCTCGGTGGGTACGATATTGGGCTATAACATTACCAAACGCTACGGTGCTGCTGGACTACCAGAAAATACAATACAAGCACACTTCCACGGCTCGGCGGGAATGAGTTTTGGTGCCTTTGTTCCTAAAGGTGTCACCATGACATTAGAAGGTGATGCAAATGATTACTTAGGCAAAGGACTATCTGGTGGAAAAATTGTTGTCTACCCTTCAGCTAAATCCACTTTCGTTGCAGAAGAAAACGTCATCGTTGGCAATGTGTTGTTATATGGCGCCACCTCTGGTGAAGCTTATATTAGGGGCATGGCAGGCGAACGTTTTTGTGTACGGAACAGCGGTGTGCACACAGTAGTCGAAGGCATTGGTGATCATGGTTGTGAATACATGACTGGCGGTCGCGTAGTAGTGATTGGACCTACCGGGCGCAACTTTGCAGCAGGTATGTCTGGTGGTGAAGCCTACGTATTAGCCAACAAAGAAAAATTTAAAATATTGTGCAACCAGGATATGGTAGATCTTGATGAGTTAGATGATGAAGATAAAAAAGTAGTTAAAAACTTACTTACAAATCATAGTGAATACACCAACAGCTCTGTAGCTAGCAATATTTTAGACAACTGGAATGAATATCAAAACAGATTTATTAAAGTGATGCCTAAAGATTATAAACGTGTACTTGCTGCAATGAAAAAAGCAGAGGCAGAAGGAACCTCAGTGGATGAAGCAGTTATGGAAGCTGCACACGGGTAATATAATAACAATATGGATGATAAAAAAATGATGGAACTTGCTCATGGCTAAAGTTACTGGATTTATGGAATACCATCGGGCAAAACAACCGTATCGCCCTGTCGAAGTGCGACTAAAAGACTGGAAGCAAGTAATGGCGCCATGGGATATTGCACCATTACAACAGCAAGCCGCACGCTGTATGGATTGCGGTATACCGTTTTGTCACCAAGGCTGCCCACTGGGTAATTTAATTCCAGATTGGAATGATTTGGTCTATCGAGATCAGTGGCAAGAAGCCATTCAACGTTTGCACGCAACCAATAATTTTCCTGAATTTACCGGCACACTATGCCCCGCGCCGTGTGAAGGTTCTTGTGTGCTTGGCATCAATGATGACCCGGTTACTATAAAAGGCATAGAGCTCACCATTATTGATAAAGCATTTGAAAATGGCTGGGTACATCCTCAAATTGCTGAAAATAAAACAGGCAAAAATGTTGCCATTGTAGGTTCTGGCCCTGCAGGTTTAGCTGCGGCTCAACAACTTGCGAGAGCCGGTCATGATGTAACCGTATTTGAACGTGCCGATCGAATTGGTGGTTTATTACGTTATGGCATTCCTGAATTCAAAATGGAAAAGAAAGTTATTGACCGCCGAATGCAACAAATGCTTGCTGAGGGTGTTACGTTTAAAACCAGCTCTCATGTTGGTGAAAATGTTTCTGTTGATGAACTGCAAAATGAGTTTGATGCTTTAATCCTAACTGGCGGTGCATGTGCAGCGCGCGATCTAGCTGTCGAAGGCCGTGAACTCAATGGCATTCATCAAGCCATGGAATTTTTACCTATGCAGAATAAAGTCTGTGAAGGTGATGCAGAATCAGATAATTTCATTAGCGCTAAAGATAAGCATGTAGTGATTATAGGTGGCGGAGATACTGGTGCAGATTGTTTGGGTACCTCTAACCGTCATGGTGCTAAATCAGTGCATCTACTAGAAATTATGCCTAAACCTCCTCAGGCTCGCAGCATGGACAATCCATGGCCAGAATGGCCGCGTATTTTCCGTACTGCCTCAGCACATGAAGAAGGTGTGGAGCGTGTCTATTCTGTTTCAACTAAACGTTTTGTTGGCGATGAACACGACAATGTAAAAGCATTAGAACTCATCACTGTTGAAGTGAAAAATGACAATGGTCGAATGAGTTTTGAAGAGGTAGCTGGAAGTGAGCAAACTTTACCTTGTGATTTAGCTTTGCTAGCGATGGGCTTTGTTGGCCCAGAAAAGCCGGGCATGTTAGAACAATTAGGCATTGCGCTTGATGCACGTGGCAATGTGGTTTGTGATAAAAACTGGATGACAAACGTTGACGGTGTGTTCACTGCAGGTGATATGCAACGTGGACAAAGTCTCATTGTATGGGCGATCGCTGAAGGCCGTTCCGCAGCCCAAGCAGTAGATACTTACCTCATGGGTAATAGTGATCTACCAGTACCGGTAGAACCCAGTAGCAGAGCTCAATAAGTTTCACTTAGACATAAATTGTGGGGATGCTTTTTTGAATAAGCATCAGTTCATTACACTGTTAACATTCTTTTCTAGCTTGTTCAATTTACCTATCTAGCTTCGTAAAATTGTCTAACAGCGGTCAATCCTCTTAGCCACAATGTTATTCAGCCGTTATTTTTGATTACTCATCTACTTAATTCTTGTCATAAAGTGTAGTTTAATTACATTCAGAGTCTATAAATAAGATGATAAACAAGGGGATTACTAAATGAAAAAGCAATATTATTACTATCTATTCTTGCATTATTTGCAACTGGCTGTGCTAGTTCAACCAGTATCACTCAACCACTCGAAGCTCCACAAGTAGCTGAAGTTAAAACGTTTGGTAATATTGAAATTACGAATAACGGCACTCAAGCGCCAGAGCATTTTATTCATGCTGTGGAGTCATATATAAAGCAGGGTTTACAAGAACGCTCAATTTATGATTCAGAGAGTGGTAAAAAAATTAGTGTTTCTGTTAATAAATACAGAATGAGAAAAGGCATGACTCGTATGATGTTTGGTGTGTTTGCTGGAAAAGATGGTATTGATTCCACTGTAAATGTTTATTCGCCAGATGGTAGCCAAGTACTGGGGTCTTCAGAAGTTAGTAGCTATAATGTTATGGCGGTAGGTAGCCAAGATGATATTGCTCGCATGCATGGTGATGAGATTGTAAAGTTTTTATCTGGTGAGATTCAAGAAAAGCCTACTGAGTAAGTAACATCATTTATTATTAATTTAAATGGCTCATAAAAAAAGAGCTTATTTATAAGCCTTTTTTATGAACCACTTGTCCGTATAACATCAAGCTGTTACTAAAAAAAATAAAGTTTAATGATAATCTTTATTTTTTGGGGTCAGTCGAAACTGTAATTGAATTAATTATGGATTTTTATTTTAATTATTGATTGAGAGTATGACTTTGTATTACTGCTGGATTCCGCTCCAATTTCGTTTTTGTAATTCATCTTTGAATCGCTGCCAAGCAAGTTTTTCAGTACTATCATAGTTAAGAAACCCTAATGTCCATAGATAGTATTTAAATACATTCTCACCAGGAAGTCCTGAGATACCGTACTCAATGACCCATTGATCTGCTTGTGCTTCAGAGACGTCATATTGCCAAGCAAAGTCTATTATTTGGATTCTATTTTTATGGATATCCCATACTCTAAATATCTCAGTTATAAAATCAGCTTGTAATAATTCACTGCTATTATTGACAGGACTAGAAGGCAAACCACACTCTTGTAAAATAATTGATTTATTACTAATCCTACTCACCATAGTGTTAAAATCATCAGGAATAACAGTTAAGGGTTCAACTGTAAAATCACCTTTTAACGGATAATAATTGATTACTGCTGCATCTAGTCTTGGTAGCAAATTTAAATACTGTGTATAAATGCTAGGGTTAGTCAATGCACTGAATTTTATTATACTACTCACCGTTACTGCATTTCCCCATAATGCCTCAATACGTAGTTTTGCCGCATCATAGAAGACTCCCCACTCTGCCCAAGCCGTGGCGTTACTTGCTAGTGGGCCGTCTATTTCATTACCGACATGGATCCATTTTAACTTTCCAGTTGCATTGATATTATTGATGCGTCCATGTAAATGAATTAAAAAATTATCAAATGCGGCAATTACCAAAGGATCATCAAAACTCCTACCAGCAAGACCCACAGGGAAACAGGGTCCTGGGCCATCTAAAGGCCGCAGTACAAAAGTAATATCACCTTGAACAAGGGGATAAAAAGAATCAGCAATATCTAAATAAGTATTATCGTAGTTACCTACACTTGGCTCCAGCTCGCACCAGTTAAATGAAACTTTTACTTGTCTAACTCCTGTCGCGATTGCTTGATCATATGCCATAGCATAAGCTACTGATGGAGTTTCACCGATAGCTAAACCAACAGTACGTGAACCCTGAGTGAGTGGTTGGCTTGTAGAATCACCACCCGATCCGCCACCACCAGAACAACTAGTTAAACATAACAATAAGAAAGCTAATAAGTATTTATACATATTTCCATTCATATATAATAACTCTCTGATAAAAATCAAAATTCTCATGACTTTACTTAATCATATTGTTAAACATTACTAAACTATTCTTTATTTAAGATATTAGTAGTCAAAATCTAGATCAGAGGAATATAGAAGTATATACAGAAGCGTTAGAATATTTGGTGAGCTTAACCTTATTCTGATGTAAGGCATTTCAATAACTATATAAATCAGTGGGTTAAATTACCCTGTACTTGTTCTATGAAATTTTCTAAGTATAAGTGCAATCTTACCACTAGCATAATTTAAGTTTATTTGTAGTTAGCTATCTTAAAATCACAGAAATACAAATCATAAAATTGATACTGCTAAACGTGATAAAACATCTGAAATAGATTTCAACTATGGTAAATGTAGATTAAATAATAAAATTAACTTGCACCACACTAATAGAGGTGGACATGCCAGATGCCTGGTACGGTGCTAATTCATTCTTCCCTAAGTTTTAGTGTACGTCGTCAAAACCTTTTGGACAGGTAGCGGTTTGATTTAAGAGACACATT
>CAZAOO010000020.1:0-48005 GCA_964486815.1 uncultured Thiotrichales bacterium
CAGTATTCATACCTAGGCATACCGAAGTAATAAATGATGTGGACATGTCAGCACTAGCAGCTATGTCTTCCCATTTTAATCCCTTGGCTTTTTTTGCTGATACAATCGCATCGGTCATTTCTTCTTTATTCATCTCATTAGCCTCGATTTAATAATTGTGGAGTCATAAATAACTATTACATATCGCATTGCAATAATTCAAATATTCTAAATTGAAATAACGCAGATCATTTGCAGTATTTTGGATAATTAGACGTTATCGTTAAGGTCATATTTCAATTTTGTAGAAAGCTTATTATTTTTCCATTGATGCGCTAGTTCAGAAAATGCAACGCTGGCAGGGCTTTTATAACCATCTTTACGATATATTAAGGTAATTTCTTTGCGTTGGATCTCAGGTGAAAGCATTATCGGATATAAGCCTTCTTTCTTTACGATACTAAGTGGCAGAATGGTGGCAAGGGGTCGATGTTTAATCAGATAGATTATTGCACTAAGTGAATTACTTTCGACAGCAAAACGTGGCTCAATTTCACATTCATTGCAGTAATCGTCAACATGGCGACGTAAGGCAAAGTCTGTATTCAGTAATGCCAATGATTCTTGCTCCAGATTTTTAGCAGTCATTCGCTCTCTTTGCTTTGCTCTAGGATGCTTTTTGCCTACTGCAACACAAAGCTTTTCTTCAAATAAAACATCGGTCGCTAACTCATGTGGACGAACTGTAGCTGAAAATGGCTTGGTAAATACAATTCCAATATCAATTTTAGATTCCGCTACAGAGGTCTCAATATCATCTTGTGGCATATCATAAGTGTGGAGATTGATGCCTGGATACATGTAATTATAATTTTCTAACAGAGAGCAGGTTAAATGATCGGTAATAGGTGTCCAGCCTAATCGTAAAGAACCTCTACTTAAATTTTTTACATCTAGTATCGCACGCGCACCACCATCAAGTTCACCACGGGCTCGACGTGCATGTCGTAAATATATTTCACCTGCATCAGTCAATTGCACCGTTCTACCCGAACGATCTAAAAGTGATGACTGCAGCGATTCTTCGAGTTGTTTAATTTGTTGAGATAACGTTGGTTGTGACACATGTAAAACTTCTGCTGCACGGGTATAACTGCCATATTCCGCAATTGCTACCAAGTATTGAAGTGATCTAGGGAAGATATCTCGTTGTTGCATAGCTAAATCCTATGGGAGTGATAAAAACAAAGTAATGGATTAATAACACGACAAGATTACACTTGTCATCAAGTAATTTCTTGCCATATAAAAATAATATATAGCTTATAGTTAATTATTTTTATAAAAAAACTATTTAAATAGTAGGGCAATAGATTTAAAAGAATTAAAAACATCAGAGGAGAAACTAGGTTATGTCATCACCTACACGCGATAGAGTGCTTGGTCATCTCAACTACGTTGGCATGCTGCAGCCAGCAATTCACAAACAAACACATGCTCCAGCACCAGATGAAATTACTAATGAAATGTACCGTGCTTACACACGACCAGCACATGATGTAGGTGGTGAGCATGATGTGCCCATTCCTTGGGAAGAGAAAGAAGAAGAGGTTTGGGAGCATAATACTTTTGTAACTTGTGAAGTATTAGCGTGGCGTGGGGTATGGACTGCGGAAGAAAGAAGACGGCGTCAAAATGTTGATGTGGGTCAAACTCAATATTTAGGCTTGCCATATTACGGACGATGGTTATTAACCGCTGCATTAATTTTGGTTGACAAGCAATTTGTTACTCTCACTGAACTCCATGAAAAAATCGATGAGGTTAAGAAACGTTATGAGTAAGCCACACTATGATTTAGAGCATCACGCAAAGAAAGCAACCGGTATTGGTGATCCGCAATGTTTCAAAGGTGAAGCAGGACCCGCTAAATTTAAAGTAGGAGATAAAGTTAAGGTGCGAGATATATCTGATCTGTTTTACACACGCACACCTATGTATACCCGTGGATTGGAAGCAACCGTTGTTCGCCTGGTATATGAAACACCTCCAGCAGAAGATGAAGCTTGGGATAACACTGAAAATGTTGAATGGATGTATAGCGTGCTATTTAAGCAAAAAGATCTTTGGCCCGAATATTCGGATATTTATTCTAACGATACATTAGAAACAGAAATTCCTGAGCATGGGTTAGAGCCTGCATAAATATCAACTAGATAAAAAGAACGAAAGAAGAGGAGAGACACATGTCAAAAAATCATAAAGCTGCACCTATGGTTGATGAGGTCAGTGAGTTTGAAATACTTGAGCTTGCAGTGCGGGAACTGGCTATTGAGAAAGGTCTGTTTACACAAGATGATCATAATGCATGGACTGAATACATGCACACCTTGGGTCCCCTGCCAGCCGCACGCTTGGTGGCTAAAGCATGGTTGGACCCAGAATATAAAAAGTTATGTATAGAAGACGGCCCTAAAGCGAGTCTTGCAGTGGGTATTGATTGGGTTAACCAAATGCCGACTAAATTTGGTACACCCAGTGATTACTGTAATTTGCGTGTAATGGCAGATTCACCAACTGTAAAGCATGTAGTGGTTTGTACGCTTTGCTCTTGTTATCCACGGCCTATTCTTGGTCAATCGCCCGAATGGTATCGAACACCAAATTATCGACGACGCTTGGTGCGATGGCCGAGACAAGTTTTAGCAGAGTTCGGTTTGCAGTTATCTGAAGAGGTTGAGGTGCGTGTCGTCGATTCTAATCAAAAGACACGCTATATCGTCATGCCTGAACGACCCGAAGGGACTGATGGCTGGAGCGAAGATCAGTTAACCGAAATTGTTACACGAGATTGTTTAATTGGTGTCGCCTTGCCTAAACCAGGTAAGACGGCAAATGATAAGCGATATGTGCGCCCGGCTATAAACCCATACGGACACTAAGCTATAAGGATTGCGACCATGGTCGAAATTAACCCAGATAAAATTTCTCTTGATGAAGAAATGGCTAAAAGGAATTTGGATAAATCTTCTGTATCATTGCTTGAAGAGATTAAAGCTAAAGCAAATGGAAAATCTTGGCGTGATTTAAGTAAGAAGTGGGGTGTCGAGAATCCTGACCCGCCATGGAAGATTACGCTTGAGGCAACTTGTGACGTGCTTTCAGAAGTATCATGTGCATTGCCAGGAATAGAGCGTCGTTGGGAAGAGGACGAACTTTCAGATGAGCATTATAAGGATGTGCCATTTCCCGAAAGGCAGTTATTGGCTTTAGCACATTCTATGATTCGTCGAGGATTGATTGATGAAGAAGATTTAAAACATCGCATGCAAGAGGTAGATAAACGACTGAATATGGTGTGAATTAAAGTGCTAAAAATTGCTCGCAATAAAAATATAAAAAATGCGGGTTCATAAAAAGATAACTAGAAAAGATAACTAAGAAAGATAACTAGGAAGGAGATCTGTGAAAATATTCATGAAATCATCTTGGGGTAGTGATGACCCTACTCGAGCCGCGATGGTGTTAGGGCACGGGCATGCTTTAGCAAGTGCAGGTCATGAAGTCCGTATATTTCTACTTGGTGAAGCGGTCTGTCTTGCGAGGGAGGTCGTGCGTGAAAATTTAAAACCTGTAGGTTGGCCTTCAGTTGCAGATCAATGGAAAGATGTTTTATCAGAAGGCGCACGCATAGAATTTTGTGGTGCATGTTCACGAGCACGGGGTATTACTGAAGATGATATGGCCAAAGCTGGTGGTCAACCGGGTAATCCTGATACTTTTGTTGAAGATACCGAATGGTGTGACAAAGTTATTACGGAATAGAAAATATGTGTGACAGCGATGATGCGCAAATTATTAACTGCTCGTACTTCATAGAATATCGATTGGAGCATTTAGTTGAGTAAGCAAGAAATACTCAAAGCAACGGTTAACTCATTGCTTAGTACTGGGTCTGTTGGTAGCGACACTAATGCAACGAATATAAACAAGGAAAAAACACATATGTCAGAACGCAATGGCGTTAGCATAAATCTAAAAGAGGTTACGCACCGTTATAATTCAAAATCTCCGCTGACCTTTGAGGAATTGGATATGCAATCTGATCCAGGTGAGTCTCTGGTAATTATTGGTCGTTCTGGCTGTGGTAAATCAACATTACTTCATATCATTGCAGGTCTATTAGGTGGATTTAATGGGACTGTTGAAGTTAATAACAAAGCGGTAAAAGAAGCATCATCAAAATGGATCATGATGTTCCAAGCGCCGCATCTTTTCCCTTGGATGACGGTTGAGCAAAACGTTGGTACGGGCTTGCGGTTTGCGGGTTGGCCGAAAGATAAAATTTCTGATCGCGTAAAAGAAGCCATTAGTTTGGTTCACATGGATGAATACGCACATAAAAACACACAAGACTTGTCGGGTGGCCAGCAACAACGTGTAGCGTTAGCACGCTCATTGGTGATGGAACCAGAAATGTTATTACTGGATGAGCCATTTTCAGCACTAGACGCTTTTACAAGAGCGTCTTTACAAAAAGATGTTAGAGCGATCTCTAAAAAAATGGGCTTTAATATTGTGATGGTGACTCATGACATAGATGAAGCTGTGATCATGGCGGATCGCACACTTATCATGGCGGGTTCGCCAGGGAAGATGGTGCATGATTTAAAAGTTGATCTGCCAGATCCACGGGATCGTGAGGACCCTGCCGTACAGGAGTTAAGGGCCAATTTAATGCAAGTTTTTCAAGATGCTGCGAATGTTACTTAAATGTAACTACAGACATCAAATGATAATGATAAAAATATAGTAGCAATAAATTTATGGTCTGCGCAGCTAAAAGGAAAGGTCTGTTAATACATGTCAGATGTAATAAACCAGAAGAATAACTAGCTAGAAGAGTAACTAAAATAACAACCAGGAAAAGTAACCTAAAAAAGCAAACTAAAAAGTAATGATGAGAGGAATTCCAACATGAAGAAGATTTACCAGAAGCACGGCGAAGGAATTATACATGATGATCCTAATCTCGCTATTGAATATGATCCATTGTTTAAAGGTGTATTAGGGACAGGAATTAATCGGCGAGAATTACTTCAGGTTGGTGCAGCATTAGGAAGCGCAGGTATGACTATGCCAGCATTCTCCGCTAAGAAAAAATGGGATCCTGTTATTAAAATTGGCTATATCCCCATTACAGATGCTGCAGCGTTATTGATTGCTCATGAGCTAGGTTATTTTAAAGATGAAGGGCTGGAATCTAAGAGGCCAACATTAATTCGAGGTTGGTCCCCCCTAGTTGAAGCCTTTGCAGCACATAGGTTTAATCTCACACATATGTTGATACCAATTCCTGTATGGATGCGCTACAACAATAAATACCCAATCAAAGTTACCGCATGGGACCACACCAATGGTTCGGCAATCCTTGTGGGTAAAAATAGTGGTATCAATGAGCCGAAAGATTTTGGCGGAAAACAGTTTGCGGTGCCGTATTGGTATTCTATTCATAATATTGTTTCACAAAAAGTCATGAAGGCTGCTGGGATTAAGCCGGTAATTAAACCTCAATCTGCAAAACTTGCAGCTGATGAATGTAATTTCTTAGTGCTTCCTCCACCGTCAATGCCACCTGCATTAGCCGCAGGAAGTATTGATGGTTATTGTGTTGCAGAGCCGTTCAATGCGCTAGGTGAACTGAAAGCGGGCGGTAAAGTATTGCGCTTTACGGGCGATGCGTGGAAAGGCCATCCTTGTTGTGTAGTCGTAATGCATGAAGAAGATGCAATGGATCCTGATCGCGCTGCATGGGCGCAAGGCGTACATAACGCGATTATTAAAGCTCAAATTCATCTTGCTGAAAATAGAGAAGCGATGGCTGAATTACTATCTAAAGATGGTAAAGGTTATTTACCTATTCCAAAAGAAATCGTTAAACGTGCGATGTTGTTTTATGACCCAGCTTATTATCAAAATCCTCAAGCGATTAAGCATCCTGAATGGGAACAGAATCGCATTGATTTCCAGGCATGGCCATATAAGTCAGCTACAGAACTTGTGGTAAATGAATTAAAAGAAACTTTGGTTACGGGTGATGCGAAATTCCTGGATACACTAACGCCTCAGCATGTTGCCGAAGACTTGGTGAACTATGACTTTGTGAAGGCGTCATTAGAAGCCAATCCTAAATGGCGCAATGATGCCAGCGTACCTGCCGAGGGCGATCCATACATTCGCACCGAGGTATTTGTGCTTTGAGCAAAGTAGATGCAAATATTGACTTGACGGATGCAGGTGCAGGAGCGCTTCCAAATATGGAAGGCTCCTATGCCAAGAACTTTGGAGTCGGTTTGTTTTATTGGGTAGCAGGCCTATTAGTCCTATTCGTGCTTTGGTGGATTGGAGGTTATCTGATTGAGATTAATCCCAATACTACGAACTTCAAAGACTTTGGGCCCATTCCAACGTTTCAGGCATTTCCTGAGTTATTAGCTGAAGGAAAGATACAAGCTGCGATTCAGTCTAGTGGTTACCGTTTAGGTATAGGTTTGCTGATTGCAATCATTGTCGGTGTGCCGATTGGTATATTGCTGGGCCGCAGTAAAGTTTTTCGTCAACTGAGTAATTCACCATTTCAATTGATCCGTATGATCAGCCCACTTTCCTGGGAGCCTATTGCGGTAATTGTGTTTGCAACTTGGAACGGTGCAATTGTCTTTCTTATCGCCATCGCAGCAGTTTGGCCAGTTGTATTTGCGACCGCAGCAGGACTTGCCAAAGTGGATCCCGCTTGGTTCAAAGTGGCTAAAAACCTGGGTGCCAAACCATGGCATATGGTTACGCAAATTATTCTGCCTGCGATTATGTTCGATATTCTTACCGGTATACGTCTTGCGTTAGGTGTGGCATGGATCGTTCTTGTACCTGCAGAATTTTTGGGTGTTACTTCAGGGCTGGGTTACTCCATTGCGGATGCACGTGAAACACTTTCTTACGACCATCTTACTGCAATGGTACTTACTATCGGGATCATGGGTTACATATTGGATAGCTCGTGTGCAATGTTAATTAGACGCTACAGTTGGCATCACTAACTTTTATGTTAATTAAATAATTATTAGAAAATAATTTTTCAAATCCAGGAGGCATAACTATGCAAAATCAAACAGCAACTAAAAATACTATTCAACTTGAAACACGTACAACAGCATTATCAATACCATTACAAATTGCCTGTGCATTTATTTTAGGATCCGTAATACTTTATGGCGCAGGTTTTGTAAGTGCTGCGGCAGTACATAATGCAGCTCACGATGTGCGACATTCACAAGCATTTCCTTGTCACTAAAACTAAATACAAATACTTTATTTGTATTTAGTGATAACCATAGCTAACCCCTATGAGTTCAATAACGACAAAGTCTTGGACGCATGACACATCATTCTTTTATATTTAACTAATTATTTAAGTTGACGTTACGATCTATAAATTAAGTATATAAAAATTATAAAATTTACAGATAAGTAAACTTGTGTACGGCCGGCTAGTAAGCAAATAACTCGGTCTAATTCTTTCAAGGGAGGAGAATAACCCATGGGCTATTTTAAACTGTTAACAACCTTAGTGGCAGTCTTAACTTTTGTGATTATACAAACGGTAAATGCAGTAGGCTTGTCTGATATTCCAAATACCCATCAAGATAAATATTTGCCACAAGCGGACACATTAGGTAGTGCACTAATAGATGGTCAAGCTCATTTAAGGTTAAGACTTCGTCATGAAGAAGTGGATGATGACATCTCTGCAGGGTCACCAATTGCGAGTGCAGATCGGGCGGAACAGCTAACTGCACGCGTTGCTGCTGGGTGGACTACAGGTCGATATCATGGTTTTTATTTTAGTGGTGAAGTTGAGGCTGGAATACCGCTAGGGGATGATAATGCACTGAATCTCGATGACGACTTTAGAATTCCACCTTTAGGCCCAGGTCCTAATCCAATCGCAGGTAATCGAGCAGCTTCAGGTCATGCCGTTATACCAGATAATGAGTTTGAAGAAATAAACCAATTTTACATAGGGTGGAGAAGTCATTCAGGTGGTTGTCCGAATTCGCCTGATCCTTGCAGCGGAAATACATCGGCCAAATTAGGACGTCAAGAAATCATTTACGATAACCATCGATGGGTGGGTAATATTCTTTGGCGAAATAATTTCCAAAGTTATGATGCTTTTAGATTTGATAATACTTCGATTAAAAATTTGAGCTTTTCTTATGCTTATCTAAATAAGGTCAAACGAACCTTCGGAGAGAAGTCGATATTTAATGAGTGGAAGATGGATGACTCACATTTAATAAACGCTTCCTATACCTTCCCAGATGTTGGTAAGTTGGTAGCATATGCTTATCTATTAGATTTTGATGATAATCCACGCACCCCTTTTGAGGAGGGTACGGGCGCGGCCCCAGCTTTTATCGGTCCAACTAGTTATGATTCAGACACAGTTGGAGCAAGATGGATTGGTAAGCATGCTATTGGCGATTCTTGGGATCTGCTGACTGAGTTTGAGTGGGCTAATCAAGACCCAAGCAATGATGCAGATGATACAGCCACTGTGAATTTTGATGATAATGATTATTACAACATTGAATTGGGTATTCGATTTGGGGGTACTCGAGTTGATGGCTTAGGGCTCATGCCAATTGGCGAGCCAACTTTTCAAATCACAGTAGGACAGGAGGTCTTAGAAGGTCAAGGTGATGGTGGAAATGCCTTGCAAACCCCCCTTGCTACATTTCATGCATTTCAGGGATGGGCCGACAAATTCATCGCACCTGCCGGTGGTACAGATACTCCTAGTGGTGGGATTAAAGACACCAGTGTAAATTTAGAAATTTTAGGTCTTTTTGGTAACGTGATAGGTAAGAATAGGATTAATATTGTCTATCATGACTATGAAGCAGATAAAAGTTTCACTGGACCAAATGGTAGAATTTCGGATTATGGGAAAGAATGGAATTTACTATGGGGCAAACCTGATTTATTTGGTAAGGATGGTTTGCTTGGTGTAATAAAGTACGCAAAATACAGTGAAGACTGTGGTACTGGTGCAGGCAATGACCCTTTAATATGCGTCGACACTGAGAAATTCTGGTTAATGCTTGATTGGAAATATCAATAGTAAATTGCCAAAAAAATAAAGGTCTTTCTTCAACTACCTAGCACCGATCTAGCTAGATGGATTATAGGGAGGCACGTACTCCGTCTCCCTTTTCTTTATTGAAGTAGCAACTACATAGATTGCAATAATAGTTGTAGCACTTTTTCTCTTTTCTATTGAATTTATTTAAAGTTACCCTTTCACTTCATATTAAATAATTAATTAAGTTAGTAAACTTTTAGATATTTATTGCAACTCAATTTCGTTTTTCATTAACTCTTTTCTGAGGCTTTCTAGGTTCTTTTCGAGTATAGGCATGGTGTTATCTTTGAACTCGAGAATTTTTTCATCAAATTTATTGGCTATATATATGGTGTCATTGGATGGGCCTCTTTTAGCTAATTTTTCTAAAACAAGTCCTGAGTACTTATAAAAATTAGCCACTCCAGCTAAAATTTCAGGTGGTGTGGTTATTAACGCGGGTGAAGATTTAAGAGACTCCCAGACAAAATATTCTGGGTGATCTTGCCATTGACTATATTTACTATAGCCACTGATACCATCGCGATAGTTTTTAATAATCTCCTCGTAAACATCGATATTCTGTTCAAGCTCGTTATGAAGAGAGGTGCGTACATAATAGCTATCCCGATCAGCTCTAACTGCCTCAAATCGAATTGCAGTTTCTAGCGCTGCATGGGCAGCCAAATACACACCAAGTACAGTAGAAAAAACAACAAAGAAGTTTCCTATCCAAAATTCCCAATTTGCTTTACCAATACGAGCTTTTGTTTTGGTAATAAATCTGCGTGGCGAGAGTAAAGCGATTAACGACATAAATCCTCCTTCAAGTGTAGGGGTATTTATATACAAATTTAAAAATATCGGTCATGCTTTAATCAATAATTGTCATGTTTTAATACGACCAACTGTAAGCTATAGTTTGGCTGCGGCCTGTATCAGTGCCCATGTGACGAAATGCTGTGAACTCCGCCAGGCCCGGAAGGGAGCAACGGTAGCGGTTGCTTCGGGTGCAAAGGGATTGCTGGTGCAGGTCGCACTATATAAAGAAGTGGATATCACAGCTTTAATTTCGATCTAATATGGATTTCAAACCTTCACTAAATGAGTTATCAAGCATTAGCGCGAAAGTGGCGCCCGAAAAATTTTACGCAAGTGGTTGGCCAGGGGCATGTGGTTAAAGCACTTGCTAATGCGTTAGACCAAGAAAGAATTCACCATGCTTATCTATTTACCGGCACACGTGGTGTGGGTAAAACAACATTGGCTCGAATTTTTGCTAAGTGTTTAAATTGTGAGCAGGGCATAACCTCGGCTCCATGTGGAACATGTGCTGCATGTGAAGAGATAGATACCGGTAGATTTATTGATTTGATCGAGGTCGATGCAGCGTCACGCACCAAGGTTGAAGACACAAGAGAGTTGCTTGATAATGTTCAGTACAGCCCAAGCCGTGGACGTTTTAAAGTATATTTAATTGATGAAGTGCATATGTTATCTGGGCATAGTTTTAACGCCTTGTTAAAAACATTAGAAGAGCCACCGCCGCATGTTAAATTTTTGTTGGCGACAACAGATCCACAAAAACTTCCCATCACAGTACTATCGCGTTGTTTGCAATTTAATCTCAAACGCCTTGCTGATGATGCCATCACAACACAACTCGTAAAGTTATTGGAGGCAGAAGAAATTTCTTATGAAAAGACCGCTTTATATGCACTAGCACGAGCTGCAGATGGGAGTATGCGCGATTCACTGAGCCTGCTGGATCAAGCAATTGCGTATAGCGATGGAAATGTTACCGATGTAGCAATACATGAAATGCTCGGTACTGTACCGAGGGAGTATCTTCATAGGTTGATGCAGGCGCTGGCAAATCAAGATGCGACAACTATAATGCAATCTACACATGAGTTAGCACAGCTTTCAGCAGATTTTAATGGATTGTTTGCAGATATAATTGAAGTTTTACACCAAGTAGCATTGTCTCAAGCAGTTCCGAGTATGTTAAATAATTTAGAAATTGATGCAGAACTTATTCAGGAATTAGCTAATAATTTTAGTCCAGAAGATGTCCAGCTATACTATCAAATCGCTTTAATCGGCAAGCGGGATTTGTATTTATCCACATCACCGCAAAGTGGATTGGAAATGACATTGCTGAGAATGCTCTCATTTAAACCTAGCAATGGTGGCTCGATAGAAGCTGTATCTATTGCTAAATCTTCTGCTAAAAAACCAATTCCGACTGCATCTGTACAAAATAGCTCAAGGTCTAAAAAAGAATTAGAAAAACCAGTTGGTGATACGAATAATAACCAAGTAAAAAACACAGAATCTATTGATAAATTAAGCTCAGATCCTAAAGAATGGTCAAAGTTGGTGGATCAACTCAACTTGCAAGGAGTTTCATATTCCTTGGCGTCAAATTGTAGTATTGAATCAATATCAGACGAATCGATTACATTGCATTTAAGCAGTCAACATGAAGGTATTGCAACCAAAGGGGCTAAGCAAAGACTTGAAAAAGCTTTGCAAGAGCACTTGAGTGACGAAATTAGTTTAACTATAGATGTCTCATCTGATGCGCTTGAAACTCCTGCTAAACAAAAAGACAGGCTAAGAGATAAAATACAATCTCAGGCAGAAAAAACTGCAGAGTCAGATGAGGCTGTAAAAGCTCTAAAGGCACAATTTGGTGCTGAAATTATTGCTGGCACAGTAAAACCAATTAACAACTGAATTCAAGATTAATGTTTAGTGATATATAGGTGAAATTATGAAAGGTGGAATCGGAAACTTAATGAAACAAGCGCAAAAAATGCAAGAAGATATGCAAAAAGCGCAGGAAGAGTTAAAAAATTTAGAGGTAGAAGGTCAAGCGGGAGGTGGTATGGTTAAAGTAACAATGACCGGTAAACATGCTGTTCGAAGAGTACAAATTGATGACAATTTATTAAATGACGATAAGGATATGCTAGAGGACTTAATTGCTGCAGCGATGAATGATGCATCTAATAAAGTTGAAGAATTAACTAAAGACCAAATGTCTGGGTTAACAAGTGGATTAAATCTTCCTGCGGGTATGAAGTTACCTTTCTGAATTATTTTTGATCCTTTTTTGATATGTCATTTGGTTATTCAACTAATGGTTCGCAACCACCTACTCTCTTAGATGCTTTAATCGAGTCATTAAAGTGTTTGCCGGGCGTGGGACCAAAATCTGCGCAAAGAATGGCGTTTCATTTGCTACAACGTAACCGTGAAGGGGCTAGAAATTTAGCAGATAATCTTCACAAGGCAGTGAAAGAAATAGGTCATTGTAAAAATTGTCGAACATTCACCGAGCATGATTTATGTGTCATTTGTAAAGATAATTCTCGTATAAGTAAACAGATTTGTGTAGTTGAGAGTCCAGCTGATGTGTTTACTATTGAAAAAAGTACTGACTATAAAGGTTTGTATTTTGTTCTGATGGGGCGTCTCTCACCATTAGATGGCATTGGGCCTAAGGAACTAGGCCTGGAAATATTGGAAAAACGTCTTATTGAACAAAGCATTGAGGAAATGATACTAGCCACAAACTCAACTGTTGAGGGTGAGGTAACCGCACATGTGCTTAGTGAAATGGCACGTAAGAAAAATATTACAACTACTCGACTGGCACAGGGTGTACCTGTTGGTGGGGAGTTAGAGTTTGTTGATCAGAACACAATTGCACAAGCCTTTAATAGTCGTAAGCATTATTGATAGTTTTCTTCTTCAATATTACTCATCATCTTTAAATAAGAATCATAGCGCAGCCTATTGATTTTATTAGCTTCAACTGCATTAATTACTGCACATTTTGGTTCTTGAGTGTGTTTGCAGTTGTGGAACTTGCACTCGCTCCTTAGTTTTTCTATTTCAATAAAGCCTCTGCTAATATTTTCTGCTGCAAGCTTGGGCATAGCAAATTCTCTAACTCCCGGTGAGTCAATTAGCTCACCACCCAGTGGTAGGTCATATAGTGTTGTTGAGCTAGTGGTGTGTCGGCCTTGCCGGCTTAATTCTGAAATTTCCTGAGTATCAATATCAAGATCAGGAGCTAACGCATTGATTAATGTAGATTTTCCCACGCCCGATTGTCCAACAAAGATACAAGTTTTATTTTCCAGTAGATTTATTAATGCATTCAAATTGGTGCAAGTGGCGGTATTTTTGCTAGTTGTGATTATAGGATACGGCAGATCGATATATTTAGTCTGCAATGATTCTAAAATCACTGCATGGTCACTTAAGTCAATCTTATTCAAACAAATCACTACATTGGAAGGTAATTGTTCTGCTGCAACAATATAATGGTCAATTAACTCTAATGATGGCTCAGGTTCAACAGCACAAACTATAATAATTGTATCAATATTTGCAGCGACAGATTTCTTGGCATATTCTGTTTGTCGTACTAATTCATTTTTACGAGGCAGAGTTTTTAGAATTTGATCCCGGTCTTGGTCGATTTCAGCACACTCCACATGATCACCACAAACAATATGGCTAAATTTTTTAGAAGATATGCAACTGTGTCTGATATTGTGAACATCTTTAACTACTAGATGGGCACCATGACGACTTACAACTTTAGCTAAATATTTCTTGATAATTATTTAGTGGTGGTTAGTAATCAAAATTCGTAAAAAGATTTATTTAGATATTGCTGCACACTGCTGATTTGATCACTAGACCAGTTTAAATCCAGGCTTGATTGACAGCGGTCAATTTGTTTGCTTAGAGCATCTAGAGAATCCACATTTCGATCATCTCGAGTGTATAAAACAGATCCATCACCTCCTGTCATGGCGGCGTGACAGGCAATGCAATTTTCAGCATGTAAAGACGAGCCATCTTCAGCATTGACTGGAATTAAAATAATGTTATAGGTTAAAAAGACCAGCAATATGGCTAAGCTGTTGATAGTTGAGCAACGCTTTGGCTCGCGAGATGGATATAATATATTTTCATTCATAACGGTATGATATACAAAACTGGTAAGGAAATACTAATGTCTGTGAACCCTGAAAATTTAATATGGATTGATTTAGAAATGACAGGGCTAGAACCAATGACTGATCGTATCATTGAAATAGCCACTATAGTAACTAATAAGCATCTAGAGGAATTGGCAGTGGGTCCAGTTATTGCTATACATCAATCTGCTGCATTGATGTCAGATATGGATGAGTGGAATACCAATCAACATGGCCAATCCGGCCTAATTGAGCGTGTCAGGAAAAGTGAGTTCAATGAGGAGCAAGCAGAGAAAGCGACTATTGAGTTCTTGCAGCAATTTATTCCAAGTAATACATCACCTATGTGCGGTAATAGTATTTGTCAGGATCGTCGTTTTTTAGCACGTCTAATGCCTAACCTTGAGGAGTTTTTCCATTATCGAAATTTGGATGTTAGTAGTCTGAAAGAACTTGCAAATCGTTGGTATCCTAAAATTGCAAAAGGATATAACAAAGAGTCGAAGCATTTAGCTTTAGATGATATTCGTGATTCTATCGAAGAGCTAAAATACTATCGACAAAATTTATTCCCGCAAGTTTAATAAACCAGTTTAAAAATATTTGATTGCTAGTATGGGCTATCAGCTTGCATAAAGCGGTTTTGCAATAGCCATTTCAATCCTTGGGTCAAGAATAGTATCAATATTATCTAACGCTCTGTCTGCATCAGGATAATCTAAGGTGTAATGCAGTCCGCGACTTTCTTTTCTACTTAATGCGCTGCGGATAATCAAATCTGCCACTAATGTTAAGTTTCTTAATTCGATTAAATCGCTACTCACATGGAAATAACTATAGTACTCATCTATTTCCGAGCTAAGTAAATCTGCGCGATGTTTTGCACGTTGCAAACGTTTATTGGTACGTACAATGCCAACATAGTCCCACATAAATCTTCGTAATTCATCCCAGTTATGAGCAACTACAATTTCTTCATCAGGCTCGGTAACTCGGCTGGCGTCCCAAGCTGGAATTTCGACTGAAGGAATATTATCAATGCCTTTGGTATTTATTAACTCGCTTGTTGAAGATGCAAACACTAGACATTCAAGCAGTGAGTTGCTGGCCATACGGTTTGCACCATGCAGACCCGTATGAGTGGTTTCTCCAATCGCGTATAAATTATCTACATCAGTTTGTCCGTTTAAGTCAGTCATAACTCCACCACAAGTATAATGTGCAGCTGGTACAACCGGGACGGGCTCTTTCGACATGTCATAGCCTAGCTTCAAGCAGCGCGCGTATACATTTGGAAAGTGGTCTTGAATGAATTTCTTTGGTTTATGACTGATGTCGAGATAAACACAATCGACACCTATCTGTTTCATTTTGTAATCGATAGCGCGCGCTACAATGTCACGTGGAGCTAGAACTCCACGTGGATCAAATTCATGTGCAAATTCTGAACCATTCGGAAGTAATAATTTGCCGCCTTCTCCGCGCACTGCTTCTGTAATCAAATAAGATTTAGCAGTGGGGTGGTACAAACAAGTTGGGTGGAATTGCATGAACTCCATATTTGCTACACGGCAACCGGCACGCCAAGCCATCGCAATACCATCACCAGAGGCTCCATCGGGGTTGCTAGTATATAAATACACTTTACTCGCGCCACCCGTTGCTAAAATGACATGTTTAGCTTTAAAGGTCTTGACTTGATTATCATTAGTATTAAGAACATAAGCTCCTACACACTGGTTACTTTTGTCGTTAGCTCTTCTTTGTAAATGTTTATGCGTAGTAATTAAGTCAATTGCAATGTGGTTATCGAACAATTCAATGTTGTCTTTTTTATGGGTATTTTTAATCAGTGCATTTTCAATCGCCCAGCCTGTGGCATCGGCAGAGTGCACTACACGACGATGCGTATGGCCACCTTCTCGTGTTAGGTGTAAATATTTTTTGCCATCTCTGCCTGTTTCATAAGTAAATTCAACACCAATATCTTGTAACCAGGTGATCATTTCTTTGCCGTGAGAAACAGTGTGTAAAACAGCCGCTTCATCGCATAGTCCTGCACCCGCATCTATAGTGTCTTCCATGTGCTGCTCAATAGAATCTTCGTTATCCATTACTGCAGAAATGCCGCCTTGAGCCCAAGCAGTGCTGCCGTCATCCAAGGGACCTTTTGAGATTACCGCTATGCGGAAGTCATTTTGCAGCCGTAAAGCCAGACTTAAGCCTGCCGCGCCGCTACCGATAATTAAGACGTCAAAATCATGCATAATAAAGAAGAAAATCCTAGTTAACCGGGCTGAATTTTGGCCCAATAGCGCCCATTGTGGCATAGAAGGGTAATCTGGTTAACAAATCTGCACCACTTAGCGGTAGAATCCCTTTCAGAGTAAGGAATGTAGAACTCTTCACCTAGAACATTGTCATACAGTTGCTAGCTAAATATATAAACTAATATATTAAAGCGGCACTTACAGGAGTTTGGCCCTAATGGGCGAGAATAATAACGATAAGCAGCTCGTAAAGAGGGCTCAGAAAGGGGATAAGGTAGCGTTTGATGCGCTCGTCATCAAGTACCATCTTAAGGTGGTTAACCTGGTGATGCGCTTCGTCAAAGATAATGACGATGCCCAAGATGTAGCTCAGGAAGCTTTTATAAAGGCCTATCGCGGTCTTAAGAACTTTCGCGGTGATAGTGCTTTTTATACCTGGCTGTATAGGATTGCGATAAATTCTGCAAAGAATTACCTGGTATCGCAGAGTCGTAAGACGCCAACCTATGCAGTAGATATAGACGATGCTGAGCACATTGAGTCAGCAACTGCGCTGAAAGAGTACGCAACGCCGGAAGGCAATATGCTGACCAGCGAAATTGAAGAAACAGTTTATCGTGCAATTAAAGAATTGCCTGAAGATTTAAAAACTGCAATTACGCTGCGTGAGTTAGAAGGCATGACTTATGATGAAATTGCATTAGTAATGGAATGTCCAATTGGAACGGTTAGGTCAAGGATATTTCGAGCACGAGAAGCAATAGATAAACATCTTAAGCCACTATTAAGCTAATAGCTGAGTTTTACTTAGACTAAATATGGAATTTATATTATGAAGGAAACAGGTCAAGAGCTACTATCAAGAATCCTAGATGAAGATGTGTCGGAATTTGAGACACAAAGAATTTTGAAAGAAATGAAGGCTGATGGCGAGCTGCGTTTAAAACTACATCGTTATAGTTTGATTGGACATGCTGTTCGTAGCGAACTGCCTGCGCAAGTTAAACAAAGTTTTGTTGATGATGTGATGAATAAGTTGGCAAACGAAGAGATGTCTACCCCGGAATTTGATGAAGTTGTCGATCAGGTAAAGGTTGTGAATGATAATGGTAGATTTAAAACTGCACTAGGTTTGGCAATTGCGGCTTCAGTTGCGGTAGTCTCATTTGTGTCGTTTCAAAATTATGTGCAAAACAAAAATGATGTAACTCCTGCTGCCATCGTTGCGGACCGTGTAGTTGAGGAAAGTGATATTCAACGTGTAAGTAGCCAGGACGTACAAAACTTTATTACAAATCCTGAAGCTGCAGCAAGTTTTAATAGCTATATCATGAATCACACTGAATATGCTTCACCACGCGTCGCCGTCCCACACGTAAGAATTGTTGGCTATGGGGAAGAAAAAGTAGATGCAAAATAATTGAGCTGACAATGTTTATATTACGCTTGCCTATCTATTTTCTTGTTGTTTGTTGTTTTTTAGCAGTAACAGCTAGTGCTGCCGAAAGCGACCTACAAAAGTTGCTTGGGAAAATGAACCAAATTCTTGAGAGAGGTAACTACGAAGGCACTTTTGTGTTTATGCAAAACGGTACCGTTGAGACAATGAGTATTGTGCACGGTTACTCGGAAACATCTGGCGTACGTGAGAAATTGGTTTCGTTAACAGGTGATGCGCGAGAAGTGATACGGGATCAAGATGTTTTAACTTGTATTTGGCCGCGTGATAAAATTGTGGTCGTAGAAACTGCAAGTGCTACTCATGGCTTGCCTTCAACCTTGCCTACCGATCTAAACGAACTTGCATTCCATTATAAATTAACAGAAGTAGATCAAGCACGAATTGCCGGGCATAACTGTACAATTGTACGTTTTGAGCCTTTGGATAATCTTAGATATGGGCATGAACTTTGTGTTGAGCCACAACATGGCATGGTTTTAGAATCAAAAACCTTTGATGCAAATGGCAAGGTTATCGAGAATATGATGTTTACTAGCTTTCGCATGCGCAAGTCAGTGCCGGAAAGATTGTTCGAGCCGAGTGTACATTTGAATGACTACACTTGGAAAACTGCAGGGGTGGAGTTGAATGGTGAACTATTGCCTGATCAGGCATGGAAGATAAAAGAGCTTCCACCTGGGTTTTCATTGCAAAGTGTTACAAGAAGGTTAATGAGTGCAAGCAATAATCCTGTGCAACATATGGTACTTACGGATGGATTGGCTTCGGTATCGGTATTTATCAGTAAAGTGGATGATCCTAGTCATATGTACCAGGGTGCACATAAAAAAGGCGTAATCAATGCTTATGCTAGAGATCTAAATCAGCATCAAATTACCGTTGTAGGTGAAGTGCCTCAAGGAACGGTAAAGATGATTGGTTCATCGATTACCTATACGCCGCTAAATTAAATTTAAAATATCGTATTACAGGTTAAACTTTTTTACTTTTTAAAATGTCTAGATATTCAAGTTATTTGCGAATAAGCGAATTCTCTAGAATAGTTTATAAAAATAAGGATTTAAATAAATCATTAGATCCAGAGTGGAGTGAAGGTTATGAAGAGTAGGAATGTTTTTACTGTTTTTTTAATTAGTATTTCATTATTAATTAGTGTTGCTTCATTTGAAGCTGCTGCTCGCTATAATCTGCCTGACTTTACTGAGCTTGTTGAAGAGCATGCAGATGCAGTGGTGAATATCAGTACCAGCAAACAAACAGAAATTAAACGTGGATTGCCACCTGGTATGGATTTGCCAGAGATGCCTAAGGGCAGTCCATTTGGAGATTTTTTTGAGAAGTTCTTTGGTGAGCATGGTGGCAATGGACGGGATGAATTTTTTAATTCACGCTCATTAGGCTCTGGTTTTATCATTTCAAATGATGGCTACGTAATTACTAATCATCATGTAGTGAAAGGCGCAGACGAGATAATCGTCAAACTAAGTGACCGTAGACAATTGGTGGCTGAAATGGTGGGCAGTGATCCGCGTAGCGACATTGCACTATTGAAGCTGGAAGGAGAAAACTTTCCTAGTGTAAAACTTGGGGATTCAGGTGCAGTGAAAGTTGGGCAGTGGGTACTGGCCATCGGTTCGCCATTTGGGTTTGATGCCTCCGTTACGGCTGGAATAGTGAGCGCAAAAGGTAGAAGTCTTCCAACTGAGAACTATGTGCCATTTATTCAAACGGATGTAGCGATAAATCCAGGTAATTCTGGTGGCCCATTATTTGACCTTGATGGCAAAGTGATAGGTATTAATTCACAAATCTATACTCGTTCAGGTGGTTTTATGGGGTTGTCGTTTGCAATTCCAATTGAAGATGCCATGGATGTAGTGGATCAATTAAAGACTAGTGGGTATGTTTCTCGCGGCTGGTTAGGTGTTTATATTCAAGAAGTCACGCGTGAACTTGCAGAATCTTTTGGTATGGTTAAACCCACTGGTGCACTCGTTGCAAAAATTTTGCCAGAAAGTCCTGCGCAGGATACAGATATTCAAGTTGGAGATATCATTCTTAGTTATGATGATGAGGAAGTTAAAAATTCTGCATCTTTGCCACCTTTAGTTGGCCGCACCCGAGTTGGTGAAACCGTTAAGTTGAAAATCATGCGTAACGGAAAGACTAAAACGGTTAAATTAGAAATTGGACAGCTGCCTGATAAAGATCAGTCCTTGGTAAATAAAGTAACTCCTGAAGAGGAGGCTGAAGACTCAGTCTTTGGTTTGGTGCTGCGTCCATTAACAAATGAAGAAATGGATAACCTGGAATTGGAGAGTGGTGGATTACTTGTTTTAGACGCTCAAAATGGAGTTGCCAAAAATGCAGGTATACGAAAAGGCGATGTTATCCAGATGATTAATGGAGAGCCTGTAGAAACTGTCTCGGCTTTTACAAAATTGATGAATGATCTGCCAGAGGGTAAGTTCATATCTATACTTGTGCAACGTTCTCATGGTCCAGAATTCCTGGCGATGAGAATTCCTGAGAAAGAATGAGGAAACAAAACATCATTGACCCTAAAGAGATAAGGCTCGAAAAATGTTTGCAAGAATGATAGGAAAGGTTAGTAATAGTTACTAAAAATAAGCGATAATTAGATCTGTTATTTACTAGTATGAAACTCAACCAGGTCTTAAGGAACACTCCAACATTATTCTATGGAGCGAATTCGCAACTTTTCTATCATTGCTCATATCGATCACGGTAAATCTACTCTAGCAGATCGTTTTATCCAACATTGTGGCGGCTTGTCGGAACGTGAAATGAGCGCACAAGTACTGGATTCAATGGATCTAGAGCGTGAGCGTGGTATTACAATTAAAGCCCAGAGCGTATCGCTCAATTACAAAGCTAAAGATGGTCATACGTATCAACTAAATATTATTGATACCCCGGGGCACGTAGACTTTTCGTATGAAGTATCCCGTTCGCTAGCCGCCTGTGAAGGTGCATTGCTAGTTGTCGATGCTTCACAAGGCGTTGAGGCGCAAAGTGTAGCCAACTGCTATACCGCAATCGATCTCGGTCTTGAGATTCTTCCTATTTTAAATAAAATGGATTTAGATTCGGCTGATCCAGATCGTGTAGCTGAGGAAATCGAAGATGTTATTGGAATTGATGCAACGGATCCTTTACTAGTAAGTGCGAAAACAGGTTTTGGAGTTGAAGAAGCTTTAGAAGCAATAGTTCAACGTTTTCCTGCGCCAGTCGGAGAGACTGATGCGCCACTAAAAGCCTTAATTATTGATTCCTGGTTTGATAGTTATTTGGGTGTCATTTCTTTAGTGCGCGTAAAGCAAGGGAAAATAAAACCAAAGCAAAAGATTACGGCTATGTCTACAGGACGCAGCCATCAGGTTGAGAAAGTCGGTGTATTTACACCAAAACGAAAAGAGAGCGAGATGTTGAACACCGGGCAGGTGGGATACATCATCTGTGGAATTAAAGATATCACTGCCGCGAAGGTAGGTGACACCTTTACCGATACTTCTAATCCTGCAGAAAAAGCGCTAGGTGGTTTTAAAGAAGTTCAGCCTAATGTTTTTGCAGGAGTATTTCCTGTTAATTCAGAGGATTATGAATCATTTCGTGATGCCTTAGATAAACTTAGTTTGAATGATTCTGCTTTTAGTTTTGAGCCGGAATCATCAGATGCGTTAGGGTTCGGATTTCGGTGTGGCTTTCTAGGCATGCTACATATGGAAATTGTTCAAGCACGTCTTGAGCGGGAATACTCTTTAGATCTTATCACTACAGCCCCAACTGTAATTTATGAAGTGCATACTACAGATGGCGAAGTAAAAAAAATACATAATCCATCCGACTTGCCCGAGACTGGAAAAATTAAAGAGATACATGAGCCTATTATTCATGCCTCAATCTTGGTTCCACACGCTTACGTAGGTAATGTAATTACCTTATGCATTGAGAAGCGTGGGGTACAAAAAAATCTTAATTACCATGGCAATCAAGTTGCAATTAATTTTGAGTTGCCATTGAGTGAAGTGGTTTTAGACTTCTTTGATCGGCTTAAGTCTGTGAGTCGTGGCTATGCTTCTTTTGATTATCACCATTCTAAATTTCAAGCTGCGCCATTAGTAAAGTTAGATACATTAATTAATGGCGAACGTGTAGATGCACTTTCGCTTATTGTGCATAAAGATCAAGCTGTAAACTTTGGAAGAGATCTTGTAATTAAGATGAAGGAAATAATTCCTAGACAGATGTACGATGTGGCAATTCAAGCGGCAATAGGTTCAAAGGTGATTGCAAGAACTACGACTAAGGCCTTACGTAAAAATGTTACTGCTAAGTGTTATGGTGGAGATATTACACGAAAGAAAAAGCTATTAGAGAAACAGAAAGCCGGTAAAAAACGTATGAAACAAATCGGTAGAGTAGAGATACCTCAAGAGGCTTTTCTAGCGGTATTGCGTGTTGAAAAATAATTCAACAAGATTTATTTGCGGTATGTTTGGACCTTATTTTTAGTGACTGTATGAAACTGATTAATAAATCATTTTTTGTTTTAGTCATAATCCTGTATGCATCAGTATGCAGTGCAGACTTTATGAAAGTAACACTGCTGGGCACAGGCAGCCCTCGTCCAAGTGTAGATCGCAATGGCCCTGCCGTATTAGTTGAAGTGAGTGGAAAGTATTTGCTTTTTGACTCAGGTCGGGGAGTGGTGCAACGATTACAACAACTTGATATTCCTACTTCTGAAATTCAACAAGTGTTTCTTACTCATTTACATTCAGATCATATTTCTGCATTAGACGATATTTGGTTAACCGGCTGGATATATCAACGCCCCGAGCCATTGAATATTTATGGACCTAATGGAACTAAATCTTTTGTTGAACATTTAAGACAAGCTTATTTCTATGATGTGCAATTACGTAATCAGTATTCAGGTTTGGATTTAAAGTCAGGAGCTATGATCGCAAATGATATAAAACCCGGTGTTATCTATTCTGAAGATGGTGTTAAAGTAACTGCATTTTTAGTTGATCATCAGCCAGTAGATCCAGCCTATGGCTATCGCATCGAGTTTGGAGAACGTTCGCTGGTCATTTCAGGTGATACAACTTACTCTCAGAATCTTATTGATCATTCACGAGGTGTGGATTTACTGATTCATGAGATTATGTCGGTAGAAGATAATATTTTAGAAAGGAATCCACGTTTACAAAAAATTCAGAATTATCATACCAATACTCAGCAATTGGCAAAGTTACTAAATGAAATAAAACCTCGCGTTGCAATCATGACACATGTAATTATTGTCGGCACTTCAGAAGAAGAAGTGCTACAGAAAGTAAAAGACAACTATGCGGGTGAGTTGTATATGGGAAAAGATCTCATGAGTATAGAAATAGGTAATAGCATAAAAGTGGTACCATAATAAAAAATAGTTATAACTAATATGCAGCTTAATTATACAAAACCCTTATTAATGGCAGTGCTTAATGTTACACCGGATAGTTTCTCTGATGGTGGAATGTATCCTTCTTCTAAAGATGCGATAACACGTGGTTTAGAAATGGTAGAGCATGGCGCAGATATTATTGATATTGGTGGAGAATCAACAAGGCCAGGCGCAGAACGCATTGGTGCAACAGAGCAAAAGAGAAGAGTATTAGATGTAATTGCGGGCTTGCGCAAAGAATTGCCTCTGAATGCAGGTAAAGATATTCATATTAGTATTGATACTACATTGTCTGAAGTTGCAGTAGCAGCTTTGAATGCCGGTGCAACGATGCTGAATGATGTAAGTGCAGGTCGTGAAGATGAATCTATACTCAAGTTGGCTGCAAAGACTGATGCGCCAATTTGCCTGATGCATATGCAGGGTGAGCCAGGAAACATGCAGGACAATCCTAGTTACGAAAATGTAACAGGTGAAGTGTCAGAATACTTAGTTGAAAGTGCGAAACATGCAGAGAGTTTAGGGGTTAATAAAGCTAATATTATTCTAGATCCTGGTATAGGATTTGGTAAACGCACCCAACATAATCTAGAATTATTGCGAGATCTTAAGAAAATTGTAGATCTAGGTTACCCGGTGTTGCTTGGAACCAGTCGAAAACGATTCATGGGTGAGATATCAAATCGTGAAGACCCACGTGAAAGAATGCCTGCAACCTGTGCAACATCAGCGCTTGGAGTTTTAGCAGGTGTAAAAATATTTCGTGTGCATGATATTTGGCAAAACCGACAAGCACTGGATGTTACCTGGGCGATAAATAACTGCTGATATTTCAGTTGCTAAAAGCGCTGGTCAGGCGAGTACTTTCAAAATCTCTAGAATGGTAGAAGTTTTGTTTTGTGATTTGTGTGTAAAGCATGCTTAGTTAGTAATACAGATATAATGAATATTAAGTGTTACCCATTTCATAGAGCCACTTACCTCCACCACCTGCATCTAAAGAATATAAACGGACTATTTGATCAACATTGCCAAATCCTCGACTTGATCGTAGATAGGTGTCAGTAATAGCTACGATTTCATTTGTAAAGTGCTTTTCATTAAACACTCCTTTTATCTAGTTTATTAATTTTGATTTATGACTTGCGATTAAGGCTATGAAGCCGTCGGCATAGCTTGGAAAAAATGTTATACCGACACGTAAGGATAGCTACTTTTCGATATGCAGTTACAGCGCTCTGCTGGTGTTTCACCTCTTGGGTAAAGGTAAACAACCAAGCTGGATGACACCCCTCTATGCACCTCTTGGTCGGTGAGTTGTTGCATAAAAGTTGTACATCCCGATAATAGTGTGGTTATTAGAAATGTAAGCAATATGATCAGTTTTCTTCATGTTTGCACATGCTTGATTCCTACAAAATATGTAGATCTAACAAATACTTTGAAGCTACACTTCTTTCGATGCTTACAGAAGAACAAGAGCACTATCTAGTAATGGCCCCAAACTACAAACTACAAACTACCCAGCTATTTCAAGACTATATAAATAATTCTTACTATCATAGACACTAGCTCGATTTACTTTAGCTACATGAAAATAATAAGGCGGTAAATATGAATTTTGTATATATCATTATCGGAGCTATTGTTGGCTTGGCAGTAGGCCAAAATGGCTTAGGTGCAGTTGCAGGGGCGGCTATAGGATATTTACTTGGTGAATTATTACTGCTTAAAACTAGAGAAAAATACACCGTTGAGCAAGTTAAAGGCTTGATAAGCAAAGTAAATGCTTTGCAAGCCTCTTCTCAGAGTAATGCACAGCAAGAGTCAACCAAAGCTTATCAAGAGTCAGATGAGATTCCAGTACAGAATGAGGAAGCAGAAACACCTAAAGATCAATTTGCTCAAGCAATTAAAAATACTGCATTAGCTCGTGAGCAAGCAAAACTAACAATAGAAGAACAACCACCTGTTCAAGATAATGTAAACGTTCAAAGTTCTGATGACAGCGATGTTAATTATTCAAAACAACCGACTAAACCGGTTGAGTATAAAGAGAATGCATTCTTAGAGGGGTTATCGAATACTTTCAATGCGGTTTTAGGATTTTTTACCACCGGCAATGTCTTGGTGAAAGTTGGTGTAGTCGTGTTGTTTTTCGGTGTATCTTTTTTAGTCAAGTTGGCAGCAGAGAATGCTTTATTCCCGATTGAATATAGACTCATCGCTGTTGCAATAGGGGGTATTGCTATGCTTGCCCTGGGTTGGCGTCTGCGAGATAAGCGACCTGGTTATGCAGTAGCGCTGCAAGGTGGTGGCATAGGCTTTCTATACCTGACGGTCTATGCAGCATTTAGGCTTTACCACTTGTTACCTTCAACCATTTCGGTTGCATTATTAGTGTTAATTGCGGTGACTTCGGCAATTATATCGGTCAAGCAAGATTCAAGAACGCTCGCTATATTAAGCACAGTAGGTGGTTTCCTGGCACCTGTATTAGCGTCAACTGGTCAGGGAAGTCATGTGGCGTTATTTTCGTATTACATTGTACTAAACTTTGGAGTGTTATTTATCGCTTGGTTTAAATCCTGGCGGATGCTGAATGTAATTAGTTTTGTATTTACGTTTGTGATTGCAAGTATGTGGGGATACAAAGCCTATAAGCCAGAACACTTTAACACCACTGAGCCATTCTTGATTGCATTCTTTCTTATATATACATTGCTCGCAGTATTTTATGCAGTTAGAAAGCAATCGAATGTAAAAAATATTGTAGATGGAACCATCGTTTTTGGTACACCACTAATTGCCTTTGCATTGCAAGCCAAGTTGGTTGAAAATATTGAATATGGTATGGCGTTTAGCTCTTTAGCGTTAGCATTTTACTATATAGCATTAGCGTATTTCTTAAATAAAAAACTGGGCGAAGAAAAGCGTTTAATTACAGAGTCATTTCTGAGTATTGGAATTGTGTTTGCAACTTTAACGATTCCGTTTGCATTTGAAAGTAATATAACTTCTGCGCTATGGGCGCTTGAAGGCGCAGCCATCGTATGGATTGGTGCAAGGCAGAAACAATGGCTGGCACGTGCTTTTGGTTTGGTCTTGTTGGTAATTGCTGGCGCAATTTTTATCCTTGACTTAGATGTTGGCTTAATGTCTAACCTTATTAGTACGCGTGATTATTTAGGATCGATAATATTGTTCTTCGCCATTATGTTTGCAGCACAGGTACTACACAAGAATCGTGATGAAGTTACTAAATATGAATATCCATTTGTTTCACATGCACTGCTAATTTCAGGGTTGGCTATATGGATTCTATTTGGATTGGCACAAATCCTGTCATTAAATATAAATAATTATTTCCTAGCAGCTGCATTAAGTTTTTTAGCCTTAACTATGTTTGGTAGTATGTTGGCAGCAAAGTGGCTTTCCTGGCCACAACTTGCAAATGTCTTGCATGTGTACGTGCCACTGTTGGCATTTATTGGCTTTGTGGTGGCTGTGTTTAATGGTCATCCTTCAGCAGAAGGTGGATGGATTGCTTGGCCGATCGCAATAGTGGCATTGTATTGGTGTTTGCGTCAGTTTGATAAAGAAAACCGCAAAGCCACGGCTTGGATGCATGTCAGCGGAATCTTGATTTCATTAATAGTTATTTCATGGGAGCTGGGTTGGAGGCTCGAACGTCTTGCAGAATGGTCCCAGACGTGGAATTGGATGGTATGGGGTTTGTTGCCATCAATTGCCTTGTGGAGCATCTGTGCATATGGTCCAAAAGTAGAGTGGCCAATTCTCAGGCATAAAACTGCATATCTGAAGGTGAGTGCAACGATAGTTGCGGCTTATGTTTTGTTATGGGCGTTGTTTATGAATCTAAGTGGCCCGGGAGATCCTGCACCACTTTCGTATATACCGTTCTTAAATCCTGCAGATATTTCAACTTTGGTGGCTTTATTGGCTTTGATAAAATATTACCAGAGCATAACTTCAAGTTTTGAAGATAAACTTCAAGGCTTAACCAAGCTGCGTGCAAGTTGGTTATTGTTTATAGGTTTGTTTGTTTGGATGAATACGTTTGTACTGCGCATTATTCACTTCTGGAAAGGTGTTCCCTACGACTTGGAGATTATGCTTGCTTCACAGCTAGTGCAAGCGACTTTCTCGATATTATGGGCGACGATTGCAGTCATAATTATGGTCTATAGTTCGAAAAAATTACATCGTGCAACCTGGATGATTGGTGCAGCTCTTATCGGTGTAGTCGTGGTGAAGTTGTTCTTGGTGGATTTATCAAACTCTGGGACAGTAGAGCGAATCATTGCATTCCTGGTAGTAGGTGTGTTGTTACTGTTAGTAGGATATTTTTCTCCTGTGCCACCAAAAAATATCCAAAAAGACGACAAGAAAAACTACAAGGAAAAAGATGAGGGAAGCAATAAGGAAAATACGCTAGGAGCTGACACGTGAAAAAGATAATATTGTTGTTGATGACTGCATGTATAACATCGACAGTAGCTTATGCAGAGAATAAAGAGCTGATGATGCAAGAATTTTATGCGGGAAGTGAAATCATCGTTAAAAAAGATAAGCCGCTACAACAAGCTTTGGTACCTTACCTTGTATATAAAAAGGTGAAGTCGCAGAACTTGAATGATATACGTGTGTTTAATGCTAGCGGAGGAGTAGTGCCACATAGAGTAGCTACACAAAAGAAAGACTCACAAACAACCTCTAAAATACTTTCTTATGCAAAGCTTACAAGTAATTCAGATGGCCTTGAGAATTTAATTGAAAAATATAAATCTTCAGGCGTAGATATTAGCTTAAGCCTACGAGCGATAGATAAGGATGAGTCAGGTTCTAAAATAGACGTGTATATCGGTGAGATAGGAGAGTTAGAGGGTAAAGGAACTGAATTGAAACTGGATTGGGACCTCAATCAAGAAGTGAGTACTTTTTTCTCGGCAGATATAGAAATTACCAATGATTTTAAAAGCTGGCAAAGTGCAGCAAAAGGTGTGAACTTGGCTCAATTAAAGACCAACGATGCCATTGTTAAGCATAATTTAATCAAGCTTAATGTTTTTGGTAAAAAGTTTTATCGATTAAGTATTCATGGTGAGCATAGGCCTGATATCAAAAAAATAGAATTACTGGTAAGTCAGCAGCAGGAACGTCCATTTAGTATTACTGAAGATATAACGGGTATGCATGATGAAAATAACAAACAGGTCAGTTATTACCTTCAGTCTGCAAAGATCATAAAAAAACAGTTAAAAGTACAGATCCCAGAAAACAATGTTATGGCAGATTGCAGAGTGTATTCTCGAGATTCTGATGATAATAATTGGGTGCTACGAGGATCAGGCACGGTTTATAAAATTACCAATAATGGTGAAACTTTAAACAATGATCTAATAGAACTCTCAGCAAGTAGCGATCGTGAATGGAAACTTGAGGTGATCACTCGCGGCAGTGGCTTTGAACAACAGCCACCGGTGATTAATTTATTATGGCAACCCCATGTGCTAACATTTGTAGCGCGTGGTGGTAGCCCGTTTGTGCTTGCATACGGGAGTAATGCTTATGCGACAAAAACAGTTAGCCAAAATACCTTTTTCAATACTGCCAGTAAGGATGAAGATCAACTGATTGCTCAGGCTTCAATGTCTAATAAAGTGGAAGTATTAGGTGGTGAAGAAGTGCTGAAAGAGAATTTGATAAAAGTAACACCAAAAAATATGATTCTATGGGGTGTTTTAATCATAGGTAGTTTGCTGTTACTATTTATGGCCTTCTCAATGTTAAAAAGCACATCAAAAAGCGAAGCCAATTCTTAAGCTAATCAGTTCTTAAGTTAACCAGTTTTTGAGTCAAATAGAATTTTTGATTAGCTTTACTTTATCTTGTTTAGTTAATTTTTTGATTTCGGCTTCGCGTATGCTGGCACTGCTGCGTGTATGTCCATCTTCACTGTAAATAATCTTGTTAGGGTTATGTGCATTAAAAAATTTTGCACCTGAGCCATTAGCATGCTGCTCAAACCTCCTTTCAATATCAGTAGTGATGCCGGTGTAGTAAAAATGATCATCGGTTTCGATAATGTACACATGCCAATCCATAATCTAAATTTAGATTGAATCCAATAAATTCTCAAGGGTTGGCCAAACATTGTCTAAAATAATGGGTTGTGCTTCAGTGGTAGGGTGTAATCTATCTGCTTGTAAATATTCATCTTTCAATGCAATGCCTTCGAGTAAAAAAGGTACTAGCGGAATATCACACTGCTTGGCTAGATCAGAATAAACCTGATGAAAAGCCTGCGTGTATTTTTCACCATAATTTGGTGGAAGTTTGATGCCTAGAAGAACTGATGTGCCGGTAGAATTACATTGTTTTACCATTTGCTCTAAATTTTCCTGCATTAGTGAAGTAGACTGGCCCCGTAAGCCATCATTCGCACCAAGCTCAATAATGCACAGTACAGGGTGATATTTCTCTATCAAGTTGGGAAGACGTGCTAGACCACCTGAGGTAGTTTCTCCACTAACTGATGCATTGACTACATTCCATTGCCTGTCTTCGCTATAGTTATCTAAACGGTTTCGCAGTAGATTGACCCAGCCATGATCGATCTGAATGCCATAGGCAGCACTGAGGCTATCACCTAATACTAAAATTGTATTATCTTTGGCATGGCAAAGATTAAATGTAGTCAAAAAAATAGCCAGGAAAGTAATAATTACAATACGGAGAAAAGTCATTTCAAATTCATCTGTTATTCGTTGTAGCCAAGTTAGCAAAAATGTCACTACTGAAGAAGGGCCAATTTCGATTTTAGAAGAGATTAATTTTCAAGTTAATAAGGCAGAAAGTGTAGCTGTAATTGGTCAATCTGGTTCCGGTAAAACCACCTTACTAAGTATGTTAGCTGGCCTTGATATTCCGACCACAGGAAGCATTGAATTGTTCCATCATAAGCTTGAAATATTGAGTGAAGATGAGCGTGCTGCGCTACGCAATCAATATGTAGGTTTTGTATTTCAAGCATTTCATCTATTACCGGGCTTTACAGCGTTAGAGAATGTAATGCTGCCACTAGAGATTAATGATGATGCTCAAGCGAAAGAGAAAGCAACTTCATTGTTAGAGCGCGTAGGCATGAGTCATAGAAATAATCATTTTCCGACCACTTTGTCTGGTGGTGAGCAACAACGTGTGGCAATTGCTCGTGCATTTTCTACAACCCCGCCTTTATTATTGGCAGACGAACCAACCGGGAATTTAGACAGTAATACTGGCGCTAAAATTATTGATCTACTTTTTGAGCTTAATCAAGAGAAAGGCACAGCATTGGTATTGGTAACGCATGATGAATCACTAACTAAGCGTTGTAATAAGTGTTTTCGACTAGATCAAGGTGAGTTGTATGAGGGCAAGTTACATAAAGATATGTCTCAAAATCAATAATTATGTTTACTTTCTATAATAATCTATTGGTCAGGCAGCTGCGCCAAAACCCCATGCGTTTATTTTGCATCGCAGTAGCCATCGCCTGTGCGGTTACGTTTAGTATTACTTTGCTCGGAGATCGACTAGAACAGCTATTCAATAGTCAGGCTAAAGAAGTCATTGCAGCCGACCTGGTGCTTCAGTCCACTACAGAATTGAGTGATGAGCAAAAAGCGATTATAGAACCATTTTCAATTCGTAATGCTAAAACACTTACTTTTCAAACTATGGCTAATGCCAATGTTAATGATGCCAATACTAGTGAAGCAATTTCCAATCAAACCAGTTCCAATCAAACAGGAGATGAGCAAGAAGCATTTCTATTATCAAGTGTTAAAGCAGTATCTAATGGTTATCCATTGCTGGGAGAACTTCAAGTATCCAGTCAGCTTTATGGGGATTCTCATGCTATTCAAGTAATACCTGAAAAAGGTGAGGTTTGGGTAGAAGACCGGGTATTGAATGAACTGGGTCTTTCGTTAAACCAATACCTCAACGTTGGCGAAGCATCCTTTAAAATTTCTAAAATTTTAGTCTATGAACCAGATCGAGGGAATAGTTTTTATAGTTTTACCCCTCGGATAATGATGAACTGGGAAGATGTAGCGACAACTCAAATAGTACGCCCAGGTAGTCGTGTAAAGTTCCGTTATCTTTTTGCAGGTGAAGAGTCTGAATTGCAAAAGCTACAACAAGAACTTGCGTCTAGTATGCAGCTGAATCAAGAATTCATCACCATCGATGCTGCGAATCAGACGTTAGCGGATACACTAAATCGCGCCTACCGGTTTTTACATATCACGGCACTCATAGCGGTATTGCTGGGTGCGGTCGCGGCGGCATTGGTGAGTTTCCAATATGCAAATGAAATGACCTATCAATATGCACTACTACGTTGTTTAGGGCTGCAAGGTAAAAGAATGATTGCTGCGGTAGCGGTTCCATTTATAGTGTTTAGTTTAATCGCAGTAATAATTGGTTTAATGATAGGCGGCGTAGCACATATCTTTATATTAAGAAGCCTCGGTGATTTGATTCCTGAAGCATTGCCTGCTGCAAGTATTAAACCCTTCTTGCTAAGTGCATTTACAGCGTTCGTTGTGGTGGCTAGCTTTGCAGGGCCATTTTTAAATAAGCTTTTAAAGACTGCACCAAAGCTATTGCTCAATCGGACAGAAACACAGCAGCAACCTGTTATTTTTACAGTTCTAGCGATGCTGATTGGTTTGTCGGCGATCGTTTATGTAGGGACACAAGAAGTAAAGATTAGTTTGTACATAATTATTGTATTATTTTTGTTTGTCTTACTTGCATATTTTATAACAAATTATTTTATAAGTTGGTATGCAAGACACAGTGAATCGAAAAGCGTCTCAACGAAACTTACAGCAAGAAGTCTAAAGGCTAACCGTCGTATGGTAATCGTTCAAGTGGTTGCTATTGCGATTACTTTCTTTTCGCTCGCACTAATTTCCACAATTCGAGATGACTTGGTAGCTTCATGGCAATCAAAGGTGCCAGATAATGCACCCAATATTTTCGCAATCAATTTATTCGAGAATGAAAAGCAATCATTCCTTGATAAGGTAAATGAGCAGGATTTGGAACATAGTCCGTTGTATCCGGTAGTTCGTGGACGCTTAAGTGCCATCAATGACCTACCAATCCGAGAATATGTAAGTAAAGAAACTGAACGTCAAGATGAGTCGTTAGGAAGAGATCTGGCGCTTACCTGGAATATGCAATTGCCTAAGGATAATAAAATCATACAGGGTGATTGGCATACAGAAACTCAAGATAAAAATTCTGCATCAGTTTCTGTGGAAGAAGGTTTGGCAGAAAATCTTGAAATTACATTAGGCGATAAGCTTTCATTCACGGTAGAAACCCAAGTTGTGGAAGCAGTCGTCACTAGTATTCGCTCTGTAGAGTGGGAGTCTTTTACACCTAATTTTTATATGATCTTCAATTCAGGAGTGTTGGATGGCTTACCTGTTTCATACATGGGAAGTCTGCATTTAGATAAACAGCAACGACCTATATTGCGAGATTTTGTAAAGCAGTTCCCAAGCGCCACCTTTTTCGATGTAGATTTCTTGTTAAATAGAATTCGCGGTATCGCACAAAAAATAAGCTATGCAGTTGAAACCGTATTGTATTTTGCTTTGTTTGCCAGTGTATTAGTGTTTATTTCGATAGAAATGATACTGCGCAAGAATAGATCTTACAGTACGGCCATATTCAAAGCGGTCGGTGCTGATACGAAACTAATACAAAAAGTCTTTCGTACACAATTTCTTTTAATTGGTTTAATAGCAGGTGTCATTGCATATCTGCTAAATCTCATAATCAGTTTTGCTTTATCTAATTATTTGATAGAAGGGCAGTTTATCTTTAACCCTAAAACTGCAATTCTGTGTTTGGTGCTAGCACCTCTTTTGGTGTTAGTGGCAGGATATATATCCATTCAACGCACTAAACAAATACCGGTTAAAAAATTACTGGCTGAAAGTTAATAATCATTTTAAATCGCTAGTATTTGTATTCATCTAGTAGGAGGATTTCAGGAAATTACGATTAATTAAATATCGTTTGGATTAAACCAAGAATCGATAAAATCGTACACTTCTATCATAAAATACGAATATTCATTTAAGCTTTTTGCTAATAAAATCCAGTTTAGGATTAAACCTTTTAAAATTAAACAATGAGCGATTAATAAAAATGAGCGATTAATAAATATGACAAATTTTAATGGAATTCTTGATAAAGTACTTGCCAGTAGTGCAACTACAGGGTTAGTGAGTGGATTAGCTGGCGGCTTGGCAGGTTCTTTCCTGATGAGCAAAAAAGGACGCAAGATTGGCAAGAGTGCCATGAAGGTTGGTGGTGTAGCCGCTATGGGAGCGTTAGCCTATAGCGCATATAAAAAATATTCCAGCAAACAAGATGGAACTGCTAACAGTGCTACTGCTGAACATAATCCACTTCTCACCGTGCCAGATAACTCAAGCTTCCTGCCACTAAAAAATGACACCCAAGCGTTACAAAAGCTTGAGCTAATACTGATAAAAGCGATGATTGCAGCAAGTCGGGCTGACGGCCAAATGGATGTGGATGAGAGTCAAACAATATTTAAACAAATTAAATCCTTTAACCTGAATGAAGATGAAGAATCACTATTAATGCATCAAATGAGTCAAAGCATAAATATGGATGAGTTGATTGAGTCTGCTACATCTGTCGAATTAGCCAGTGAAATATATGCAGTATCTTTAATGGCTATTAATGAAATAAATGAAGCAGAAAGAAACTATTTAACCATGCTATCGATGCGTTTAGGATTGCCTAAAGAGCTTGTATCTGAAATAGAACTCGAAATCAGCAATCAAAACAAGAGTACTGTAAATTAAGTAAGGTACTATAAGCCTGTTTAATCGGGCAGGAAATGCTTGATTTCGGTGGTAATCTCAAGGTTATCTCAATGAGTCGATGCAACACTTTATCATAACGAGGAAATGATCGGATTGTTCAATTCAAATTATGTGCGCTTATTCATCCACCAGCCAAATAAACCGCCACTAAAAAACATAATCAATGAATAAGTAACAGCTGGAATCATCATGACATCATTGCCAATTAATGTTCCTGCAACGACTAAGGCTAACGTTCCATTCTGAATGCCAACTTCAAAACCGATTGTTACGGTCTGGGGATGTGAAAGTTTTGCTAATTTGGAAAGTAGATACCCCAAAATTAAAGCAGCGAAATTAAGTACTAACGTTGCTAATCCTGCTTGAGAAAAATAACTAGTCATATTAGCGTTATTTTTTAATACAATTAAAACAATGATCAATATCAGAAATAAGATTGAAAGCCATTTGAGTATAGGCTCAATTATTTTTGCGAGAATTTCCCAACGCGACAAGACGAACATACCTAAAACAACGGGAATAACAGTAATTACTAACAATTGAACAATCGTTTTAACAATAGGCAAGTTAAATGCTGTATTGCTACCCATAAAATAATCCATACTCAAACCAGCAAGGATAGGAATGCTGAAAGGCGCAATTAAACTTACTAATGCGGTTAAGGTGATGGATAAAGACACATCGCCCCTAGATAAATAAGTGAACATATTTGATGTTGCACCACCTGGAGCTAACGCAATAATCATTAGGCCTACAGCAATTTCTGGCGGTAGTTTTAACGCAGTAGCAATAATAAAAGCGATCAATGGCAGTAAGAGCATTTGCGCGCAAATACCAATGGCCACGACTTTAGGTGATCTAACAATCTTCTTAAAATCTAGTGGCCTTAAAGAAATGCCTATTCCAAACATAATGCAGAAGAGAGAGATTGGAAGAATTACTTTAGTAAGCAAATCAGCTTGCATATTTTTCGTTTTTCTTTTTAATTAATATAATTTAATAAAACCTGACTTTATTGAATATTACTAATATTTTTGTCGCTTTACGGCGGCGGTCTCAATAGGTCGATGCAATGCTATGTCATAATCATAAAAATATGACTTGAATACATCATCCCTGATGAGCTTCTTGCTTCTCGGTCCACTCGCCGCCATCGTCGGCAATTGCTCCATGCATTGCTCTACCTCCTGCATCCATGCAGTTGAGTCACAAGCGACAATGGTGTGTTCTACGCATTTTCTCCATTATCTCGAAATTTGAGTCGCAGCCGACCTTGTAAATCTATAAGTATCTTGATATTAGAGAAATCGACCCAATATTAAAAGTATGATTATTGTTGAGGGCATTTAGGTGGATATTAACCAATTGTTATTTTTTGATAGGCATGAGGTGACTAAGGCGTATTGTACTGTGGTCAACAATGTTGGCCAGGTTTACTACTGCGAAGCAAATGAGGAAGATCAAGCTGATGGAAACTGGAAGCTTGTGAACCTGGATTTGCATGCTATGAGCCAATTACATTAATTAAAATATTTAGACTTATGAAGAAAAGCATGATCATCGGGATTATCATTGGAGTATTTGCGGTTGCAGTATATTTTTTTGAAACAGGTGAGAAAGATCCTGATGTGGAGAATAATGAAGCACCGTCTCAGGTTAAGGGCTGATAGTAATTTATATGAAACTCAATACTTTTTTGGATAATCTTAAAACTTCACCAGAAACAATAGAGTTTCAAGATACAATGGCTGTTATCGATGCAAATTATGTATATGTAGCTTCGTTATTTTCAAACGGAGATCTTGTTAACCAGGCAGGAGAAAACGAAGGTTCTTGTAAACTCTTTGCGTTTGCAAAATTAAACAATCTTGATGAAGAAAAAACATTAGCTTGTTTTGGGGCGTATTACCGTGAGGATGTGTTACAAAACCCTGATAGTGATAATCACCAGAATATTCGTAATTTTATGAAAACAGGGTGGGTGGGTATAACGTTTGAGAATGAAGTTTTAACTAGTAAGTAACCGGTTTTTGCTTCGCGGTAATTGCTTCATGCATTACTCTACCTCTCGCATCCGTGCAGTCATCGGTAATTGCTCTTGTGTTGCTCTAATAAGTTACATTTCTGTAACGATGGGAATCGGCATACAATACGTCTATGTATAAAAAGTTATATTCTGAATCGTGTGAGCAAAATAAGGAACCGATATTAAAAGTACTTCAAGAAGCTTTCATAGACAGTAAAACGGTTTTAGAAATTGGCAGCGGCTCTGGACAGCATGCTGTTTATTTTGCTAAACATTTAAAACATCTGATTTGGCAACCTAGCGATCTCGCTGAAAACCTACCTAGTATTCATGTCTGGGCTGCTGAAGCTGCTCTTAGTAACCTCAATCAACCGATTGAGTTAGATGTACTTAATCAACCATGGAAAACCCCAACAGTTGATACTATTTATACTGCAAATAGTTTGCACATTATGTCATGGGCTATGGTTGAGCAGTTTTTTAAAGGGGTGGGTGAAGTATTGGCACCATCTGGGAAACTGTTGATATATGGGCCATTTTCCTATGCAGGTACACATACAAGCCCTAGTAATGCGAGGTTTGACCAATATTTAAAGCAGCAAAACCCTTTCAGTGGGGTTAGAGATTTTGATGATCTAAATGGTCTTGCGAAACAGCAGGGGCTATCTCTTTTAAAAGATTACCCTATGCCGGCCAACAATCGATGTTTGTTATGGGTGAAAGCCAGTAAGCCAGTGAGCCAGGGATCTAGTGAAATAGACCTACCGTTTGTCTCGTCTTCTTGCGCGATTATCTTCAAGCATAAAATGTGATGAAGATCACATTGATAATACCCATTCCCTGTGGGATCTCTTATTAATGAGATGTTTTTTAACCTAAGCTTGGAGTTGGAAAATGGAAGCATTTTTTATTATTGCATTGCAAATAACAGTTGTTGGACTAACGTTGGTAGGTATGTGGCGTTTATTAAAGGATCGTGATGGTTATCATAATTCTGAATTAAAGCGGCACCACTAAAAAAAATAAGCCCTCCCTGAGTAAAAAAACCCGGCTTGCCCGGGTTTTTTTATGCACGTAATAAAATAAATAAGTTTAAATATATGGAATTATTTTTAAATTGTATTTTAAATACTTGTTTGTGCTCTAAGCTGCTATTACATTTTTAAATAGTAAATTGGTTATAATATTTAACGTTTAAATAAATTGTTCATAGTGGTTTAGAGGTTTCTTACATGGCATATAAAACAGTAGTGTTAACTATTCATGGGATGGGTGATACACCGAAAAATTATGCAGATAATTTAAAACAAAGGCTTGCTAAAAAAATAGGCAATAAATGGTCAAATATCTATTTTGATTCTATTTACTATGCTGATGTGTTTCAAAAACATCAAAAAGATATTTTTACTCGTATTAAAGCCAAGGATGATATTGATTGGATAGGGTTAAGGCAGTTTCTATTATACGGCTTTTCCGATGCTGCAGGTTTTGAACGCAGGTCAGGTCAACCGGGCAGTCCCTATGAGCAAGTACAGAATAGCATTCTGGATGTTTTAGACAAAGCTTATGATGCGACTGGACCACACGTAAAACTTGTTTTAATTGCCCATTCTTTAGGTTGTCATGTTATTTCAAATTATATTTGGGATGCACAAGCAAAAGAGGCTCATCAAGGTGCCTGGAGATACGGGGGATTTGAAGACTCTCCACCTAATTCTGATTTAGATCGATACAGAAGATTAAAAAACTTAAAAAGTCTTAATTTTACCGGTTGTAATATTCCAATATTCCTTGCCGGTATTCCACATACTAAAATAAAAGCAATTTCATCACGCGGTAAGGGATATTCTTTTAAATGGAAAAACTATTTTGATCCAGATGATACATTAGGGTGGCCATTAAAAAATATATCAACCAGAAATATTAAAGAAAGTTATAAGTACGAAGTGGATGAAGATATAACGGTGAATGTTGGAAATGTTCTAAGTAGTTGGAATCCGTTAAGTCATAATTACTATTGGTCAGATAATGATGTATTAAATTCATTAGTAGATGATATTAAAGCGCTATTACCATAATCATTTATCTATAGTGTTTATGTAATTCTACTGCAATTTCATTTCTAAAATGGAAATTTACAGGGTGGTTAATCATGATTGCAAAAGGCGACCAATCATTGTTTCGGTTGATATACCCCGCATACGTACTGACGTTGTTTAATGTGCCTGATTTTGCAAATATAGCGTCGGTTTGCGTAGGCATTAGATGATGATAGGGTTTAAACCTACTTAGGGCATCAACCAAATGTTGGGCGCTCATTCTGTTTTTTCGAGATAGCCCTGCACCTTCCACTATGATGTAGTCTGCCCATTTAAAATTCTTGTTTATATATTCTTTTACGACCGCTTGAGACTTATTAATATCCGCAGGAGCAGCGTATATATCAGCACCTAAAGTCAAGAATAGTTGGTTGGCTATAAAGTTATTAGAAAATTCCAGCATAGCGCTAATAACTTGGCCTAATGTTTTGCTGTTTAGGTGAGTAAAGAGTAATTCCGCAGTATCTGGCACTTTGCCACTTTGAAAAAATGTGTCGGTAGGAACCTGTGATAAATTTAATTTTGCTTTTAATAATTCGGAAAAATACCTTGAGCCATATTCAGCACTTCCTAGATTAATTCGGTGTGTACCAATGTCTAATCCTTTGGCTAGCTTATTGGCTAAAGGCGTTAAGGGTGTTTGTTTTTCGCTACTGCTGACGGCATCATAATAAATACGAACATTAATGGTATTAAAATTAGCTGCTGTCGCGCCTTGTGAAGCATCATAAGGGTTTAAGGAACTACCCCGACCATCAATACTGATGGTTTTGCTAAAATAACTATTATCTACACTAATTCCATCAAGTTCACTAATTCCAGTTTGTTTTATTTTCTTAACAATTCTATCTATTTCTTCAGATACTAAGTAGGGGTCACCATAACCCTTCACCCATAAGCTTTTTGTTTCATTGTCATAATAAAAATCAGTTTTAAAGCGATGTTCACTTCCCCAATGTTCAAGTGCAATTAAGGAGGTAAGAACTTTTATAGTAGAAGCAGGAATATAAGGTTGATTAGAATTTCTGCTGTGCAGTACTTGCATATTCTCATCTACCAGCAAGAGAGAAGACGAAGGTAGACTTTTAAGCGTATCTAATGGGTTTGCAGCAAAATTTTGCTCGGCGAAAAAGAGCAGTGCTAGACTGAAAAATAGCGCACTAATCCGCATGTTTAGATTACAGCGCTACTTTAAAACCTTCAAACTCAGGTTTGCCTAGATAAACAGGTTTAGCATCTCCAGCATTTGCATGAGCCTTGCGGAAGGCTTCAGATTTTGTCCAATCTTCAAACGCTTGTTTGGAATCCCAAATAGAGTGTGAGGCGTATAAACTATATTCCTCAGTCTTGGGGCCTTCCAATAAATGAAATTCTTTAAAACCTGGAACCTCATCTAAAAAAGTTTCACGATTTCGCCAAATGTCTAAAAAGTCTTCTTCATTTCCAGGAATAATTTTGAAGCGATTCATAGCGATGAACATTTTAATCTCCTTAGTCTCAGAGGGTCATTATGTAATTAAGTGCAGATATATTTTGATGAAAGATATCTTAAAAAGTTCAAGATGTGATAAGGACTTCGTTATCCCAGTTAAAAGTTTCATCCGTAAAAGCTTTGAAGCAAAAATACAGGGTTGACCCTAATCCCCACACCAATCCCATCACTACACCAAAGTCCAGCAAGCCTTTCCAGGGTTGTGGAATGAGTTGAAAAGAAAAGATAAAAATTATGATCATAATGGTTAAGCCAAAAGTCGTCATGACACGTTTTTTAGGGGCATGAAAATACGCCATACAAAAAAGTGGCGCAAGAAATAACTGTAGTAAAGATGCATTATGAGCCAGATATTTACAACGCGCAGCAAAACGCGGTGAAAACTTTTTTTGAAAGCCGCTGTAACCTTCGCTGTGCAACATAAAGAGAGTAAAGCCAACAAACACGAGCCAGTGCATCCAACTCCATTGCATGGAAAAAGATTCAATCGTATAAGCAGATAAGCGCCAAGAGGCAAATCCAAGCAGAAATATCAGCCCAATTATGGCCCATACAGTTGCAAGGTAGCCTTTTATTGTGATTGTAGAGGAATGCATGTTTAATTTATTATCACTACTGGTAGGCAGGGGTACTGTATTGTGATTTTGAATAATATCTCTTTGCTGAAAATCCAGTGGGCTGATGGCGGTTTGATCGTTTAGTTGTCTCACCACATGAGTATAGATCATAGTGGTACTCACATCTTTGTGACCTAATAAAGCTTGTATAGTGCGAATATCCGTTCCATGTTGCAATAAATGTGTGGCGTAGGAATGTCTGAACGTGTGAGCAGATATTTTCTTAGATATTTTTGCAAGATTGCATGCTTTGCTAATCGCACGACTGATATTAGTAGGGTAATAATGATGTCTTCTTTTAATACCAGAACGTGGATCAGTAGAAATAGATGCGGCAGGAAATAAGTATTGCCATTTAAACTGTGTGGCAGCATTTGGATATTTTTTCACTAGCCCTTCCGGCAAGTAAACACTTCCAAATCCATTCGCTATATCTTGTTGGTGCAATCGTTCTACATGTTGTACTTGTTGTTGCAGCGCTATATTAATTTTTTGTGGCATCGGCACGCTGCGGTCCGAAAGGCTTTTGCTGTCCATTACAAGTATGGTGGTGTGGGCAAAATCTAAATGCAGAATGCGCAAATTTAAAAGTTCCTTAATACGCAAGCCGCATCCATACAGAAGTGAAATAGCTAGATGCTGTATAGGGTTAGTTACATTGGCTAATATGCTGTCAACTTCATCAATGGAAAGTATCATCGGTATACGTTCTCTACGTTTGGCACGCAAGGCCTGAATATTTTGATCCTTCATGGAAATATTCAACACCTGATTGTATAAAAACATCAAAGCATTAAATGCCTGATTCTGCGTGGTCGAAGAAACTTTGCTGTGCGCTAAACTTGTTAGGAATTGTTCAATTTCTAATTTACCCATGTCTTTAGGATGACGTTTCGCATGGAAAACAATATAGCGTTTAATCCACTGTAGATAACTGCGTTCGGTCTGAAGACTATAATGTTTGAGACGGATAACATCTCGTACCTGATCGAGAAGTTTTTTAGTCATGAAAACCCTAATGAAGTGATATCAATGCAACCACGCAAGGATATCATGTAAATAATGATATTTATGCAATATCAGACAAAATACGCATTTTCTACCACTACATTGTGATATATTAGCAAAAATGGACGATATTAATAGTTGGGCCGACGCGGAAAGAATTGATTATGATTGTTGCACGAAGACTTCGTCGCACGAAGTCAAAACCAGTAACCGTTTCATGATGAGGTGAGCCATGCCGGCTACTGTCCCAACTTTCGATCCGATCAAATACAAGGCAACTACCCGCGAACAATGGCAGGAGGCTGCAGAGGCATGGCATCGCTGGGGGCCCACGTTACACCAGTGGCTGGGTGAAGCGACAAACGTCATGCTCGATATGGCCGGTGTCCTGGAAGGTCAGCGCGTCCTCGACGTTGCGGCGGGGGCGGGCGAGCAAACCATCGTGACCGCACAGCGCGTAGGTCCGACGGGCTCCGTCTTGGCGACTGACATTTCCTCTAACATTCTCGATTTCGCTCAGCAGGCTGCGCGCCACATTGGGCTGAAGAATGTCGAGACCAAAGTGGTGGACGGCGAGAATTTGGAGTTGCCAGAAAACTACTTTGATGCGGTCATATCCCGTGTCGGCTTGATCTACTTCCCCGACCAGCACAAGGCATTGACCGGGATGAAACGTGTTCTAAAGTCTGGCGGGAGAGTTGCTGCCATCACCTACTCGACGCCTGAGAACAATAAGTTCTTCTCTGTTCCCGTTTCGATTATCCGGCGGCGCGCGAATCTGCCGCCCCCGTTACCCGGACAACCAGGGCCCTTTAGCCTGGGTAGTCCCGGCGTTCTTGAGGCGGCTTATCAAAAGGCCGGTTTTCGCGACATTCAGATTCGGCTGGTGCCTTCGCCACTGCGAATGCCTTCGGCGGCTGAGTGTGTCCGGTTCGAGCGGGAATCGTTCGGCGCCCTTCACCAGATGCTGGCAGGCGTGCCCGAAGCTGAACGTCCATCGGTGTGGGATGAGATAGAACAGGAACTAAAGAAATTCGAGGGTGCTGATGGATTTGTCGGTCCATGCGAAATGGTGGTCGCCATCGGAATCAAATAGCGGCATGGCTCAGGCCCAACAAGGCGCTGCACCGGACGTATTTGCCTCCGCTTCGCTCCGGCAAATCCACCGCTGAGCTTGGTCGTTACGGCGCGCGTCCATGCGCGCCGTAACGCGAAGCTGCGCGGAGACGGGGGATGTTGAGCCTGTTGCTTCCGGCCTGGCAGACTTTTTAGAAAGCGCGAACGCAGATCCCGTCGAATACCTTAGCCTGCAGCCGCTTCAGAAACTCCACAATGAAGGAGGGGCGCTTGAGCCGGGAATGCTGATACACGTGTATCCGCCCTTCTGCACGAAGGAGGCCGCAAACGGCGTATCGGTGCGAGCAGTGCCAGCGCGCGAAGTCATTCTCTTTCATGCGGAACTAGCCTCGAAACTCCCAGGTGAAGGCGGACAGATCCAGATGGAGGTGGGGGATTGACGGCTAACAATGTGCTGCAGTGGACAGGTCAAACCGTCACTTTCCTTGCATGCGCAAGCAAAGCGCCAGTTTGCCCTGCCACTGAGCTTTGTCGTTATGTGCGTCTCCTATCAAACCTAAGTAAGGTAACCAATGAGTATTACTAATTACCTAAACAACATAAATATACGATACAAACTTGGTAATGCGACCGAGCATACTTTTCGTGGCGACCTGCAACAACTTTTAGAAAGTTTAGTGCCTGACATCAGGGCGACCAACGAACCCAAAAGACAATCTTGCGGAGCACCCGACTACATTCTGACCAAAAAAGAAATTCCAGTAGGTTTTATTGAAGCAAAGGATATTGGCGACAAAGACCTTGAAGGAGCAAAGAAAACTGGCAACAAAGAACAGTTTGACCGTTATAAGGCTTCGCTGAACAACTTAATATTCACCGACTATTTAGACTTCCATTTATACATTGACGGAATTTTTATTACAAAAATTGCAATTGCTGAACTACAAAATGGGACAATCGTTCCGTTGCCTAACAACTTTGGCAAATTTGAAAATCTAATCAAAGACTTTTGCGTTCACGTTGGGCAAACGATAAAAAGCCCAAAGAAATTAGCAGAAATGATGGCGGGCAAAGCCCGCCTTCTTTCTGATGTTATTGAAAAGGCGTTGACAAGTGATGAAACTCATAATGAGAACAGCACACTTAAAGACCAAATGAACGCTTTTAAACAAATTCTTATTCACGACATTACGCCCAAAGGATTTGCTGATGTGTATGCTCAAACCATTGCTTACGGAATGTTTGCAGCTCGATTGCACGACCCTACTTTGGGAACTTTCAGCAGGCAGGAAGCGGCTGAACTGATTCCAAAATCAAATCCATTTTTACGAAAACTTTTTGGCTACATTGCCGGCCCTGACATTGACGACCGAATCAAATGGGTTGTTGATAGTTTGGCTGATATTTTCTTGGCCTGTAATGTGGATGAAATTTTAAAAAACTTCGGCAAGTCCACCAAAATGGAAGACCCAATCATACATTTCTACGAAACCTTCTTGAGTGAATATGACCCGAAATTAAGAAAAGCGCGTGGGGTTTGGTACACACCCCAACCCGTAGTCAATTTTATTGTTCGGGCAGTTGACGACATTTTAAAAACAGAATTTGATTTGCCACAAGGCCTAGCCGACACCAGTAAAACGACCATAAAAGTTGATAGCCAAACGCCTGACAAGCGCTCGGTAACAGGCTACAAACAAATGGAGCAAGATGTACATAGAGTACAAATTCTTGACCCCGCCACAGGCACAGGAACTTTTTTAGCCGAAGTAGTAAAACATATTCATAAAAAGTTTGAGGGGCAACAAGGTATTTGGAGCAATTATGTAGAAACACATTTATTACCACGCCTAAACGGTTTTGAGTTGCTCATGGCAAGTTATGCAATGGCACACCTTAAATTGGATTTGCTTTTAACCGAAACAGGTTTTAAACCAACATCCAGCAAACGTTTTAGAATTTACTTAACCAATAGCTTGGAAGAACACCATCAAGACACAGGAACTCTTTTTGCAAATTGGTTAAGCACAGAAGCCAACGAAGCCAATCACATCAAAAGAGATACGCCAGTAATGTGTGTCATTGGAAATCCACCATATAGCGGAATTTCTTCTAACAATGGCGAATGGATTAGCAAGTTAATTGAAGATTACAAATATGTTGATGGTGTTCACTTCAATGAACGTAAGCATTGGCTAAATGACGACTATGTAAAGTTTTTGCGATACGGTCAGCATTTCATTGAGAAAAACGGAAGTGGTGTTTTGGGTTATATCAATCCTCACGGATTTTTAGACAATCCAACTTTCAGGGGAATGCGTTGGCACCTGCTAAAAACCTATGACAAAATTTACACGATAGATTTACACGGCAATAGTAAGAAAAAAGAAACCGCACCAGATGGAAGTGTCGATGTAAACGTATTTGATATCCAGCAAGGAGTTTCAATTAATTTATTTGTAAAAACAGGAAATAAAAAACCAAATGATTTAGGTAAAGTATTTCATTTTGACTTATATGGCAAAAGAGAACACAAATATGATTTTTTGAGCAAAAAATATTTACGAGACATTCAATTCAAAGAACTTCCAAATGTTTACCCCAATTTTTTTTTCGTGCCGAAGGATTTTCAAGGTCAAAAAAAATATGATGATGGGTTTAAAGTGAATGAATTATTTACACAGAATTCAGTAGGTTTTGTTACGGCAAATGATGGACTAAACATTTCTATTTCTGAAAAAGAGCAAAGAGATAAAATTCAAGATATTCTAACCTTAGAAGAAGTAAGTTGGCGTTCAAAATATAATCGCGCAAAAGACGCTCAATCATGGAAATATAAATGGGCTAAAGAGGATGCAGAAAAAAATCAGAATAAAGTATTGTCAAAAGTAAGTTATCGACCTTTTGATACAAGGTATACTTTGTATACAGGGAAATCAGGTGGTCTATATGCCAGACCTACCTCTGATACCATGCAACATTTTATTAATGGGAAAAATATTGGTTTAACGCTATGCAAACAATTCAAAACAGGTGACAAGTATGTACACGCATTTATTGCCAATAAAGTAATTGAAAGTTCGTATGTATCAAATAGAACGAGTGAAATAACTTCTACTTTTCCTCTCTATCTCTACCCAGAAACCAACGGACAGCAATCAATAGAGCAAGACACCGAAAGAACACCAAACCTTAAGGCTGAAATCGTAAACCAAATAGCAGAGAAATTAGGTTTTACGTTTACCAATGAAAATGAGTCTACCGAAAACACATTTGCCCCAATTGATATTTTAGATTACATCTATGCGATTTTGCATTCGCCAACTTACCGAGAGAAATATAAAGATTTTTTAAAAACTGACTTCCCGAAAATTCCATTTCCAAAGGATTCAACTACTTTTTGGGCTTTGGTAAAATTGGGCAGAGAAATACGCCAAATTCATTTGTTGGAAAGTCCAAAAGTGGAGCAATACATAACGCAATATCCTATTGACGGAGATAATGAAGTAGGTAAACCCAAATACAAAGACGGTAAAGTATATATCAACGACATTCAGTATTTTGACAACGTGCCACAAATCGCCTGGGAGTTTTACATTGGTGGTTATCAACCCGCTCAAAAATGGCTCAAAGACCGAAAAGACCGCAAATTAGAGTTTGCCGATATCTTGCACTATCAAAAAATCATTGTCGCCCTTTCAGAAACTGACAGATTGATGAAAGAGATTGACGCAATTGAGTTCTAATAAAAAGCACATAACAAGGCGCTCAACCGGACGCGCTAAAGCGCGCCGGTTAGCTTGGCGTTAGCGGTCTATGGCACTTTTAGCTGAAACGTTAGTAGATGAATGGCTTAATCGCCAAGGCTTCTTTACGATGCGTGGACTGAAGCATGGCGTCCATGAAATTGACCTTCTTGGGGTTCGCTTAGAAAAAGGTCTTCCCGAAGCTTGGCATGTAGAAGTCCAGGTTAGCATGCGTCCAATTGGATACATTGCTCCACTACTACCTAAATTTATTCCTGAGTTTGCTAAATCAAAAACTAGCGCTAAATCACGACCTCAGGAAATCATTGCGCCATGTGTAGAAGCTTGGGTTGATAAAAAATTTTTATCTCCAGGTAAAGAGAAGGTCCGCGATTTAAAGTGGCCTGGCTGTCAGTGGGAATTCACGTTAGTCCATGGTGTGGTAAAAGATGAATTTGAACTCAAAGTAATGAGGGATCTTGGCATCTCAACAATTCCACTGTATGAAATTCTTGGAGGCTTGCAACATTTACCAGGGGGTATTACAGGTGGCGCAGGCACTGATTTAGCTGAGCTTATTGAGTACTACAATGCAAAAAACCGCTAACAATCGCAAGCAGTACGGCCCTTCGGGCCCGGACGCTCACTTCGTTCGCACCGCTGTTGCTTGGCGTTAGGACGGCGCATGGATGCGCCGTCCTAACGTGAAGCTGACCGAGGAATGCGAGATTGAAGCTTTGGAGGTTCGCAAGGAGCATGAAGCCCGACCCACCGGTGACGCGAACGCGCCACCTAACAAAAGACGCCCGAATCGGACGATTCTTTTTCAAAGGGAATCCTCCCTATGAAAAAGAATAGCCGTTCAGCTTCACGTTAGCGATCATGAATAGATTTCTTCTCGCATGCGTAGCCTTACTCGCCCTCACGGGTGCCGGCGCCACGGAGCGCGCGACTCCCGACCAGTTTGAGCAGTGGATGGCCTACTACTACCTCGCTCCGCATCCTGAAGAAGTCGCATCCGCCCTAGAAACGGTAACGGCGATGGGCTTCTTCGAAAACGACAATGTCCAGGCACCATTATCTGGTTTCTTCACCGGAATATTCCGAGCCAATCCAGACAAGATTGGCGGGTGGGTGAAGCCTTACGTGGGAACTCCAAACCGCCATATTCTCTACTCGGCGCTGTGGATGGCTAATTCGAAAGAAAGCAAGGCTGCTCTTGAGCAAATGGCTCAAGGCGCCGCCGCTGAAGAAGCGAAGACATTGAGAGGGCTAGCTTCGTTTCCACCACCGACCATCGAATCCATGACCATCGACAGCCCATCCTCATTGGACTACATGTGGGGCTACTTTTCAGCCTCGGGCTCGGACAAGCCCGTACTCCGGGTTATTGATCAGATGAAACTGGTTAATACCAAGGGCAACACCAGTGCCATGCTGATTGGGGGTGCTGCCCAGTGGTCGGTGTCTGCGAACGCGCGGCAGCACGAGAAGGTTCTGAAGATCGTCAAGGCAAAGGCCGAGACCGCAGATCCGGAAACGAAAGCACTGCTTAAAACAATCCTTGCGGGCATCGACGCTGAGAAGGCTAAGAAATGACCGCTAACAAAC
>CAZAOO010000021.1:0-41482 GCA_964486815.1 uncultured Thiotrichales bacterium
GTCAGTACACGAGTGATGACTTTCGTGATGAGCTCGCTAAACATCATATCGAATGTAGCATGAGTAGTACGGGGAACTGCTATGATAATGCGGTGGCCGAGAGCTTCATTGGCCTACTCAAACGGGAACGCGTCAACCGTACAAGATATCGCACACGTGAAGAGGCACGTGCGGATATCTTTGACTATATTGAAGTGTTCTATAATCGAAAACGAGGCCATGGTTACTTTGGCAACGTGAGTCCAGTAGTCTTCGAAAAGAACTCAACCGGATCTTTAACAACTGTCCATTGAATTAGGGTAAGACCAAATGGCCGGAAGCAGACAGAACAAGAATAAAAGATATAAATTGATGAAACATCCCTGTTACGACTCATATTCACACACTCATGTGTTCAAGCAAAAAACCAATACGCCACAAAGATGGCTGCAATAATACCAGTCAGGTCTGCAAATACGCCACAACCAATAGCATGGCGAACGTGCTTGATGCCAACGCTACCAAAATATACCGCTAACACATAAAAGGTGGTTTCAGTGCTGCCTTGTATAATGGCGGCAACGTTGGCAGCAAAAGAATCTACCCCGTAAGTATTCATGGTCTCTAGCAGCATGGCACGAGCACCACTTCCTGAGAAAGGTCGCATTAATGCAGTGGGTAATGCTGCGATAAAATCTGGATTTAATCCTGCAGCAATAACTACCTTTTCAATGACAGTTAGAACTGCATCTAACACTAAGCTGGCACGTAGCATCCCAATAGCGACTAACATAGCAACCAAGTAAGGAATGATTTTCAAAGCAACGTCAAAGCCCTGCTTGGCGCCATCAATAAAAGCGTCATACACATTTACTTTACGAAGAAAACCCATTGTCAAAAACGAAATGATTACCAGTAGCAGGAGCAAGTTACCTAACAAGCTGGAACGGTCTGCTAGTGAAGCTGGATCACTTTTGAGTAGGAATAGTAATAACATTCCTATTAAAGTCGCAAAACCTAAAATATAAAGAAATACTGTTTTATTAAATAGATTTAGTTTTTGAATGAAAGCGACGAGTAATAGACCAGCCAGACTAGATGCACAGGTAGCTAGTAAAATAGGGATAAATACTGCAGTAGGGTCTGTCGAGCCTTGCTGAGCACGAAATAGAAAAATAGTAACCGGTAGCAAGGTTACAGATGAAGTGTTTAATACCAAAAACAATATCTGTGCATTGCTGGCAGTTTCTTTTTCCGGATTTAGTTGTTGCAGATCTTGCATGGCCTTGAGGCCAAGTGGAGTTGCAGCATTATCCAAACCCAGCATATTAGCTGCCATATTCATGGTGACTGAGCCAATGGCCGGGTGGTCACTGGGTACTTCTGGCATGAGTTGCTTGAATAAAGGCCGGAAAGCCTTGGTTAACAGCTCTACAAAACCTGCACGTTCTGCAATGGTGAAAAAGCCTAGCCATAAACAGAGCACACCAACTAAGCCAAGTGCAATTTCAACACTTAAAGAAGCCATATCAAAAGTGGCTTGCACGACTTGCGCAAAGATCGCGCTATTATCTTTAACTAACGCTTGGAAAATACAGCTGAGGAAAGCAGCAATGAAAAAGCTGAACCAAATGTAGTTAAGCATTAGGGTAGCTTGACAGCGTTATGATTTATTGGCCAATCGCTAAAAAGAACGGTAACCACATAATGAATAAGAACAGTGCTGCTGCTAATTCTACATAGCCAATAGAGCTAAATTTTTCTCGTACACTTTGTTCTGACATGCGAATACGACACATCATAAAATCAAACATCAGTACCATAAATATTAATGGTGCTGAGGCAGGTATCACTGTAGTTGCGACAATACCCCAGCCTTCAAGGTCAACATCTGTGCCGGGCTCAGGGGTCATAAATGCTATAACAAATGCTGCTGCAATAAGCAGTAATCGTAGTGCACCAAGGTCTTTTATAAAGCTCATAAACTAAGTTTTCCATTGTTGAAATATAAATTGGGGTTACAAACCGAAGATATAGTTAATATATGCAACTGGTTTATGGACCAAATTTGTCACTTTTAGACCCGCCCCAACACTTTAGCTGATGCTGTAACCTCTTGTAACTAAAGCGCTTTATCTTATCGGCCGAGATAATAGAAAATTAGATATAAAGATATACTTTAGCTCATTGATCTGTGATCTGAACCCATTCGTAGGGTATTCAGTAGAAAAATGATTTTAACACCAAAGTGATTTGGGTAAATTTTTAACTTACATAAGGATTGTAAAAATGGAAATGAATAAATTAGTGAAAGGTTTGATCTTAGCGGGTGCAATGACTGCTGCTGGCAGTGCAATGGCTGCTACACAAGGTACTCTGGGTGGTACTTCACAGGGTGATATCGATATTGATGTAACTGTAGGTGATCAAATTCAGATTACTGCTTTACAAGATATTACCGGCTCTCATGTTCCTGGTAATGATTTTACCGGCAGTAGCGATGCATGCGTGTACACCAATAACCCAACAGGTAATTATGACGTTACCATGACCAGCTCAAATCCTGGTGCAGGTAATGTTTTCCAACTATCTGATGGTACTACAAATGTGATTTATAACATCTCTTATGATGATGGCAACAGTTCAGCTGCAATGCTTTCTGGCCAGGTAAACACCACTTTTGATAATGCAGATACTGCTTCTACTACTTGTGGTGGTACTCCGCAGTCTTCTATTGATATCGTTGTACCTGCTGCAAACCTAGATGTAGTTGGTGCAGGTACTTATTCAGACGTAGTAACTATTTTAGTTGCACCTAGATAATCTAAGGTCAATTAATTTTTACAATACTGATGTGCCAGCAGTACATTTCTGCTGGCACGTTTTGTAAATACATTAAAAATGATAATAACTAGAATGAAATCGTTAGAATTTAAAATCAAAAAAAGCAGCTATTTATTTTTAGCTGGTTTGTTTGCATCTTTATTAATTTCTTTTTCCACTTTACAAGCTGCATCACAAGGTTCAGCAGGTGCTACATCAAGTGGTACGGTTGAGGTAGGTATTGCAGTCAACAGAAGTATCATAATTCAAGGTTTACGTGACTTTAATTTTGGTATCTGGAGAAATGGGGATGGGACCTTAATAGATAATGATGACGTATGTGTGGCTAAAACATCGAATTTTGGCAATTATGGAATTCGTGCTGCTGGAAATGGTGATGGATTTGATCCATCGGCGTTTACACTTTCTAATGGCTTCGACCTAATAAACTATAACGTATATTGGAATGATCAAACCGGTACGGTAGGTACACAGCAGCTTACCCCGGGGCTTATTGAGCATGGTCAGGTTGAAACCGCTTTTCACGTAATAATTGCTGCGATTTTCGGCGTTTGTGTTGACAATGCAAATGTTCAAATTGAAATCCCTGATACAGAATTAACCTCTGCGGTCGGTGGAGCTTATTCGGGAACATTGACACTGCTTGTAATTCCCGACTAGTCTTAGTACTTCTTCACTTAAATAATCATCATATGTTCAAGCATTTGAAGTGCTTGTTACTCGCGCTTTTATTATTGTTTTGTTCTGCCTCTGCATATGCAGTGATTCGCATCTATGGATTAGAAGACTTTAATTTAGGCAGGTGGGTGATTGGTGCAGGACCGATTCGTTCTAATGCAAATATCTGTGTTGTGGTGCGTCCACGTGGTCCGTATCAAGTTACAGCATATGGTCAAGGTTCATCAAATGCTTTTGTTCTCACAGATGCAGGTGTAGATCTCCCTTTCAGGATTTTATTCAATGATCATCCACGGCCAAATGGCGCACAAGAGCTCTTGCCTGGGCAGACAGTAAGTGGTTTGCGTGGCAGAAGAGGCCAAGGAATACGCAGAGCTTGCAGTCAGGCCACTGCAAATATTTCAATATTAATTTCTGATTCTGATCTTCAGCAATTACCGGCTGGTCGTTACATTGGCAGTGTTGTAATTGTGGTTGGTCTAGAATAAGAAGTTTAGTTTTCACAAACTAAACTGTCTACAAATGCTACCCCTTGATTTATTTCTAGTTCAGGCAACTTGATTTTGCAGATAGTGTTGCCATCTTTTGTGATTTCTAGTGCTTCTTTGCCAGTAATTTCAGCTTGTAGCCAACCATTCTGATCGGTTACAGCATAGCCAATTGCATTTTTAATTTTCATACGTGCTGCAGGTGAGCCATCTGTCAATTCTATGCGTGTAATTAAAACCGTGATCGGCTGAACTTGATAGTTTAATGTTTCAACATTTCCAGGATACAAAGTTACTGACCTTGGACCTTCATCAAAATGCAGTATTTCATCACTAATGGATCGAATTGAGATGCGATACGTTTTAAATGCGGCTAAAGGTAGCACAGTGCGCTTGCCGATTTTAGCAATACCCCGTGGTTGTCCGTCCACAAAAATTTCAAACGGCTCGTTTGTTGTAGGACCTTGAAGCTCCAGAATGACTCCACTGTCTGTATTGCGTTGTCCACCAAAAGCAAGCTGACCATTGTTAGTTAATAAATTTGAATTCTGATTTCCTCGATAACGTAAAAAACTTCCGCGTTCGTTATCATCAACATGTTCTATTTGGGTGTCGAAACGCCCTAATGACGACAGATTTTCACCACGTATGCCAGCAGTAGAACGATCAAGTTCTTCTGACAAGAAGCTGCTTAAGGTGATTTCACCATAATCAGTACTCTCATAACTTTTGCTTAGGTTGGCAAATAATACTGGGCCTTCATCCGTTTCACCGTCTGATCTTGAGGATAGATATCTAGGACGTATAGATAAATTCTGTCTAGCTTCTATTCTGGATATTCGTAAGCCCGCTTGCAGGTTGTAATCATCTTCTTCAAAAAATGAGCTAATATTTGCATCTATGGAATAATGGTTTCTATGAAAAAGTGGGTAACGATACTCTAAACCATAAGATGTACTGGATGCTTCATTTAATCTATCTCGATATTGGGTGCGCGCGATAAGATTTCCTTTGCTAAATGGAATGCTGGCAGTAATATTTCCTTGTGTGAAGTCACTTGGCAATATGCGTACATCTATGGCCTCAAATTCATCATCAATGTTTGATTCAACTTGACGATAATCCATATTTAACGATATATCTTGGAATCTGATCTGCCCTGACAACTGAAGACCCCATTCACCATCTGTACCTAGCATAGCGGTATTTTGTAGAATATAACCGGGTCCAAAGTAGGCAACTCCACCTTGTAGCAAACTGTTATCTTTTGAATGGATAACCTCTGCAGAAGCACCTAAATTATTTTTAATACGATATGCAGTTCCTACACGTATCAGTTCACTGCTGGATATCTCTGGAAAATTGTTATTTGAATCGTCTTTTTCCAACAAACCTATTTCAAAATAGTGTAGAGGTTGATCTATGGGTGGTAAAATTGAAGACTTAACAAAAAAGTATTGCTCTTCACGTGTGCTTCCTGATGAATCAGTGATACGTAATGTAATTGGGTAAGATCCAGAAGGTAACCTCAAGGTGTCAAGCTGTTGGTTTCCTGTGTCGTATATACCGCCATCAATCAGTCTATCTTCCCTAAACACTTCTACCTGACTGCGAGAATTCAGAAACAAAAATATCTCTGTTGCTTGCGAGTAATCCAAGTCAGAGCGTGTTCGTGTTGAGCCATATAAACGTGTGCCAAACACATCAAGGGTGTTTGTGAATGAGCTAAACTGTGTGTCAGAGTTGTAATATCCTATTTCTTTGGCTATGCCTGCGTTATCATTTAGTAGTGATAAATTTTCTAAACTAAAATCACGAGTATCCGAGTAATCCCATTGTGTTCTCATTCTCGATTGCCCATGGGAGATAATATGGTTTGCTCCAGTTGTGTACGAGGTGTTCCCGTCTTCACCACTAAAACTACTTGAAAAAGAATTAACACTAGAAAATTTTGCTACAGTTACTTCAGGCAAGAACTTGTTTGAAACTATACCTTGCGGTTGTAATTGAAGCTTATTTACAAAAATATATAAATGGAATCGGCTCTCATCAAAAATTACACCTGCAATATTAGGTTCAATGATTCCACACTCTCTTTGTAATTCAGATAAACAAACTGCACTAGCATTTGTATCCAATTTTCCTGAGAGAGCTTGACTGATAGTTTCAGTGCTAATTAAATAAGGGATTAATAAAGCTACTTCTTCTGGATAAATTAATTCGATACTGTCAGGCGTAAAGGTTGCCAGCGTATTACCCATTTTTTCATTTCCGTAATAAACGTCTACTTCAGTAGTTTGCGGTAGCACCAGATCTTCAAATCCGGGTGGCGGAGTGTCCTTTACTCGAATAGATGGTTTATCTTTATTATCTTCGGCTAGTAGTTGTGTCGGGATTAATGTTACAGACAGGAAAAGGCAAGCTTGCAATAGCATGCTTGCATAAGTTACAAAGTGTTGCAGTGAAGTCTGCATATGCAATGTGCGTAAGCTAAGTGTGAAGAATTACTTGTAAGTCTTTACTGAGTTCTTCGTGCCTATGCTCATTTGATAGTCTACGGCCTTATTGAAAGGTAGGTCGACAGACCAACTATTTCCTGGATATAAACGTTTACCGATTAATCTTTTGCAATTTTCTGAATCATCTGAAGCACCATCTGGGCATTGTTTACCCTCACGCAACAATACATTTGTATTGCCTTTGTTTTCAAATGATAAGGAAGTTCCACTGCGAGTTGCTATCAAATTTGGTTCAGGTGTTGCGGGTTGCACTAACACCAGCACTTCGTAACCAACTAGAATTTTAACGCCAATTTGTTCTGTTTCCAGGTCGCCCACTACAGGTTTAAAAGTAACACGGTAAACACGTTCTTTCTCTCCTAATGGTTGTAGCGAAACCAAGCGAACCAATTTTCTTCCACCGGGAGGGATGACAAGTTTGTTTGGTGTAACCAGCAAGCCTGATTCTCGCGGATCACTGATTGCAACACGATGTTCACCTTCAGTTCCGGGTTGCTCTACAACCGTAGGCGTGATTTCGATGTACAAATTTTCTGAACCCGGGTTTTCAACCTCAATATCTTTGCGTAGCGGCTTACCGGGTTCAAAGTGAATGATGGCTTCGCTTAAAAACATATTTGCAGATAGCGGCGATAGAGGTAATGCGAATAGAAAACACAGCAACACAGATAGTGGCAAGTGCGAGAAATATTTCTGTGATAGTGGTATTTGCAATTGTGTAAGCATGAGAATGGTGATCCTTAGTGGTATTTTATTCATTATTTATATAACGTTTATATACATAAGGATTAGAGTGTCTAATTGACTGAATTTCCAACAGAAATTGCTAAAAACGGCTGTTTTTATGGCTGGCCGGAATAAGGTTTTTAATTGCTAATTTAATGCTATATCGATGTACCTTTGGTCGTGATTGCTAGTGTTTTGGTCAGGGTATAAGCGAGATAAATTGCCATTCACAATTAACCATAAAATGCGCATATTTTTGCCATTTTCGCTTGCTAGTCTATAAGCAATAACTAATAAAACTAATGGGAATTGAGATGATTTATGGATTACTAGCGCTGCTCATTATGTTGGCGATTATCGCGGGTATTGGATTTCTCGTTTATTTATTAGTCCGAAAAATTCAACAATCAAATGCTAACGCTATAACGAATACAGATAATTTAAATCCAGATAATACTGCAAGCAAGAAAATTAAAAATATCAACGATACTTTAACGATAAGAGCCATAATCGTAGGCGTTATCGCTATCATAATGTTAATTCCGTTAGTGTTGATGCAAGACGTTGTAGATGAGCGTAATGGGCTGTATAGCAATGTCCTACATGACATTGCAAATACTTGGGGTGGCCAACAATTATTGCAAGGCCCAATTCTAGTGGTACCTTTTATTGAAAAGCATGTTAGTAAAGAAACCATTAAAGACGAAACTGGTACAGAGAGAATTAAAACTAAAACTAGGTACCTCGCCAAGCATGCAATTCATTTACCAAAAGAATTAAAAATTGATGTTGATTTGGTCGAGCAACATAGAAAACGAGGCATTTATAAATCTTTAGTGTATGAGGCTGATCTCATGCTAGTCGGTAGCTTTGATAAATTAGATATTCAAAGTATGTCCGACCATGTTCATCGTATTGATTGGGATAAGGCTTATTTGGTTTTAGGATTATCTGATACGCGTGCCATAAATGAAGTTTCTACTTTGAATTGGAATGACATTGATGTAGGTTATTCGCCGGGCACAAAAGTAACAGAATTATTGAGTCATGGTTTTCATGCCAGCTTAAAAAACTTGAATGCTGAAACTGAGCAGCGCTTATTTAGCACTAAAATTTCAATTAACGGTAGCCAAGGATTTCGTTTTACACCATTTGGTGAAAATACAATAGTCGATATGAAATCTAGTTGGCCGCATCCGAGTTTTCAAGGCATGACGTTACCCGCAAATTATAAAATAACTGCGGATGGATATACTTCTTCTTGGATGATTCCGCATTTAGCACGCAACTATCCTCAATCCTGGGTTTATGGGAATGCAGATTACCGTCTGGGTGAATTTATTGCGGGAGTTGATTTGTTTGAACCAGTGTTCTTATATTCTAAAGTTACCCGTGCGGTAAAGTATGGAATTTTATTTATTGGTTTAACATTTTTAACATTCCTAATATTTGAGCTAACTACTAAAACTCGTTTGCACTATGTGCAATATGGGTTAATTGGCGTCGCGTTAACGTTATTTTATTTGGTATTACTATCTATTGCCGAACATACCGCTTTCTTAATTGCTTATGTGGTTGCGGCAATAATTAATATTGGACTAATAACGATTTATACCGGTACAGCACTTAAAAACTGGACTCGGGCAGGAGTAATCTTCGTATTATTATCTGCACTATATGCAGTGCTGTATTCACTCCTCCAATTAGAGGACTACGCGTTATTAATGGGTACGATGCTATTATTATCTGTACTGATGGTATTGATGTATGTAACACGAAATATTCGTGTTAATACTCCTGATACCACATTGAGGTAATGGGTAAGGGAGGTAAAATAATGTCAAAATTAGAATGCTCATGAACTATCCAGGTTTATGAGCGATCTAAAAAAAGACATCTGTAATTTAAAGTGGAGCTAGAGAATGAAAAAGTTAGGAAGCGTTGTAAGCATTATATGTTTATCTCTTTTTGCGGCGGTAAGTCATGCGGGAGATGCAGAGGCAGGTAAAGCTAAGTCAGTTACATGTGCAGCATGTCATGGCGGAGAAGGAATTAGTCCTACAGATGTTTGGCCTAACCTTGCAGGTCAGAAAGAACAGTACCTGTTAGCACAACTCAAAGCTTATAAAGATGGCACTAGAGTCAATGCCCAGATGGCGCCAATGGTGGCAAATCTAAGTGACGATGATATGGCCAACTTAGCTGCGTACTACTCTTCACTCGGCTGCAAAGAGTAATCATTCAATATACAGATTGACTGTAGGTGGCTTGGATGGATTGTCTGACCAGGAATGACCGTTAGATTTAAATGTAACGCAAGCCACCTGCAACAATTACAACAATCACGCCTAGTAATAAATTAATGCCAATAAATTTGCGAATTTGGGCAAGGCTCTCGCTCGCAAGTTGAAAGTTTTCTTGTTTTACAGCTTTGCACATACGCCTAAAGGGTGCGAAGAATACGTGCAAGAAAATCAATATCATGATTATGCCAATCACTTGCATTAGGTGAACATGCCAGCCTACCCTAGTCATACCGCCATAATGAGCGAAGACCATCCAGTAGCCTGTTGCTAGCAGTGTGATCACACTGATCCATACCCAAAAGAAAAAGCTAGATAAGGTTCTTTTCCATAATTTTAATCGTTGCGGCATTTCTAATGCCTTAGCGGCTGCAGGTCTAAGTGAAATATAGGCAAAAAACATCCCGCCTACCCAGATTACTGCTGCAAGTAAATGGCCCGCGATAGCGGCAGGGAAGTAATACGGTTGTAAATCCATTATTGTGATCTCTCCTTGAGCTCTCTTAATAAAGTAATTTTCTGTGTCAAATGGTCGATGCCTACCTGTATGCAAAGTTTACTGCAACTTTGCTGCAAATTACATGCTGATAAGCTAAAGTGCGAGCCTCGTTTTAGTCAAATGCAGTGAAAACATGGCAACAAATACGACAATAGACTGGATAGCGCCTTCCATATTATCTGCGGATTTTGCACGACTTGGTGAAGAGGTGAATGCCGTGCTAGCTGCGGGTGCCGATATTATCCATTTTGATGTTATGGATAATCATTATGTGCCTAATCTTACGTTTGGCCCCATTATATGCAAAGCCCTGCGAGACTATGGTGTGCAAGCTCCTATTGATGTGCATTTAATGGTTAAGCCGGTGGATCAAATGATCACTGATTTTGCTGCGGCAGGTGCTAGTTATATCACTTTCCACCCTGAAGCTTCCGAGCATGTTGATCGCAGCCTGCAATTAATTAAGGACCAGGGTTGTAAAGCAGGACTGGTGTTTAATCCTGCAACATCGCTGGATCAGCTGGAGTATGTGCTCGAAAAAGTAGATATGGTGTTGCTGATGTCAGTTAATCCTGGCTTTGGAGGCCAAAAATTTATTCCTGCTGCGTTAAAAAAATTAACACAAGCGCGAAAAATAATTGATCAGTCTGGTTTACCAATTCGATTAGAAATTGATGGTGGCGTTAAGATAGATAATATTGCTGAAATAAAAGCCGCGGGTGCAGATACCTTTGTTGCAGGTTCAGCTATTTTCAACACTAAAGATTATCAAGGCACGATTGCCAAAATGCGCGAGCAGCTTGCCAAGTAATATGGCTAAGTAATATAAAAGTGGCTTCCTAATACGTTTCTTTCCAATTTTTATCACGTAGATAAATTTAGTTTGAATAGCGATGCACTAGCCGATGGATTGGCACAAACGCGGTGCGTTATGTTTGATTTGGATGGCACATTAGTTGACAGTGCTCCGGATATTGCCATCAGCATGAACAAAATGTTGCAGCAACTAAATTTTCCTATACGAGATTTAACACAAGTACGAGACTGGATTGGCAATGGTGCGGGGCGTCTCATTAAGCGAGCTTTGACCGGGCAGTTAGATGGAGAGCCACCTGAGGGTTTATTTAAGCAGGCGCATAAATTATTTTTTGATATCTACGATGACCATATCAATGTTGAAAGTGTAATGTACCCTGGTGCATTAGAAGGGTTGACGACTTTGCGTGAGCAATCCTATACCTTGGCATGTGTAACCAATAAACCTAGAAGGTTTACACCTCCGCTTCTAAAAGCATTTGAAATTGATTCATTTTTTGATTACTTGATATGTGGTGATGATTTAGCGGTCAGGAAGCCTGACCCACTCGTTCTGCAATCCATTCTCAAGCAAGCCAACCTTAGTCCACTGCAGGCGGTGATGGTAGGGGACTCCGCTAGTGATATCAAAGCTGCGCGATCGGCAAATATGAAGTCATTTTGTGTCAGTTATGGGTATCATCAGGGGAAAGGTGTTGATGCTTTAGACGCAGACTATATAATCGACTCCATTACGGAAATACCGCAATACCTTCTTTCAACCATGTAGGGAATTATTTTTAATGTTCGTCTTTTTGCAGAATGGGATAGCTATGTATTTTAGTTGGCGTTGCTAGATCAGCACTAACGTCTTACTCGCTTTTCTTTTTGATATTCTGGAGATGACATGGATTCCACACAATTTGATTCACTAAAAAGCCAAGGCTATACCTGCGTTCCATTGGTGCGGGAAGTATTGGCCGATCTTGATACTCCTCTCAGTGCTTATCTAAAACTAGCACATCAGCCGTATACCTATTTATTTGAATCCGTGCAGGGCGGCGAAAGATGGGGGCGTTATTCCTTTATAGGACTGTCTTGTGCTGAGCGCATAAAGGTGTATGGCAATAAAGTTGTACACGAAATTAATGACAAGGTGCGGGAAGAAGACGTGCAAGATCCACTAACGTGGGTGCAAAACTTTCAGCAACAATTCAATGTTCCGGATATTCCGGAATTACCCCGTTTCACTGGGGGTATGGTAGGTTACTTTGGCTATGAAACGATTCAATTTATAGAGCCTCGACTTAAATTCGAATCAAAGCCGGATGTATTAAAAACACCTGATATCTTTCTCATGGTGTCTAAAGAGCTAGTGGTATTTGATAGTTTAAGTGGCAAAATATTCATTATCGTTCACGTTGATCCAAAGCTAGATCAAGCTTTTGAATCAGGTGAAAAGCGTTTAGGTGAACTTGCGGCAATGCTGCAACAACCCGTGCCGGATGTTTCTGCAAAAACTCCACAAGTACCTGTCAACTTTGTTTCAGAATTTCCAGAAGATAAATTTAAACAAGCAGTGGATGAAACCCGCGAGTACATACGTCAAGGTGATGTTATGCAGGTGGTGTTATCACAAAGGCAGAGTACCGAGTTTACGGCGCCACCGATTAATTTATACCGAAGTCTGCGCAGCTTGAATCCTTCGCCATACATGTATTACATGAATATGGATGAATTTTATATTGTTGGTTCATCGCCTGAAATTTTAGTGCGCCTGGAAGATAATGAAGTTACCGTTAGACCTATTGCAGGCACGCGGCCAAGAGGCAGGGATGCGCAACATGATCTCGTGTTGGAAAAAGAGTTATTACAAGACCCAAAAGAACTTGCAGAGCATCTTATGCTCATTGATCTTGGTCGTAATGATGTCGGGCGTGTGGCGAAAATAGGCACAGTAAAGCTTACAGACAAAATGATTATCGAGCGTTATTCGCATGTCATGCATATTGTGTCAAACGTTACCGGCCAATTGGATGAAAAGCTTGATGCGATAGATGTATTAAGGGCGACTTTCCCAGCCGGTACAGTAAGTGGTGCACCTAAAATTCGTGCTATGGAAATTATCAATCAATACGAGCTAACGAAACGCGGTGTGTATTCTGGCGCAGTAGGTTACATATCATGGGATGGCAATATGGATACTGCAATTGCCATTCGCACAGCCGTCATTAAAGATGAAAAATTATATATTCAAGCAGGTGCAGGAATTGTTTATGACTCGGTTCCCGAGAATGAATGGATTGAAACTAACAATAAAGCAGGTGCTATGACGAAGGCAGCTAAAGCCGCATCGTCCATCATCTGATACATGCATAATTACTGAGAAAAGTTTTAAGAGTAGGTAGATGAAAAAGTTTTGTATACGATTGGTAGAGAATAAGTGGTTTGACCGAATTATTATTGCGTTAATTATCGTTAATGCAGCTGTTTTAGGTTTAGAAACATCGCCCTCTCTAAATGCCAAGTATGGCAGCTTGTTCATTTTTATTAATCATTTTGTTTTAGGTGTGTTTATTCTGGAAGCAGTATTAAAAATAACTGCTGTTGCACCTAGGGTTGGAAAATATTTTAACAATGGTTGGAATCTATTCGACTTCTCAATCATTCTGCTGTCACTTGTGCCGGCAACAGGTCAGTTTGCAATGATTGCACGCTTAGCTAGGCTGATGCGTGTGTTGCGATTAATTTCAGCCTTGCCTGAGCTGCGGTTAATAGTTAGTACCTTGCTACGGTCCATTCCGGGGATGTTGAATGTAATGTTACTAATGAGTGTGGTCTTCTACATTTATGCCATTATGGGCTTTCATCTGTTTCATGAGCATGATCCAGAGCACTGGCGTAATCTAGGTATTTCGCTGCTGACACTGTTTAGAATTGCCACACTTGAAGACTGGACAGACATAATGTATACGGGCATGGAGCTCGCTCCAATAGCATGGATTTATTTTGTAAGTTTTGTTGTGTTTGGTACATTCGTCATCATTAATCTATTTATTGCAATCGTGGTTAATAACCTGGATGAAGCAAAGGCTGAAAAACTGAAAGAGTTGAGGCAACCTGTGGGCCGGGACGCTATTATTAACGAGCTGAAAGAAGTGGAAGAAAGATTGGGTCGCTTACAAGTACAGTTGCGTGATGTATTTGATGTAGATGATGCAACTAATAAGATGAAAAAAGTATAAATATGATTTTAATGATCGACAATTATGATTCGTTTACCTACAACCTGGTGCAGTACCTGGGTGAGATTGGTGAGGATGTGAAAGTTGTGCGTAATGATCAAATTGGTATCAATGAAATTAAGGCATTGCAGCCAGATCACATTGTCATTTCACCCGGACCTTGTACACCTAATGAAGCGGGCGTGTCTCTAGAGACCATAACCGAGCTAGGTAGTGAAATCCCCATCCTCGGTGTTTGTTTGGGGCACCAAAGTATCGGTCAAGCATATGGTGGCAAGATTGTTAAAGCACAACAAGTGATGCATGGTAAAACATCGATGGTGCACCATCATAATAATCACGTTTTTGAAAACTGTACTAATCCATTCACTGCAACGCGCTACCATTCTTTAGTGATAGAGAAGCAATCCATTCCTGATTGTTTAGAGATAACTGCTTGGACCGAGAATGACGCAGGTGAATTTGATGAAATTATGGGTGTGCGGCATAAAGAGTTAGCAGTTGAAGGTGTGCAGTTTCACCCTGAATCTATACTCACAGACTTTGGTCATCACTTAATAACCAATTTCATTCGTCAAAACTAACTTTACCTGTTAGCTTTCTACTATGCATATCCAACAAGCTATTAATGTGGTTATTGAAGGGAATCACCTCAATACTGAACAAATGACTACTGTAATGCGTGCGGTCATGTCTGGAGAAACAACACCAGCACAAGTCGCAGGTTTACTTGTGGCCTTGCGGATGAAAGGCGAGGTCGTGGAAGAACTCACTGCTGCTGCTTCAGTAATGCGTGAACTTTCCAAGAAGGTAAACGTAGCAACAGAGAACTTGGTCGACACTTGTGGAACGGGGGGTGATTCTAAAGGTACTTTCAATGTGTCAACTTGCGCGGCATTTGTGGTTGCAGCAGCAGGTGCTCGAGTAGCAAAGCATGGCAATCGTTCGGTTTCTAGTAAAAGCGGTAGTGCAGATTTATTAGAAACAGCAGGTGTAAATCTACAGTTAACGCCTGATCAAGTTGCCAAGTGTATAGAAGAAACAGGCATAGGATTCTTATTTGCACCGGCACATCATAGTGCGATGAAGCATGCTATAGGTCCACGCAAAGAATTGGCCGTGCGTACAATGTTTAATTTGTTAGGTCCACTCACAAATCCTGCTAATGCGCCTCACCAAGTGTTAGGAGTGTTCAGCGAGCAATGGCTTGAACCATTAGCAAATGTTTTAAAGTCATTGGGAAGTAAGCATGTTTTAGTAGTACATGCAGATGATGGCTTGGATGAAATTAGTATTGCAGGCCATACTCAAATTGCAGAGCTAAAAGACGGTGTGGTATCAAGATATAATATTTCACCACAACAATTTGGTATCGCTGAGGGAAGTCTTGCAGATATTGTTGCAAAAGATTCTACCGACAGCTTAAAGATCGTGAACGATGTATTCGCAAACAAAGTGGGTACTGCGTTAGATATCGTAAAACTTAATGCAGGTGCAGCATTGTATGCCTGTGATAAGACCACAACATTAGAAGACGGTGTTAGCATTGCAGTAGATGCTATTGCCTCTGGTGCAGCCAAGAAAAAATTCCAACAATATATAGACTATACAAATAGTTTTAAATAAAAAGGAATGACAACTATGCAAAACAGCAGGCCTGAAATACTTACCAAGATAATTGAGCATAAAAAAAATGAATTGGTCGAGCGCAAGTTGCATATGCCACTAGAAAAAATACAGGATATGGCTAAGGATGCTTCAAGTCCGCGTGGATTTGAGCGTGCATTGCGCGGCGCTCAAGCGGCTAAGCGCTCAGGTGTTATTGCAGAAATTAAACGCGCATCTCCCAGTAAAGGAATTCTGCGGGAAAATTTTAACCCTATGGAGATTGCAGCGAGTTACCAAATGAATGGTGCGAGTTGTGTGTCTATATTAACAGATACAAAATTTTTTAAAGGTTCTTGCGCTATTTTAGAATTAGCACGTAAAACATGTTTTCTACCTATTTTGCGAAAAGACTTCATTATTGATACGTATCAAGTATATGAAACCCGCGCGGTGAATGCGGATTGTTTACTGCTCATTGCCGCAGCACTTGATGATGAAAAAATGGCTGAGCTATATGCATTAGGCAAAGAATTGCGATTAGATGTGTTGGTAGAAGTGCATAATGAAGAGGAAATGGATCGTGCATTAAAGCTTGAGCCTACTATGATCGGTATCAATAACCGTGATTTACATAGCTTTGAGTTATCCTTGGATACTACTTTTGAGCTGTTAGCTAAAGTGCCTGATACTTGTCACGTAGTCACCGAAAGCGGCATTCATACCAAAGATGATATCGCGCTTATGATTGAAAAAGGTGTTAATTCATTCTTGGTGGGAGAGGCGTTTATGGTAGCTGAAAATCCAGGCGCAAAATTGAAAGAATTATTTTTTAGTTAGTAAATTTTAGTTAGTAAAATAACAGAGGGATTTATGGCGAAACCAACCTTAAGCAATTCACATCCATTTATGCGCTTTATTCTCTTTGTAGAGCGTACCGGTCTTGTATTGATTACCTTTGCAACCATTGTAGCCATTGGTCAAGAGTTGTATGTGATATATGAGCAATCTCAGGTATTGCTACATGATATTTTATTGTTATTTATCTATTTAGAAATTCTCACTATGGTGGCCTTGTATTTCACCAGTGGAAAACTGCCTGTGCGTTATCCTATCTACATCGCGATTGTAGCCATAACACGCTATATTATATTGGGCACGGAAAAGTTTAGCGCAGTGGAAATTATCTGGCTTGCAGTTGCTATATTAATTTTGACGTTCGCAACCATCGTGTTGCGTTATGGTCATTTCAAACTACCTTACAATGAAAGCATAGATTAATTGGTTGGCGCGAATAAGCGTTAGATAATAGGCGGTATGTCCAAATCAATTATTCTAGTGATGTCTGTTTGTGAATCATGGTGTCCTTCAGTTATAGGTTTATTTATAGCGACTAACTAATAACGTTATAGATGAAATAAATTATGCGTATTACGCCTGAAGCAGACCAACAGCATCATTGTATATAAAATAAAAACTTATTATAGCTCTACTTCAGTTCCGCTTTCTTCTCTAACTGCAAAACCATAAGACTCTGCTTTACACAAACAATAGTTGTTTTCAGATAGAATATAATAATATTTGAAAGCTGATTATTAGTGTCTGCAAAAATTCAAATGGTAACTTATTTACGCGCATGCATATACTCGCTAGTTAACCAGAAGCAGTGGAAACGCACAAAAATTTAACTTAGTCTAATCTTCTCTAATTTAAGTTTTTATTGGACAGGAATATGCTCATTTATTCTTGCCTGAAAGATTGCTCCAGGCGATGTATATAAGTGCGATACCAATAATAAAATAGACCGGGTTATAAAGTATGTGTTCTAGTTCTTCCATGTGTAAAGCTCCTTCATCAAAGTAAAAAACTCTGATTTAAATAAGTGATGGCATGACATATGCCGTATTTAGATATCCTTTTATGGGTTAGTCTGAGAAGTAGCGTAAGGGATGAATTTTTTAATGATAAAAAATTCAGGTGATACGCCGCCTAGCAGGCGGGTCCGTTATTAGATAAATAGTATCTACACTCTATAGGGTTACCATGGCTATATCAATTAGCCTTACTTTTGAAATTAATGAAGATAACATTATGAAAACCATCGCTATTTTTGCAGATGTCCAAAATATCTATTACACCACTCGTGATGTTTATCAGCGTCAATTCAACTATCGAGAGCTTTGGAAGCAGTTAAGTTCGGAAGGTAAAATAGTTATAGCAAATGCATATACCACTCAAAAAGGTGATGATAAGCAACATAAGTTTCAAAAGGCACTAGAACATATTGGATTTAATGTAAAGCTTAAACCATATATTCAGCGCAGTGATGGTTCCGCAAAAGGAGATTGGGATGTAGGTATTACGATTGACGTAATGCAACAAGCTAAAGAGGTGGATGTTGTGGTGTTGCTTTCAGGAGATGGAGATTTTGATCTTTTACTTGAGAAGATTAAAACTGATTACGGTGTTATCGCAAAAGTATATGGTGTGCCCGGTTTAACCGCGAAAACGTTAATTGAATCAGCGAGTGTGTATCATCCGATCGAAGAAGATTTATTGCAGTGAGCCTATTACAATGAGCCAGTGTCACTGTAGTTGAAATTTTATTCTCAATTCTTTTCTTATTGCGTGTATAAACTTTTTTATTACTACATTAGTTTGTCCATCAATCTTGGATAATTCACTTAATCGTTCGATAGCATGGAGTCTATCTTTCTTGTCTTTAGATGCCATCTGATAGCTTATCTCCTTCTGAGATCGGTATAAGTTTTTAAATACGTTTATTATCGAGAAAAGCTCGGCAAATACATCCTTTGAGCATAGTAGCTGAATTTCTAGCGCTGCGTTATCTAGCTCTCGAAGCAGAATAGAAATTTTAGCTACTTTTAGCTACTTTTTGCTAATTCTAGCCGGTGAGATAATTAACTTCTTGGTTTCATAGCATATTCTAATAAATTTCGTATACAGCCTAAGTTTGTGTTCAAAAATCACAAATCTTTCTTTGTGGCTAAGCTTTATTTTTAGAGATTCTTTTCCATTTTTTGTTGCGTAATAAGATCCAATAAAAATATCAGCCAATGCAGCAATAAGTATTAATAATTGATTTAAGAAATCCATTTCCATTGTTCGATTCTACTTTCAGTTGTTACTAAGGTCATTGTTGACTAAAACTAGCAACTGCAAGAGATTCGACTCCTTCCTTTATTTTAAGATTTATGTTTAATTTGTGTTTATGTTTGTATATGTCTGAGTTATTTGATTGTTTCAAGCGCCGACCGATGGCAGATATTTGGAGATGAAAGGTGATCAAAAAAATACTGTTTGTGGGCTATTTGAATGAGTTAACACCATAAAAGTGGGTTAATTATTGTTATCCTTTTATCTGACAAGTTACTCAGACTAAGAAATTTACCTTATATGGATTGGCTAATAGCTAGGACTTAAACTGATGGGGTAAGCATGCAAAGTAGATTTACTTAGCTGAGCAACTAGTATGAAAGTTAGTAGTGGTAAAGAATTAGTGCGCAACTGAACAACAGCTTGTGTGTGAGGCTTTCGTTGCAAGCGCGTTCGTGACATGCCCTGAAGCATGAATGATACCGCCAATAACCGTTAATATAGTTTCACCTGCATGAGAAATAATTTGCTGGGTGATTAATTGCTCTGCAAAAATTGCCACGATCACTAAGATAGTTAATCCCAAACCGCCAAGCAATATAGGCAAGTGTTTTTTGTGGCAGCGAAAGCCGGTTATTAAGGCAAAAATGCTAACAGGTATAATGAAGATGAGAATAAACTGGTGAAACCAAAATTCATGCACAGCATTGCCATGGTCGATTGTAGACATCAATAGTGGAGTTACACTTGCAGCAATCGGAAACGCGACACAATGAATTGCGCACAGGCTAGATAAAGCAATTGCAAAGCGGTCAAATGTTTCGTGTCGCATTTTGGTTGCTTATATTTTTCTTATTAATTCTTGTTTAATTTTGGGCGCACTGGGAACAAATGCCGTGAATTTCTACATTTATCAGGCTGGGTGTGAAGCCCTGTTTTTTGCTAATTTCGCCAAGTGTTTTATTTATTTTGGGCTCGCAAAGTTCTTCCACCTCATTGCATTGGTTGCAAATTAGGAATTTGCTATCTAGGCTCTCGTGATCGTTGTTGCATCCAATATATGCATTCTGACTTTCAATGCGGTGTATCAAATTGTTTTCGATTAAAAACTCAAGTGCTCGATATACTGTAGGGGGTTTCTCAATAAAATCTTCCGAGCTCAGCTGAGCTAATATGTCATAAGCTTTGATAGGTTTATGACTTTTCCAAATTAGCTCTAAAACTTTTTTACGGATAGGTGTGAGACGACATTGATGATCCACGCAGATCTGCTCTGCCTTGCTGAGTGCTTCTTTAATACACTGACCATGTTGGTGTCTTTGCCACATACAGGTAATGTTATACTATAACATTACCTGGTTCAATTAATGTAGCTCAATTAACGTGAATCAATTATTTATAAAGCATTAAGCATCAAACATCACAAGCATTCTGACCATTTCAGATAGCAAAGTGGAAAAATAGAGGTGCTTAAGGTTTGGCTAAAAACTCTACCAGATGTGATCGTTATGTAGCCGATAGCTACAGAGTATATAGCTAAGAGTCTAACGAGTTCCGTAAACGACTATAGTTTTGCCATGTGCAGAGATTAAACCCTGTTGCTGCAGCTCTTTGAGTACTCGCCCCGCCATTTCACGTGAGCAACCGACAATCTTGGCAATCTCTTGGCGTGTAATGCGAATCTGCATGCCTTCGGGATGGGTCATAGCATCCGGCTGTTTGGATAAATCGAGTAATGTATGCGCTACACGCCCGGTTACATCTAAGTATGCTAGATCAATCACTTTTTGGCTTGTGTCGCGTAAACGCTTAGCGAGCTGGCCAGCCATATGCATTAAGATGTCAGGGTCGGTTTGAACCAACTCACGAAATTTAGAATATTGAATTTCAGCTACGTCGCACTGTTCTTTGGCAATTACCAATGCGCTGCGTTGGTTTTCTGCAAACAACCCCATCTCTCCAAAAAAATCACCTTTGTTGAGATATGCCAAAACCATTTCATGGCCCGTATCATCTTCAAGCATAATCTTTACAGAACCATGCGTGATGTAATACAAAGTATTGGAAGGGTCACCCGCATGGATAATGCGATTCCCAGAGGCATAACGCTTTGTATGGCAATGTTCTAGAAATCGGTTCACAACGGGTTCCTGTATTAGTACTGATGGATTTGGATTGTTCAAGTTCAAGTTCAAGGTCAGGAATTGTTATTTTCAGTAGTCTATGCCAGATAACTTACTGATGTCGATAGTAAATAGGATTAAACGGTAGTAATGCAAGTACGAATCAAGTGGTTAAAGCGTCGTGCCTTTCAGGCTGAAACCGGTAGTGGCCATACACTAATGATGGACGGCCCTCCTGAGCATGGTGGTCAAAATATCGCCGCTCGTCCTATGGAGATGGTTTTAGTGGGTTTAGGGGGATGTAGTGCCTTTGATGTGGTCGAAATTCTCGAAAAATCGAGACAGAAGGTGAAAGATTGCCAAATAGAAATTGACGCAGAACGAGCAGATGAGGTGCCAGCAGTGTTTACAAAAATTCACATGCACTTCATGATCGCGGGTGAAAAATTAAACGAAAAGCACGTAAAACGAGCGGTGGAGTTATCAGTAGACAAGTACTGCTCAGTAGCTAAAATGATGCGACCTAATGTAGTCATAACCTTTGATTACAAGCTTCTTGGGGAAGAATCGAATTAAATCCTAATTTGAATTGACTACGGAATATGCTGAATGGAACTGGACGAGAAAAAAATCCAATTGCATGGGTTTAATAATTTAACAAAAACATTAAGTTTTAATTTTTATGATATCTGTTATGCGCGCAATCCGGAGCATCAACAAGAATATTTAGAGTATGTAGATGAAGAATATAATGCTGCTCGTTTAGAGAAAGTGTTGACAGAAGTTACTAAGCGTATTGGTGCAAGTGTTCTTAATATGTCTATCTATGATTATGAGCCGAGAGGAGCAAGCGTTACTTGCTTGATATCCGAGGAACCTGACTTGGCGGAGGCGATTTTCTCAAAAGAAGATACACCCTTTGAACAAGTATCAAGTATGGTTAAAAAATCTGAAAGCAAGCAATCTGTTGTTGGGCATTTAGATAAAAGCCATGTAACAGCCCACACCTATCCTGAATATCATCCAGATAATGGCATAAGCACGTTTCGCGTCGACATTGATGTATCTACTTGTGGAAGAGTTTCGCCATTAAAGGCACTGAACTTTCTAATTGATAGTTTCAATGAAGATATTGTGATTTTAGACTATCGGGTACGAGGTTTTACTAGGGATATCGAAGGTTTGAAGCACTATATCGATCATGAGATTACTTCGATCCAAGATTTTTTGTCTAAGAAAACTAAAAATCAATATCAGATGATTGATATGAATGTTGATCAAGAAAATATTTTTCATACCAAAATGCTAGTCAACGATTTTGATCTTGATAGTTATTTATTTGGTAAAGGAATGGGTGCAATGGATAGTGCAGAACAGGAAAGAATTGAAGAGAACTTAAAGAAAGAGATGAGTGAGATTTTCTACGGTATTAATTCTCTCGACTAAATCCAATATGAAGTCTTGGTCATAACTTTAGACACAGCAGCCATTAATGTTTTTGCAGCTTGTGGCAGTTCATAGGCTCCGGCAGCCTGTGCTTTTTTGTCGTGTATGGCTTCATCCTCACGCATTGTTAATAATACTTCTCGGCTTTTTATATCATCTTCAGGCAGGCGCGTTAGGTGCTTGTCTAAATGTTTAACAACTTGTTTTTCGGTTTCAGAAACAAAACCTAATGACCACTTATCGCCAAATACTCCCACTGCCGCGCCCATCGCATAAGAGCCTAGATACCAGGCAGGAGCAAATACACTAGGGCGATCTTGAAGTTCGCTAAGGCGTTTTTCACACCAACCTAGATGAGCTTCTTCTTCTTGTGCAGATTGATTAAATTTTTGCTTAATCACTTCGTCTTTGGCCATCAGCATGTGCCCGTGATACAAGCCTTGAGCAGCAATTTCACCTGCATGGTTGACACGCATCAAGCGGGCAGATATTTTTTTATCATGTTCGTTCAACTCGACTTTGTTTTTTATTTTGTCTGCAGGCGAACTTGAGTTTTTGGCATTCGGCTTTGCTAATAATGTACGTAGACCTTTGTCGATATGAGAAAGGAAATGGTCGGTTGAATTATAGCGTCGCATGACTGAATTATATCACTTGTTGCGCGAGGAGGGTGATGGGGTGGCATATCTGTACAGGGATATTTTCACGTTTTAATCGCGCCTGAAAATGCAAAGCGCAACCTATGTTGCTGCTAACAAGGTAACTTGCAGATGTGTTTTTTATTTCTTGAACTTTATTTTCGATCAGTTGATCAGCAAGTTTGTGCTCGGTAATAGTATTTATACCACCTGCGCCGCAACATGCTAGTTGATCCTTAAAATGTACGATTTCGATATTGGGGATATGTTGCAATAAGTGTTCAACTGCATTTAGATCACTGGCTATTTGCTGTTGCGAACAAGGCTTGTGAAGGTAAACTTTTCCGGCTAGAACCTTGAATTTGAGTTGATTATCTTCAAGTTGTTGCAAGACAAACTCGTTTACATCAACAAGCTTATTTGCGAATTCTTTTGCCGTAGATGTGTTTTCAAGCTTTGGGTAGTGTTTAATTTGTGCACCACAGCCACTAGCTAAGCTAACAATATGGTCTAGATTTTGTGTTTCAATAGATCGCAATAACCTGCTTCTTAGCGTTTTAGCAGTTTTGAGATCGCCGGTGTGTTGATGTAGTGCACCACAACAGTAAGTCTGTTTTTGCTGAATAACATTGCAACCAAGTTTGGATAGAATTAGCTTGGCTGAGTTAAGTGCTTGGTCATTAATTAAATCAGCGGCACAGGAATCCATAATGACTACGTTCAGTCTATTGCCAGGGTCATTGCCTGGTTTATTTGCTGGGCCATTACCTGGGCCACTATAAAGTCTAGTCGCTTTGTGATTAGGGTGATCAGCGATCTTGAACTGATTGTCTGGCAGTAGATTGACTGTACGCAGATTGGTGAAAAAGTGCTGCAGACCTGATGCTCTGAAAATGGAAATAAAGGTCTTTAGAATTCTTCTTGGCCCCGATTTGCTCAACATTAATAGCAACAGGTGTTGTTGAAGATTTCTGTTTTGTGTGCGAGTCACCTTGCGACCAGCATCGATGATGGTTTCATAATCGACATTTGCCGGGCATACACGTTCACAGGTCATGCACGTTAGGCAATGATCAAGGTGCGAAGTTATAGAATCACTTACAGCTAACTTTTTTTCATACAGAGCACGAACGAGTGAGATGCGACCTCTTGGCGACTCAGCTTCGTTTTTAGTGATGGAATAGGTTGGGCAGTGAGGTATGCATAAGCCGCACATCACACATTCATCCGCCGCAGCAATGATTTTTTGTATTTCTTGTTGTTCGATGGTTTTGGCTAATGTCATAGGATTAGGCATCTATATATAGATATGCTTGAAAAATGCTCTTGGCCCAATTAGGAAATAGGGTGAAAATCCAAATTTGCTAGAATTATGGCTACTATTATGAATCTGTAATAATGGAGTAGTTTGCCTTAAGTGAATCAAGAAAGGTAAATAGAAACAAGGTATCAAAGATGGCTTATTACAAGCGCCACTTATTCATGTGTGTGAATGAGCGTGAAGACAAGGCCTGCTGCCAAGATCATGGTGCAGCAGAACTAAGAACCTACGCCAAGACAAAAACCAAACAGTTGGGTATTTCTGGGCAGGGCGGAGTAAGAGTAAATCAGGCAGGCTGCCTGGATCGATGTGATGAAGGGCCGGTAGCGGTTGTATACCCGGATGGGGTTTGGTATCGCTATACGAATGAAGCTGATTTAGACGAAATTATTACTAAGCATCTGATGCAGGGTGAAATTGTTGAAAGATTGAAAATATGAGATATCTATTTATCTCGAGATAGGTACCATTTGCTACAATTTAGCAATATATAGCAGCATTTAGCTACAATGTTAGTTGACAGTAATAGAATAATATTAGAACATACACATATTCTGATAGTTTATAAGCATTCAGAACTCCTCCATCTACTAATAGTAGACATAGATTTGAGCGCGGAACGCAAGTTTCCGCGCTTTTTTTTGCTTCGAAAATTTTCCAGATATATACAAAATTTGAGCGAGATAAAGGCCAAACCTAGGTTAGGCATAGAAACGTATAGCCAAATAGTTAGTTCTGAGGCCTCGATTTCCTTGTAACAAGAGGCGTAGTTCGATAGTATTTCGCGCCTTTCCAGGGATATAAATCCAATGGATAAACTAGTCATACAAAGAAATAGAACAGTAGAAGAATTAAAATGTTAACCACCAGCACCGTAAGCGCAAAACCAGCAGAAGTAGAAAGAAACTGGTTTCTAGTAGACGCTACCGATAAGACCCTTGGACGTTTAGCAAGTGAAATTGCTAGACGATTGAAAGGAAAACATAAGCCTATCTATACCCCGCATGTCGATACAGGTGATTGTATCGTAGTCATCAATGCCGAAAAGGTACGAGTAACGGGTAATAAACTTGCAGGTAAGATGTATCACAAGCATACCGGCTATATAGGTAACCTGAAGTCAATTTCTTTGGGCGAAATGTTGGAGAAACATCCAACGCGAGTGCTCGAAACCGCGGTTAAAGGCATGTTGCCAAAAAATTCTTTAGGTCGAGCAATGTTTAGAAAATTAAAAGTATATGCTGGGTCAGAGCACAATCACGCTGCACAACAGCCACAAGTATTAGATATATAGGTTAGAAGAAGATGGCATTAGAACAATTTTATGGCACCGGACGAAGAAAGAGCTCAACTGCTCGTGTTTATATGAAGCCCGGTTCAGGCACGATCACAATTAATATGCGTACTGATGATGTGTATTTCGGACGTCAGACATCACGTATGATCATTCGCCAACCATTTGAAGTTACCGAAACATTGGATACTTTTGACCTGGATATTATGGTTAAAGGTGGCGGTCCAAATGGTCAAGCAGGTGCGATACGTCTTGGCATCGCGCGTGCATTATTGAAGTACAATGAAGAGCTTCGTTCCCCATTGCGCAAAAGCGGCTTTTTAACTCGTGATGCTCGTGAAGTTGAGCGTAAGAAAGTTGGCTTGCGTAAGGCTCGTAAGAAAGAACAGTATTCTAAGCGTTAAAATAATAATTACTTGCGACATTACTTAGCGTACTAAGCAAGTTGAATAACCCATAAAGCAATGCCCACTTAATGTGTGCATTGTTGTTTTTAGAAATGCATATTCATTGTTTTTAGGCATTCCTTAACTCTTCAAAAAACTTATTTAGTCAAAAAAGCTTGAGTTCATTGCAATTTAATTGCAAAAATGTTCCTGCTATGACGATTAATTTTAAAACTAGCCAATTGCAAGATTGTGACCAGGTTGCTAATTGGATCAATTCAGTTGGCCATGGTCATATCGAGTATTTGTTAGATTCACTTGTTCCAGACTTATTTGCACTGCAACATTTAGCATTGGTGTTGGCGCAAGATCCAAACTATTCATATAAAAATGTAGATTTAGCCAAACATGGAAGGGATATTGTCGGGTTAGTGTTTTCATATCATTCCGCATCTAATCAGTTGACCACAGAAATGCAACATATCCTCAGTGAAGATCGTATCCAATGGATGAGATATTTTTCAGACAATCAAATTGAAAATAGCTGGTATATCAACACAATAGGCGTTACAGCTAAATACAGACGACAAGGTCTGGCTAGGTCGCTGATAGGCTGTGCGTCAAAAAGAGCATTACAAAATGGCGCCCACTGTTTAAGCTTGCATGTTTACGCGAATAACGTTGCAGCCATTACCTTATATGAGTCATGTGGGTTTATTAAGCAAAAGAAAATAGATTTAACGGAACATCAATTTTTTGTTACAAGAAATCTGTCTGCAAATTATTTAATGAAATGTGATGTTTCAGGGTTGCGGATTTGATATTTGGAATATAGGTTGGCCCTAGTAATTAAGTTAATAAAAATTTAAAACAGTTATTAATATGCTAATAATAGTCCTAATAATACTTTTAACATCAGTCATTGTTACAAGTATATTATTAGTTCTAGATAGTAAAAAGATTATTTCTATCAAGAAAGAAAGTCATAAAAATATTCTGTATTTTATTCTTGTAGTCGCAGTTTTATTAACTTGTATTTTTTTATTTGGTAAACCGTTGCTGAAACAGATGAATGCCTATCAAGAAGGGGTTCTTATGGAGTCTGAGGAGCAATGTAAAAGTGATAATGCGCCTTTTTGGTGTAACCTGTAAAACGTAACATGTGAAACTATGGAAAAATTTAAAAAGATTAAATTGGCCGTTGCATGTATATTATTTTCACTGCAGACACCCTCAGCCTTGGCGGAGGTATACGGTGGTGGACCTTGGGAAGCAATAGGCTTAGGAAATATGCCATGTAATGAATATACCGTTAAAGCTGAAGAAAAAAGTTACAGAGAATTGGGTGCTATCTGGCTTTCAGGTTTTATGTCGGGAGTTAACTTCACATCAGAAGATGTTTATGACATCACATGGGGGGAAGATTTATATGTGTTAACTGACTTGCTGATTAAGCGTTGTTCTGAAAATCCTAAAAAGCTTGTGTCGGACATAGTAACCGAAATGGTATACCAGCGTTACCAGGATAAAAACTTCACCTCATCTGAAACAAAGTAATAGTTTTATCACTTTACGTTGTCACTTTGATCAATATTTATTACTTATCCACATTTCTTTTAATGATGTCTAGAAAAAGAGATAAAGTAGTACGTGCTAGATCTGAAAATGCATTAATACAAGAATATTTTGATTTTAAAATAAAAGGTTGCTTTGTTGAGGTGGGCGCAAATGACCCAACTAACTTTGGGTCGCAATCTTATCATTTAGAAAAAAACTTGAATTGGCACGGAGTATTGATTGAGCCTGTGCCAGAAATGGCTGAAAAGTGTCGACAAAATCGACCTAACTCTATTGTCTATGAATGCGCCTGTGTTGGCTCGGATACAATCGAGACAATTATTTTGTATATTCCGCAAAGCCTGAATGCAGGTAAAGAATTACATTCCAAATCAGCCATTGGTAAAAATATTGATGATGGAAATTATAGCTCGCATAAAGAAATTATAGTAAAGGCCTGCACCCTAAATTCTATTCTTCAAGATGCCAACATTAAGGATATTGATTTGTTATCGATCGATGTAGAGGGTGCTGAACTGGAGGTATTGTTGGGATTAGATCTAAGTAGGTATTTGCCAAGCTTAATCTTATTAGAAGATAAACATTTGTATCTAACAAAACATAGATATTTAAAGAAGAATGGCTACAGCTTAGTAAAAAGAACCAGACAGAATTGTTGGTATGTGCCAAACAGTGCTAAACGACCGCCGCAGTCTCTGTATGAAAAAATCCGCTTGTTCAAAAGAATGTATATCAGTATCTGGACTAAAAAAATCATTTTCAGTTTACGACACAAAACACTTCAGCCACTAATTAAGCTTTAATAACGTTTGGTGTCTAATGGCTAGGTAGGTATTCTAAAAATAATTTTTGTAAGTTACCCCCCATAATTTTTTTTATCTGCTGATTGTTAAAACCAGATTGAACCAGAGCCTGGGTTAACTGTTTAATATTTGAAGCGGTAAAAGGTACGGAAACATTGCCGTCAAAGTCAGAGCCTAAGCCAACATAATCAACACCTACTAAATCACTAACATAGCGTATTGATGTAACAATACCTGCAATACTTTGGTTGCAAATTACTGTTGGCCAAAAACCAATACCAATTAATCCACCCGATGCTGCAACTTGTTTGATTTGTTTGTCAGTGAGGTTTCTCTTTGATTCTGAAGCACAAACAGCTTGTATTCCAGTATGAGTGACTAATATAGGACGTTTACTAAGAGTAAATATGTCCTCAATTAATGCTGGTGATGCGTGTGATATATCGACAAATATCTCCAGCTCATTCATGCGTTTCAGTACCTGTTTTCCGAAATCAGTGATACCTCCTTTATGGATCCCATGTGCAGAACCACCCAATTCATTGTCGAAAAAATGCGCGAAGCCGATAATTCTGAAACCGGCTTGATATAGTCGATCTACATTTTCAAGCTTCCCTTCTAGTGCATGTGCACCTTCAAGACTCAGCAGTCCAGCTGTTATATTTGGATTATTAACTCGTAGGTTCAGATAATCCTTAAAGTTTTGCTGGTTGTGTATTAAAAGAAAGTTATTTTCTGGATCATCAGCGATCATTTTTAATTTGGACGCTTGATAATTGGCACGTTCGTATAGACTAAACCAAGATTTAACTGGCCATAATTGTGCAATAGCCAGTAAAGTTATGTTGTCAGTATCGTCTGAATTAGTGATTAAATTAAGATTTTTTGGTGTCTTGGTGACTACCGAGAAAACTTGTAAGGCAACATTGCCTTCAATTAAACGTGGTATATCAACATGTCCATATTGAGAATTTTTAGCTAAATTACGCTTCCACAAGAGTGAATCACTATGTAAATCAGCAATGAATAAGGTTTCGTGCAGCTTGTCGGTTGCATTTGAAATTTCTGGCAGTTGATTGTGCTGAACACGGTTTCTGGATTTTTCTACATAAGTAGGCAGCCAAGAAAATACGACAGCAGCAGCAATGAAAACTATTGTGCTAAGGGCAAAAAAGACTTTGTGTTTGGCTCTCATAACCGGTAACAATCTGTGTTGTGAAGGTGAATTTGGTTAGCAAACATAGGCTGGAAGTGTTGGTTGAAACCATCTGGTACTTATCTAGTCTAAAAATTTAGTTATTAACGAAAATAATTATAACTATGCTGTTAAAACAAAAATATATAAAAGTGGTTTTCTGGATTTTCGCTATAGCAGTGTTGATTTTATCTGCTATACCAGGTTCAGTTAATGTTCATCATACGATTGAAAATTTAGACAAGCTTGCTCACTTCAGCGCATTTTTTTTATTGTCTATGCTATTACTCTTTGCTTATAGGTTAACTAAGCCCTTCTTTACAACAGTATTGGTGATGGCCATATTTGGATTTTCGATTGAGCTGATGCACTTATATGTGCCGCGACGGGTGTTTAGTATGTATGATTTTGCGGCCGATCTACTAGGTGTATTGGTTGCATTGCTTATTTACTGGATGGTTCGTAGTAAATTTGGTGGTAAATATAGTGCTGCTTGAAAGAGATTACTATATCGCAGCTAACAAAACTATATCACCGGGCTGTACGTTGTTAAGTGCCTCTAAATCGTAATCAGTATCTGCCCAGATATTGGTGCGAGTAGCAAGTCGAATCTCATTTTCATTAGAAATTGGGGTGGGGCCAAATCCAATAGCAATACAATTACCTTCCACCCAAAAGGCGAGTTCTCCCAATTCTACAAGGTCTTTAGCATCATCTTCTAAAATTTGATTTGATACAGGAGTTGAAAAATAGATTTCATCTCCCCAAGTTTGCACATTCGATTTGAATGGTAATGCTGTATAAACGGCGTCTGCTGTGGCTGTGTCGCGTAAGGTTACTAGTATTTTATGTTCGTTGATGGTTATTTCTAGTTTACGTAGCATACCCAGTTTGATTTTAAGCGTTCATTTCTTCTAACAGTTGTTGGCCAGCATGCAAAACAAATAAGCTATCTACGCCAATGGTAAGCAGTGTGAAGCCTTTTTCTTTATAAGGAAGCACTGACTCTGAGTTCACACCAAAATAACCTAGCTTTACGTTTGCCTGTTTACAGGCCGTCTCAACTTTATTAATTGCTGCAATGACTTCTGGGTGATCGATTTCACCTGTATAACCCAGATTTGCCGATAAGTCATAGGGTCCAATTAAGATTGCATCGACATCTTTAATCGCGACAATTTCTTCAATATGCTTAATGGCACCGCGTGTTTCGGCCTGAATCACAACACAAGTTTCGTTATCTGCTTTGGCTAAATAGTCTGTGAATGATATTCCATACTCATGCGCGCGAGCTAAGCCAACGCCTCGATAGCCTCGAGTAGGATATTTGGCAGCATGGACAGCGGCTTGTGCTTCTTCGGCATTATTAATTTGTGGAACAATAATTCCTGCTGCACCGATATCTAGAGCTTGTTTAATGTACACCAGATTATTATTGGGCACGCGAATTAAACAAGCACAATGATCTCCTGCTGCTTGCAGCATTCTTTGCATCTCAAGCGTGCCCAACGGCCCATGTTCACCGTCTATGAAAAGCCAATCAAAATTAAGTTTTGATAGTAATTCAACAATTTCTGGGCTGGGTAATGATACTAGTGTACTTAAAAGAACTTCACCTGCCTGCAAGCGTTGACGAAATGTAGTCATATATCAAAACAGTCTAAATTTGTAATTCCCAGTAGCGATAGCTAATTTATTTGGTAACGTAAATAGTTATATGCCCAGATAAAAGTGGTGGCTTATGTGGCATGTGAGAATAGTCTGCTAAAAGCAGTTGCAGTGTATGTGTGCCCGGTTTTAAGTCGACATATGCTTCAGTTTGACCTTTTCCATAATGTATGTGCTGTGCATCTGCGGGTAATGGTTTATCCATCGAAGGTAAAAGTTCAGGATTCACATCTACAAGTAAGTGATGATGCCCAGTAAATTCTTGATTAATGCCTGCGGGCGCAACCCCCATGCCGTGTAATCCAAATTTTACTAGTACCGGGCTGGTAACGGTTTCACCATTGGCTGGGCTAATAATATAAACATACGCGCCTTCAGCTGAAGGTGATTCAGCATAAGCAGGTGCAATCCAGAAACAACAGATTAGTAGATAAAGTAACATAGCTTTTGTTTTCATAAAATTCTCCAATTAAGGCTTGATCGAGTTTAAAGTAAGAGTGCCTTTATTCTAAGATGTTTCAGATCTCTGATAATTCTTTTTAGATAATTTCTATTCCCTTATCCGTGCCGAGAATCAGTATATCTGCAGGCCGAATAGCGAAAATTCCAACTGTCACAACCCCTGCAAAATTATTTAACTGCTTCTCCATCTCAACAGGATTCAGGATTTCTAGATTGTGCACATCTAAAATAAGATTGCCGTTATCGGTGACAAAGTCTTCGCGCAATTCGGGTGCGCCACCCATTTTTACTAATTGTCGGGCAACATAGCTGCGTGCCATAGGAATAACTTCGATAGGCAAAGGAAATTCGCCTAATACATCTACCAGTTTTGAATCATCGGCAATACAAATAAATTTTTCACTGATGGCTGCAACAATTTTTTCACGCGTATGCGCACCTCCACCACCTTTAATTAAATGTTTATGTATTGTGGCCTCATCTGCGCCATCTACATAGATTGGTAGCGATGAAACACTATTTGAATCAAGGACAGGTATACCATGTTGTTTTAATCGCTCAGAAGACGCTACAGAGCTTGCTACGGCACCTTCTATTTTACCTTTATGCTTTGCAAGACCATCAATAAAGTAATTTGCGGTCGATCCGGTACCTACACCAACAACATCATTGAGTTCGATGTAATCTAATGCAGCTTCCGCTGCAATTTGTTTCTTTTTTTCTAAAGACATGTATGTATAGACTTGGTTTTATTGAATAATACCCACAGTCCTTGCTAAAAGCATTGTAAATTTAGCGATTAAGACTATTTACCTGAAGTTATGAAAATAGGCAATTAAGAAGCCAAGAGTCCAAAATAGAGCCCAAAATAGTGAATGATGAACTCATAAAAAAAATAGAAAATTCGAAAGTATATGATGTGGCAATCGAGTCACCACTCGACTTTGCAAATGTTGTTTCCACACGACTCGGCAATAAGATATATCTGAAACGAGAAGATAAACAGAGCGTATTTTCTTTTAAACTAAGAGGTGCTTATAACAAAATTGCACATTTATCCGAGCAAGAACGCAGTCAAGGTGTAATTGCTGCCTCTGCTGGCAATCATGCGCAAGGTGTTGCTTTGGCGGCAAATAAGCTTGGAATTCCTGCCACTATCGTTATGCCGACGACGACACCTAGCATTAAGGTTGAGTCAGTCACGAGGTTAGGTGGTAAAGCGGTCTTGTATGGTGATACCTATGACGAAGCACATCAACATTCGTTGCAATTAGCCGAACAGCAAAATCTTAGTTATGTGCATCCATATGATGATGAAGATGTGATTGCTGGTCAGGGTACGATTGCAATGGAAATTCTGCAGCAGCACCCGGGACATATTGATGCCATTTTCATCGCCATTGGCGGCGGCGGGTTAGTTGCGGGCATGGCTGCCTACATTAAACATTATCGGCCAGAAATAAAAATTATTGGTGTTGAACCACAAGATGCAGCCACCATGCATGCAGCTTTAAAGGCACAACAAAGAGTTGATTTAGGGCAAGTAGGTATTTTTGCGGATGGGGTAGCGGTACGGATAATTGGCGAAAAAACTTTTGAAATAGCAAAAGACCTGATCGACGAAGTGCTGCTTGTTAGCACGGACGAGATTTGTGCAGGGATTAAAGATATTTTTGATGACTCTCGTTCTTTGGTAGAGCCTGCAGGTGCATTATCTTTAGCAGGCATTAAACAGTACATTGCTAGAGGAAACGCACAAGAGGAAAAAATAACCGGGCAGACACTGATTGGAATTAACTGTGGTGCAAATGTTAATTTTGATCGTTTGCGGCATATTGCCGAGCGTGCGGAACTTGGCGAACGGCGTGAATGTTTGTTTGCTGTCACGATCCCTGAACAGCCGGGTAGTTTTTTAAAATTTTGCCGTAGCTTAGATGCACGAGGCATAACCGAGTTTAATTATCGTTATGCAGATAATCGAGCTGCGCAAATATTTGTCGGAGTAAAAGTTGAGAATGCCGATAAAGAAAAGCAGCAATTGTTACAAAGCATGAATAGTGATGGCTATACCGCTCTGGATATCTCAGATAACGAAATGGCAATTTTGCATCTGCGTCATATGGTAGGCGGGCATAGTTCAGATATAAAGAACGAAATATTATTTAGATTTGAATTTCCCGAGCGTCCCGGAGCTTTACTGAAGTTTTTAGAAACGATGGGTCATGATTGGAATATAAGCTTATTTCATTATCGAAATCATGGTGCAGCATATGGTCGCGTACTGGTGGGCATACAGGTGCCTGGTGAGCAACGCGCTCGATTTGATGAGTTTTTGGAAAAGCTCGGATACCGGTTTTGGGAAGAGACTAGCAACCCGGTGTATAAACTATTTCTTGGTTAAAATCTTATATGGCCTAATAAATACACTAGGAATACACTATAAATAGAGCTGTTTGAATGAATATGCAGCTTTATGTCAATCTAAAATCAGGCATAAAAAAAGGGCTCTATTAAGAGCCCTTTTTTGATTTGGATGTGAAATCCAATTCTACTTAGGTTTAACTTTACGCTTTGTTTTGCGTTTCGCAGTCTTACGTTTAGTCGCTTTACGCTTAGTAGTCTTAGGTTTCGCAGTCTTACGTTTTACTGTTTTGCGCTTGGTTTTGCGTTTCGCAGTCTTACGTTTCGCAGTCTTGCGCTTCGCAGTTTTGCGCTTCGCAGTTTTGCGCTTCGCAGTCTTACGTTTCGCAGTCTTGCGTTTCGCAGTTGATTCACGTTTCGTAGCCTTACGCTTAGTCGCTTTACGTTTTGTAGCGCGACGTTTAGTGGTAGATTTACGTTTGATGGCCATCAATACTCCCTCCAAACAATTATATGTTAGTTGTAAACGCGCCAAAGTATATATATTTAATCTATAAATACTAGTATTTTTGTAGTGTATTTATAGCTTTCTATCGTTAATGTTTTTTTTGTTTGTTAAGTTTCTTTCGTTTTAAGAATTAGTAAACATTGTTTTATGTTTTTAAAAAAGTGTGACGATATTCAAGATAAAACTGCAAAAACACTTGTTTATTTAACATAACAACAAATTTTTTGCTTAATTTAACTAAAATGTACAGTATTTTTGTGTCGTGAATACAACGTTTTGTTGTTAAGAAAGCGTTATTCAATGTAGAAAACTGCTGTGAAATTCTTTATTAAAAATATTAAAAAAAGTGTAAATATTTTTAAAAAACATACTTAATTTACTAAATTTATAAAAAATACATAACTATTTTTATAAATTTTCGTAAAATTCACTCTAAAGTAAGAATAAAATCCCAATGTTTTTTACTAACCGGCATGATTGAGAGACGGTTGCCCCGTTTTAGTAGCTGCATTTCTGCTAATTTTTTATGTTGTTTTAATTCAGCGAGTGTAATTGTACGTTTCAATTTTCTCTTATAGCGTACATCAACCATAAACCAGCGTGGCTTCTCCGGGTCACTTTTAGCGTCGTAGTGTTTGTCTTTTTTATCGAAAGCAGTGTGGTCTACATAGCCTTCACGTGCGATGGTCATGATGCCAGTAATTCCAATTTCATCGCAATTGGAATGATACATAAAGGCTAAATCACCTTTTTGCATTTCTTTACTCATCATGTTACGTGCTTGGTAGTTACGAACGCCATCCCAGGGCTCAACCTTAACTCTTTGTAAATCATCAATACTAAATTCGCTTGGTTCGCTTTTCATCAACCAATATTGCATCGCTATGTCCCCTCGGAAATTAACTTAATTTAGAACTGGATTGTAATAAGTGCGGGTACCCCACGCATACCGTGGCAGCCGTTGTCCTTGAACCAAAGGTTCAAGTGGGAGCACCGAAAAATGCATTAGGCTCTCCGCAGAACGGATATGCACATCAACATCTAAACAGCATTGCCCCCGGCGGATATAAATAGGCTCAAGGGAAATAACAGGAAGCACACCTGTACCGCAGCGGTACCCGACATTTAAACTGTAGCAGAAATTTAGAAACATTCGGATTAATTATCTAACCAGAAGATCGTCAATAATAATAATCAGACTCAAGGTGGGCTAAGCGATAATCTGAGATAGATTCAAATGATGAAGAAGCTAGTTAGCATGCTAACTGAGCCGATATAATTGGCATCATTCAAATAGTAGTGAGCAAGTGAAATTTGGCCCAGATTCTGGCCAGGTATTTGCCGAGATATGATATAGGGCCAAAATAACGTGCAAAAGTTACTCAGAATAAGTTGACGAAGAATCTCGCTGAGGTTCTCACTAATGAGATCGGGTCATTTGGGAACACAAATATTTGTGTCTAGACTACTAGGTCAGGGGATTTCTATAGCTCGAGTTGCTGGGTATTTTTCAATGCAACATCGATACGGTCTTGTAGGCTACGAACACGATTGAAAAACGACTTGCTGTGCTTTTCGTGGTCAGTTTTCTGGTTTAAATACTCATGCGATATATTCAGTGCTGCCATTACGGCAACACGGTCGGTGCCAATCGCTTTGCCGCTATCACGAATTTCTTGAATTTTTGTATTTAGATAATGTGCAGAGGCTTGCAGCGATTCCTCTTCGCCAGTAGGGCAGACGATTCGATATTCTTTGTTTAATATATTGAGGGTAATTGGATCGTCCATTATGACTCGCAGCTGTTAGGCGGTAACTTCCATTGATTTGAGGCGTGTGATCATCGCTTCTACTCTTTTACGGGCTTGTTCATTTTTACCAATTAACGATGCACGCTCGGATGAATAGGAGTCTTGTTGTAACTTTAATAGTCTATTTTCTTTTTTCAGTTCTTCACAAGTAGTGATTAGTTCATTCACACGAATTTCTAATCCCTTTAAATCTTGCTCACTGAGCTTTCCTGTGTCACGTTTATCCATGGCAAAATGTTAGGCTGTACAGGCTTACTCGTCAACTAATAATTATTAACAGAAACATTTATAAATTACTTTATAAACTGCGCTATTTTCAACCATAATTTCATGATAGAAATAAGGGAAATCAAATTTTAAGCAATGAACTTGTTTCACACATTTTACTATTTTCTTGTCCGTGTTATTCAAACAGAAATTAACTAGATCAAATTAGTGAGTGAATACGCTGGCGAGGTGCTAGAATCAATAACCTATGACACCTAGCTACGAACAAATCCAAGATATCCTTTCACAGGTGCAGTCTCCTTATTCAGCTGAAGATTGTCATGGCATGTTGTGTGCAATGTTAGTTGTTAACAATTCATTGCAATGCAAAAGATGGGTGGATGAAATTTATACACAGAATGAAGCGGGCGTCTCATTGCAAGGTGATCAAAATGACGCGCTATGCGCGCTGTTTGAGCATACAAAGCAAGAGCTGAATGACACCTTGTTAAATTTCACATTGCTTATCCCTGAAGATAACAACAGTTTAAATGCACGAGTAACCTCTTTAAAAAAATGGTGTGATGGTTTCTTGTTTGGTTTGGCGCTAGCAGGCGTTAAAGATTTAACCCATGTTCCTGAAGATTCGATGGAAATTTTGCAAGATATCACCACGATTTCTCAAACCTCAGAAGAGGATGAGGAAGACGAGATGAATGAAGTCGCCTATATGGATATCGTAGAGTACATTCGCATGGGTGTACTGCTCATAAATGAAGAAATGCACCCTATGAATAGACATCAAACCATTCAATAATTAGTATTCAATAATCCCTATCTAACAAAATTTCAAATTTGTTTAAAATCGAACAAAAAGAGCTAGTCAAGCGTCGCAAAACACTCATGCGTATGGTGGGCAATGATGGTGTAGCCATTATTCCTTCTGCTACTTCAATTCCTAGAAACCGGGATGTTGATTTCATCTTCAGGCAAGACAGTGATTTTCTCTATTTAACCGGTTTTGATGAGCCTGATTCATTGGCGGTTATATTGCCGGGAAATTCTAAAGGCCAATTCATTTTATTTTGTCGTGAACGCAGTCCTGAGCAAGAGATCTGGGATGGTCGCAGAGCGGGTACTGAAGGAGTAAAAGAATTATACGGCGCAGATATTGCGTATCCGATTGAAGCGCTGGATGAGATGATGCCAAAACTTTTTGCAGATCGTGAGCGTTTCTTTTACCCCATGGGTCGCGATACAAACTTTGACCGCCGTGTGATCAGTTGGGTGAATCAATCACGTGGTTCTGCACGTGCCTCGAAACATGTGCCGCATGAATTATTATCGTTAGATTATTTTGTGCATGATATGCGTTTGTATAAGTCACGTAGTGAACTCACGCTCATGCGTCAAGCGGCTAAGGCTGCTATTGCTGGGCACACGCGTGCAATGCAGGCTTGCAAACCTGGCATGTATGAGTATGAAATAGAGGCAGAATTGCTATATGAGTTTAGAAAAGCAGGCTGTGTAACTGCGTACCCTTCTATTGTAGGTGGCGGTGACAACGGCTGTATTCTGCATTACATCGAAAACAATCAAGTACTCAATGATGGTGACCTCTTATTAATAGATGCAGGTGCTGAGTATCAAGGCTATGCCAGTGACATCACGCGAACCTTTCCAGTGAATGGAACCTTTTCTCCTGTGCAACGAGAAGTTTATGAGTTAGTACTAGAGTCACAAATTGCTGCGATTAAAAAAGTAAAGCCCGGTAATCATTGGAATGACCCACATCATGAAGCTGTAAAAGTGCTTACCAAGGGGTTGGTGAATATCGGTCTGTTAAAAGGTAAGCCTGCTAAGTTGATTAAAGATGAAGAATATCGACAATTCTACATGCACCGTACTGGGCATTGGTTAGGCTTGGATGTTCACGATGTAGGTGATTATCGGTTTGATGAAGAATGGCGCTTACTAGAGCCGGGTATGACGCTGACAGTTGAGCCTGGCTTATACATATCAAAAGCTAGAGGAGTGCCGAAGAAGTTTTGGGATATCGGTATTCGTATAGAAGACGATGTATTGGTAACAAAAGACGGTAGCCAAGTGCTAACTGAAAAACTTACTCGAGATCCGGATGAGATTGAAGCCCTCATGGCTGCTGCATAAAACTTCGCTTCGTAGTTTAGTTTGCTATATCTTCGTCATATGATTTCACTCCTTCCTAACACTAAGCTTTAACCCATGAGCTCAAAGTATGATATCGCGGTAGTAGGTGGCGGGTTGGTGGGCAGTAGCCTGGCCATTGCATTGGCCACAACCTTTGCTAAATCCGCTTATAAAATTGCATTAATCGATTCTCAGCCATTAGTTGATATAGAGCTTAAAACTAACAGTCTTGATGGTCGCAGCATTGCGCTCGCGTTATCTTCAAAGAAAATGCTATCTGCACTCGGTTTATGGAATAGCCTGCAAGAACATGCAACGGCGATTAAAAAAATTCATATTTCAGACCAAGGCCGCTTCGGTGCAACGCGTCTAGATAGTGAACGTTATGAAGTGGAAAGCTTTGGTTATCTAATTCCGGCAGATCATCTTATTCATCGCCTGAATAAACAGGTAGATAGCTTAGACAATGTCACGCGCATACAGCCCTATAAAGTGTCGGGAATAGAAAACAACAGAGACCATGTCATCTTAAAACAAGATAATGGTGAAACGGCGCAAGCATCGTTACTCATTGCAGCAGATGGTGCTAATTCATTTATACGTAAAGCATTAAATATAAGCGTAGCAGAAAAACAATATCAACAGTCCGCCATTGTTGGCAGTGTTGAGTGCGAGCAAGCACATAACAACACTGCCTATGAGCGTTTTACAGAAGACGGTCCTCTTGCGTTGTTGCCAAGAGAAGGTGATCGTTGCGGCTTTATCTGGATGAATCCAACCGATACAGCTGAAGCAAATTTAACCTTATCGGACTCAGCTTTTATGCATAAGCTGCAACAGGCATTTGGTTTTCGTCTCGGCTACTTCCAGTCTGTGAGCAAACGCTTTGCGTATCCATTGGCATTGTTAATGAGTGAACAGCGTGTAAAGCAGCGTGTAGTGTTAATTGGCAATGCAGCGCAAACATTACACCCCATTGCAGGGCAGGGTTTAAATCTTGCATTAAGAGATATCGCAGAGCTTGTTGAGTTGTTGAATGAAAATGATCTGAATAGTGCGGATGAAAGCTTAGACGAGATGCTGAGAGGTTATGCAGACAAGCGACAGCCCGATATTGAAAAAACTATACGTTTTACTGACCGGTTAAATTTCTTATTTAATGCAGACTATCCAGTGCTAAAACAGTCACGAGGGCTAGGCTTGGCAATGCTCGGCGCAATTCCGGTTTTAGAAGAGCGAATTGTGAAGCAGAACCTTGGTGAAGCAGGCTCAAATGCAAGCCTGCTTAGAGGTAATATGGTTAACTCATGGCATAAAGCGATTACTATTTAATCTAGTTATTACAAGCTCAAATTCCAGTTTGCTGTAAGGCTGGAAGTTTTTAGGTTATTAAGGGTTTCATAAGAGTTCATAAATATGGCGGCAAAAAACATAACGGTAGATATTGTCATTGTTGGTGCTGGTATGGTCGGGCTCACGCTTGCGAACTTATTAGCTAAGCAAGGCAAAACGATAGCGATAGTAGATCGCAGCGAAGTTGCAGCTTTTAAAGATCATCAAGAGGTCCAGTCACGCGTTACAGCAGTAAGCCCGGGCTCACAAGCAATATTTGAATATGTAAATGCATGGTCTGCCATGCAAGCTAAGCGCGTATCCGCGTTTCAGCACATGCATGTGTGGGACGAGGAAGGTAGCTCGAACATTCATTTTAATGCGAATGACTTGGATAGAAATAATCTTGGGCATATTGTAGAAAACTTTGTAATTCAATCCAGCCTGCACGAAGTTTTGCAACAGCAGGGTAATGTTGAATGGTTATTGCCAGAACACATCAACAAAGTCATCACTTTTCAAGACCGCGCAGAAGTGGAATTAGATAGCGGAACCGTTATATCCGCCAAGTTAGTGGTTGGAGCAGATGGCGGTCGATCGACCGTGCGAAACTTGGCAGAAATTCACTACACAGAAAAAAGCTATCAGCAAATGGGTTTGGTGGCGTTAGTAGAATCTGAACATCCACATGAAAATACGGCATGGCAACGTTTCTTAAGTACCGGGCCACTAGCATTGCTTCCTTTAAGTAACGGGCAAGAAAATAATAAATTATGTTCAATTGTCTGGTCGGTAAGTGAAGACTGTGCAGATGAACTGATGAAATTGAATGAACACGAGTTTGCAGATGCATTAACTCAAGCCAGCGACATGCAGTTGGGTAACATCACCTTAAAATCCAAATGCGCAGCGTTTCCTTTAATTTCTGGCCAAGCAGAACGTATCGTGCGAGCACGCATCGCACTGGTAGGAGATGCCGCGCATGCATTGCATCCACTAGCAGGTCAAGGTGCAAATCTAGGCTTTATCGATGCCGCTGTTTTGGCAGATGTTCTAGAACGCTCTTCTACAGACTGGGAGCGTGATATCGGTAGTTTAAAAGTACTACGTAAATATGAGCGTGCAAGGGTGGGTGAAACACAAATTATGCAAAGCGCAATGGACACCTTTGTAGCAGTGTTTGGTTCAAGTAATGGCGCGATAGTATCGGCACGGAATGTAGCTTTGCGTACTGCAGATTCGATTCAACCAGTGAAGAAATTCTTTATGAAGCATGCAATGGGGTTGAGTAAGGATCGGCCTGGATTTGCACGTTAATAGTTTCAGAAATCAATGGGGTCAGACACGATGGATTTGACAAGGTAAGTACGGTTGCCTACTAT
>CAZAOO010000022.1:0-33884 GCA_964486815.1 uncultured Thiotrichales bacterium
GATCGCGGCACGTCCTTGTACTGCGACCAGTAATGATGATGATTTCGATCTTTAATTAAGAGATCGTTAGATAATTAGATACTTAATTAACTAAGTCATTAACTTCTTCTCAACCGGTCAGCAATCTAGTTGGCCGGTTGGTTGAAGAAGATTTAAGGGAGCATGAAACAGGGATTGAGAATATTGTGATTTGCTAAGTGGCCTAGAATACTAATTTTTAGGAATAATAAATCAGAGTTTTCTTAGTTTTCTTAGTTTTCTTAGTTTGATTTTGAGTTTTACATTTTAGGGAATCAGTTATGAGCGAAACACCTTTATTATCAATTAATAATATTGAAGCACTTTATGGCGGGGTAATTCTGGCCTTACGTGGTGTGACACTTAATGTTAACAAAGGTGAAGTTGTTTCATTACTGGGTGCAAATGGTGCCGGTAAATCAACAACTCTAAAAGCATGTTCACGTTTGCTAGAATCTGAGCGTGGTGAGGTAACGAAAGGAACTATTCATTTAAATGGCGAAGATATCTCTCAATATAATGCTTATGAAATGGTTAAGCAGGGCGTTGTTCAGGTATTAGAAGGTAGACATATTTTTTCTCATCTTAGTGTAGAAGAAAATTTATTGACAGGTTCATTTATTCAGAACATGAGTAAGGCTGATGTGAAACAGGGCATTGAACATGTGTATTCGTTATTCCCTCGTATCAAAGAACGACGCAAAAACCCGGGTGGTTTATGTTCTGGTGGTGAGCAGCAAATGATAGCGGTTGGCAGGGCCTTGATGTCCAAGCCTAGCTTAATTCTATTAGACGAACCGTCAATGGGACTTGCGCCGCAATTTATAGAACAAATCTTTGAAATTGTTAAACGATTAAATGAAGAAGAAGGTGTTAGCTTCCTAGTGTCCGAGCAAAATGCCAGGATTGCATTACGATATGCATCAATTGGTTACGTGCTTGATAATGGTCGTGTAGTGAAAAAAGGTTTGGCAAAAGATTTGCTTGAATCATCCGATGTGGCCGAGATGTATATGGGTGGTGGCAAGGATAAGGTATCGTTTAATGGCGTGAAGTATTATCACCGTCGTCGTCCTAGCTTCGTTTAGTACGCAAATCCATCTAGCGCAAGTACGCTTCGTTACTAAACTTTTTCCGTTACTCGATTACTAACAAGTAAAATTACTGGCATGTAAACTCGGTAATCGCAACTGCGTTGTTCTAACTACTATAAATATACAGTTAAATCCATACGGTCATCCGTTGTTCAACAACACTTGCGCCACTTCTCAGTGCATAAGCCCCATTGCTTAATAGCTGCACCTATATACCGCGCATTATCTACTATTTTGTAGCAAGCCAGGGCGACGGGCGACCACTTTCGTCAGCCGAAAGCATTCATTGCCCAATTTGTAAAAACTTCAAGGTATACAGCCACATAATGTGCAGGCCGAAAAAGAACGCCAGAAGTGCTAAACTCTATGAAATATTAAACATTGGAGCATTTTTATCTTAAAACGACACAGAATTCGATTTCCGCAACCCGAAGCTCATCAACTTTCACAAGATGAAGCCTACTTCTACTACCAAAATGGTAGCGACCAACGCAAGATACTATTTCACGATTATAACGAAATTTACAAGATACCAGGATTATATGAGCAAATATTTTATGATCGATTAAAATGTGTATCGCCCAGTAAAGTTACATCCATTCTACAATCTGCAATCAATCAGTCCACTGACAATTTTTCTGAATTACGTGTACTTGATTTGGGTGCTGGTAACGGAATGATGGGTGAGGAACTTAAAAAGCACGGCGTATCGAGATTGATTGGCGTAGACATTATCCCTGAAGCCTATGATGCAACCGTACGTGACCGTCCTGGTCTGTACGATGCTTATTACATTGAAGATTTTTGCAATTTAGATGCAGAGGCTCATGAAGAAATTTCATTATGGCATTTAGATTGTATGGTTACCGTTGCAGCCTTAGGCTTTGGTGATATTCCTACCAAGGCATTTATTGAAGCATTCAACATTATCAAGAGCGAAGGATGGGTGGCGTTTAATATTAAAGAGACCTTTCTAGATAAAAGTGACGAAACAGGGTTTTCTCGAATGATTCGGGAATTAATCTTTTCTAAGTATCTCGATATTTACCATATTGAGCGATATCGACACAGATATTCAATGGAGGGTGAGCCACTTTTTTATTTTGCAATTGCTGGTCGAAAAAATGCGGACTTTTCGAATGAGTTTTTAGAAAGTAATAATATTTTGTAATGCTACTTACAAATTTTGGATGTGAACATAAAATCCAACCTATCTGAATATTGAAGATGACAGATTTACTGCGATCCTGGATGTTAATGTTTATGCTGTTAAATCCATTTTTAATTATTATTTATCTACTTGATATAATTCAAAATCTGGAGAAAAAGAAATTCAATGCTGTACTAATTCGTGCAGGAATTATTGCAACTGTAGTGTTCTTTTTATTTGCGATTTTAGGTGATGTGCTTTTTTCTGGTATCACAAGCTTGAGTTTTGAATCTTTTCAAATTTTCGGTGGAATTATATTTCTTCTTATTGGCCTACAGTTTGTATTTCGCGGGCCTCAAGCCATTGAAATACTTCAAGGGAAGTCAAAACATGTAGCAGGTGCAATAGCCATGCCTGTGCTAATTGGCCCTGGAACTATCAGTGCAAGTGTAGTGATAGGAAAAAGACATGAACCATTAATTGCTTGTGTGATTTTATTTGCAGCCGTTGCGGCTTCGATATTTGTAATTCAAATATTGAAATTAGGGCATGATCATGTTCGTACAAGACATGAGCCGTTGATTGAAAGATATATTGAAATTGCTGGACGCTTAGCCGCACTATATATAGGCACGGTCTCGATCGAAATGATTATGAGCGGCTTAAAGGTTTGGGTAACGAGAATTTAATCAATATACGTTATTGACGGCAGTCTCAATGTGTTGCGCCGATCGGTTGAATCGGCAGTCGTTAGCAGACAGTATTAGGCTGCTTTCTCTATTCGTTTTAGCCAAACTTCAAGTCCTGCAGCATTGAGGTTTAGGTCTGTGTCAAATAACTCGGTGTATTTAGCTATATCATTTTCAGGGTAACGCTTCCGCAGTTTGGTTTGTAAGTGTTCAGTTATTTTAGCTTTGATATTTTGTTCTCGATTTTCACTAGAGTTATTGGAGTTCAGGCAGTTTCTTGCGATGTTGGCATATTCATCGATGCTTTCTCGAAGTTGTTTTGCTAAGCGTTCGATTTCAGTGACACGACCGAAGTGTGTCAGGTACATATTTTGTGGCTGATGATCTAACATTCTGGTGAGAGTCTTTTGCCAGGCATCTGGTTCAAATTGTACGGGTGTTGTAGTAGGTAAAATGAATGCACCATCTTGGTTATCTAATTCTTTATAAGATAAACCAAAAGTGTCGCCAGTGAAAAAGCCTTCGCTAGGTTTATCGTATACGCAGAAGTGATGTCTTGCATGACCCGGTGAATCTATGAACTTTAGCGCCCGGTTAGCTAATTTAATTTCATCTGCATCTTTTGCAACGATGACGCGATTTGCATCGATTGGAATTATTTCTCCATAATATTGTTTAAATTTTTCTTCCCCATATACTGCAGTTGTGCCTGCGACTAACTTTTCAGGATTGATCATGTGAGATGCGCCACGAGGATGAATCACAAGTTTTGCATTGGGTAATTCTCTCATTAACAATCCAGCACCACCTGCATGGTCTAAATGCACATGTGTAGGAATTACATAATCAACATCATCAACACTTAGGTTTTTTAATTTAAGTGTTTCGAGTAGATACGCTACGCTATGCCCTGTGCCGGTATCGATAAATGCCGCGCGACCATTTTCAACCATTAAGTAACAACACGCGTGCCCGAGTTGTATATACATGGCGTCTATACAGGTGATGCCAGCCTGATATTCGATGAGTATTGGTTCAACTAATTTAGGTTTCATGGTTACAGATTGGTTTGAGTGGTGGTGATTATTTTAATAAATCATTTTCACTAACGATGATTCCATCTTCATCTGCATACAGATAATGACCAGGTACAAAATCTACATCAGCAAAGTGCACGGTAAGATTCTGTTCACCGATGCCTTTTTTATTTGTCTTCATAGGTAAGGTGCCAAGTGCTTTGCAACCAATATTGATAGTTGCGATTACACCTGAGTCACGGATACATCCATTCACAACAATGCCTGACCAATTGTTATCTGCTCCGGCTTGTGCAAGCAAATCACCAACCAATGCTCTTCGAATAGAGCCACCACCATCAATGACCAGCACACGTCCTTGGCCAGGAGTTTTAAGTGCTTCGTGTACTAAAGAATTATCCTCAAAGCATTTAATGGTGAAGATTTTTCCACTAAAAGAAATATTGCCTCCAAAGTCTGCAAATAACGGCTCAGCAACTGAGATTTTGTCTTCATGGTCATCGCATAGGTCAGCGGTTTTAAATGTCATCGATTGATTTCCTTTGTTGTTAATTTTTATGAAATTCATTTTCTCTGAAGAGATGAGACTAAATATACCCCAAGGTAGATAGCAAGACAGCGATTTTTGCAGACTGAATGTTTTAGTTTATTTACCTATTCATGACTTGCATGACGAATATCCCAAATTTTATGGCCACTCTAAATTAGTATCTGTTAATATACATGCCCCATGTAAATGGCGACAATTCAGGGGTCAGGAAATACAATTATTCTAACAGGGGTTACTAAGGAGACGATCGTGAGCAAGAGTAGAGCAGAGCAAGTTAAAGAATTAGAAAAAGACTGGGCAACTAACCCACGATGGGCAAATGTAAAACGTGATTACAGTGCTGAAGACGTAGTACGTTTACGCGGTAGTGTGCAACCAGAATATACTCTTGCGCGAAGAGGTGCCGAAAAGCTTTGGGAAAAAGTAAATGGTACTTCTAATAAAGGTTATGTGAATGCTTTTGGTGCGATTACTGCTGGTCAAGCCATGCAACAAGCAAAAGCGGGTTTAGAAGCGGTTTATCTTTCTGGTTGGCAAGTTGCAGCAGATGGAAATACTTCTGAAACTATGTACCCGGATCAATCTCTATACGCTTACGACTCTGTTCCTACTATGGTTCGTCGTATCAACAACACATTCCAACGCGCTGATCAAATTCAATGGAAAAATATCGCTGATGGCAAAATGTCAGAAGAAGATGCGATTGATTATTTCTTGCCTATCGTTGCGGATGCAGAAGCTGGTTTTGGAGGCGTATTAAACGCATACGAATTAATGAAGAATATGATCGCAAACGGTGCTGCAGCTGCTCACTTTGAAGATCAGTTAGCTGCGGTTAAGAAGTGTGGTCACATGGGTGGAAAAGTTCTTGTGCCAACCCAAGAAGCTTGTCAAAAATTAGGTGCTGCACGTTTAGCTGCAGACGTAATGGGTGTGCCAACCATCGTTTTAGCGCGTACTGATGCTGAAGCGGCGAACTTATTAACCAGTGATTTTGATGACAATGATAAGCCATTCCTTACAGGTGAGCGTACTCCAGAAGGTTTTTATCGAGTTAAGAACGGATTAGAGCAATCAATTAGTCGTGGTATAGCGTATGCACCTTATGCGGATTTGGTTTGGTGTGAAACTGGCAAACCGGATATTGGCTTTGCGCGTGAATTTGCACAAGCAGTACAGGCTGCAGTTCCTGGTCAGTTAATGTCGTATAACTGTTCACCTTCATTCAACTGGAAAAAGAACTTAAGTGATACTCAGATTGCCAGCTTCCAAGAAGATCTATCTGCATTAGGTTACAAGTTCCAGTTCATTACCTTAGCTGGCATTCACTTGAACTGGTACCGTACTTTCGACTTTGCGTATAACTACGCACGAGGCGAAGGCATGAAACACTACTGTGAAATGGTTCAAGAGCCTGAATTTGAAGGTCGTGAGCGTGGTTACACATTCGTTTCTCACCAGCAAGAAGTGGGTGCAGGGTACTTTGATGATGTTACTACCGTTATCCAGGGCGGTGCCTCATCTGTAACAGCATTAACGGGTTCTACTGAAGAAGAGCAATTTGACGATAAATAAGTAAAATAAAATAAAACATATTTAAACCCGGTATGTTTTATGTGTATCGGGTTTTTTTATGCCCATTTCATTGTTAGTTGATGAAGATGAGCGAAAAAAGGTCTGTAATTAATGATTATAATCTATACTGAGATCTGTAATTTAAAACTAGAGTCATATTGGTTTAAAACATTCATCATAATATTGCACATAAAGGATAGTACATGGTACAGCAGCCGTATGAGCACGTTCAAATACCTGCAGATGGGCAGGCCATCCAGTTTAATCAAGATGGGTCATTAAATGTTCCGGACAATCCGATCATTCCTTTTATTGAAGGCGATGGTATCGGGATAGATGTAACGCCCGTGATGCGGCGTGTTGTCTCAGAGGCAGTTAAATTAGCGTATCAAGGTAAGCGTCGAATTAAATGGATGGAGATTTATGCGGGCGAAAAAGCATCTCGATTATATGGAAAGGACCATTTTTTGCCGCAAGAAACACTTGATGTAATCAAAAATTATATTGTTTCAATTAAAGGCCCGTTAGCCACACCGATTGGCGAAGGTATGCGTTCACTGAATGTGACAATACGTCAAGTATTAGACCTTTATGCTTGTGTGCGGCCGATTCGTTATTTCTCTGGAACTCCCACTCCACTACAAAATAGTGAAACTACCGATATGGTAATTTTTCGTGAAAATACAGAAGACATTTATGCGGGAATTGAATGGGAAGCAATGAGTGCGGATGCAAAAAAAGTAATCAAGTTTTTGCAAGAAGAAATGCATGTTACAAAAATTCGTTTTCCTGAAACCTCGGGTATCGGCATTAAGCCTGTTTCAAAGGAAGGCTCCGAACGATTAATTCGTAAAGCCATTCAGTATGCAATTGATAACGACCGAAAAAATGTTTCTTTAGTGCATAAAGGTAACATTATGAAATTTACGGAAGGGGCATTTCGTAAATGGGGTTTTGATTTAGCCATACGAGAGTTTGGTGCAGAACTCATTGGTGACGGGCCATGGTGCAGGATTAAGAATCCAATCACTGGTAATGAGATTATTATTAAAGATGTCATTGCAGATAATTTCCTTCAACAAATCTTACTAAATCCACAAGACTATGATGTGATTGCTACCTTGAACCTAAATGGTGATTATATTTCTGATGCGCTTGCCGCCCAGGTAGGTGGAATAGGCATAGCTCCAGGAGGAAATATTTCTGATACCGCAGCCGTATTTGAAGCAACTCATGGAACTGCACCTGGTTTTGCTGGAAAGAATCGTGTTAATCCTGGCTCTATTATATTGTCCGCAGAAATGATGTTGCGTTATATCGGCTGGAATGAGGCGGCAGACTATATTATTAAAGGCGTAGAACGGGCCATTGCGGCAAGAACCGTCACCTATGATCTGGCCCGTGCACGTGCAGGGTTCGGTGCAAAAGGCCGTCGACCGGGTACTTCAAAAGAAGTGCAAGAAGATCTTGAACGGTTAATGCCGGGTGCGACACTTGTAAGCACGACTGGCTTTGGAGATGAAATAATTAAAAACATGTCGCTCGATCTGTAAGATAGATTAAATAATATACTGAAGGGTTTAGATAATATATATAATAAGCATATGGTTAATTCAAGTATCTGATGTAGTATTTAATTAAAGATATTAATAATAAATTTATATTAATTATATAAATATTAAATTACTCTGTTTTTATATATTCACGATACTGCATAGTGACCTACGTAACGATTTAAAACTCAGGCCAAAAAGATGAGAATTGCACTGCTCGAAGATGATCTTGATCAAGCAAATCTTATGCAGGTTTGGTTATCTGATGCCGGTCACCAGCCCTATATTTACCGTGCAGGTGCAAAGATTGTCGGTGCGCTGAATAAAGAGAGCTTCGACCTCATTATGCTTGATTGGGAAGTGCCAGATATGAGTGGTTTTGAAGTGCTGAAATGGGTGCGCGAGAATCTTGATTGGAGCTGCCCGGTTCTTTTTATTACACAGAGAGATCGAGAAGAAGATGTGGTTGCGGCGCTAGAGGCGGGTGCAGATGACTACATGGCAAAGCCCATCAAGCGTGCGGAGATGTTGGCACGCATTAGCGCAGTTCATAGAAGAAATAATCCTCCAACCGAGGATGAAACCACTCTCACTATCCCACCCTATGAGATTGACCTGAGGAAACGTAAAATTATTTGTAAAGGTGATGAAATAGATCTGACTCAGAAAGAATATGAGCTGGCTTTATTTATCTTACGTAACATAGGAAAAGTATTGTCTCGTGGATATTTGCTGGAGCGTGTTTGGGGAAAAAATCCAGATATTAATACGCGCACAGTGGATACACATGTTAGTCGACTAAGACGTAAATTGGCCTTTAATAAGGAAAATGGTTGGAAACTAACCTCGGTTTATCAGCATGGATATCGTCTTGAGCCAGATACGGATTAGCTTGATAGGCAGAGGCTCATTCCGGATGCTTCCCCGGATGTTTCTTTGTCAATCAGGCTTTTGATCCCTCTAAAATTATTCTGCAATAATCTAAATCTCCTGCTTTTATTTTATGCCTGTAATTAGTAAAAAAATCTGCATGATAGGAGCTTTTTCAGTCGGAAAGACAAGCTTAACTTCAAGATTTGTAAAAAATATATTCTCTGAAAAGTATCTCAGCACAGTGGGCGTGAAAATAGATGCTAAAGAAATACAAATAGACCAGCAAACAATATTGAAGCTTATGGTTTGGGATGTAGCAGGGAAAGATACTTTTACAACCTTGGATGATAATTATTTAAGAGGCTCTTCAGGATATTTATTAGTTGCAGATGGTACTCGTCCACAAACCATAGAGACTGCTTTGAGGTTGCAAGAACATATGCAGAATAAGTTTGGTGAACTACCATTTTGCATGTTAATCAACAAGAATGATTTAAAAAGCGAATGGCTATGCTCGGCGAATGAATTGGACTCAATTAAAGTTAAAGGTTGGGATTATTATGAAACCAGTGCAAAAACGGGTGATGATGTTGAAAAGGCTTTTCTTTCTTTAGGGAAAAAATTGCTTTAATGAGTCAGCACATTGAGCAGATTGCTGAAAATTTATATGCCTTAACTGCGCGTAAAATGAAACCACTTGTTGTGGTGGTGGATCGCGATAATAATTACATTTCTCATTTTGGCGAATTAACAGATTATCGTTTGCCTGAATTTGAAGTAGGCCAAAGTTGTATTGATGTGCTCCCGTTTCTCGTAGGCTTGGAAAGTGAGGAATATGTATCATTGCCTATTGTAAGTTTTAATGAAGCTAATGTTAGCAGTGTCAATGTTATAAAAATAAATCTGCATCGTTATGTTGTGCTGCTTGAGGCAGGCAAAGAGCATCAGAGAGAGCAGCAAGCAACGCAAGATACAAATGAAACAAAGCTTTTATATCAAAAACTACAGCAATTGACCCAACAGTTAGAGATTGCAAACAACGCTAAAACTAGATTTATTTCAGGTATGTCACACGAGTTTCGTACTCCTATATCTTCTATTTTGGGTTATTCGAATTTACTAGCAGCTAAGTATTCGCCAGAAGATGAGAAATATCAATTTGCTAAATCGATAGAAAGTAATACTCAGTATTTATTGTCATTAATCGATAATGTTTTGGAACATGCACAACTGGAAGCTGATAAATTACTTGTAAATATTGTGCCATTCTCTCTGAGTGATTTAGTGATAAATCTTGGGCATATGTTTGGAAGTCGTGCTGATGAATCAAAAGTTGCATTTAATGTGCATGCCAGCGATTCACTTCCCGAGGCAATTTATTCAGATTTTTTACGCTTGCAGCAAATGCTAATTAATATTGTTGGTAATGCATTTAAATTTACTGAAAATGGACATATCGATATTAATTTTGATTGGCAGGATGATGAGTTGATAGTGAAGGTTAGTGATACTGGGCCAGGTATATCCATTGAACATCAAGCAAGTATCTTTCAAGCATATAACCGCATTGATAGCACTAAAAAAGGAGCAGGCTTAGGCTTGGCTATAAGTGCACAAATTGCTGAAAAATTAAATGGCAGGCTGGAGTTGGAATCAGAACCTGGTGTGGGTAGTGTGTTTACACTCTATATAGAAGCAAAGGTGACGAATCTTTCATCTATTAGACAAGATTTGTTAAGCGATAAGGTAAAGAAAGTTTTAATAGTTGAAGATGACCTGGATTTGGTGGAGCTATTAAAAATATATTTAAATGAATTGGGTTATTCGACGATTTCAGTAGCCAATGGAATTGAGGCATTGCAGCATAGCGAGGATTATGAAATAGATTTTGTGCTGCTTGACATGCAGTTGCCTGATCTTAATGGTGTGAATGTAGCAAAGGAATTGCGATCACGGAAATTCAATGCACCCATTATAGCGATGACCGCATCGATTAATAGCGATGACAAGGTGCAGGCGCTACAAGCAGGATGTAATGAGTTTCTTTCAAAACCGATTCAGATACCACCACTAATCAATGCAATCAATAATGTTCGCAATCAACAATAACAATGTTCATAGTCTAAATGCCTGATTTATCGGTTGATGCGAAGAGAAAAATAGCCAAGCTTAAAAAAGCTTACCTGGATAGTTTTCCTGACAAAATACGTCAGCTACAAGCGCTATGGAAAAGTTTAGAGATCAACAAGTATTCTCAAGCCAGCATGAGCGAGCTTGCTGTGTTTTGTCACAAACTTGCAGGTTCATCTGGATCGTATGAGTTATTGGAGGTCTCACAAGCCGCTAATTTAGTGGAAATATACTGTAATAATCATTTTTCAAAGTTAGAGGAGAATGAAGCCTGTGTTATCGAACTGAATTCACGTTATTTGGAGTTAGTGAAGGTGCTGGAGAAATACACTAAATCCATGTTTGAGTGACATGAAAGCACCTCGGATGGGGAGTTAAAGTTAAGATAATTATACTTACATCTATGTGTATATGTCTAAGCAATTGATTTGTATGAATTAATAACCATATAATACAGTACTTGAAAATGTTAAATATTCTGAGACATTGGTTTACAATATGGACCAAAAAGTATCGCGTTTAACTGCTATATTTTCATAACTATAATACTTACGAAACAAACCCATTGGGAGAAAACTCATAAATCGAATTAGTTTGCTATTTGCTGCATTTCTTGCAGCAATGATATTGGCAGCTTGTCAAACCAGTCAAACCACCGCAACAGCAGAAGCACCCGCTGAAGAAATGTCGGCAGAAGATAAGGTCGCTGCAGAAATGGCAGCTGAGCGTGAAGCAAATATGGCTGAGTATGAGAAGCAGAAGAAAATGGCTATGGAAGGCGAAAGTCAACCAGCCGCTGCGCCAGCCATGACATCTACATCAGGTGATTTATATCCGCCTAATGCACGTCCAGGTGAGTGCTATGCACGTATGTTGATTCCTGCTGAGTCACGTACTATCACTGAAAAAGTGGTTGAGAAAGAAGCTTCTGAAAGAGTTGAAATCATTTCAGCTACTTACAAAACGGTGACTAAGCGTGTTTTGGTTAAACCTGAAACTTCTAAGCTTGTTTCGGTACCTGCTAAATACGGAACTAAAACTGAAAAGATCCAAATTTCTGAAGCAACTACAGTATGGAAGAAAGGTGCAGGCACAATGGCTGCTGGCGCAGGTACCGGTGCTGCAGGTGGTTCAAGTGCTGCTGCCATAGTCGATCGGTTTGGCAACCAAAAAATTGTTGGTTCACGTGTTACTGATACAGGCGAGCTTATGTGTTTGGTTGAAGTTCCGGCTCAATACAAAACCGTTACAAAAACAGTTCTGGTTAGTCCTGCAACGACTAAGACTATCACTGCTCCAGCAGAGTATAAGACTGTTGAAGTGACTGAATTAGTGACACCAGCTCAAGAAAAGCGTGTTGCAATTCCTGAAGAATATGGAACAGTAACGCGTACTGAGCAAGTGCGTGGCGAGCAATTAACTTGGGTACCTGTTTTATGCCAAGTTAATATGACTACTGGCAATGTAACTACACTGCAAAGTGCTCTTAAGAAGAACGGTTGCTATACATGTAATGTAGATGGCGTGATGGGACCTTGTACTTTCCGTGGTGCAGAGTGCTATGCGAAGAAGAAAGGCCTTCCATACGGTTCTAACTTTGTTACTGTCGAAACTATTAGAGCTCTATGGATTAGATTATCGCTAATCTAATAGTGTTAAGTAAAAACGCCGCACTTTTGTGTGGCGTTTTTCGTTTTCAGGATCAGTCTTTTTTAGCATATGGTGTTGTAAAAATATTTGCTACCGGTCTGCTCAATCAAGCACTTAGTATCATGCCGGATTTAACAATTCTTGAATTTTCATTACTATTAGCGGTCGTATAGTGTGAATAGATCAAGAATTTTAAACGCACCACTATAAATAAATTCTTAATGCCTGATTGTATAAATGAAGATTCAAATAATTTCCGATGTCCATCTAGAATTTGGCAGCTTTGATTTTCCAGATCAAGACTGTGATGTATTGATCGCAGCCGGAGATATTGGTGTTGGGCTGGAGGGATTGGAATGGTTACAAACACTTGATAAACCCGTGATCTATGTGGCTGGCAATCATGAATATTGGGGCTACGATATTAATGAGTTGCAAGATGATCTCATCGGTATGAGCAAGGGCAGTAACGTTCGTTACCTGGAAAAGGAAAGTGTTGTCATCGACGGGGTTCGTTTCTTGGGCTGTACCATGTGGACTGACTTTAACGAATGTGACGATGAAGAAATGATGGTAGATCTACAAAGTATCATGAATGATTTCCGATATATTTCGCTGGATAAGTCAAACATAACACCAGATCAGCTCGTTAAAATTAATCACGACTGTAAAAATTGGCTAAATCATGAATTGGCAAAGAATTATGATGGGCCTACAGTAGTTGTTACACATCATGCACCGACAAAAAAGAGCTGGATTGGAGATCCGGATGATTATTTAAAATTTGCCTACTGTAATCAGTTAGAATCTATGCTGAAAGATAATCAGATTGATCTATGGGCGCATGGGCATATTCATCATGCGAGTGATTTTACAAAACATGGTGTACGTGTGGTATGTAACCCGCGGGGTTACAAAGGTTACCAAACAGTAGAAAACTTTGATGCAAAGAAAAAGTTTATAATATAACTAGTTCAAGTAATTATTGATTTATGGCAGAAAAAAATATATTTAAAGTTAGCTTTTATAATAAAGGTAATGTTTATGAAGTATATGCGAGAAAAGTCTATCAATCTGACTTGCATGGATTTATAACGATTGAGGAGCTTAAGTTTAATGAGCGCACCAGCGTAGTAGTAGATCCTGGTGAAGAGAAGCTTAAGACAGAATTTGATCAAGTAAAACGCTTTTTTGTTCCTATGCATTCTATTATTCGTATTGACGAGGTAGAGAAGCAGGGTGTTGCAAAGATATCAGAAGCGGGCGAAAAAATTGCTCATTTCCCATCGCATATTTACAACACGAGCAGTGATAAAGATACTAAAACTTAACTGGTGCGTGTGCATAACTTCTCACGCTAATACTTCAATGATCTGTTAGTATTTATCCTTGTTTGATGACGGAGAGATGACAGAGTGGTCGAAAGCGGATACATCTGTTTAGGTGGTGATTAATTGTGAATGGCTAGCTCATCACTTGGAAAGCGTGTGTGTCCTAATACGGCACCGAGGGTTCGAAAAAATCATCGGGAATGATTTTGAACTTCGCAGCGCAAAGGCCCGTAGGGCTAAATACAGGAAGTATTTAGTAATCCCGAACGTAATAAGTTTTAGGGTGAGAACCCGAAATCTAGGAGAGATGACAGAGTGGTCGAATGTGCTCGCTTGGAAAGCGTGTGTGTCCTAATACGGCACCGAGGGTTCGAATCCCTCTCTCTCCGCCAACCAGTCTTGTCTCTTACAAGAGATCCATAAATTAGAAAAAACTGCCTATTTCTGCAGGCTTTGCGAATATTGTTAGTTGCAAAGGGGCACCGAGAAACCCAATTATTATCAGAAAATACCCAAAGTACTCTTTTGTGAAAAACGCGGTGCCCCTTTGGGAGAATGATTGATTGGATCAACTACCGATATGACGTTTGTGTATTTATAATGGATGTCTGCTAACGACCGAGGCTGTGTGAAAACGCATGGTTTGAAGCACAAACCAGGGTACTGACAAGTTAAGTGCATCTGAGTGACAATGTCCAGATGAAAACATCAACTAATTTGTACAAACGTCACCGCTTTCCTTCTGACATTATTCAATACGCCGTCTGGCTCTATCATCGGTTCAATGTCAGTCATCGAGATATCGAAGATCTCTTAGCTGAACGCGGCATTGAAGTTAGCTACGAATCCATTCGATTGTGGTGTAACAAATTTGGTCCTCAATACGCCCGACGATTAAAGCACCGACATCAAGGGTATGGTGATACATTCTATATCGATGAAGTATTTGTAAAGATTCGTGGACAACAGAAGTACTTATGGCGTGCAGTCGATCAGGATGGTGAAGTCGTTGATGTACTTCTACAAGTACGCAGAGATGGCGCTGCAGCCAAACGTTTCTTCAAATGCTTGTTAAGAAATCATGGAAATGAACCCAGAAAAATAGTCACGGATAAGTTGAAAAGCTATGGCGTTGCGCATCGAGAGTTAATCCCAGAATCCATTCACGATACTTCTCAATACGCGAATAACCGCGCAGAGCTTTCACATCAGCCGACACGTGTTCGAGAGCGAGGAATGCGCCGATTCAAGTCGATACAACAAGCACAACGTTTTTTAAGTGCGCATGCAGCGGTATATAATCTTTTTAATCTTGGTCGACATTTAGTATCTGCTAAGAATTATAGATTATTTAGAGACAATGCCTTTACGTCTTGGAAATGTGCAACATCATTATAGAAAATATTTCATCCTAAATTCGCTGATGCAAAAAAGTTAACTTGTCAGTACCCAAAAAAGTTAACTTGTCAGTACCCTACGTGACTGTAGAAATACATCAACTACCTCACCATCCTGATCGACTGCGCGCCACAAGTACTTTTGCTTGCCATGTATCTTTACAAACACTTCATCGATGTAAAATGTATCGCCATATCCTTGGTGCTTTCGCCTTAATTTCCGAGCGTATTGTGGTCCAAACTTATTGCACCATGAACGAATGGATTCATAGCTGACTTCAATGCCGCGTTCAGCTAAGAGATCTTCGATATTTCGATGACTCATGTTGAAACGATAGTAGAGCCAGACGGCGTATTGAATAATATCTGAAGGAAAGCGGTGACGTTTATATAAACTATTTGATGTTTTCATCTGGACATTGTCACTCAGATGCACTTAACTTATCAGTACCATCTAGAGCGTCGCCCATTGATGTTTTGCAAATGTCTGCTTACGACCACAGCAGATATTTAATACTTTGATAAACTAGACAAACAATTTATCTTGATCTCAACAATCCCTATAACCTTTTTCGTTCTTACAGATAAAAGCTAATTTTTTAGCTTCTTCAACTTCTGAAGGCGTCATGTCCGCTGTAATTTTACGTAGAGATTCCTCTGCAGTCGCTCCTAAACCTTGTCCAACTGCAAGGCTCACCCACATATAAGCATATTTATTGTCCTGAGATATACCATCTCCTGTGTGATATGCATTACCAATTTTTAATTGACTAATAGCTGCTCCATTCTGCGCAGAAACAAGAGCTTTTGATGCGTCTTTTTCAGCTTTTTTCGCTGCCATTTCTTCTGGCGATGAACAACCAGATAGAAAAATCATCATTACAAGCAAGCTTAGTAGTGTATCTAATTTAGCATTCATAAATGTGGCTCCAGGCAATAATTGTGATAGTAAATTTAAGTAACGGTTTATTCTGTAATAATTTTTTCTGACCACTCAACATCTTCTACAAACGATTCTGGAGTTCCGACAAGTGCACCGGCTTTTGTGATCTCTTCTTGAGATATTTCTCTTGCCCTGGCACATGCACCGCTAAATTCAATCTGGATTCCGAGTTTTATGCTCTCGTTATATTGCTCAGCTATCGATGGCCATCCCACAGGGTTCATATTTTCGCGAACTACTGGCCGTGCTAGAACTACCGCCTCACCAAGCAAGAATATCCGAACCTCATGACCAGCTTCTGCCAAAGCGTTACCATGTCCGAACACCATCTCAGCATTTGTTGGATTGTCACTACCCCACGAGGACTTCATAAATATTTTTGCCATAAATTTACTCCAATATTTTTATTGTTTGGTTTAAGTCCGTTTTTAATAAAAAAATATTAATTAGTTTGGTTGTCCTTTATGGTAGTGTCCCAATTGCGGCGATTAATCGCATAGTTTGTAATTCTGCCAATAAACGGCATCGCTAACATGCCGGGTATCCTACTACAATGTTGGCGATCACGGAATGTATTAATTCCAATAGTCATTTGTTCGTGACCTGCACGAGGTTGATCACGATAGGTGCCGAACAATCGATCCCACCACGGAAAACAAAAACCGAAATTACTATTCGTTTCATCGTCTTCAACTGAGTGATGAACTCGATGCATATCTGGAGTCACGATAAACCATCGTAGTACACGATCTACACCTAGAGGGATACGCACGTTCGCATGGTTAAACATACTGGTGGCATTTAATAACAATTCAAAAACTAACACTGCAATAATGGGTGGGCCAAGAACCAAAATCGCAGCAGACTTGAACAACATTGAGAATATAATTTCAATCGGATGAAAGCGTGAACCAGTAGTAACGTCGAAATCGAGATCGGCATGATGAACACGATGCAATCTCCATAAAATGGGTATAGCGTGAACCAGCACATGCTGTATATAAATAACCGCATCCATAATGACCACGGATACAATTAAGGCAAACCAGTCTGGGAATTGAAAATAATTAAATAAGCCCCAGCCCTGAGAATTTGCCCAAGCAGCCATACCCACAGCCGCGGCCGGGAAGATTAAGCGTAGAAGTATGGTGTTAACTACTACAAGCCCAAGGTTATTGATCCAGCGCAAAGACTTAGAAATACTGAGTGCTCGTCGTGGAGTGATAATTTCCCACGCTGCCATGATTCCGAGCACTCCAAAGAAAAATGCAAGTCGGATAATTAATTCATAATTGATTATAAATTCGTTTGGGGGCACTGCTGGTTGCTCTATTTAGAATTACTCTTTGTCAAACTATGAATAAAATTCATACAAATATTTGAATCTTGGCTAAAACTACTCTAGAATATTCAATAAATCAATTGAATATTATTTATTATGCCGAACAAATCATTCAAAAAAGACCTATTTGCCCAATTTGCTCTGGTAGGCAAATCGCTCAGTAATGGCAATCGCCTAGAATTATTGGAATTTCTTGCTCAAGGTGAGCGCACGGTAGACGAACTCGCAAAAGTTTCAGGTCTCACGGTTGCAAATACATCTCAGCATTTACAGGGCTTGCGCCGCTCGGGGCTTGTTAAGTCTAGAGCAGAGGGGCAAAAGTCTTATTATTATTTAAGTGATTATTCAGTCGTAGAGTTACTATCTTTGATGCGAAAAATAGCTGAAGAGAACTTAGCTGAAATACAGGTGCTGGTCGCAAATTACCTGACATCAAAAGATGATATGGAGCCCGTTTCAAGAGATGAGTTGTTAAAACGTGCAAAAAAAGGAGCTGTTACCGTAATTGATGTACGTCCTGAGCGCGAATATGAGATGGGTCACCTTCCTTATGCGATTAACATTCCATTATCTGAATTAGAAAAAGAGTTAAAAAATTTACCACGAAAAAAAGAAATTGTTGCGTACTGCCGTGGCCCACATTGCATCTTATCATTTGAACTCGTTCAGCAATTACGCTCTAAAGGTTATAAAGCACGTCGACTAGAAGATGGATTTCCAGAGTGGAAATTAGAGGGTTTACCTATTGAGTAAGAGCATAGTTCTACAAACTAAATATAGTTTCTATGAATGCTATTCACTGTAATCGTACATTTGCTAAAATTTTATTATAGGAATATTTAACATGCATACAATTAAAATAAGCTCTCTATTTATTGGCATCTTATTTCTACTCACATCCAATGTAGTCATGGCTGAAAAAACCTCTGATGCTGATGCCCTAGGTGATATTAACGAAGGTAAAGTGGTTTGGGATATTACTGTTGGTAGTCCACAAAAGCTTTTGCTGATGCTGAAGGTGATTGAAGAAACATACGATGACCTCGAACGTCAGAATGTTAAGCCAAACATGGTCTTTGCTTTTCATGGTCCAGTTATGAAACTCATAACTACAGAATCACCTGATCTAGCCCTTGATGAAGAAGAGGCGCATGAGGAAGTTTTAGAACTATTGACAAACTTTAGTAAAAAGCCAGGGGTTAAAATGGAGTCATGTTCGATTGCAGCAAGACTACTAAATATCGACAATGACACGATCATCAAAGAGGTTAAACCGGTGGGGAATACCTTTGTATCATTGATTGGTTATCAAAAACAAGGATATGCACTTATTCCCATTTACTAATAATTTTATATTTGAAACTAAAAAATCAACGGCCATCAAATTAAATAAGGAGCAGATTATGGATCCAAAAGAATATAAAAAATTTGACATGATTGCCTTAGCGGTAGGCGTAGCAATCGTTTTATATGCATTGATCATGGCATTTTTCTTTTAAATGTGAGTTATATAATCTAACACACCTATTGAAATTGCAGGCATATATATGTTCTGGAACAGGCTCTGAAGTAATGCAAAGAATAGCAACACCAATGATAGGCGGAATTGTAAGCGCTACTATATTAACGTTGATTGTAATTCCGGCAGTATTTTAGTGATACACTTTGCACGTATAAAGAAAAATTGATAGCTACCCAAACATCAGCTACTCGCTACAGAATAGCGGGGGAAGGTATGAAATTTATAACTTATAAGAGCGAGACTATAGACAGGATTATATTTATGAAATATTCTCCTTAAATGCAATCTAAAGCTACACAACTCATCATTATTATGTGCGCTTCGCTGCTATTCATGCAGTGGAATGGGTTACATATACATGTGAGCTTGAATGGCGACCATGATGGCATGAATACTCATTTAGATACGCTGCATTTTACCCATATACATGACATAGATTCAGACGGTCATAGCCATGAAGGTGAGGTGGATATTTCATTCTCTGAATTAAACACTATATGGGCCAAACTACTTGCATTCTTACTTGCTATTGTATTCTTATTATTTGCATTAGCGAATATCAGCCAAGTAACCTGGTTGCCACCACTTGAACGAAAATATTGTCGTTGGCGTTATTATTTACGACCAATATTACGTGCACCACCCCTAATTATCTCTAAATAATTCTAATAGTGAATGCGGGATCTATAGTCCCAGAATCTCACTAATTCCGTTAAAGAAAATTAAGTATTGCGCTTTAAAGAGCGTATGTAATGCAATGGGAGATATATAGATGTCTGACTTATTCTTATTCAAGGTCGGCGTTTTGGTATTAATTACATTGGTGAATACTTCTGTGTTATCAGAGGTAGATTCAATTAATCACGAACAAGTAATCAACCTGCGTCAAGCAATTGCAAATACTATTGAAGGAAATCCTGAATTAACTTCACTTGGTTATCAACTACAGTCTCAAGAAGGTTTATTACAACATGCTGGTTTAGCGCCGAATCCTAAATTAAGAATGGAATTTGAGAATTTGTTTGGAACGGGTGACTTTAATGATCTAGATCGATTAGAAGCTACATTAAGTATTGGATGGGTGTTAGAACATGCTGTTCGCAAGCAACAAGTGGATGTTGCTCAAGCAGGGGTTTCATTGCTAAATACTGAGGTAGAAATTGCACGTATTGACTCCGCTGTAAAAACAGCACGACGATTTCTAATTTGCCTTGCAAATCAAGAAAGACTATTAAATAAGATTGAAGCTCTTGAATTAGCAGAGGACGCAGTTAACGCTGTACAAAAAAGAGTTTCAGTTGGAAAAGCTCCAAGGGCAGAATTAGCTGGTGCTCAAGCAAATTTGGCTCTTAAAAAACTTGAACGTGACGATGTAGAACATGACGTAAAAATTTCATACAGGAAACTCGCGGCACAGTGGGGTGAGATTGAGCCACAATTTAAAGAAGTTGTTGGAAATTTATCATCTCTACCGAAAATAGAATCTTTTGAAGTACTCAAGGATCGTCTAGGGAAAAATCCGGAGTTCGCACGCCTGATGTCAATACAACGCGTGAATGAAGCTGAACTACGTCTCGCTCAAGAAATGGGGAAACCACTGTGGGAAGTATCTGCTGGTGTACGTCATTTTGAAGATCTAGACGATCAAGCTCTAGTATTAGACTTTTCTGTTCCACTTACTTTAAAAAATCGAAATCAAGGAAGAATTGCATCTACACAAGCAAAAATAGATAAGTTAAACGCAGATAACAAACTAACATATGTACGCATAAATACGCAGCTATTTGAATTGTATCAGGAGCTACAGCATAGTCTTCACCGAGCCACTGCATTTCGCGATGTGATTATCCCTGCAACTTCACAAGCCAGTAAAGATTCAATGCGTGCATATGAACGAGGTCGTTATAGTTATCTTGAATGGCAAGCCGTACAAGCAAACTTACTAGACTCAAAACAAGAATTACTTGAAGCCACAATTAGCGCCCATTTACATGTAATTGAGATCGAGCGCGTCACTGGTGTGAATTTTATCCAATAATCTTAATCATTATGAAAACCACTATGCATATCTTACAAAAATTAATCTTAATTATATCTATTGTTGTCATGTTGAATGCATGCGTGGATACAAACGAAAGTGATGAACACGCTCATGGGAAAGTATCACATGAAACGGAAGAGCAAATTGAAAAAGGCGCGCATGGAGGGCGACTGCTTGAAAATGGAAGTTTTGAGCTTGAGTTAGCCATAGTAGAAGCTGGTGTACCTCCAGAATTTCGTGTATGGCTCAAAGAAAATGGGTCGCCAATTGACCCAAATGAAATTGATCTACAAATTACATTAACTCGTTTAGGTGGGGATATTGATGAAATACATTTTAATCCTCAGGACGAATACTTGCGAGGAGATACTGAAATTTATGAACCTCATTCTTTTATTGTTTCAGTTATTGCGAAATATCAGGAACAAACTCATAAGTGGCAATATGAAAACTTTGAAGGACGAACAAAAATTAGTCCAGATGTAGCAGCCGCATTTGATTTAGAAACAAGTATCGCTGGACCTGAAAAAATTAGTGAGTCGATTACGGTTTATGGGCAAATAGAAGCTAATCCAGAATACGTCCGTAATGTTAGTGCGCGATTTGATGGCGTCATTCGTAATGTGGAAATATCCATTGGAGACACGGTTACTGCAGGACAAACATTGGCAAAAGTTGAAAGTAATGAAAGCTTAAGTATCTATTCCATAAAAGCGCCAATCAATGGTGTAGTAATCGAAAGAAATGCTAATGCGGGCGAACAAACAAATTCAAGAGAATTATTCACGATCGTGAACACATCTTTTGTATGGGCGAATTTAATGTTATTTCCAAAAGACCGTGCAAAGGTTAAACGTGGTGACGAGGCGGTCATCACTACTGCAATAGATGGAAAAGTACTTACTGGAAAGATTTCTAATATAAATATTGTAACGGATGCAAATCAAGCAGTGGTTGCACGAGTAATTTTAGAAAATGAGGAAGGGCAACTTATTCCAGGAACATACATCACGGCACAGATTAATTTTGCAAGCTATGAAGTGCCGCTTGCTGTAAAACGTTCAGGTTTACAAAGTTTTCGTGATTTTACAGTTGTGTATGCGCAGATTGGTGACGAATATGAGGTACGTATGCTGGAGGTAGGCCGACAAGATGATCAATGGGTGGAGGTTTTGGGCGGTTTAAAACCTGGTACGTCTTATGTGAGCAAGAATAGTTATTTAGTAAAAGCTGATATAGAAAAATCTGGCGCCACTCACGATCATTAAGGATTCGATATGTTGGATAGCATTATAAGGTTTTCAATTTCGCAACGAATTATTATATTTTCCCTCGTTATTTTATTGGTATTACTAGGAGCCTGGAACTTTACTAAGCTTCCAATCGATGCTGTACCAGATATAACTAATGTACAAGTCGCCATCAATACTTATGCACCTGGGTATACACCGCTTGAAGTAGAGCAACGTATTACATTCCCTTTAGAAAGCGCTATGGCCGCATTGCCTAAACTTTCATACACACGCTCAGTTTCTAGGTATGGTTTGTCGCAAGTAACGGTTGTCTTCGAAGATGGAACCGATATTTATTTTGCTCGTCAACTAGTAAGCGAGCGTTTGAATTCCGCTAAAGGTGATTTGCCTAGTTCGATTGAACCAACTCTTGGACCCATTGCCACAGGTCTTGGTGAAATTTTTATGTTCACTGTTGATGCGGATCCGGATGCGCGTAATGAAGACGGCTTACCGATCACACCTACTGATCTTCGTTCCGTCCACGACTGGATTATTCGTCCACAATTACTACGCGTACCAGGAGTTGTAGAAATCAACCCGATTGGCGGTTTCAAAAAAGAAATTTTGATCGCACCGGACCCTGTTAAATTACTTGCTTTTGGTCTTACCTACGAAGATGTTTTGAATGCGGTTGAAAAAAATAATAACAACCGTGGTGCTGGATTCATCGAGTACAATGGTGCGCAATGGCTCATGCGTGTTCCTGGTCAAGCATCAAAAATCGATGACCTCAGTAATATTGTCATAAGCACATATAAGGGCACTCCAGTACGAGTGCGAGATGTCGCAACGGTTGGATTAGGCCAAGAGCTAAGAACCGGTGCAGCAACGCAAAATGGTCGTGAAGTCGTTTTGAGCACCGTGTTTATGTTAATTGGTCAAAATAGCCGTGATGTGGCCAACCGAGTGGCCAAGAAACTTGAAGAAATACAAACAAGCTTGCCGCCAGGTATTAGTGCAAAAGCTGTTTATGACCGAACTAGCTTGGTTGATAAAACATTAGCAACCGTGCGTAAGAATTTAACCGAAGGTGCTCTATTAGTAATTGTAGTTTTATTTATTTTATTAGGAAACATTCGTGCTGCATTATTAACGGCTGCAGTAATTCCTATTGTCATGCTTATGACAATAACCGGTATGGTACAAAATCAAGTAAGTGCTAGCTTGATGAGTCTAGGCGCACTTGATTTTGGTTTAATTGTCGATGGCGCTATAATTATTGTAGAAAATTGCTTGCGTCGTCTAAGTGATACCAGTCAAGGCAAAATAATATCTCTTAAAGAAAGGTTAGAAATTGTTTTCGATGCAACTCGTGAAGTAATACGGCCTGCATTATTCGGCGTATTTATTATAACTGCCGTGTATGTCCCAATCTTAGCGCTCTCAGGTATTGAAGGGAAAATGTATCATCCTATGGCTATTACCGTGATCATAGCTTTAATTAGTGCAATGATCCTATCGATAACATTTGTTCCTGCCAGTGTCGCATTGTTGTTTCGAGCTCCAATTAATGAAAAGAAAAACATAATCATTGATTTTGCTCGCTTGATATACAAACCGGCTCTACTTATATCAATAAAACTACGCTGGCTAGTAATCTGCATTGCATTGCTTCTTGTTGGCATCAGTGGTTATTTAGCAAATCACCTAGGATCTGAGTTTATACCTAATCTCGATGAAGGCGATATTGCAATGCATGCATTACGTATTCCAGGTACATCATTAAGTCAAGCCATTCAATTACAGGAACAATTAGAAATTGAAGTTAAAAAATTACCCGAGGTTGAGCGTGTATTTACTAAAATTGGAACTGCAGAAGTCGCTACCGATCCTGTTCCTCCCAGTGTTGCGGATAATTTTATTATTTTAAAACCACGTTCAGAGTGGCCTGATCCCAAGAAACCAAAATCACAAGTGGTTGCCGAGTTAGAGGAACTCGTTGCACCCTTACCTGGGAATCGTTACGAATTTCTCCAGCCTATACAAATGCGATTTAATGAGCTCATCGCAGGGGTTAGAGCTGAATTAGCCGTTAAAATATTTGGAGATGATTTTGACACATTGATTGAGCTAGGTGATGAGATAGAACACGCCATTATTGAAATTGATGGGGCAGCAGATGTTGCAACAGAACAAGCTTCAGGATTGCCTATGCTTACAATAGAGCCGAATCGACAGATGATGGGGAGATACGGTATTACAATCAATCAATTACAAGATTTAATTGCGACATCATTAGGTGGAAAAGTTGTTGGAAAATTTTATGAAGGAGATCAACGCGCCGACATTGTAGTTCGCCTAACCGAGGATTTACGGATAAACACTGATGCATTGAAGTTTTTTCCAGTTCCATTAGTTGATGGAGGCTATGTACCACTTGGCGAAGTGGCTACATTGAGTTTAATTTCCGGTTATAACCAAATATTTAGAGAAAATGGTAAACGTAGGATTGTTGTAACCGCTAATGTGCGTGGTCGTGATTTGGGATCTTTCGTAAAAGAGATACAACAAAAAGTTAAACAACAGGTGGACATTCCACCAGGATACTGGATCGAATACGGGGGCACATATCAGAATTTACAATCTGCAACAAAACGATTATCGATTGTTGTACCAATGACATTAATCATGATTATCGGAGTTCTTATTATTGCATTAGGTTCTGTTCGAGATGCGGGAATTATCTTCTCAGGCGTTCCGTTGGCTTTAACAGGTGGTGTTGCAGCATTATTGTTACGCGATATCCCTTTTTCAATTTCTGCTGCAGTTGGTTTTATTGCATTGTCTGGAATAGCCGTACTAAACGGACTTGTGATGGTGTCTTTCATACGTGATCTGCGCACAAATGGATTATCATTGGATGACGCCATTGTACAGGGTGCTCTAACACGGTTACGCCCAGTATTGATGACAGCTTTGGTAGCGTCATTAGGTTTTGTGCCAATGGCATTAAACACTGGGATTGGTTCAGAAGTACAACGTCCCTTAGCAACGGTTGTCATTGGTGGGATTATTTCTTCAACAGTGCTTACTTTATTGGTATTGCCTGCCTTGTATCGACTAATACATTCAAGAGATGAACAAAAAAGGCAAGAAAGTTTACTTAAATCAAAAAAGTTAAATGATGGTTATGAATCAGCTTAGTTAAATGTCTATTAATGATTAAGATCAATATAATAGAGTTAATCTTTTGCTTATATGAAATTTGTTAAACAATTTGGAGTTTTAAATGGAAGTAATATATAAAGATTATTTTAAAATTATTGTTATAATTTTAAGTGGTATTGTAATATCGAGTTGTGCCAGTACCAAATCAACGACAGCAGACGTAAATGTCGAAAAAATACCTTCCAATATTGCACATTTTGACAGAGTTATAGTTACTTCAACTGAAGCAAATACCGACATTTATGGCGTCCTACACAAACGACACCATAGTAGAACGGTAATTCCTGGGTACGTTGACATTGTCATTATGTCACCTAATGGAGATGTTTTGCATAAATTAAAAACTGATTACCACCGCCCGAGCATTAAGTCTAGACAATCTAAATTTCATGCAAGTATACCTATGGTATTACCACCTGGTAGTGTCGTTCGCTTAATTCATCTTCGAGAATCAGAGGATTTAAATGAAAACAATAGTATGTCTCGCCTTAGTTCGATGGCGTGAACATATTGGATTGAATATTATTTAACTTGTAATCGTTGATATATTAATTTAAATCCTAAGAGTGTCACTTGGCGTATTATTTTCTTAAAATTACAGTAACTACAATATTAATCGTGGCAATTTCTGAAATTGCTAAACGCAGCTCTCTATTAGGAGCGTTACTGGCATCAGTACCATTGATCTCGCTATTAGCAATGTTCTGGCTCTATATAGATACTAAAGATGTCTCTAAGGTTAGCGCGTTGTCAACAAGTGTCTTTTGGCTTGTATTACCTTCTTTAGCTCTATTTGTGACTTTGCCACTATTATTAAAACAAGGTGTTCACTCTTACTTGAGTATTGGTATATCAGTTGGATTTACCGTAGTTTGTTACTTGCTTTTGTTTGCTGCTCTTCATCACTTTGGGATTAAACTATAAATATCATAACAAAGCATTGTTATAAGTTATTTCGCTATATTGAATTCAAATGACTGTAAGACGACTGATGGCTGTAAGTAGACATGAAGAGTTAAATTCCCTGATGTTTCCCTGTTATTGAAAAGTCAGATTCGAATGGAAGTCATCTAAGCACTTAGAAAATCTATAGAATGTTGGATAAAGAGAAGAAAATAGGTGCTAATTAAAAATATTCCCTATAAATTGGCTGTTTAACAGGGAATTTATACTTATCTATATAAGAGCCATATATCAGACCGGGTTCGCTACTGACTCTAAGCACCGCTCATTTATACACCTCGTATTTTCAGCTGAATATCATTGCTCTTCGTCGGTGGCGGTAAAAATTATTGCATATCGTAGGTATAATTTCATACCGCTCGTATCAAGATGCTATGTATATCGCTGTTGTAATCAGAGCTAATTTCTTTGTGGGGATGGTGTGAAAGCAGATCTAAAAAAATATAAAAACTATACAATTTTGTATAAAACAAAGGATGCAGAATCTGGTGGGTTTGTGTCTGTCGCTACATTATTCAAGTCAGGAGAAGAGTCTGTAACAATTGATATAAAGAAAATATTTATGGATCGTAATGAGGCACTTTCATTTGCTTTGGGAGCAGCTGAAGCTACGGTAGACGCCAAGGCTGAAGGTAAGAAGCCTGATTTTAGATTGCTTGTAAGTGAACAATTAACTTAATTTTCAATTTTATTTTTCGCGTAGCTCTTTTATTAATGCGTTAGGGAAAACAATGCATTTATTTGCATATAGCATTTTTAGCTCACTAATTTTAATATAGATTTCTTTATCCCAAATATTATTGTAAATAATATTTTCGTCATTTTTCATTTCAGCATTGTTTTTAGCATTTTTAAATGTTCTTTGTTGAATTTCAGTCTCAATTGAATCTATAGTTGCTAGCTTATTGTTATAGTATATTTTCAATAGATTTGTTTGAATAAAGTAAACAAACATCTCAGATACCAATTCATCATCAGAGGGTATAGGTTTGCCTGGATTGTTAGTCATAGCTAGAGTTTTTGCGAAGGTGCGGTAATATTCTTTGTCCTTTAACACGGCTACTAGTGTGGCCAATAGAACGAATTCAGATGTGTTGTTCGCAGTCATGAAAACTATAATGTAGTATTACTAAAGATTAAGCTATTAAATTAGATGATCATTTCTTAATGTAAATATTTAATATATATACTAACTTACTTAATTTACTAAAAAACTAAGTATATGTCCTATCAATTCCATATTGTTGATGTATTTGCAGAACAGTTATATTCTGGAAATCCATTAGCGGTTGTGATCAGTGAGCAATTTCCATCTCAAGAGACGATGCAGAAGATTGCATTAGAAATGAATTTCTCTGAAACCACATTTGTTAGTTCTGCGCCCGAAAATGATGGCGGATATCGAGTAAAAATCTTTACACCCTCAAAGGAATTAGCTTTCGCGGGTCATCCAATATTGGGAACAGCTCATGTGCTTCAAAAGCATGCCAGTACAAAAGCAAGTTCAGAAATAAAACTTAATCTAATGGAATCTCAGATTTTGGTGACATTTGAGATAGACGAGAATGAAAAAGAAATTATTTGGTTTCAGGCGCCTGAGATGGAGCTTGGTGCACTAGCAGATGTGGAGCCTGTTGCGCATGCATTAGGCATTACTCCAGATGATATCGATACAAGAACACCTCTTCAGGTTATATCTGCTGGAACTTCTGCCATGATCGTTCCGCTACGGAGTTTAGAAGCGCTGCGAAAGTGTATGTTAAATATGGAGAGATATTCTTCTTTGTTAGCAGATGGTTTTCCGCCACTAATTTATCTATTTACTCAACAGACACATCATTCAAAAAATAATTTATGTGCAAGATTTTTCTTTGAAGCTCATGGTGTGAGAGAAGATCCTGCAACAGGCAATGGCGCTGCATTTCTTGGAGCATATTTACTGGAACATCAATTTTACCCTGAATCTGACCTTTCTCTAAGAATAGAACAAGGCTATGAGATTCATAGACCATCTTTAGTTAGATTGCGTGCGAAAATTAACAATGGTCACCATGAAATATATGTAGGCGGCAATGTTGTATCTACTGTAGATGGGGAGTTGCTTTGAAACATAATGAAATATTTGCCATGTTCTGGAGAATAATTATATGAGTTTCATAGATCTAGCTGCAGATGTGGAAGGTTGCATCAAAGAGTTAGCTAACTGGCAATATGTTCGCCAAAAAATTATTAGTAGACATGAAATAGCATCTACAGTCGATGAATATATAACCTTGCTATCCTTGCATAAAATGTTAATGGATGCTGTTGAGCAACAATTATCAGAAGATGAAGAAATAGAAAAAGTGCAAGAAGTTAGAAACCAGGATTATAATATGTTTATTACTCGGGAATGTACTATTGGTGGAAGTATTTGTATTGACACTCTATATGAGTTAACGCAACGCGAGTTGGAAGCTGGAAGAATGGGCCCAACCCATAGTTTAATAAATTTAGCTGTCGATGCTATAGCTGAACCGCATTATTCTCGAGAACAATTGTTGAGACAGGAAGAAAAAATAAAAAAATTAGAAAATAAACCAACCATAAGTGAAGTAATATCACGAATCTTTGGTAAATAAACTGCTAATAAATAGCCTTAAAAGTTAGCGTTAAACCGTAAACCAAGCAATATACCTTCAGGGTCTTTGTTTTCGCGCAGATCATCTTCAATCCATTGTGCATCTAGTGTTAGATCAAAATAATCTGTAAACACATATCTGTAATAGGTCTCAAATGCTTGAGTATTATTAATATCAGAGCTTGATTTACTTGCGCCATCAAGAAATGCAATGGCAGCACCGAATGTATCATTTGGTCTATTCCATCTGTTTCCTGCAATAGAAAGGCCAAATGAAATCATTTCATCATGATCAACAGGTACTTTGTCTTCCTGTAAAGCTAGTCTTGTAAAAAAACCAAGGATTTCACTAAGCTGTTGATCTATAGATAAACCATAACCAATAACTTTGTCTTCTCCTGTTCCATCATTTTCAATAAACTCATCATTAGTTGAAAAAGCATAGATACGATAATTCCCAGCACCCCAAAGGTTTGTTACATGATGACCGATCTGGAATGCATAATAGTTATAATCATTTCGATCATCATTTTCTGATTTGAGGGCTACTACATTTACTGACCAAAGGCCAGATTCAAATTCCAATGCTGCACCAACATCATAATCAGGTAAATTAGCCAAGGTATTGTTGACAAAGATGTCATTCATAAATTGGGAGACTTCATCATTGGCATATGCATTGTCATCAATATACCCAGATGAACTTATTATCCCGGCTGTTATGCCTAGTGAAGTCTGCTCACTAAAATTAAATGTGTGTTTGTACCATGCCTCTAACAGGTTGTAGCGATCACTACGGTTAATATCACTTAAGTCTTCTTCTAAATCATCTGCAAAAGGTGCGAGACTAAAAGCTCCTATTCCATTAATGGCTTGACCTTCAGCGAAGCTATAGATGATCTGAAATTCATCTTTATCTGTTGGATGAAAATTGATGCCTATATCTAGGGTTGCTGCACTTCGTCCTGTATCAGAAATTTCGTTGCCAGCTTCATTAAATACATCATCTAAATCTGCGTGTTGTGCTATTGCTGTAGCAGTTGCTTCGATTGAAATTGAATCGGTGAGATCGTATGCGCTTGAGATGCCAGAATAGAAGCTTAATATAAAAAAAACTACTAAGGTAATACGGTTTATATTTGCCTGTAACATTTAATTATTTTATTTTTAAAGTTACTGTAAATAATTATTCTAACCAATACATTTGCATTGTTCTTGTCACCAATTGTTCTTATCACCAAGGGGCGTGTTATGTGATTTATTTTATTGTATTGGCAATATTTCCAATAATTAGTCAGCTAAAGCAGAGTTAACTGTAGTTTTTTCTTTTCGGTTTTCAAGTCTATTAAACATGTAAGCACTGATTGCTCCCAACACAATCCAGAAAACAGCATTGGTGGCTAAAGAGGAAATTCTAAATGCAGTTCTAAGTGAATCGGGGGCTAAGCCATGATGAACTTCTGGTTGAGGTGCACCAAATATATGTGGCAGTGCTATCAATGCTACGCCAAAAAGTTTCAAGTATGGTTTTGGCTGAAAAGCAATTATCCATAATCCTAATGCGGTGAGTATAACAGTGAGCATCCACCACACTTGGCGTTGTTCTAATTGCGCAGCTGCATCTCCTGGCAATTCTGGCGGCAAACCAAAAGAGGGTGCTAGATGAAACGCGATAAAACCAGCTAAGCCCCATAAAATACCCTGTTGCCATGTTACATTACGGCGTATTGCATAACATGCTGATAATAATAATCCAAATCCAATGCCTACAATCACACTATTTGTGACAGTAAAAAATGTGCGTTCAGCTCCATCTTTAGGGGCCCAGGCTTCTGTTACTTCATCTGCAGTATGTGCTTGTCCTGCATCACTAGTCTCATAACTTTCTGCTTCTAGAATAATGGGAACTACAGTGAAGTGTTGTAGACCTGCGAGCATAAGGCCTGCAAGCGTGCCAGAAATTAGTGCTACTAAAAATATTTTATTAAAGGTTTGCATTATGAATATCCATCTTTTAATTTAAACTAATAAAGACGCCTATACTGATTTGTCAAAGACAATTCTTAAGAGCAGTCCTTAATAACTGTTCCTAATGACAGGGAAAGGCTAATCCATGTCGAATATCATGTGCTGCGTTGTGAAGAACTTCTGGTCCAGCTAAACCAACAGCGCTTAAAATAAAAACACCCATTAGTATCGCAGCTAAGATGGCAAATGTATTAATCTGTGTAATCGTTTCAGCTTGGGCTTGTATCAATAAGCCCGTAGCTTGTTTAGCTATACTCATTTCACTTCTCCTTACTTAGTAAATTTAATAGCTGTCTGATTATTTTTATTATCTAGAACTAGTCTTTTGATGTCATAAGCGACTACTTAAGTTAACGAAGTTACAGAAATATCTTCTTATATACTTAATTAATAGACCGTTCATTTAATTTAATAAACAGTCTAGAGGAGAAAATTAATGAAACCGAATACTTTGTAGTTATATATGCTATAGGTATTTGCTATAGGTTTTAAGATTTTCATTAGTTTTTACGGTGTAATAACGTTAAAAATGAAATAATTGATAAATTTACTATTAGTTGCCAGGATTCTAGGCAAAAAACGATGGCTAGCTGCGCAAGCTCTAGTGCTGAGAGTGCTTAAGTTAGTTTTAAGTCATGAATTATTTAAGTCGTACCATTTTCTAAGTAATACATTACTGAGTAATAATAGTGATGCTTGTTTCTGTCCTTCTTTGCAGCCGCTTTATTGCACGTGTAAACACTTAGGGTCATCCTGTGATCGTGCTAAGACTAATGCTCCTTGAATACTTGAAATGACATCCTCAGCAATATCTTTAGCTTGTTTGGTTTCTAGTCCTGTTCGTTTTAGAGCAGAAGTAAGTGCTTCGTTCCAGGATGTGAAATATGAATTTAGTTTATCTGCAAATTCATCACGTGTAACATCCAATGAGAACGCACCTATAAGGCATATTCTTTCACCCGAGTAGAAATACTCATTCACCGCCTTAAACATGTTATTGATACCATGTTTTGGCTTTCTGCTCCCACGCAGTGGTTGATAAACATTATTTTCAAACCAGTTTGCTACATCATCTAATACACACTCCGCCATCTCTTTTTTTCCATTTGGGAAAAAATGGTAAAGACTGCCTTTGCCCATGCCGGTGCGATGTGTGATCTCAGTAAGGGACGTGCCAGAAAATCCATATTCTCGAAATATTTCTCCAAGTATAGGAATTACATCATGTTGTTCCGAAATATCTCGAGCCATTGATTTATAAACCCGGATTTATAAACCTAGTTCAGTCAAACCAGGAAAATCACTAGGTCGTGGTCCTTTTTCCCATAAAAATTTACGTTCAGATTTCTTAATGGGTACATCATTAATGCTCGCTTGTCTTTTCCTCATTAATCCACGTTCATCAAATTCCCAATTTTCATTTCCATAGGATCGAAACCAATTTCCTGTGGTGTCACAGGACTCATATTGGTAACGTACGGCTATACGGTTGTCACTAAAAGCCCATAGTTCTTTAATCAATCTGTAGTCAAGCTCTTTAGACCATTTGCGCGTTAGAAAAGCAATGATTTCATCGCGACCTGTTAAAAATTCATCTCGATTGCGCCACTCACTATCTTCAGTGTAAGCAAGAGCAATTTTTTCAGGAATGCTTATGTTCCAGCCATCTTCAGCCATACGTACTTTTTCAATTGCAGTCTCTCTTGTGAAAGGAGGTAAGGGGGGTCGTTCAGACATAATGAGATCCTTTAATATAATTGTTGAAATAAATATTCTGTACCTATCGGTACAGTTAAGCAAAATTATTTAAAACATTTAATAATTATTAAGTTAAATTATGGATTAAGCTTGTACTTATGCGATGATTATCTTTTGATAAGTAATGTTCTATGAGCTTGTTTATAAATAAATTCGTTGATTTTCTTACAACCGGTACTCGACCTTTTCGAATTATATTTTTTGGTGGGGTGTTTCTGGCGCTCATAATTATGAACGTGCTCGCTATGATGTTAGGCATAAACACCAAGCTTGGTGGTGATATTAATTTGGAAAATATTATATTGATAATAATTTCAATGTTTATAGGCTTTGGTATATCGTATTCAATTATTCATTTTGCAGTGGCAAGTAAAGAAAAGCGTGAATAACATTAGTATTAAGCAAGCTTCAATTAGTCACGTATAGAGGCGAGTTTACCTGTTCCTAACATCACTTCTCTAACTAATTCTTATACCAGTTCTTTGTCTAGCTCCATATTAAGGTATATTGAGTTTTGTCTACATTGTTATGGTTTTCAGTAATAATAATTTCACCGCCATTTGATTTTATGGTTTGATTAATAGGGCAGCTGAACAAGATTTTACGAAATGAATTGTAGTCAATGTGTGTAAAGACACTTTCTTGGTGTTGAAGAAAAACATGCAAATCAGGTAACTTAAATTGCCATCTTTTCGCGTTTATATCGAAGCACTGCTCAGATTTTAGTGGCGCCAAAACCGCTTCATTTTTTAATGCTACTTGATTGAAAAATGAGAGCAATGCTTCTTCTGTTGATTGCATTATTGCGTTGAATGCAAAGTAAATAGTTAATGAATATTTTTTACCAGGAAGAATATTTTAAAAATTTACCACTTAATGTGATCACAACACGGTCGCCTTTTGAGTTTTCTTCTTTCTGGACATCCATATTGAAATCAATCGCACTCATAATTCCATCCCCACATTGTTCGTGGATTATTTCTTTGATTGTAGGTCCGTATACACCAATCATTTCATATAGCCTATAGATAACGGGATCAGTTGGTACTTCTCTGCTCCATTCTTTATAGGGAAATTCTTGTAGGATAGCGACCACTTCATCTCCAAGATTGAGTGTTGCACAAATTTTCTTTGCAATTTCTTCGGTAGCAGTATTC
>CAZAOO010000023.1:0-32276 GCA_964486815.1 uncultured Thiotrichales bacterium
GCTCATCTGACCAACGAGCAGCAGGCCTCAAGCTTAACTGCGAAAATTGATAATTAGAACCTTTTTGCACACGTTTAGTGCAAACTCCACCTCGTCTGCTTTTGCCTGTAGTATTTGATACATCATGATGATTAAACCAACAATCATCCACCCACTCCATCACATTACCTGACATATCATACAAGCCAAAACCATTTGCTTTATATTGAGCGACAGAATTAGTATAAATCGCACCATCTTCGCAAGGCACATTCTTTAGCCATTTTGATTTAATCGTTTGATGGCCAAGAATGTCATACACATTGTTAAACTCACAAGCACGGCTAATACTATTTCCCCATGCAAATGTGGTCTCATTTCCACCACGTGCTGCATATTCCCATTCTGCCTCACTCGCTAAACGATAAGTCTTGTCCACCTTGTCAGACAACCATTCTACATACGCTTGTGCATCATTCCAGTTCACACAAACAACTGGGTGATTATCATCTTGTTTGAAACCTGGATTTTCCCAATTACGTTTTTTATAAAACTTCCATAGCGCTGTTTTAAATACCCAACACCCTGCAGATGGAGAATAGCTACTCGATTCAATAAATTTTTTGAATTGACCACGTGTAATCTCAGTTTTTGATAATGAAAACTGAGGCAAAGTAACGGTAAACTCTGGTTTCTCAGTAGCCCCTCTGCCAGCTTCACCAGCACTATAGTGTCCCTTTTCATTATCATTGATATTAGAACCAATCAAAGATTGACCGTCAGGAATGACCACCATTTGTGGGCATTGCATACAATCTGAAAACATATCTCCCGCACGATATTTTTTTGAATTTGAATGAATAACTTCTTTTGCTGTATTGCTAATAACTATTTGTTGACTACCAGAAGAATTTAAAAAGTAAAAATCATCTGTTAGTGATGAGGATTCCCAAGGTACTTGCCCATTAGCAGTGCTCGCCAAAACATCTCGGCGCACTTGTTTAAACACATCTTCAATTTTTAAGTCAGGTTGTTTAATAGCATTTGCAAGCGCGCGACTATAAGGACTATTATCACCTTTCCCATCCAAAGCTTCTTTCCCGGGTGAAGTGGAATAAGCTAAAATCGAACCACGCGGCGCATCCATACGCACCAAACCCCTAGTGGCGGAACGTGTGCTTGATGCAAATGGATTATTGCGGCATGCATCCAAGACAATAATCGACAAACCACTATGACTATCTCTGATAGTATCTAGCACCCACTGCGCATCAATAGATTCAAATTCCACATCTTGTTGAGAGCGTATATCGGCATCGGTTGGAATTAAATAATTTCGCCCTTCAAATTGAACACCATGGCCAGCGTAATAAAAAAGTGCAACAGTGTCTTGTGAAGCCTTCAGTTTTTCTGAAAACTCTCGCACAGCTTGCTTCATCTTTTTTTGATTAGCATTTTTTAGCTGAATAACCTCAAACCCAGTTTGATTCAGTGCATCGGTAATGATTCGTGCATCTTCGGGTGGATTAGCTAAAGGACTGAACGAATAATCTCCATTACCTATTACAAGTGCGATTCTAGACTCAGCCGAAACGGGATTTGTGATAATTAAGCTATTTAGAACAATAAATAGAAATAGAATATTTTTTATTTTCATGTGTACGAATCTATGAACTTTGAGTTATAAGCTAACAGATAACAGATAACAAAGAAAAAGTTTAGAAAAGCATATAATATTTAGCAGATCTAAACACTAGAACGAATCTTCAACCACTAGCTCAGATAATGGAAGTTGTCCAGGTTTTGTCCAAGTCTTCTCAATACCTTTACCAATCGCTACCATTGGGCCCATTACGTAATCGTTGGGTAATTTAATAAGCTCAGCTACTTTCTCGCTATCAAAACCAATCATCGGACAAGACTCATAGCCCATCTCTTGTGCGATTAACATCATTGTTTGCATCGCCATACCAATAGAGCGTTGTGCTTCATCGCGTTGTAAAGCATCGTTACCTTGATGAAATGGACCCATCCAATTCACTAATAACTCCGCAACCTCTTTTGGAGCATTTTCCCAATAACGCTCTGGATTTTTACTCCAGGCTTTTACATCAGCCGTAAATAACACAAGTAATGATGCATCCGTCATCTGCGCTTGATCATTTCCAAACTCTGTTCGAATTTTACTACGTAGTTTTGGATCACGCAGAATCACAAAACGCCAATGCTGAATATTAAAACTGGTTGGCGCCTGAATAGTCGCCTCGAGCAACTTAGCTTCTTCTTCTTTTGTTAGCATATGATTTTTATCAAAATGCTTAACTGAGCGCCGATTATAAATCGCTTCAATTGTTTTCATATCTATTATCTATAATTATTTTTAAATGTTTTAAAATGCCCTAAATATCTACACGTCAGTAACTACATTTAGCTATAAGCAGTCATTTTTTTAGAACTTGCTGAATTACTAAAATAGTAAAAATGAGCGCAGTTATTGGTAAAATAAAATACAATAGTGTGGCACTGTATTTTGGCAATGCATCATGATGTGAGGCAGCTAATATAAGATATACACTATAAATAATATAATACATTAGTAGCGCGCCTCCTTCATATCGGCTAATGGTTCCTCCCGTAAAAAAAATGGGTAAGCATGCAAATGCAACTGCAATCATGATTGGAAAATCGAATGTTATAACTGAAGAAGCGACACCTATTCCACTTGGCGCAACGATACTTGTAAGGCCAAGCACTCCGAGTAGATTGAAAATGTTACTACCCACCACATTACCGACAGCAATATCCCGCTCTCCACGAACAGCCGCAACGATTGATGTAACTACTTCCGGCATTGATGTGCCTGCCGCCACAATCGTAAGTCCTATTATAAGCTCACTTACACCAAGATACTGAGCAAAATATACCGCACTATCAACTAACCAACGCGAACCAACTACAAGTAACATGAGACCCACAAGTACAAGCACTATATTTTTCAACATATTATTCCGCACTTCTTTTTTCACCCCAAACTCTTGAGCATGCATTTCTTTACGTTCTGCTCTTTCTTTGCGACTCTGAAAAACCAAAAACCAAAGGTAAGCAACTAGCATTGAAAATAACAATAAGCCATCTGTGCGACTAATTAATTTATCTAACGAAAAAATAAGGACGATTATAGACAACACAATCATAAGTGGCACGTCAAAACGAATCAGTTTTTCTGCAACTACAAGTGGAATGATGAGAGCGGAGAGTCCTAAAATAAAAAGTATATTGAAAATATTGCTGCCAATTACAGTACCAAGAGCGATATTAGCCTGACCGGACAACGCAGATTTAATACTTACTGCAAGCTCAGGCGAGCTGGTACCGAAAGCTACAACTGTTAACCCTATTATCAATGGAGACACACCAAGAGACACTGATATTCGAGAAGCTCCTCGAACTAATGCTTCAGCACCAATAATTAGAAAGGCTAATCCAACAACAAATAATAATATTGTCATACGAGGAAAATTTACGTTAAAGACTCTACTAAACGACTGATTCTGTGTTGTTCTATTTAGGTTAATTTTTCAAGATAGATGAATGCTGATTTTAAGTTGATATCTAAAGCAGCAATTAAAATATTCCTACTGTACTTAAGAGCCAACCAAATAACGCACAAGCAATTATTACTTTTACGGTATCAATCTTGAATTTAAATAGTGCGATGAAAGCTATTATACCTATTACTAACGATATCCAATCGATTTTCCTAACCAGTTCTTCCATACCATTAAAACTGTTTGGCCATAGCACATGGTAAGCAAAGAAGATTGCCAGATTTATAATCACACCTACTACTGCAGCTGTGATACCCAGTAACGGTGCAGTAAAATTCAAATCTTCTCTTGTCGCCTCAATGGCTGGGCCACCCACAAAGATAAACAAAAAGGATGGTAGAAATGTAAAGAATGTTGCAACACAAGCTGCTGCAATGCCTGCGAGCGGCAACATTTCAGGCCCAAATAACTCTTTTGTCCAGCCACCTACAAAGCCTACAAAAGTTACGACCATGATCAGTGGGCCTGGCGTGGTCTCACCTAACGCTAAACCATCAATCATTTGTGTGCCGGTAAGCCAACCAAATTGATCTACCCCGCCTTGATATACATACGGCAATACGGCATATGCTCCACCAAACGTGACTAACGCAGCTTTAGTAAAAAACACACTCATTTGAGTAAGCGTGTGGTCCCAACCATATTTATAAAACAATAAACCCATTACACCTACACATATCCCTACGCCCACAACAACAAACACAATTAGTCTAGTCCAGTTAAATTTTATATGACTGGGAGCAGGTGTATCATCATCAATTAATGCTGGCCCATAGGAATCATATGCTTCACTCGAATGCAAACTACCGCTGAAATATTGCGGCACGACCTTGGATCCTATAAAGCCTAATATACCTGCCGCAAGTATGATTATTGGAAATGAAATTTGAAAAACAAAGATCGCAATAAACGCTAGCACTGCAATAGCTCGCAGCACATTGTTTTTTAAAGCACGTGAACCAATTCGATATGCTGCAAATAAGACAATAGCAGTGACTGCGGGCTTAACGCCATACAACACGCCTGCGACTAATTGGGTATTGCCGTATTCTAAATAAATCCAGGTAAGCGCAATGAGAATGAACAGGGATGGCAGTACAAACAAGAAACCTGCAATCAGGCCACCTTTAACGCCATGTAATAACCAACCAATGTAAGTAGCTAGTTGTTGCGCTTCAGGCCCGGGCAACACCATGGTGTAATTCAAGGCATGTAGAAAACGATTTTCAGAAATCCAGCGCCTGCGTTCCACCAATTCTTGGTGCATCATGCTAATTTGACCAGCTGGACCACCAAAGCTAATAAAGCCTAACTTTAGCCACCATTTCATTGCTTCAAATAATGAAACATTTTGTGGTTTTTTAGGTGGTGCAGACATTGAAACTTTCCCTGTTATATTAAACTAACTTAAGTATAACAGTGTGACCGGTAACCAGTGATCGATCACGAATTATTTATGAATGCCTGGCAGCTGATGGAATACTCTCTAACAACTTTAGCTATTAGCAATTGTTAGCATCTCATCCCGACGAGTGAATTTCTCACGCGGTTTACCTTTAGGTACACCGGCAGCCACTTCTGCAACATCGATTTTTTCCCACTGCGGATAGTTAATATAATTTACATTATTTCCATCAAGAATTTTATACGTTGCTTCACGTCCTGCTTTATCATTTGGAAATTTATTAATGTCTTCTAGCAACATCGTCACTGACTCCACCGCACATGCACGGTTAGTACCGATGATTCCTGATGGGCCACGCTTTATCCAACCCGCGGTATATAATCCAGTCACGATGTCACCGCCATGTTCCGTTAAGATACGTCCTTCCTGATTAGGTATCGTGCCCCAACGAGCATAAAATGGTACGCCATCTATTGGTACGCCGTTATAGCCAATACTACGGAATAAAATTCCACATTCTATCTCAGTGGTTTCGCCAGTGCCTTTTGCTGATTGCTTAAAAGGTTCGCCTGCTAACTCATTTATTTCCAACACCACCTTGCCTAAATGTGCATTGTCACTAGAGTTAGCTTCTAAACGTATAGGGCTTTTCAAAAAGGTCGAGATGCAAGTGCGTGGCTTGCTTGTGTCTTGAAATTCAGAAAATTTTTCGAAAATCTCAACATTCTTTTTATTCCCACGCCCTTCTTTTGCATCCAGTTCTTGCTGGCTAACGGCATTTAGTATTAATTCTTTAGGCTCAATAAACGGACGGCAATTTTCAATCTCTAAAAATTCTTTCAGTTCTTTAGAAGCAAATTTGGCTTGTGCGGGACCACGCCTACCGACTACATAAATAGTTTTAATTTTGCTCTCAGCTAAGGCATCTAATGCATGTTGAGTAATATCGGTATGTTTTAGCTCATCGACAGATTTCGCCAGAATCCTGGTAACATCTGCTGCAACATTGCCTTGACCGATTACCACTGCGGTTTCATGCGAAAGATCAAATCTGTGATCACGATAATCAGGATGCCCGTTATACCAACCTACAAATTCTGTGGCCGTGTAACTGCCCTCCAAGTCTTCACCTGGAATACCTAGCTTGCGGTCTGTTTCTGCTCCACAGGTATAAATAACCGCATGATAGTTTTCTTGTAACTGTGCAGCTTCAATATCTTTGCCAACGGTTACATTACCCATAAAATTAAATTCTGGATTTTGAGCAATTTTTTTATAGACTTCTATCGCTTGTTTGAGTTTTGGATGATCCGGTGCAACCCCGCTACGTACTAAACCAAAGGGTGCAGGTAGTCTTTCAATTAAATCTATTTCTACGACAAGCTCAGATTTGATTAATGCTTCGGAAGCATAGAAGCCACTTGGGCCACTGCCCACTATAGCGACACGTAGTGGATTACTTTCGTTACCAATACTCATTTAAATTCACTCCTCACACTAATTATAACTTTTTATTTTTTTGCTAATTCCTTTTAACCATTCCCATTTATAGTACATATTTATAGTACTCAAACAAAAACGCACAACATTAAGCTGTGCGTTTTTGTTTTCCCAATTTTTATGAATTATTTAAAACCCTAATTCAGCTTTTCGATCCTCAGCACCATCTAGAGGATCCATAGGCTCTTCAATCAATGGCAGATCACCGCACTTTTCTGCATTGATCTCTACCCATTTTTCCTGACCTTCGGGAATATCATCTTCCTCATAAATCGCTTCTACCGGACATTCTGGTATGCATGCACTGCAATCAATGCATACCTCCGGATCGATGTAGAGCATTTCATCATCGAAATGAAAGCAAGCAACTGGACATACTGATACGCAATCCGTAAATCTACAGCCTTTGCAATTTTCAGTAACAACTGTGGTCATGTAGTGTCTCCTGTGTAACTAACCTTAAGAGGTTAATGAATTAAATCTTAAATATTGAAGATGTATCTCATATCTTGTGATATGTGCTAGCGTGAAAATAAAAGTACTTCGCCACGATTAAGCTCAATTCCATCTCCGCTATAGCGTTTGTATTTACCACTTAAATGTTGAGTCTGGATTTTTCTGCTAAACCCGTTTGCACGCAATCTTGTGAAATATAAACGCAAAAACAATGGATGATATGTACACGAATATTCAAAACTAGGCAACATAGGCGCATCTTGTAACGATACAATTGTACCTCTCTTCATGCCAGCTCCGGTTCGAATTCCTAATTCACCCAAAACAATAATCGTGCCGGCTAGCATATTTACACCGGTAAAGTCGCCTGCATCTCCACCGATAACAATTAAACCCCTACGCATAGCACTTCCGACTTCATTCTTGGCATTACCATGAACAAATATCTCACCGCCGGTTATGCCTGAGGATTGTCCTCTATATGCACTACCCACCATATGACCTGCATTTTTTTTGATGGTAATGCGTCCACCGGACATTTCCGGGCCCACCCAATCGCCGGCATTACCATTGACTATTATTTCTCCGCCAGACATGCCAACACCTAGGTGCATTCCAACATCACCATCGACAGTAATTTTTCCTTCTGTCATACCTGCACCAATCAGCTTTACGCCACTTAAGTCACCCTCGATATGAATTTCAGAGTCTCCTTTTCCGGTCACTTTGAAAAAATCACCCAAATTACACTTCACGTTGCCATGCATCACATTCAAGTGCTCTATACCTGATTGCGACAAACTTGAGAATACGGTTGGATTGATTACCTCGGTCTCTAGAGGTACTTCTGGTGCCGTATGCAGCTTTAGGTGAGTTACAGACATATATCTTTCTACTTGAAGTATTATTTATATCTTTATGTTTTTTATGAATATAATGTGTTTATTTATTGCTATGCGCCTTACCATTAGCGATTTCATGCAAATGGAAATGGAATTTACCCAACTTGCCACCATAGTTACCTGCCGTTATATACATGGCGCCTTTATCAGCAGCAGCATGTATTCCACGGCGCATCGCTTCTTTTATGGCTGCCTCATCTAAACCATCCGCGACGATTTCATAAATAGCTTCCACATTTTCAGGCACTGCGGTTTGTTTGGAGATAGAACGCAAAGTTGGACAATATGCATCGTTGGTTGAGGCGATTAGATTTTTATAACTGGCACCGATTTTACTACCGGAGCGAACCAGGCCCTGTGGAAATGGCAAAAACACCCCCGCTACTTCTCGCATTGCATGAGCTGCTGCCATAGAAGCTTTGAGCGCTATATTTTTACTGGCACCAAAAATTATGAGATTTCCACCTCCAACTGCGGGTTGAATTCCAAATTTATCATCTATCAGAAATTCACCTTCCATTACTGGTATACGCCATAACCTGCGGCCATCAATGACTTTACTAATTTGATAACTGTCGCCGAAGTAACGCAGCTTTCCACCAACTGAAACTGTATTTTCAGAATCCAAGCCGTTGTAACAAGCCGTAGTGGGGCATGTCATTACACACTGCCCGATGCGATCTATTAGTTGTCCAGCAATAGTTTTACTACTCATGGTAAACAACAAAACACTTATACCCGGACGACCATCTGGTGTATCTTCATCCGGTATTTCACATTCCACAGCTGCTTCTAGTTTGCAGCGAATTACGGAAGTTGCAAAGCCTGTCATCGAAGCGGCGGCGGCTCTTGCCCATTGTTTTGTATCTGCAGTAATAATTACCCTAGCTCCATACATTTCAAAAGCTTCAGCAAAGGTATCTTCTATTTCTGTCTTTTTAATCTTCATACTGCTCTAGTTATCTTTCTCGGTCATCTTTCTCTAGCCGTCTTTCTTTGGGTCATAAACCAGCAAGTTACGTCTTAGGATTCGTAGGCACTACTTCATGATGATGCAAGTAATCATCACTGATTGCATAATTATTAAATTTAACTGAATAGTAATCTTCAAAAAACGGTTCAATTTCTTTTGCAATATCCGCATTGTAACCAGGCTTTGTATGCAACAGCTTGCCTTTGTGATCAGTTGCAAATTCATGATCTTTAATAATTATTACGCCATCTTTAATGACATAACGTGGGGCATTGAACATGGCTTCTTTATCATCTTCTTCAGTGTAAATTGTAAGATCTGCATCCGCGCCTACACCCAAGTGACCTTTGTTACTTAAGCCCAAAGCTCGCGCAGGGCCTGCTCTTGTTATGATAGCAATTTCATTCAATGTGTATTCACGATCCAGCTCACGCAAACTTGTATTATCAATCGCTCTCTGATTGACATAAGACAATGCCTCTTTGCGATATGCGCTATCCATTAATAATTTAATCAGTTTTGGATAGCTCATGAATGACCCACCATTTGGATGGTCTGTTGATAGCAAAACTCGCCAAGGGTCTTTTGAGTGTAAAAATAACTCTAAGCCCATCGCCCATTGCAATGCATGAGTATAAATATGATCTTGGTAAGTAAATGGAATAATACCGCAGCCACTTTCACACTCGGTGTCTGCATTAATCCATTTATTCATTTTAACATTACGTAACATCCAGGCTAAAGGCGCATCAGCAGTCATCGCTGTTGCTTTACCGAACATTACTTGCCCTACGTCGGTTGTAATGTTTTCGTTAGCGTTTATGTAATCAATAATCGAACGCACCCCTGAGACTGCATCCTTATTCACTTCGCCACCAAAACTATGAAACTGGATATGCGCCATATGCACACGACGGCCTTGCGCGGCTTTCATAGTATCTAAAGTGGTACTGATATTTCCGCTATGACCTAGATTATTACAATGCACATGAGGAGGATGTGGCAGACCTAATTCATGTGCGGCTTCTATAAAACTTTCAATCACATGGGTAGGAGTAATATCATAATGATCAATATTATCGTTAACATTAGTGATATTGGCATTTTTACGGCCTTTCCATAACTCATCCGCACCTACATTAACCAACTTCAGGGTATAGGCATGTACCGAATCAATCCACCAAGCAATCGCTTCTTTAAACTCACGTTTGCGCCCTTCTTTTAGTAACTTGTATAAAAATGCATTGTTACCAAGTAAAACATAAAAGCCTTTATCGATAACGGGTGTGTCATCTAGCTCTTCTAAGGTATGTCTTGCAGTAATTGGAGGGACTGCAGCTTCCATTGCTGTGGTGTAGCCCATGGTTGCATAACGATACCCTGTTGCAAACGTAGACGGCACTACGCCACCGGTTCCTGACCGGGTATGAGCAGTTTTAGGGTGCACATCTAAACGATGATCTTCTGGTTGTAATTTGCGCGCGAGATTAACTTTTGCACCCGCAATGTGACAATGGATATCGATCGCACCTGGCATAACCACCATGCCATGCGCGTCAATTTTAGTAGCCGAGCTTGAAACGGAATCTACAATTTTTCCATCTCTAATAAAGATGTCTTGTACTTTTCCGTCTACATTGTTTGTAGGGTCGTAGACACGACCATTTACAATTTTTAATTCAGATGACATGTTTTATTTATTTTTTTATGCAGATAAATCATATTTTTCTGCTTATATTTAATGTTAATCACGTCCGTGAAATAGCAACCCCTATCACCTACTTATATTCTTTTTCAATATACCTTTATGCTGCCACGCGGACTTTCTTGCCGCTCAATAATTGTTTCACGCGATCCCGTATTGCTTCTAAAACTTCTTGATCACCAGGATAGCTTGACTCCATTGCCGGACGTAACGTAATTGGTACATCATCCATTCTATAAACTGTGCCACCAGTATTAATTCCATAAGTTGATACAGCAAAACGAACTTTCGCAATATTACTCGTCACCGTATCTTTGGTATCTAATGAAATGATCGGGATCTTTTTCATGTGTTCGATTGCCGCTTTAGGGAAATTAGAAGCAGGATCCGATGCTATGATCATGGCTGCATCTGCTTCGCCACGCGCAAGCACATCCGTGGTTGTAAATTCACCCGGATTAAACCTTGGATAGCCTCTATTGAAATTCACACCAAACGGATAACCCGTTTGCCATGACACAACGTTATCAGCTCCCGTTACATTTCCATGACCACGCACAGGCTTTGCAACGAAGTGAGTGAACTCATTTAAATCAGCTGCCAGCGAAAGCAATGCGCCTGAGTTAAAATGACGTCCTCTCGTCATGGTTAGACCCATTCCAAAAAACAACACACCATATTGGCAGTTCTTCATACGCTCTACCAAGTCATCAAGCACTTCTCGTGAAATACCAGTTTGCTTTTCGATGTCGTCAGCAATTTTTTTACCTTTAACTAATGCACGCAATGCCCAAAGTACTTCAAAATCTTTGCCCGGTTTAACTTGCATGAAGATATCTGCTACTGGTGTACTTGGCGTTCTGCGTACATCAACTAAAACAACTGTACGATCTTTCTTACCGTTAGGTATGTACATGCCTTTTGGAGTCACTGCATAGCGCGTGAAATGACGTGGATGCGATTCAGCAGGGTTGCCGCCCCAATAGATTACTAAATCAGCACGATTTTTAACTTCACCTAAAGTTGCTGTGCTTTCACCTACACCTTGAAAGGCCATGCCAGAGGGTCCGTGACAAACTGAAGTTGTAGTATCAATATTGCCATTGATGGTATCCATAATTTCTACTGTTACACGTTGTGATTCACAGGTGGAATCACTCATGCCATAGGTGATTGGAAACTTAGCATCAACTAGAATTTTAGCTGCTGCTTCAACACCTTCTTTGAAAGTGGCTTGTTTACCGTCAATCAATACTGCAGGACGAGTATCTACCGTATGCTCATAAAACCAGGCACGGCCTAATACACAAGCCTTTTTAGCTTTAGTAATACGATGCTCATCTAAATCAACCGTCAGCTCCATGTCATCACAAACACAACCGCAAAATGTGCAGGTTGCATCCTTTACGATTTTTACATTTTTGCCGGCATTAGGATCGTTCCTTTTAGCGGCAGGTTTTTTATTGTCTGTCTGTGTAGTTTCAGTCATAGAAATTACCTAACGTTTAATTCATTTATTTAACTTTAGTAACTTTTACTTCCATATGCTTGGATAATGGCATACCGGTACCTGCGGTATCCGATGCCATAAGCTCACTTGAAGGAGGCCCGTAGGGAATAAATATCATCCCTGTCGGCAGGTCTGCTTCTTTTTTACTCTTACAAGTAACCACAGTCTGGCCAACATCTGACTTAAGTTTGATTTTATCACCATCCTTAAGTTTTAAACGGCGCATATCTTTTTCATTCAGCTCCGCAGTCGACGTTACTCTTTTATATTCGTCTTTGAGCTTGCCTTCATTCAATGAGGTGCCCTGACTTTGCGAACGACCGGGTACTAGTATCATGGTCTCCGCCATCTATAAGTCCTTAGCATACATATTGTTCAACATAATGTTTGGTCACGTACGTGAGAGAGAATGGAGCAGCAGTTGGAGTCCATAACTGCTATATATCTACAGAATTCTTCCGTGAAAGTAGTGTGTACTAACTCTTCAACAAGCTGGATGATAGCATATTTAACCTGGCATCAAATAATTTTATCCTTCTAATTGGCTGGCCTTGACCCTACTAACGCTTGTTGAGCAATTATTACCCATTTAGATGCTAGCGGATGTAGTGTGAAATTCGATACACTCAACATTGATGAGCATTTAGCCAAATAATAACGACCAGGAGACCCCAAGATGCCAAAATACATTATTGAACGCGAAATTCCGGGTGCAGGTAATTTAACTGCCGATGAACTTCAAGGTATTTCTCAGAAATCATGCAGCATTCTAAAAAATATGGGCCCACAGATTCAGTGGGTAGAAAGTGTTGTGACTGACGACAAAGTTTATTGCACGTACATTGCGCCTAACGAAGAAGAGATTCGCAAACATGCCAATGAAGGTGGTTTCCCAGCGAATAAAATTTCTGAAATACGTGGAATGATTGACCCTACTACTTCTGAATAACTTTTTTTATTAATTTACTAGGCCCCATAAGCACTTAAATGCTTATGGGGAACCAAAGATACAGCCAGAATTAGTCACTATTACTGGAAAGTCTCTAATGTCTCGTACAACCTGTGCAACATTATAACCTTCTAACATCGGTTTAATATCAACTAGCTGTTGATTTACAAAACATTCATCCATTACACGTAACACGTAGATTACGTTGCTGTCGTGAATGCGGAAATTCAGACTTTCTTTTTTTTCATGTTGCCATTCTTCAATTTCCGCATTGGGAAAATGTTCGGCAATATATTCGATAATTGGCTTCGTGAACTCAGAATCACTAACCCATTTTGATACGCCCAAAACTAATTCGCTAATAAATTGCTAGTATCACATTGGTCATTAGATGACCAACCGAATGTTTCTTTAATACTTGCGAAAAACGACTTCTTAGCTGGGCTAGCGTTTTCTATAGGTATTTCAAACGTTTCACCCGTCTCTGCCATATGTTTATATTTTGTTACCAGCGCTTTTAAAAACTTCATCATCTCCGGAGAATCCCATTCACGCTCACCCACCGCTTGGTAAACCAGCTTACCCTCGGGATTAATTAAAAAAGTAGTTGGCAGACCTCGTACATTCCAGCTTGCAAGACTCATATCCTTATCCATAAGAATGGTAAATGAAACGGGCACAGATTCTAGGAACTTTTTTACACCTGCCAGACTAGGACCGACATGAATACCCACTACTTCCAATCCATCTCCACCAAACTCGTTATGCAAGTTACTCATTGCCGGCATTTCTTTTCGGCATGGCGCACACCATGTCGCCCAAAAATTGACTAATACAAACTTGCCTTCGTAATCACTTAAGCTAATTTTATTGCCATTGGTATTTTCAAGATTAAACTCACCCGCTTTAGGTGTGCCACTAACAGGATCCATTAAGCTTTCGGCTAATACTAGTGAAGTTAACATTAGACTCGTTAAAGAGATAAGAAATAGCCTGCTCATTGTTTTATTCATCACGGGATTTACTCATCCTGGTAGATTTGCTTGATAATGGTTAGATAGAGATAACGTAAATAAGTTCGCTGTCACTATAATGTCTTTGCTGCTGCTGGCTCTAGCTGTCCACTATCCAGTATGCCTTGTATAAAATCTATCATGAAAGGCGAACTCCATACCCTTGTGCCAACTGCTCTATAACGGATACTGCCATCAGGATTGATTATAAATGTTGTTGGCATAGTTGGAACCCCCCAATCACCCAGCTGTAAATCCGTGTCAAACAAAACCGGGAAACTAATATCATTCAGCTCTAACACTGACCCAACATCTTCTGATGGGTTACCCGCATGAACTGAAATAATAACTAAATCATCTCTGTCCAGTAAATCAAATGCGCTTTGCAAAGTAGTCATTTCACTTTTGCAAACATTGCAGGACATCGTCCAGAAATTCACTAGTACATATTTTCCACGAAAGTCTTCTAACGTATGCATCTCACCTTTTATGTCAGATAATTTAAAGTCTTTGGCTGCATAGTTCGGAGGATAAGCTTCCATTTGTTGCCCGTCTTCAGCACTTAAAGAATTTAATACTGTAAAATTTATGCTAACAATTGTGACTAGCATAAATACATATTTAGAAAAATTTTTCATAATGGTTGTTAGTAGTCTAATTCACTGATTATTTTTTATCATTTGATTTGATCATCATGCGCCCAGTTAGGATCATCTTCACTTATATTCCCGATGGGTGCAGCAAAGGCATCTGCCACGAGGGTGCCGATATTACTTCCCGTCAAAGATTTTAAAAATTCAACTATATCATCGATTTCTTGATCACTAAGTTCTAGAGGTTTAATCAAGGGACTAAGCAGTTCGTTTTCAACTCCACCTTGATTATAGAATTCCACTACTTGTCTTAATGTATGCATGGAACCATCGTGCATATATGGCGCAGTTAAGGCAACATTTCTTAGCATTGGAGTTAAAAACTTCCAACGATCATTTGGATTTTCGGTTACTTCATATCTACCAACATCATTTAACTTTGTCTTGGAAACAGCACGAATTAACTTGTTATCAACATCCGCGAAAACTCCGGGCGCTAATTGCACACGTGTAGTAGTGGTGGTGATGCCCATAGAAGTTTCGTATCCCAAACCAGTATTGTGCAATTGATTATCTGCGAACAATGCATAATCTTCGTGTATCAGATGGCATGCACTGCATTGACCCTTACCGGTGAATACTTTGAAACCACGCTTTACCGGCTCACTTACTGCATCCTCTTGTTTGCCAAAATGCCAGCGATCAAATGCTGAGTCTGCAGCATTTAAAGTACGTTGGTAACTTGCCAACGCCATACCAACGGTTTCCATTGTCGGGCCACGACCATCAAAGGCTTTTTCAAACAACCCTTGATAATCAGGTATAGCTTTAATTTTATTAATTACATAACCTATTGAAGGGTTAGCCATTTCATTACGAGCGAGAAATGGCGCCCACACCTGTTGCTCTAGCGAATCTTCACGACCATCATGAAACATCATTTGCAAATAGCCCGAGTTATACACCGTGGGTGCATTACGTTTACCAGAACGGCCTTCTACGCCTATTGCAGTTTGAATTTCATTATTAGTAAATCCCTGCTCGGGAATGTGGCATATCGCGCAAGAAAAAGTGTCGTTAATTGATAAACGACGGTCGAAAAATAACATTCTTCCTAAAGACACTTTTTCTTCGGTAATGGGATTTTCCGCAGGTACGGGTAAAGGTGGCAAACCCAGTGGTGGATTTCTGTAAAACTCTAAAAGATCGGTTGCTTTACCAACACGTTTTTGTAGGTCAAGCGTATTTGTAACGTAGTCTGTTGAATCGTAACCTTGCTTATTATCACCTGGCCCGTAAAGGTGCTTTTCATTTGCTGCGAAGGCAGAGGGTTGAAACTTATTAGTAGAGACAAGAATAATCACTACTGCTAAAAGCAGTAAAACATTGAGAATTCTTAAAATATTCTTTTTAACAGAAAACAAACCTATTCATCCATAACTTCATCAGCCAACAAGATTCCTTCTTCCATCAGCAAGGTTTTAATATCCACCGTGACTAACTTATCATGCAAAAAAGATACACTATATTCCTGACGAATGTTTTTCGAACGATCAATCAGAAAGGCACGTAATACATGCGCCATTGAACCAGTATAGCCACCCTCCTCATCATACATTCTAATCACCGTCTGCCCATATTGTTCAATCACCGGATGCAGGGCCTCTTCCGAGGCTGTGGTTAAAAATAACCACTGAGGATCACCGTCGTCAAAGCCTGCACCATAGAGTCGCATCACTTCCGGTGTGTCATGCTCAGGATCAAAACTAATGCTAATTAAGCGTATCTGATCTTGCAGTCTAGGATCCTCTTTAAAGCGTTCTTTTATTTTATAGAACACCGCAGTAGCCAACGGACAGCCATTCAAATCCACACAACTACTGTAGATAAACGTCAGTAATACAATTTTATCGCCAAGCAAGCTATCCAGATCAAGCCCGCTTCCATTTTTGTCTAAAACAAGCCCACCGCCTGCCGTTTTTATTTTAGACAAACTATAACTGCCCGGCTCAGGTACCTCAAAAGACAACTCAGGGGTCCAACCATCCGCTACGATCCTCGGCGCCGCATCCGCCATCGCCGCATGCGAGCCCGGCAAAGGCGCATCATCCGCCACTTTATCATTACTGCATCCGTTTAAACCGATCAGTGACAAAGTGAAAAACAAAACCGTCAAAACTTTCATCTATGAAAAATCCTCTCGTATAATGGTTATAGCAGAAACAACAAGGCCGCCTCAAAGGCGGCCTTGTTTTACCATGCAAAACTTTACGTCACATCACCGTAACGTACGCTGCCCTTATTTAGTTTGAGACAACATGGTTCCATCAGAGTTCGGCTTTTGTGAGTACAGTGAGTACGCACCGAAACGCATTTGGTGTGCACGGCCTAACTTCAACTCATAAAAGTCTACTGTAAACTCGTGGTTGAGTTTTTTACCGTTCCAGGTAAATAGTTTGAAGTATTGCTCGTCTGCATCACCGGTTTTATCCCAGTTGCCTAACAATGAGGAGGTAAAGTAGGTACGCTTACCATCCCAGCTTTGTGAAATCATATTCACTTGCTCGCCGATCTGGTGCTCGTATTTTTGCACCGGCTTGAACGGATCCGAGATATCAAAGAAGCGGGTTTTGCCATCCATAAAGGTTTGTACCCATAGGCCCTGGTCATCCGCAGTGATCGATATATCTACCGGTAGTGGTACTTTAGATGGATCACCAATATCGGCGACATCTTTCGCTTGCCATTCACCTTGTTCGTCTTCATAGATTAACCATATCTTTGAAGTTAATGCGGTGGTGGTAAAACAGTAGTTATTTTGAGAACCCCATGCACAACGAATTTCTAATGGTGCACCCGGTACTTCAAACACTTTCTTGGGCTTGCGAGTATGTAGATTCCAGACCACGGCAGTGTTACCAAAACGCTTCATCGCTTCTGGATCCCCTAACATTTGACCGAAGTCCATCATGTAGTTGGACCAACCCGTAAACGAAGAAGTCACCATGATGTTACGACGTGGTAAGGCACGAATGTCATAACCATAGCCATCTGCAACATTGCCTACTTTCTCGGCACCTCGAAGATCTTCATCGGTCGGGTTCCAGTGTGCAGCAATAAATTCACCTTCGTTGGAGTATTCGGCCATGCCTGTGCGACCACCATGATCTACATTATTAGACAATGCCGTAATCATAATTCTGCCAGGAAGGGCATAAAAGGTGTGTGGCCCTACCATGCCACCGGTCTTCTCTACAAAATCTGTGATGACTTTGTGAAGCGTGGGTTTGGCTGGATTGGTGGCCACATCAAAGATGAAGACTTTATTACTATCTAATCCGCCCGCCCAGAGATAACGACGGTCATCGGATAAACCAGAGTGATGGGCTTCGTTACGTCCACCGACTGAAAGAACGTTTACCACTTTACCGTAGGTATCCGCATTAGGATTTACCGACATGGTGACAAGCTTGTCTTGTCCATCGCCCATACCTTCAATACCTAAGGTCCATACATAAACATAGTCTTCCTGGCCTACAATTTTCGCCATGTAGGGTGACATACAGGTCTCATCTGCCATCGCGGTAGATTGAAAACCAACTACAGATGCAAGCAGCACACACGCAGATGTAGCAATGCTCTGAATCCATTTGGCTTTTGAAACTGCCTTTTTCTTCATAATATTATGACTCCATATCGTAATAGATTAGTTAACCGAGGATTAAAAATCTTTGTGGTATTCAAACAAAACCTAGCAACTACTCAATAACACAAGTAACGTTTAGTGTATTGAATGAATCAATTGCGACATTATGACGCATCTTGTAGTCCATTCAAAGTTATATAATTAATAACTATATTACCTATAATTCAATGGTCTACTTACTTTATTAGACACAGCCTAGACGGAATAGATCATTTACATTTTATCTATATTTACAACAGTTAAGTTATTGTAATTATTATTGAAAATTCCGTGCGCACACAAAATTAGATGGAACTGCTAGGATGTATAAGCGTCTAAACTTATGTATAACTCATCTACTATATATAGTTCATAAGGCTTTTAAAAATACCAAACCATTATCACCACTAAAGATGTTAGAAAATATACGCCAACAACTTGTAGTTTTATGCCTTTGCTTACTACCAACACTTGCCTTCAGTAGTGAAGTGAAAATTGGCGGTGACTTTGCACTTACCAATCAAGCAAACCAGCCATTTTCTCTAAATGACGCACGCGGGAAAGTCGTAATATTGTTTTTTGGGTTCACACATTGCCCAAATATTTGCCCCAATACGCTGGGGGCTGTGCAAACCGCCCTCAATCAACTTGGTGAGCAATCAAATCAAGTGCAAACCATTTTCGTTACGGTTGACCCGAAACGCGACACACCGGAAACTTTGGCCGCTTACTTAAAATATTTTGACAGTGATTTCATAGGTTTAACAGGCACTTCTGATGAAATAGATAAGGTTGTTAAGCAGTTTCAAGGATTCTACTCATATGCAGGCGATGTTAGCGGCGGACAGTATACTGTCGACCACACTTCCAACTTATATATTATTAACACCATCGGCGAAGTCACCAATATCATCCCTTATGGCTTCCCGCCTCAAGCTATCACGAATGCTATCGAAGCAATTCTAAATTAAATTTCTATATTAAACAAAATCTTAAAGGTTCAGTTTAATATTAAACACTAACATCGCTCAGTGTTAATTTACTCCAACATCAGTACTGTAGATAAGCAAAACGCTGGTCCTTAGGCGTACCTTCCAGATCGTTTTCTTCATTAGCCGGTTGCCAAAGCACCACTTCTTCGATTTTCTTTGCCAGCTCAAAATCCTTGTTAGTAATACCCTTGGCGGCATGATTCATTAATTTACATATCACAAAGGCATAAGAAACCGTTAGATCAGGGTGATGCCACGCCACCTCGGCCAAATGACCAATGGTATTCACCACCATCATAGTGCCTTTCCAGCTATGGGTTTTGTACTTGCGACGAATCCAGCCATTTTCATAGACCCAATTTGGAAGCTCTTCTTTCAGTCTCTGATTAATCTGTTCTTCGTTGTAGGTTTGTTCAGGTTTAATTTCGCGCCATTTAGACATTATTTTGACTCCTATACTGGTATTAATTTGTATAAAATGTGGCTAAATATAATGATATGCATTAATTATTTCACAACAAGTCTGTCGAATTCGAGATACAGACGGTTTATTCTCTATACGGTACATTTTAATAGTGGTTTTATGAAGTAATTACGAACAGTCACACCTAGCATATCAATATTTGTTGAGTGCCGTACCCGATCACACTGTTCTTCTGTTAGATTCTCCGTAGTGTTTTTTAATTACAAATATTAATTGGCCCATGCAATTTGAAAATGTAACTTGCCCACATTGCGGATTGCTATGTGATGATTTATCCGTAGAGGTCAGTGATTTAACTGTCAAGCTGACTGACCCATCCCATCCCTGCGGTAAACCTTTTGCAAACGCCTCTATCTCGAAAAATTCTTCCCCTACACCACTGATCTCAGGAAAACCTGTATCCGAAGAACTTGCATTGCAAAAAGCAGCAGAATTATTAAGTGCTGCGAAACTGCCTTTAGTAAGTGGACTTATCGCAGATATACAAGCATGCCGCGAAGCCGTTGCCTTAACTGAAAAGTTGGGTGGTGTAATAGACCATGCCAATGGACGTTCGATTCGCAAAAATCTGGCCGTAATGCAACGTATCGGAAAAGTTAAAACCACATTAGCTGAAGTACGCAACCGTGCCGACTGTGTCGTAATTTTTGGAGCCGGTTCCACAACAAAATATCCACGCTTGATGGAACGAATCTTATGCCCTGCTAAAACATTGGGCGGTGAAAACACCAGGCACAAAAAAATCTTTATCCTGGATGTTTCTAACGATGGTTCAACTCGTTGTGAAACTGAAAATAATATTTCTCATATTTACTTAAATTATCCACTATTAGAGTCGTTGGTTTATCGTTTTCAAGAAGTAGTAACCCGCCCTAAAGAATATTTTATTGAGCACAATTCTGAAACAGACCCTGAACATGACCAGGACACTCAACAACTTTTCACTATTCTTGATACGATTTTAACTAGCCAATACAGCACCATTATATGGAGCACGAGTGATTTCAATCAGGAATCTGCTGAACATACTATTCAAGCGATTACAGAATCCATCAAGACCTTAATGAAAAAAGTTCGCTGCGTGGGTTTACCTTTAACCGGCTCTAAAGGAGAAATTACCGCCAGCCAAGTAGCCACCTGGCAAACCGGAGTACCGCTTCCTGTTTCTTTCACACAAGGTGCGCCTATCCATAACCCCGTTATATTCGACGGCATGAGCATGTTAGAAAATCAAGAAGCTGATTGTTTACTTTGGATTGCGACCTATAGCTCTGACGATGCACCTCCAAAACACAGTGCACCTACTATTGTACTAGGTCACCCGAATATGAAATGTGAATCCGCTGATGTATACATTCCTGTAGGGGTTCCTGGAATTGATCATCGTGGTCTTGCCAGTCGAACCGACAATGTTGCGACTTTGCCTTTACAGAAGATTCGTGAAAGCACTCTCCCTGCTGCAAGTAAGCTACTCAATAAACTTATCAAGCTACTCTAAAACTATGGCTATTAAACTTTCAGGTGGCGAAATCTATGACCCCGCACATCAAATAAATGGTGAGAAAAAAGACTTATATGTAGTCAACGGCAAACTACAAAAGAATTTGTCTGAGAATGACAAATTAGAAAAGACCTATGATGTAAGTGACTGCATCGTAATGGCTGGAGCAATTGATTTACACACACACATTGGTGGCGGCAAGGTAAACATTGCTCGCACAATGATGTTGGAAGATGCACACGCATATCCACATCCCGGCACCGACCTGTTACGTTCTGGAAATGGACGCATAGTCCCTTCTACTTTTAGCGCAGGCTATCGCTATGCAGAAATGGGTTATACCGCATGCTTTGAACCTGCAGTGTTGCCAGTGAATGCACGACAGGCTCATATGGAATTAGCCGATACCCCGATGGTAGACAAAGGTGGCTATGCCTTGTTGGGCAACGATGATTTTTTACTAAACATGCTTCGCGAAGGCGCCACACAAAATGCGATTAATGATTACGTTGCATGGTTACTGAATGCTACCCAATGTATCGGTATTAAAGTGGTAAATGCTGGCGGCATACATGCATTCAAATACAACCAACGCCGACTTGATGTAGATGAAACCGGTCCGGCTGGCAGCAAGCCCCGCGACATAATTGCTAAACTGAGTAGAGCAGTATACGACCTAGGAATTGCACACCCTTTGCACGTGCACGCAAGCAATTTGGGCATAGCAGGTAATTTTGCATCTACTCTGGCTACCATGGCCGCTTCTGATGGCCTACCCATTCACTTAACTCACATACAGTTCCATAGTTATGGTACCGAAGGTGATTTTAAATTTTCTTCGGCCGCATGTGAGATTGCAGAAGCGATTAACAAAAACAAAAATGTAAGTGCTGATGTTGGACAAATTATGTTTGGCCAAACGATTACCACTTCAGGTGATACCATGATGCAATATTTTGGTCATGACCACGCTTCACCAAAAAAATGGACAATAATGGACATTGAATGTGAAGCAGGATGTGGAGTTATTCCATTTAAATATCGTGACAAAAGCTTTGTTAATGCATTGCAGTGGGCAATTGGTCTAGAAATCTTTTTACAAGTAGATGACCCTTGGCGCATTTTCCTTACCACCGATCATCCTAATGGCGCTCCGTTTACAAGTTATCCTCATTTAATAAAATTATTAATGGATCGTTCATTTAGAAATGATGTATTCAGTATTACTCATACTGAGGCACAAAAGGCATCCAACTTATCTGCAATGGATCGCGAATATTCTTTATATGAAATTGCCATTATGACACGTGCAGCACCAGCTAAAATTCTGGGCTTAAGCAATCATGGACATCTAGGCGAAGGCGCTAGTGGCAACATTACCGTGTATCGCAAACAAAATGATATCGAGCAAATGTTTGCTAAGCCAGCCTATGTATTTAAAGATGGGACGCTAATCGTCAAGGATGGAGCGATTGTTGAAACTGTGCAAGGTGTAACCCATGTAGTAAAACCTGAATATGATTCCGCCATTGAAAAGCCATTGAAAAAATACTTCGATGATTATCAGACTATTTCACTGCATAATTACAAGATATCAAACGATGAAATGATAGAATGCATTGGCAATGAAATTGAAATTCACCCATGTGGGAATAACCCATAATAAATCATAAAAAAATATTAGAGATTATTAGAAATTACCCTTTGGCATGATTATTAATGGCGTAGAAATTGAAGACACATTTGCAGAAGCATTCTCTATGCGTGCCACTCGCGTCATCATTACTGCGATCAATTACAAGTGGGCACGTCATGCAGCCGAAACTATGACAGGATTTGCAACTTCTGTAATTGGCTGCGGAGTTGAAGCCGGTATAGAAAAAATAATCGGTAATCACGAAACACCGGATGGTCGTCCCGGAATTTCTGTCTTGTTATTTTCAACCGACAAAAAGACACTTGAAAAGCAATTACAAACCCGTATTGGGCAATGTGTGTTGACCTGTCCAACTACAGCTGTATTCCCTGGCATGCACGGTGATAAGCAAATCGCATTAGGTAAAAACTTACGTTACTTTGGAGATGGGTTTCAAACTTCCAAGAAAATTGGTGGTAAGCGATATTGGCGTATCCCGGTTATGGATGGCGAGTTCTTATGCGCTGAAACTACGGGTTATCAAAAAGCAATTGGAGGCGGGAATCTGCTAGTGTTTGCACGCGGCATTTCACATGCTTTGCTCGCCTGCGAAGCCGCGATTGATGCAATCGGCATGTTACCCAATATCATTATGCCTTTCCCTGGTGGTGGCGTTCGCTCGGGCTCAAAAGTAGGTTCTAAATATAAATTTCTTAATGCTTCAACCAATCATCCCTACTGCCCCACATTAAAAGGACGACCGGATAATGTTTTAGGCAAAAACATTGAAGCCTGCATGGAAATTGTTATCGATGGCTTAACAAAGGAAGATGTAGCCTTAGCCATGCAACGTGGTATTGAAGCAATTTGTGATTTAGGTAAATCGCAAGGTATAGAAAAAATTACCGGTGGAAATTATGGCGGTAATTTAGGGCCGCATCATTTTTATCTTAGAGAAATCATGAATGACTCATACAACCGTTACATATAAAGGCAGCTCTAAACAGCGCCTTGATATGCGCTGGTTGAGTCGTGCGATTAATGAATCTGCAAATTGTGACGAAGTTAAGAAGCAGCCACTACAAGTTGGCAATGAAAAACTTAACATCGGTGAATTTTTCGAAATTAGCGGTTCGTTTTCAGGCCAACCTGTAGTATTTGAAAATGCCAATCAAAGTATGGATTATCTTGGTCATGCACTGATTAAGGATGCGCAGCTTACTGTTAAAGGAAATGTTGGTCATTTTGTCGGAGCAGAATTAGCCGGTGGCAAATTAATAATTGAAGGTAACGCTCAAGACTATGCGGCGTGCAAGATGTCAAAAGGTTTAGTTGAAATTATGGGCGATGCGAACGATTATTTAGGCGGCGCCTATGCCGGCGATAAAAAAGGTATGGCTGGAGGCACTATTCTTGTACATGGCAATAGTGGCAATTTTACTGGCGACATGCAACGACGCGGCACGATTATGGTTGTCGGCAATATAGGCGATTACTGTGCTAGCAGGATGATTGCCGGAACCATCACCAACCTTGGAACTATCGGCAAACAGGTGGGCGTGGGCATGCGTAGAGGCACAATTTTATTACCCCATAAACCTAAAGATGTACTAACCGGCTTTCATGATTGTGGGCGCCATAACTTAGGCTATTTAACATTACTGCTGCATGAATTAAGGCAATATAAAAGCACCTTCAAATCACTGCACCCTATGCGCCGTCGTGTGCAGCGCTATATCGGAGATACGACTGTGGGTGGGCAAGGCGAAATGCTAATTTGGATTGGTTAAAATATCAGTTTGTAATATATTAACATTAGGAATATACGCATTTCTAGAATTTAATCGTAGACTACAATTTAATATTTAGGGATTATTAACAAGCAATAATGGATAAAACAGTTTCACGCCAGAGCAATAATAAGCGTAATAATAAACGCAATAAAATGAAGGGTGAACAACGTGGAAGAAGCGTTAACCCCGAAGTATTACAACAAGTTCAGGATTTAATATCTGCGCTTCCTGTCAGACGTGATCTGCTGATTGAATACCTACATTTAATTCAAGATAAATTTGGTCATATCTCTGCCGCACATATCACCGCTCTTGCTAGCACAATGAATTTAGCAACCACAGAAGTGTATGAAGTTGCTACCTTCTACCACCATTTCGATGTAATCAAAGAAGGTGAACAAGCGCCACCTGCATTAACCGTGCGTGTTTGTGATTCAATTAGTTGTGAAATGAATAATGCTGAAACTTTAGTTAACGAACTGACTAAGTTTCATGGCGACAAAGTGCGCATTCAACGTGTTCCCTGTGTAGGTCGATGCGATACTGCTCCAATTGCGGTTGTTGGGCAGAAACCAATTGATCACGCTAGCTTAGAAATCGTTAATAACTCCATTGAAATCCATGACATTGAGTCGCCAATTTCGGATTACATAACCTATAACAGTTATGTTAATAGTGGCGGATACGAATTAGTTAAACGTATGTTTGATACAAAAAATGGTTCAGAGAAAGTTATCGAAATAATGAAAGACTCAGGTTTACGCGGCCTGGGTGGTGCGGGTTTTCCTGCAGGACAAAAATGGGACATCGTTAGCAAACAAGATGGCCCGCGAGTTTTGGCAATTAACATTGATGAAGGTGAACCGGGAACATTCAAAGATCGTTACTTCCTAGAAAAAGATCCTCATCGTTTTATCGAGGGTGCGTTAATCGCTGCCCAGGTAGTCGGAATTGAAAACATTTATATATATTTGCGTGATGAATACGCAAATTGTTACACGATGTTGTTACATGAATTGGATGAGCTTAAAAAGGATCCACCATGTCAACTTCCACACATAGAATTACGTCGTGGTGCTGGTGCATATATATGTGGTGAAGAATCGGCAATGATCGAATCTATTGAAGGTAAACGTGGAATGCCACGTTTGCGCCCTCCTTTTGTTGCTCAAGTGGGTGTGTTTGGACGCCCCACTCTAGAACACAATTTAGAAACCTTGTTTTGGGTGCGTGACATACTTGAAAAAGGCGCATCTTGGTTTTCAGGTCAAGGCCGCAATGGTAGAAGTGGCATGCGTTCATTTTCAGTTAGCGGACGGGTTAAAAAACCTGGCGTTCATATAACGGATGCAGGTATTACGATTAAAGAATTAATTGAAGAACATTGTGGTGGCATGCTGGATGGCCATGAGTTTTATGGCTATTTCCCGGGCGGTGCTTCCGGTGGAATTCTGCCCGCTTCAATGGGTGATATACCATTGGATTTTGATACCTTAAATGAGCATGGTTGTTTCATCGGTTCAGCTGCGATCATTGTTTTCTCGAATAAAGATAAAGCAAGAGACCTGGCGCGAAATGCGATGAGCTTCTTTGCTCACGAGTCGTGTGGGAAGTGCACACCTTGTCGAGTTGGCACCTCAAAAGCAGCAATGTTAATGGAAAAACCGGAGTGGGATCAGTCATTAATGAAAGAGCTCTCACAAACCATGAGTGACGCTTCGATTTGTGGATTGGGGCAAGCTGCATCAAACCCGATGACATCGGTTATGAATTATTTTCCTAACGAATTAGACCAGAAAAAATAAACAAGTAAACCAGGTAAAGGAATGTTGGAGCAATAATTATGGCCGCTAATCCAGAACATTTGCAGGACTTTAAAACCATAGCGTTTTCACTCAATGGTGAAACTATTAAAGCCTATGAAGATGAATCCATACTAGAAGCTGCGCGCCGTCATGGCGTAGACATTCCGTATCTATGTTACTCACCCGGCATGCGTGCAGATGGCAACTGTCGTGCCTGTGTAGTTGAAATTGAAGGCGAGCGTGTTTTACAACCATCATGTGTACGCACACCCACAGAAGGCATGGTCGTGCATACCGACAATGATCGCAGCATCCATTCTCAAAAAATGGTGTTGGAGTTACTGCAGTCTGACATGGCTGAAAAACAGTACACCTTAAACAGCGAACTCGACCAATGGTCGCAAAAGCTAGAAGTAGGATTACCGCGTTTTGAATCCAGACACAATCCAGAACAAGATTTATCACATCCTGCAATAGCAGTTAACTTAGATGCATGCATTCAATGCACACGTTGTGTACGCGCCTGTCGTGAAGAACAAAACAATGACGTAATCGGTTATGCTTTTCGTGGCTCTCATTCTGAGATCGTGTTTGACATCAAAGACCCAATGGGAGACAGCTCTTGTGTAGGTTGTGGCGAATGTGTACAAGCCTGTCCTACCGGCGCCTTGATGCCATCCAAAGAACTTGGGCTACTCAAACCAGATCGTAAGGTTGAATCAACCTGCCCTTATTGTGGAGTCGGCTGTCTTCTTACCTACAATGTTAAAGATGAAAAAATAATTTATGTAGAAGGACGCGACGGACCGGCAAACAAGAGCCGTTTATGTGTTAAAGGCCGTTATGGCTTTGACTATGTTCATCATGATGGTCGCTTAAATAAACCATTAATTCGCAAAGAAGGGGTAAGTAAAGATATCAAGAATCTTGATACTCTCACCTATAAAAATATCGATCAGTATTTTCGAGAAGCCACTTGGGATGAGGCACTAGATTTTGCGGCAAAAGGTTTGGTTGCTATTCGTGATGAAAATGGGCCGAATGCATTAGCCGGGTTTGGATCAGCAAAAGGTTCAAACGAAGAGGCTTATTTATTCCAGAAATTAGTTCGTACAGGTTTTAAAACCAATAACGTTGATCATTGTACGCGTTTGTGTCACGCCTCATCAGTGGTTGCACTATTAGAAGGTATTGGTTCGGGCGCAGTATCAAACCCTGTTGAAGACGTAAAGAAAGCGGATGTCATTGTGATCATTGGCTCTAATACCACCGAAAACCACCCCGTTGCCGCAACCTTTATCAAGAATGCTAAACGCAATGGTGCAAAATTAATTGTAATGGACCCACGACGTTCCGATATCGCACGTCATGCTGATTACTTCTTACAGTTTAAACCTGATACAGATGTTGCCATGCTAAACGGCATCATGAATTCCATTATCAAACAAAACTTATTAGATAAAGACTTCATCAAAGATCGCACAGAAAACTTTGCTGATTTTGCCAAACACATTCTTAAATACACTCCAGAAAGTGTAGAAAAAATTTGTGGCATCCCCGCTGAAACACTGCATGAAGTTGCGAAAATATATGCAAGCTCTAATGCTTCAATTATTTTCTGGGGCATGGGAATCTCGCAACACATACATGGCACAGATAACGCACGCTGTTTGATTGCACTTTCCATGATGACTGGTCAAATCGGCAAGCCTGGCACAGGTTTGCATCCATTGCGTGGACAAAACAACGTCCAAGGTGCATCAGATGTAGGCCTAATACCAATGGTATTCCCAGATTATCAGAGAGTAGATAACCCTGAAGCACATGCACGTTTCGAAAAACTTTGGGATACTGAATTAGATAGCAATCCAGGCTTAACGGTAGTCGAAATTATGCATGCCATTTCTGATGGCAACTTACACGGTATGTACATCATGGGTGAAAACCCCGCCATGTCGGATCCTAATTTAAATCATGCACGCAAAGCTTTAGCCACACTTAAGCATTTAGTAGTACAAGATATTTTCATGACCGAAACCGCATGGTTTGCAGATGTAATTCTGCCAGCTTCTGCGTTTCCTGAAAAAACCGGAACCTTTACCAATACAGACAGGCGAGTACAACTAGGGCGACAAGCACTCATGCCACCTGGCGAAGCCAAGCAGGATTTATGGCTGATTAATGAATTAGCTAATCGCATGGGACTAGATTGGAAATATCATCACCCATCCGATGTGTTTAATGAAATGCGCCAAGGTATGGACAGCATAAAAGGTATGACATGGGATCGTTTAGAAGCACAACATTCCATAACCTATCCATGTGAAGAAGAAAATGACCCAGGTCAAAGCGTAATATTCACGGATGACTTCCCTACTGAAAACGGCAGAGGCAAATTTGTACCTGCTGAATTCACCAATGCAGACGAATTACCCGATGCAGAATATCCATTTGTGCTGATAACCGGCCGCCAACTTGAACATTGGCACACCGGCTCAATGACCCGTCGTGCATCGATGCTAGATGCCATAGAACCTGTTCCAGTAGCCAGCTTAAGCCCTGTCGATCTGGCGAAACTTGGTATTGAACGGGGTGGTAGAGTTAAACTTTCATCCAGACGCGGTGAAATTGAATGTTTTGCACGAACCGACGATGGCATAAGTCCTGGCCAAGTATTCATGCCGTTCTGTTATCGAGAAGCAGCAGCAAATTTACTTACCAATGAAGCACTGGATCCATATGGAAAAATTCCAGAATTTAAATTCTGCGCTTTGCAAGTCGAGCCTGCTTAATCTGTAGATTTACCACCAGCATTGCGGATGCCATGCGGGATGCGATGCTGGTGGTAAAAAATATTCACCAATACTGAAATACAATTCAGTCAGTTATTCTTATAATTTCTGCCTCAATTGATTCCATCATTGCGCTTAATTTTTAAGTGTTTAGTCTAAAGTCATTTTATAACTTTCATCCGATAAAAGAGATTCAATAATTTCTCTCAAATTTTCCCCACTGGTATCATGTCCGCGTTGACGAATTGTAGTGAATATCTTATTCAGCTGATTACGGGTTTTATCCGGAATATTTTCTGCTATGTGTTTCGTTGATTCAGCTTCAATCACCAAGGCTTCTCGTAATGCATGGTTTCTTTCAGATACCAGTTTGTGATGCAAGACCGCGCGATTGAGCAACACAAAAGGTAAATTCACATCTTTTAATCCAACACTAATACTTCTATCACTCAAATTTTTACCTAACACATTAAGCTTGCCTAGTTTCTCAGAACCAAACAACGCTGATGCCCCACCGATTAAAGCACCCAGACCTGCACCTAACATCAGTGATGCACCGCCGACAATGACATCTATACCTAGTCCCGCAACTGCACCGGATGCCATGCCACTAGTGATAATCTGTGATTTAGATAAACCAAATAATTCGGCTGTCTCTGAAGAAAATAAATCCAGGTTTATTAACTCCATGATATTTTCATTACGTTCTATATTTTGATGCCGGTAAATATACTCTACTTCTTTTCGTGCGTTATGTTCTTGATCACGTAATGATGATTTCAGCTTTTCCCCTAACCGCTGTATAACTGGCTCAGTATTTTCTCCATCCACAATTGCCTTGCTATGTTTTGTAGTTAACGCTTTTATCAGTAAACTTGCTATAGCCTTGGCCGATCTCTTCCTTCTTTGCAAATATTCTTCTTTAAGCTGATTTACTGCTTGCAATAAAAATGGTTGCCAATCCTCATTCAACTCAGAAAAACTTTTTAGTAAAGCAATTCGTTTACTTGCATCTGCACGCAAAGCATCAAATACACGCACTAAAGAAAAATATTGATCTAAGGCTGTGCGCCATTCTTCAACGTAGTCGCCATCACTAATCAGATTGATCAATGCCATTCTAGGACGGCCCGTCCAGCGCAGTATCTCCATCTCAGCTTCATATTCAGCGCCATAGGGTTTAGAGCCATCAACCACATACAAAATTCCAGCACCATCAATTAAAGGCTGTAGTAATTCACATTCATCATGATAATTTTTTTCGTTACGATGTTGTTGTGTAAATTTTGCCACTGTTTGTGGGCGATCATCCGCGCTGCTACTATGCTTTTCCAACCAGGCTAGCACCTTGCGTGGGCGTTGAAAGCCAGGTGTATCTACTAGTTCATACAACACTTTATTGTTGATAATCATTGGATATACCTGACTGTCAACAGTCGTGCCAGGAATATTTGATATCTGAATGCGGTTTGATTCTACCAAGGTTGAAACAATACTGCTTTTACCTTTATTCGGATGCCCAACAACTGCGAATTTTGGCGTCATACAACATACACCTTTGGATCTTGCAGTTTTTCAATACTATGTCGCCAAATTTCAACATCAACGGATTCTAATGAATGTTCCCTCGCAGCTATTGGTTGAATAGAAATAGAAACCATAGCGCCAAATTTTTCTCGTAATACCAAAATTAGATCATGAAATTCCAGCAATGGTGGCTCCCATGATTTGGTAATAATGTGGATTTTTTTAATGCTATTTAAATCGAAGTCTTTAAACACATCACTATCAAGTTGCACGGTATCATCGGGTGTTAGCTCAATTACTTTTTCTAATTGTGAACTACCCACTAACTCTGCACTATTCCAGCGTATAACAAGATCGGCAGATGAAATATTACTATCTGATACATTCAAGGAAGTGTTGTTTGCCTTCACTACGGGCACTGACTCATGCAGATTATCAGGGCAGCTAAATCTATCTAATAAGGCATTGACCTCAGAATGTTGCATCAACATATTTTCGACTGCTAATTTATAATTAATACTAGCAACCCATGCTGCAAATAATCGCAAACCAATTCCATAAACCAATATGCACATGGCAATAAATTTCCACCAGCCGGTTAGAGTTTGTGCTGATAATTCGCTTAAACCATTTTCTAATCTATAGAAACGTGATTGTTCTATTAGACTGTTTGACGGTACAGCCTCAGGAAACCATGCCGACCATGGCCAGGATATTGCTTGAATCCATGGAGCAAGACTAGAATAGTGAATATCTAGGGTGGTACTCCAACCAAAAGCTAAATCACTAAAGCTAACTCTAACTAAAAGTGTTAGTAGTGCCGCAAGAGACAAAGCAATACCAAATTGTTGTGAACATAGTAGTAGCTTCCAGCGTAACAATTTATCCTTTGCTTGCTCGCTGCGACTTGAAGAAAAGAAATCACTTAATGGTGTACTTTTATTCTTAAAAAAGTTAAATACCATGCCACCAGGATTAAGACCGCTGATAAGACTATTCGAACTCCAAAGTGGTAGCAGTAAAGACACTAGAAATAGCCCTAGCGGTACTAGCACTAAGATAACCAACAGCACCAAAACGTTTATGGGCTGACTCCCGTCGTAGTTCAGCAAGGCACCAGCAAGCAAAATGCCACTGATAAACCCAAGCAGAATAACTGACCAACTCACACGCTTAAATATAGTAGTTAGAGCGCTGCCTGAACTATTTGTCCCGGAGTTTGGCTTAATTTCATCCCACCAATGTCTGACGCGTCTAGATGCTTGTTGTGGTGGAATATCTGCAAGTTTGCTTATATTTTGATCGCGCTCAATACGTTTATCCCAACTTGTTTGACGATCTTGTTCAAGCCAGGCAGGAATATCGATGGCTTCTGCTAATGATGCATATGAAAGAGGCATAGTTTTAATTTGTATTCTAATTCAGGCTTGCAGCTTACTTATTCTTATATATAGCCTATTTACCCCGT
>CAZAOO010000024.1:0-28949 GCA_964486815.1 uncultured Thiotrichales bacterium
TCATACATAATCCCATCCTAGCATCAGTGCTTAGATGGAATAGCCCCTAAAGTTAACTTATTTTATTATCGCTTCGCCCACACCTGATTCGCCAAGATTATCTGTCCAAGTTATCTTAACAGTGTCACCTGCTTTAGCGCCATCAAATTCAAAAGACCAGTAAGGATTTTGTGAGACACCTGTTCCCCAGTCAGCAGAAATGATCATTTCGCCATTTAACTCAGCCTTAACTTCTTTGATATAGTGAGCAGGTATTAATTCACCAGTATCTTTATCTTTTCGGCTGCCCGATTCCATTGGATGGTACATAATTGCTTTTACCGTAGTGGTACTTCCACTTAGCTTTGCTCTAATTTTCATTTCATCAGCCATTTTTCTTATCCTCTAATTTATTATATATGGGTCACACTAAACACAACCACCAGCGGTTACTTTAACTGCACTTTTACTGGTATATAACTTTCCATCTGCTTTAACTATCGCAATGATATTTGATGATTCACGTAATTTAATGCGCGTAGATACAAATGGTTTAGATTTTCCATGAAAATAAAAGCGTGAAATCCAAGGGCGAGGGTTCTTATCACCTAATAAACTGATCCACTCAACTTTTTCTAAATCAGTAGAAACTTTTATCGGTACCGTCGCACCATTTTCAGCAATTTCAGGTGCATCAATTGTGACATTGCTTTCTAGTAGTTCAGCATCACCAATAAGCCCTTTAAGAGCTGGCTCATATTCTGTTTCATCAAATGCAGCGGTTGGCCATTCAGCGAATGCAGACTGTAGAAAAGTGGCTTTGCCAACAACGGCAATTGCACCTGAATACAAGCTACATTGAATAAATTTTCTTTTTGAAATATTCATGACATCCTCATCCATCGTTTATAAAATTTGTAAAATATATTAATTAACAGTGATGTGCTAATAACGTTTATATCTAGTGTTTAGACGGCATTTTAACATGTAGGTTCCTGTTCTAGTAGTTGGCAATTTTATTCGAAATAGAAGGTTAAATCATGTTAATTTACTGTAAAAATGCAATTTATAGCGAAATAGTTGCCAGCTCTGACAACTTACTAATTTCTTGATCTGCTTGATATGGCAAATGCTCAGGAGTCCGCTTGTAGCGATTGACCCAGATAGAATTAAAGCCATATGAAGCTGCACCGGCAATATCCCATGAGTTTGACGATATAAAACATATCTTACTGCGCGATAAAACATATCTTACTGCGCGGCAACGCTAACTGTTCTTCAACAAATTCGTAGACTGCAGGAGAGGGCTTGTAGATCTTAATTTGCTCTGTTGAATGTATACCATATAACAGTTCATTTAATCCTGCATTATTGAGTGCAGATGTTAATTTCTGAGGTGAGCCATTAGACAAAACAGATGTCTTTTTCCCCGCATCTTTTAATTCTTTTAAAACTCCTTTCACATCAGGATAACAATCTAATTATGAATGCGCCTCAAGAATATTTTCCTTGATACCAACATCATTCATTCCATATACATCGCATGCAAATTCAAGCGCGTACTTGCTTATTAAATCGTAACTTGTATACCGATTCATTAAACTGAGTTGCGAAGAATATTGCAGACGCTTAGACCGCCATAGTTTATATATTAGTAATGCATTTTTACCAAGCTGATCTTTATATTCTTCAAATGGCAAATATGTGTCTAGAATTGCACCATATGCATTAAAAACAAATGCTTTGTTCTTTTTCATTATTTTTATTCTGTTTCGATTAATATTTTGTACTTTGAGTAGATTACCATACTGAAAAATCAATATTCCCAACTAACTCTCTAAATTAACTACTTGCTTCTATTATAAAAAAGCCCCGACAAATTTCTATTAATTTATCGGGGCTTTTAGTAGTGATCTAATTCTACTCTAGTTCCGGAGAGTCAATAATATCCCAGCGCTTCCAAGCATTTATCCAAGTATTTACTATTTACTTTGTTGGAGTTGTGTCTGCTACAACAGGAGTTGAGTTGTACATGCCTGCGAACATTTCCTGGAAATTTGCAGGGTTCATCATCCATGCAGTGCTTTCTTGTTGCCACTTAGGATCTGCCATTTTCATTGGAGCTTGATAAAACTCAGGGTTTGCCATAGTTGTCATCCATTGAGTGTAAAGAGCAGGGTTCATGTATGCATTCATAGCGGTTTGATAGAATGCAGGATTCATCATAGCGGTCATCCAGTTCATATACATTTGAGGATTCATGAATTGACCTGATGCTGCCATCATCGATGCAGGGTTCGTCATGTTTGCCATAATTTCAGTCCATTGATTAGTATCCATACCACATTCCATCATGCTCTGTGCAGTCTGAGGATTGCTCATCAAAGCTATTAACTGCATAAATTCAGTAGGATTTGCAATAGCGGCTGCTAACGCTTGTGGATCCGTATAAGCTTTCATTTTGCATTCAGATGCGTTTTCAGCTAGGTCTTTCTTTTCTATGTTATTTTCTATGTTATTTGCTTCACCAAACACTACAGTAGATAAACCTACTAATAGAATGATCGCGAAGGCTGCTAGTGTGTATTTAAAAGATAATAATAGATTTCTCATAGGAACTTACTCATGTAGTTAATAAAATATATTAGAATATAGTAATATAATATAATACTAATGGTATTAGAAATAACTAATCCTATGATAAGTCATTGTATTGATTATATATTTATCTCTTATTATTCATATAGTTATATAATATATATAAAGTTAATAATGAATATTTAGCTGCCATCAAACTTGATACGACTTGAAAATATACCAACAGGCAAGGTCTGATATCTTAGCAATGAATCGTTATGAATGAATGAGCAAAGCCACCGTTGGTGGGGTGCCCCACCAACTACCGTTACGATAGCTAAGGCCAGTGCACCGTAAAGACCGATACAAATTGCGTGAAACCATCTTTATTTATGATGATGACGGACAACTCATCTGCGAACCAAGCGGACGGAACGACTATATAGAGTACGTGAACCTAAACGAACAACTTTTAGCGATGTTAGAGAACAACAACACTCATTGGATACACAGATTTTATCACTGAGAGAGCTTAGCTTAGTCACGTCCAATATCTGGGGCATTTATTTCTATATATCCTTGACTACATGTTTGTTGACGCATTGATGTTGAGTATTGCTGTATAAACGCTTAGTAGAAAAATATTGCAAGAAAGTCAGAGTCGGTGGCTTAAGCTTTTAAGTTGCACGGTAATATTATTCTAATCTAAGTACTACTTCGCATAATATATATTATGTTAAAATATATATAAGTGCTCAACAGACAATTATTGAAAGATTAATCAGATTTCTAGTCTACTGCCTACTTTGTCAAAATAACATTTGCATTCAGCTATATTCACAGTTAATTATATAATCGTGGATATTAAACAAAAACAAAAAATTTCTTAAATAATTACTTAACATGAAATATTTATATTAATCCTATATTTAAATTTACTAAGAGATTGATATGTGTTGATTACAAATACATTAAAGTATCTTATTTTTGTTACTGGATTTCTATTAACGACTTCGATATATGCTATGCCAGTTAATTTTTATTTAGAAGGTACAGTCAGCACAGCAAGAAACACTAATCCATATAATCTATTTTCTGGTGATACCGTGTTTGCCAGAGCTTCTTTTGATAAAAGTCTTATTGCCACTACCGGCGCCAGTGAGATAGGTCTTGGGACATTTGGTAATTCATTTGGTGCATCGTTAGAGTTAACAATTGGTACTCGATTATTTAACGAGTCAGATGATTTAGACTATGTTGACTTTTTATTCCCTACACTCAACTTTAATAATGGTGTGTTTGCTGGATTAGATTTTGCTACTGAATTTGGCCGTAATAATAGTAGAAGTTTTGAATCTACAGGTATGTCATTTACTGGTATAAATACCAATAATGGTAGAACTCAAATAGTCGGTGCATGGAACCCTGGCACTATGACAATTACTCCTGTTGCATCTATTCCTGAGCCTTCTTCCCTGGTTCTGCTTGGGTTAGGTGTAATTGGTCTGCTTGGCGCAGAACATAAAAGACTATCTTAATTCGAATCATGTCTTTACTCAAAAAGGCTGGCTATGTCAGCCTTTTTTATTCATGATATACTAATCTGCTCACATTAGTTTAAATTAGCTAGCATACAATTACCTTTACTCACAGTATTGATTATTATTAATGGTGTAAGACCGTTTAGTATTGAATCGCTACCAATTATATAAGCTCCACTAATCGGGCTAGCGAATCTTGTTAGAATTCGCAATATGTTCAAATATTTTGCCCCAAAGGTTTTAAAACTGTTTTTATTAATACTTGTTGTATTGTCTTTTTTAGTGCTTGGTAATCTATATACATACAAACGATTCATCGTTGAGAAGCCAATAGCACAATTAATCTTTACACCTGTTGATCAGCAAGTATTCGATGCATCACTTCGTTTAGGTAATTTTTGCGAAGAAAACATTTACAGAATTTATGGTGACGAATGGCGTATTGATTCAGAGTTTCTAAAATGGAAATCATGGGCTACTCTTTTTGGTTTGGATGCAATGTATCGTATAGACAGATTATCTGGACGTTATGCAAACATAGCTGATGCTAATACTAAGCAGCATAGTGCTCATGAATTAAAAACTACTTCAACATTAGATTTAAACAAATTAGCAAAACGTTATAATAATAAGTTTCCGCCCGTTGATACGGTATATGGAAGCTCCGCATATGAAAAAATGCAAGCAAATACTTTGTATACTGTATTTGTTGGTCAGTCTGGTATTTTGATTCGTGAACAGGCTGTTAATGAAAACTCACAACGAGATAATTGTGTTACTGGAAAATCACAATGGAAAGACACTATTGTAAAATTAGACCAGAAACTTGTGACACTTACTCGGTCGTTTAGCCAATAAACTTAGTATTTTCCTACTACATCAAAGAACCAACCATCACTGTCATAATCATTATCTGTTAGATCATCATTGAAATCAGTAAAGTTATAACCGGCACCGATTTTCATATGTTTGCCCACATGACGATATAGCCCAGCGAGTGCTCCATGTTTCTCATCATCTTCGGTTTCACTTTCTAACCATCGGTATTCGAGAAGTGCATCCCAGTTTTTAATGACATGATAACGCGCTCTTGCTATGGCTAGATGAGCACCAGTTTCAAACCATGGGCCACTACCGCTTTGCAATCTCGTGTCGCCGGCTTTATATGCGAGTTTTCCACCCAGCTCCCATTGATTATTAAGATCATACAGCGCTTCTAATGCAAAAATGTGACTACGTTCATCAGGTTGAGCAGTGTCTTGACCGGATACCGCAAGATCATACAAGAAAGTATATTTACCCAAGATATTCCATCGATCATTACCAATCGGACGATAGGCAAACCCTAAATCTAATTCAACGTACTTGCCTTCATCATTTTTGCTTACTTCACTATGCGTCGTGGATAAATCCAGTTTACCTAACAGTTTCAGACTTTCACTTTTCTGCCATTCGATAGTATTCGAGGTCACCCATTGAGTATTATCACTGTTAAGTGATTGGTCATCATCTTCGCGATACTCAAGCACTGAGCCAAACTTAATTTCCTTACCTTTAAAGCTAGCACCTACAGTAGCTGCACGACGATCTATGTCGCCCACATCACGCTCTAAATCGTTAGTTTGCAATGATGCACTTAATCGCCATAGATTTGTAAGGTCATAGTCTAAGCCATAGGTTCGTGCAGTACTTTGTTCTACATCGCCCTCACCAAACTGACTTTCACTATAAATGGACAGTCCATTTTGATATTGCCTTCGGCTACCAAAGGTAAACATATTATTACCACCATCTGTACGATCCGGGTCTACCGCATAACTTCCATACAGCTCAAGCCCATTTGAGGTTGTGTAATTAGTACCAACACTTGTATCCGCACCGCTACCAAAACCTGCATTTAAACTTAGATTCATATTAGGTGTAATAGAGTATTCACCACCTAGTACGACTGCATCCCCACGATCACCAGTAGAAACTTCACCTTTAAGTGCAAGCTTGTGATTCACTTGTCTACCCACACCAACAGTTGCGAGTGCATTACTTTCATAATCTCCGCTATCACTCAGTACTGCCTGGCCACTTGTATAGAGATCTGTTTGCTCATTGAGTTTATAACGCAATGCTAATCCACCTAATACAGCATCTCCATCAAGATCAGCAATAGTCTGGTCATCTATATCTTCGTAACGCACTTCTGCACCAACGGATAACTTCTCAGTTAAACCATAGTCAGCTTGAACACTCGCATTCAACTCATCTCTTTGTTCATCTTTATCAAGATTAGTAATTTTGGTAGAAAGTTGTAATGCATTAGACGCTTGCCATTCAGCATGTAAACCAACATCGGTGGTTTCAATACCATCATCTAGACGTGCAACTGAAGAGAACCCTTCATCACGGTCTTTATACCAAGCCATTACAAAGCCTTCTTGCTTATTGGTAATTTCAGCAAGGTTGATACGCCCTTCTATGCCAACTGCTTCACCATCAGTATCTGTATTTCCTAGCAGTACTTGCTGATTGAAATTATTGAAACTGATGCCACCATTGGCAGAAGCAAAACTATTTGTCGCTTGTTGTGCATCACTTTCTGCATATTCAAATTTTAAATATGTCCCTTTGCCAGCACGTAATGTTATATCTGCTCCTTTTAGTTCGTAATCGACACCATCGCGCTCTTCATCTACATAAGTACCGCCTAATGCAATATAGTCATTTACCCAAGCTTTACCTCTTGCACCCACAGTTAAATCATCTGCTTCAAAAACATCTGGACGATATTCATAATCTGCCAGTAGAAAGACATCATTACCTTCTAGAGGTGCATCTTTAATGATACTAGGTCCGGAGCCTAGGTCTATTTGGGTTAAAGGACGAGTCAAAATGATACGACCTTGCAAGTAGTCAATATCATAATCTTGACCATGCTCTAGGGCATAACTTTCAACGACCTGTTCTGTATCTCGACTACGTACTTCCACCCATATTTTCTCTGAACCTTGCACCACTTGTGTATCACGTAAGTAGTAAAGAGAACCGCCAGTTGCATTAAAACTATTATGCGCAGCAGCTGTTTGCGCTTCTGATACAAACAAATGCATTTCATGTTTATTGTCACCAAATTGAGTGGTATTTAAATTTCGATGCTCAATTTTTGCGCCATATAAACTACGATTGTATTGAGCAAATTCAGTTCCAGTTAAGTCGGTATTATAGTTACCCCACAATGCACTGCTTTTATCCCAATCAAGTCGCAAATAGAACATACCTTGGCTATCGGTATCATCAATAGTTGTCGAATCATCACCATATATAGAGTAATACTTATCTGGGTCTAACTGTCTAAAGATTGCAGTTGGATCCTCATCATCTATTCGGTCATGCAAATCGTTAAGCTCTGCTTCAGTAGTATCCAACTGCGCTGTGATGAGATATTTACCTTTCACTTTACCTTTCAAATAGAAAGCCAGCCTTCCGTCTACCCAAACGTCTTCATCAAAGTGGTCATCGTCGCCCAAGGCTTCAATATGTCCACCGAGGTTGTTTTCGCCTACGGTCAAGTTAGCAAGGCCAACCAAGAACATATATTTGCCATCAACTTTTACAGACAATTCACGTTCGACTTTTCCATTAGTTTGAGATTCATCTAAAAGTTGAATATTCAATGCATGCTCGCCAATCGGTAGATGTTGTTCATGAACAAAAGTTCCTGTGTCACTTACAGGCACTACAACATTATTGATCAGTAATATTTTGCCAGACTCAATGTTGCGTCCATTTACTCTTACGCGTGAACCTTGCAGCGGAATAGATTGTTTATCCAGACTTGATTGAGTATAAATACTACGAGCTAAAGCTTCATGATCGATGTCTTCTTGCAAACCAACGCCGGGGATGGATCTACTCGTAACCGCTAAACGTTTAGCTAAAGTAGAATCTTGTCGCCCCTCACTATCAAATACTCGTAACACATACCAGAGTGAGTCTGCACGCTTTTCTCTTGCGCTTAATTCACTTGCTTCCCATTTGTGAGTGCTGTTTAAATTTGTAGCATCACCTTTAATCACAGCGATAGGATCAACAATGTCTACATTGTTATCTCGATATATTTCAACTTGCCAACGGTCAATAAATGCCAGGTAATTGCTATACATACTAAAGTTAACTGCAGCTTCAACCTGGTCTTCATTGATAACAATTGGTTCATGGAATAACACATCTAAACGTGGGTCCTGTTTTGAAGGATCTTCAATCGCCCATATTTGTCCGCCATTTGGTAAAGAAGCCTGACGATTAACAACCTGTTGTCTGGATGTTTCCTGATAGACTTTTTCTTCATGCGTTTCACGCACTTCAACACGTCGGTTTCTTTTTTTACCTGCTTCAGTTGCATTACTCGCAATGGGTTTATCCGGGCCAAAACCTTTAGTTTCAAATTTGTCAGGAGATATACTCAATAACTTTTGAATTTCATTAGCGACTTGTTCCGCACGCGCTTCTGATAGACCGTAATTATCTCCATATATCGCCCTTGCATTTGCTGATAACTCATCAGTATCTGTATGGCCAATCACCTCTACGTTAACAACTTCTTTATCTGATAGCAGATCCACTATCCTTTGTAATGAGTCTACATAGCTCTTCAGTATAGCTGATTTTCCAGATCTGAAACGAACAGCTTCAACAATACTGCTTAGTGTTTTGACTTCAATCATTTCTTTGTTAGTCAACATTTCTTGCACTTTCTGCATGAGTTGTTGAGGAGGAAGTTTTACACCAAAATTAAACTTACTCATTAATGATTGAGTGATGCGCAAAACACGTGGGTTTTCTGTTGTAAATTCAGATCCCTCAGGCAATGTTGCTGGATCGACTTTCATAATAAAGTTACGACCACGTTCCCATCGACCACCATCCACATCCGCTAAATGGTAACGACCATGTTGGTCTGTTTCGATGATTAAGCCTTCTAGTGTTGCAATGCGCACTCCAGGCAAACCATACTCACCTTCATCTTGCCAACCATCTTCATCTAAGTCAGCAAACACTTTACCAATGATAGTAGTTTTCTGAAGTATAGGATCTTGAACTACCCTTACGGTTGCGTTTGCAGTATTACTGATTGCGTTAGCCGCTACACCAAATGTTTGTGCGGTATTAACGTAATCACCTTCAACTACACCAGAAGTTACACGCAAGAAGTATCGAATCAGTATAGTTTCCCCTGCGGCAACATCTATACCATTAAAACTAATCGGATCACCACCTGTTGGTTCAATCGAAGTAGTAATATCATCAGCTGAATCAATTACATTATCTGCACCTGCTCGTATTAGCAGTCCAGAACCCGATACAAACTGAAAACCACCTGGAATATTATCTACAACATTTGCACCAACAATATTGGTTACTTGTTGGTTTTGTAATTCAAGTGTGTATTGAACTACTTCACCAATTGACACCTCATTACGTGATGCACGTTTAGAAAGTAAAATTGTATTATCCCCTACCGCTAAAAATAATGGCGTTGGGTCATCGTTTGGATTCGGACCAGTACCGTTACCCGGTGCACCCGGTTATCGTTAGTTGGATCTGTACCACTATCACTAGCATCCATAGCTGCAACAATACCCGGTGCAGCCGGGTTTTCACCTGTAACACTTGCTTGGTTCGTCATAGCATTTGGATCTGCTGCAAGAGATGGATCCACTTGAAATACATAACTCACATTTGCAGTTTCTCCTGGGGCCAGGGTACCGCCACCGGTGAACAAATTAGGATAGTTCCCCAACGTCGGATCTACCGTTGCAGTACTTGCAGTAATATTCGGTTGCGTAACGATGCCGACATTTGCAGAAGCCAAATTAGCACTCGGTAAATCTGTAAATACAATGTTAGTCAGAGATATACCACCAGTGTTTTGAACGATTAATTCATACGTTACATCAAACGTGCCGTCACCATTGTTTACTGGCGGCGTTGTAGTACTCACTGCTTTAACTGCATTGATTGCCGCAATTGGTAATAACTGCACGGTGGGATCATTGGTGGCATTGCCATCGGTGGCCCGGCACCATCCCCGGTCTCCACGGTATCATCGCCCGCATCCGAGGTGTCTTCGACCAAAGTGCCCGGCACTGCGGGATCATTGGCATCCACTTCGGCGCTGTTCTCAACAAAGCCGGCGGTGACATCCGCCGCTAAAATCGTGTAGTCCGCTGCGGTACAGGTGGTACTCGCGCCCACCGCTAAGGTGGTCGCCGCACAGGTGACCGCACCCAAGAGTGGATCGGTTACGACGATGTTTTCTAAGGCGGTGTTGCCGGTGTTGTTGACGGTAAAGGCATAGGTGATCGTGTCACCGGCGTCGGTGATCGCAGGGTTCGCACCCGCGGCAATCGTCACTGCACTGATGGTTTTAAAAAGTTGTACTGCTGCGCCCCCTAACGGTTGCACCGTTGGATCAGAGGTGTCTTCCACCAGGATGCCCGGCACCGCAGGATCATTTGAATCTACTTCGGCAGTGTTCTCTACAAATCCGGCCGTTACATCTGCAGGTAAAATGATGTAGTCCGCTGCCGTACAGGTGGTGTTGGCACCCACCGCTAACGTGGTGGCCGCGCACGTGACGCCACCCAATAGTGGATCGGTCACGACAATGTTTTCTATCGCGTGCTACCGGTATTGGTCACCGTAAAGGCATAGGTAATCGTGTCACCGGCGTCGGCTATCGCAGGGTTCGCACCCGCTGCTATGGTGACGGCACTGATGGTTTTAAATAATTGTATCGCTGCTAAGTCTGCAGCAGCATTCGCTGTTAAAAGGAATCCACCAAGACCACCACCAAAATCTGCACCACCTGCCTGACCCACTCCACCAACAGTCGTGATATCAACGCCCGCTAAAGAAACAAGATTTACCGCTCCAGAATTTACAGCAGCTTGAAAAATGCTTGCATCAAAATAAGAAACACCGAAATAGGTTTGGCCTGTTGTTAAACCTAGATCAGCAAAAGTGATAACGGCTCCGCCTATTTGTTCGTTAGAGTCACGCGTTCTAGTAGGGTTTGCACCTACTGTATAATTTATTCCAGCGGGTGCTTGATCAAACAAGAACGACCAACCAAAGGTATTTGATGCGCCATTGATTGTTGCGTCTTGAATTTGCCCAGTGCCAATTGAAAATAATGGACCATAACTAGAAGGATTACCAAACGCATCAAGGCTTGTTATTGCAGCAATTTGCGCAGGATTATTAGCATTCTTCTCAAGGTATAAATGTCCACCTTCACTAAGTAATGGCAAAGTTTAAGGCGCTTGTATGCCTGCATCAAAGATATAATCGACTCTTTCAATATTACCGGCTAACTCTCCACCTGTATCAACATTCAAAAATAAATCTAAGGCGCCACGATTAATAATAGTTCCACCAAGCACTTCTTCCATACTGACATTACCGGGGGTTCCAGGTAAGCTGCCTTCAAAATTAAAAGTGCCTGCACCACCCGATCTTTCCGTAAAAATTCTTGATCTTGGGCCACCGGCGACGGCTGCATTGTCCACCCTATTTAATACGACACGACTTGTAAGTGGAGTTAAGTTGTATTGAAAACCACTTACTCCAGTTACACCTGTAAGACTGAGGTCATTGCCGTTTCCAAACGTGTAAGTGTTACCACCAGCTGAATAGCTAGAGTTACCTGCTGCGATAGTTACAGCTTGAATATCAGCTGTCGCGTCAGAAGCGTAAATGTTCCCAGAAAAAATTAAATAAAAGGGAAGTAATACAAATGTTAAAAATAATTTACGCTTAAAGTTATTAGTGTTCATTCACGGATCCCCATTACACAAACCCAGATTTTTATAAAATTTATTATTTATAGACACGAAAGTGGATTAGCTCACTTCGTTAATTTTGATTGTTTTTTAAACAGCTAACGTGCTTGCATATTTCAATAGTGGATAATATACAATTTCTATATCATTTATAGTCAGGTTTTTTATATTTGTGCAAATTAGAACTTATTTGTTTCACAAATTTACAATTTGTGTCCAAAAATATAGTACTCACGGATATTGAATATGGCTTTTGATGGCCCTTATTGAGAGGCCGAGTGAGGCTAATCGGTGTTTACATCTACATTAGAACAGCATACAAAATGTTTAGATCAGTCTGCTCATAGAATTATGAGCAGATAACATTCAGAAAGAATTAATTAAGTATAGGTGGATTTAGAATTTATAAACCGCTTGTAGACTAAGAATATTTACATTTGGGTCTTCGTACTCACCGACTAAATTACTTGTTCCAGCACCATTTGCGATGGGAGTTGCTAAATTAATTTCAGCATCATCGACAAGGATATGTGTGAAACCTACGCCTAACTGTAAGTGTTCATTTGGATGATAACTTGCACCAATTGCGAACCAGTTTCGATCTTCATCAGGAATTCGCGGACTTCGATCACGGTCATTAGTTGGTGATTCATCAAACATATAACCGGCACGAAACGTCCATTTATCTGAGTAATAATAATCAACTCCAATGTTAGCTGAGTATACGTTATCCCAATTTAGCTCAAGTGTACTGTCAGGTAGCCCATCTGTTTGTATTACAATTTCTTGTAGTCGATTCCAACGCGTCCAGCGAAAACCAAGAGACAAACCCCATTTGTTTATTTCTTTATAAATTCCTGCGTGTATGGTCTCAGGCAATGTCGCTCTTGCACTTACATCAGCTGAGAAATTACCCCCTAATGCAGGCACGCTTGATATGTCATTATCATCTCCATCTAGCTTATGTGCAATCTTAGATCTATATCCAATTCCTGCGCGGAAAGTTGGATCTGGATGATACATAAACCCCACATTCCAACCGTAAGACCAGTCATCTCCTTTAACTTCGGTGAAACCATCTGCAGCACCTGGTCCGTTTGACAAAGCTTGACTTAATGTAGCTTAAGCGTGTTCCGCGACCAGCCCTGCACCAACTGAAAACGAGTCTGACACTCTATATGCCAAAGATGGATTGATGTTAATCGTGAGTAACTCAGATTCTTTCGCTTGATAACGGCCCACCCAATCTCGGTCATAATCAGTCGCCAAGCCAAAAGGAGCTGTAATTGAGAATCCATATTTAAGTCGATCCGTAACATCCATAGTGAAATACAGGTTAGGTACTACTGCAAAAGTCGCGCCATCATCGTTTCCACCAGTATTAGGAACTACAAGAGCCCCGCCACCAAAAGTAGTATTGTTAACCCCATCATCATCAGAAAATCTAGATTTACCATCGATTAAATATTCCGAAACTTGTAATTGAGTTCCTTCTTTCTGCGTTAAAGCTGCTGGATTATAAAACGCCATAGAAAGATCATCGTTAATAACACCAAAACCAGCAAATGCGCGCCCTAATCCGGTACCACTTTGCTCACTGATTTGAAATCCTGCAGCAAAAGCTGTTGATGCTATTGAACTAATAAGAATTACAAAGATAGAAAAATGTAGTTTAAACAGAAATCGAGTGATGGCTTTCATAATACTCCTCCATTTACATTAGCTAAATCTTTATAATTGGTTTGTTGATAACTTAGCCTATTCTTTGTTATAACAAACTTAACGTATCTAGATAATGATAAATTTTACAAATAATCAACGATTTAACATGCTAATCATTAATTATTCCTCATAATGCGTAAACTTTCGATCGTTATCCCAGTATTAGACGAAAGCCTGTTTTTTACTAAACAACAACTGTATTTAAAGGCTCTATTAGATCAAGGACATGAAATTATTGTTGTTGATGGAGGCAGTACGGATAATTCTGTTGTCGCAGCCGAAAAACTGGGTTGCAAATGTTTACATACAAAAGCCTCACGTGGTTATCAATTAAATGCTGGTGCCAATGCAAGCACTCATGAAACTCTCGTTTTTCTACATGCAGATACATTAATGCCACTTACCGCTACAAACAAGATCAATACAACGCTTGATAACCAGAACGCAGACTGGGGAAGATTTAATCTTGCGTTTACTAACAAAAAACCAATATTTAAAATGATTGCATGGCTTATGAATAAACGCAGTTGCATAACTGGTATTGTTACTGGAGATCAAACCTTATTTGTTAAACGCAATACATATTTCGACTGTGGAGGATTTGCAGATATTCCAATTATGGAAGACATTGATCTCAGTAAACGGCTAAAAAAACACTCGCTCCCTATATGCTTAAGCGAAACCGTAATTACATCGAGCCGAAAATGGGAAAGCCAAGGTATTGCTAGAACTATAATGTTAATGTGGCTACTTCGTGCAAAATTTTTCTTCGGTGTTTCAGCCCATGTCCTTGCAAAACAATATTACAGATAATGACTAACCAAAATACTGTCATCTGCTTTTGCAAACACCCCGAACCTGGCATGGTTAAATCAAGACTTGCGGCAGATCTAGGAGAAAAACAGGCAGCTGATATCTATGAAAGATTATTAAATAAAACGCTTTCGAATATCACACAAAACATACAAGAAACAAAATTCAGGTTATTTTTGTATTGCTATCCTGATACCAAGCATCCTGCTCTATCCATAATTGAAGCCAATTACACGCTAACGCTTAAACAACAATCTGACGGGCATCTAGGTGACAAGATGTACCAAGCTATAAATAATCATTTATCAAGTAACAGCAATGTAGTGTTAATTGGAACTGATTGCATAGAAATTGATTCTTCATATATAACAAATGCATTTAAAGCATTAGAAACTGGCAATAAAATAGTGCTTGGACCTACATGTGACGGAGGCTATGCACTTATCGGTGCAAGCGAGATTAACCAATCAATATTTGACAGTATCGATTGGAGCACTAGCAAAGTGTTGGAACAAACAATTATGAAGTTGCAAAACCTTGAATGGAACTTTAGTTGTTTATCAAAAGTAAGAGATTTAGATAGACTAGAAGATTACCAATACTATTCTAATCATCATAAATATAGTCATATATTTAACTAATAATGGCTACTTGTTTGAATTCAGTAACAGATTTTACTGCTGCATCAATGACTTCTAGACCGGCATCTTTTGCATAAATATTTTCACTCAAATAACGGCGCCAAGCTCTTGCGCCTGGTAGACCATTAAACAATCCGAAAATATGCTGAGCCATAATCTTTAAGGGAACACCTTTATCTAATTCTGTTTGCATATAGAGTTCGTATTTATTCAATACATCAAAACGTGTCAACGATGATTTTGAATCTGAATACATAAATTCATCGATATCAGACAAGAAAAACGGATTATCATAAACTTCTCGTCCAACCATTACCCCGTCAAGTTCTTGAAGGTGTGTCAACATTTCTGATTTGTCTTTTAAACCGCCATTCAAGATAAAAGTTAACTCGGGGTAATCCTGTTTAAGATGATATACATACTCATAATGCAGAGGAGGCACATTTCTATTTTGCCTTGGACTGAGACCAGACAAATGTGCTTTGCGCGCATGCACAATAATTGTTTTGCAACCTGCTGAAGCAATTTTCTCTATAAATTTATGCAAAAACACATAACTATCTTGATCATCCACACCAATTCTGGTTTTAACGGTAACTTGTATATCCGATGCAGCTTGCATCGCTTTGATGCAGTTAGAAACAATTTCAGGCTCTAACATCAGACAAGCTCCAAATTTACCTGCTTGTACTCTGTCACTAGGACAGCCAACATTAATATTTACTTCATCAAAATTATATTTTTCAGCCAATTCGGCACACTTTGCCATATCCATTGGTTCACTACCGCCAAGTTGAAGTGCGACAGGATTCTCTTCTTTATGCAGACAAAGCCAGCGATCACAATCACCATAAATTAGTGCGCCAGTGGTTATCATTTCTGTATACAACAAACATCGTTTAGACATTAAGCGTGCCAAGTATCGGAAATGGCTATCCGTACAATGCAACATTGGAGCAACTGAAAATTTATGTGCATCAATCATGTATATTTATTCTGTATAGCGTGTTTTCAAAAATTCTACTACTGCACGCAAACCCATGGCTTCTCCACCTATTGGACGACCCACTCTATAGCGTAGGTTATAAGCCATAACATCAAAATGAATCCACTTCGTCTCAATTGGTACGAATTCTTTTAAATATAAAGCAGCGGTTATGGCACCAGCATAACCAGTGGCAGAAGAATTTGAAATCTCTGCTATGTCACTATTTAGCATGTAACGATAGTCATCATGTATAGGTAACTGCCAAATAGGATCATTTGAAACTTTTGACCCACGCATTAATTCAGTCGCTAAAGTTTCATCGTTACAGAAGAAGGCAGGCACCTCTGTTCCTAACGCTACTCTTGCTGCACCCGTTAAGGTTGCAAAATCTATCATCAAGTCAGGTTCATTCTCTGCGGCTTTAGTAATTGCATCACACAATATCAGTCGTCCCTCGGCATCGGTATTATCAATCTCGATTGTTTTACCGCTACGTGAAGTAAGCACATCACCTGGACGAAATGCATTGGCAGAAATAGCATTTTCAACTGCAGGAATCAAGACTTGCAAATTAATGGGCAAATTAAGTTTCATTACCGCAAAAGCAATACCCGCAACGTGCGCTGCGCCACCCATATCTTTTTTCATTAAACGCATGCCTTGCGCATTTTTGATATCTAAGCCACCACTGTCAAACGAGACCCCCTTGCCTATTAAACTAACCTTAGGGTGTTTAGGGTCGCCCCAATTAAATTCGATTAATCTTGGTTCATGTACGCTTGCACGTCCTACCGCATGAATGATCGGATAGTTTTCTTTAACTAAGTCATCTCCGACACATTGATTTATATTCACATTAAACTCTTGTGCAATAGCTTCACAATCGTTTGAAATATGCTGTGGCATCATGTCCGAGGCAGGTGCATTTACCATATCGCGAACTGTACAGACAGCTTTAAGCATTGCTGTTAAATTATTTATATCAATGGAATTATCGATATGCAGCTTACAGATTGATTGTGTGCTTTTCTTATACCGACTATACCGGTACGCACCTAAACCCCAACCAAGATAGATTTGATCGTTATTTTTGCATGAGGAATGTATATGGTAATTGCCTGCTGGAAGTTGTTTAGCACATCTCCCTAAACACCAGATAATATCCTTTTCGTCAGCAATGACTAAAACCGCTTCTAATGTACCTTCAGAACTGGGAAAACATAATACATTATTGGCCTTGGCTTTGAACTGAGAGGCACCAATCCAATTTTGCCAATTTTCTGATTGCTCATTCTTCCAACTTGTAAATTCTGACTTGAAAACGATATTAATAGGTATACTGCTGATATCTGTATCAGTGTAAAAATATTGCATTAAATCTGTATAAAGCATCAGCTTCCTTTTGCTATTCAATTACTCTTCATAAAATGGCTGAAAACGCACTTACTATAAAAAGCCTCAGTAAAGTCTATAAGAATAAGGTGATTGCCTTAGATAATATAGATCTCAATGTGAGAATGGGTGACTTCTACGCATTATTAGGACCTAACGGCGCAGGGAAATCGACGTTAATAGGTATTCTGACTTCACTGATTAATAAATCAGCTGGCAAAGTACATATTATGGGATACGACATTGACTCTAACTTTTCCGAAGCCAAAAGTCTGATTGGCGTTGTCCCACAAGAGTTCAATTTCAATAGCTTTGAGCCATTAATAGAAATCATTAAGAGCCAGGCTGGATATTATGGCCTGGATAGAAAAACTGCTACCGATGCCACAGAAGATTGCCTGAATAAATTAGGCCTCTGGGAAAAACGCAAACACACTCCTAGAGAACTCTCTGGCGGGATGAAACGCAGACTAATGATTGCCCGCGCATTAGTACATGATCCAAAATTACTTATTTTAGACGAACCTACCGCTGGGGTTGATATTGAAATTCGACGCTCTATGTGGAAACTGCTACGGAAAATTAATGGTGAAGGAAAAACCATCATACTAACCACTCACTACTTAGAAGAGGCAGAAAATCTTTGCAAAAACATTGCAATCATAAATCATGGCAAAGTAATTGTAGACACCAGCATGAGCAATTTACTTGAAGAACTAAATGAAGAAAGCTTTATTCTTTACTTGCAGCAGCCATTAAATGAAACACCCAAGCTAGAAGATTACCAATTTAATGTTATTGATAAAAAAACACTTGAGATAACCTTAACCAGCAAAAGATCCTTGTATGAATTATTTAGTACTCTAAACGGCCAAGGCATTACGATCTTGAGTATTAGAAATAAATCTAATCGTCTGGAAGAGTTATTCCTTAAACTCACATGCAACAAAGAAGATTAACCATAAATGTCCTTTGCAGAACTATTTATTGCGTTACGCACAATCGTAATCAAAGAGATAAAACGCTTCTTAAGAATCTGGATCCAAACCATTTTACCACCTGCGATAACCATGACTTTGTATTTTATTATCATGGGAAAATTCATTGGTTCACAAATTAATGATATCAGTGGTTACACCTATATTGAATTTATTGCACCCGGTTTGATTATGATGAGCATCATTACAAATTCATACGCAAACTCAGTTTCTTCTTTCTATAGTTCCAAGTTTCAACGCAATATCGAAGAGATGCTGGTTTCACCGATGCCTAATTACATTGTTATTATAGGCTTCATGCTGGGAGGAATTGCAAGAGGATTACTAGTAGGAGCTGCTGTTACTTTAGTAGCTATGTTTTTTACTGATTTACAAGTACATAATTTAAGCTTAGTTATCTTTACAGCCATAATCACCGCCGCATTGTTTTCAACTGCTGGGATTATCAATGGAATTTTTGCAAATAGTTTTGATGATATTTCAATAATTCCTACCTTTATATTAACACCACTTACCTATTTAGGTGGTGTGTTTTTTAATGTAGGAATGTTGCCAACATTTTGGCAAAACATATCGTTAGCAAACCCAATTTTATATATGGTGAATAATTTTAGATTAGGAATAATAGGTATAACGGACGTTAACCCCACTACCGCCATGATAGTAATGATTGGATTCCTGGTTTTACTTTTTCTTATGTGCCTTTACTTGCTCAACAAAGGCATTGGCATAAGAAATTAGCCAGTCTAATTACTAGTGGTTAGCTGCTAGCGGTCCACTTATAACGGTATCCTCAATTGAAACAACCGTATCTTTAGTACTTGTTGCTGATCTGTCAAAACCTGGCTCACCAATAAATTCTTCAGCATTCATGTGAAACATTAATTTATACGGCCCAAACGAAATTTTGTCGCCATCTTTCAGTACGCATTTTCGTATACGCTTACCGTTCACAAAAGAGCCATTTGTACTGGCAATATCTTCAATAAAATAGTTATTTTGAAAACGAATTATCTTTGCATGATGACCACTAACCATTTCATCTAACAAACGAATATCATTCGTGCCAATTCTTCCCAATGTTGTTGTATCATTCTGCAATGGATATTCGCGAATATCATCTTCGTGCATTAAATCTATTAATTTAGCAGATGAATCAAAGTCTATAGCCGTAACAGGCTTATTTTTAAGCGCCTTAATCCCGATTCGCTCATGATAAGGCACCCATTGCAATTCATTTATTGCCTCTTCTATTATATTAGCAGTAACTGTTTTCTTATTTTCTACAAAAGCACAGATTAATGCAGTATCACAAAGTGAATTAATTAATCTTGGTATGCCTCCTGTATAGCGATAAATTATTGGTATGCACTCATCTTTAATAATTTTTGGAATGCTGCCTGATTTATTTTTCACTAAGCCTGCAATTTCTAATCTATGATCAACATAATTATGAATATCTTGCTCTTCTAAAGCAGTAAGATGAAATCTGAAACGAATTCTTTGCGATAGTTGTTCCATACCTGGAGCATCTAAAAGATTTTTTAGCTCAGGCTGACCGACTAGTATTAGATTTAGAATTCTGTCTTCGTCTGTCTCCATACCCGTCAACATACGAAGTTCTTCTAATACACGTTTACTTAAATTCTGGGCTTCATCAACAATCAATATAACTTGTCTACCCTTAGCATATTGCTCGAGCAAAAAGTTGTTCAGCATGCTTATCAACTCTACTTTGCCAGCTTTGAATGGATTTAACCCAAGTTCATGTAATATTGCTTGGAAAAATTCAATTTCATTTAGCTGGGTCTGATAAATACGTGCAATGAGTACATTTTCATCAACTGTACGTAGTAATTGTTGGATAAGTGTAGTTTTACCCGAACCGATTTCACCCGTGATCACTACAAAACCATCGCGGTTCCACACCGTATATTCCATATACGATTTTGCACGGTTATGCGCTTTACTTAAGTAAAGGAAATCCGCATCAGGCGTTAACTGAAATGGCTGTTGCTCTAAGCCAAAATGCTCTAAATACATCCCATTATGATCTCAAAATTAAATAAAAATTCCATAAATGACTACTTTATATACAATTTATTAACGATATGTTACCTATCAATTTAATTACAAATTATAGGGCTAATGGCTCGTGAGCTTAGCGATCCGCTTCACAAAACAACCTAAAATTGTGCCAACCTGTAGAGTGAGAATAATTCTTATGATCTAGTTCACGGTCAGTTATTATTAAAAAGAGTTATGGTTAATCATCGGGTAATTAGTTGTATTTGCAAGGTATATTATCATGGAAGATCAAATAGAAGAAAAGTCTGAAGACAAAATTAATGCTGGGCGCGGTGTTGTTAAAGACCATAATGCAGATTCAAATAAAAATACCACTATAGATCATGAAGTTAATTCAGAACGTGCTGATGAACGCGCACGCAAAGCAGGATACTAACTTAAGCTAAATTTAAGCTGCGACTGAGCTTACATCCATTTTCATGCCATATTTTGGACGCATCGTCGTAGCAGCATGCTTCTCCACCTTATGCCCTTTACACAAACTTAAGTTATAGCGCTGTGCAATTAAAGCAACGACCATTTTACTCTGCATCAAAGCCATATAAGATCCGATGCAATTGCGGTGACCCGCTGCAAAAGGTATGTATGCAAACCGGGAGCGTCCAACCATGCGCTCTTTATCGAAGCGACTAGGGTCGAATATATGTGGGTCTTCCCAGTATTGAGGCAAACGATGAGTTACATAAGAAGATATGATTACTGTCATGTCTTTAGGAACACGGAATCCACCTATTTCATGATCTTCAAGCGCAACCCGAGAAAACGAATGCACTGAAGAATATAGACGCAATGATTCCTTAATTACTTTCTCAGTGTAATCAAGTTGATTAAGCGTTTCAGCGGTTGGAGTTTGAGTGCCAATTACCCGTTTAACTTCTGCATAGATGCGTTTCTTCACCTCAGGGTATTTGTCAATCACATACATCGTCCAGCATAATGATGTGGCGGTCGTTTCAAAAGCAGTCACAAACAATGTAAGCAGTTGATCACGTAAACTGCGCTTCTGGCTTTTAATTGATTGAGCAATATTTTCACTTGGGAGCAAATGTTTCAGGAAGCCAGTATCTTCTTCGATTATGCTCGGATATTCTTCCAGCAAGCTATATACACACTTATTTAAACGTAACAATGCTTTCCTAAAGTTAACCTCTCTCTTAATATTTTTAGGCTTGAGCATGGAAGCCCTTAGGTCTGTCATTTCAGGCCAGTTCATACGGATTTGGTTATAGATGCCAAATATTTCTTGCGCGCGGGGTTTGAAACCCTTGCCCATTACCCAAACACCCGCTAATAACTGGGTGAGCAAATTAAATTGGTACTCGAGCTCAACCGGCTTGCCGTCTTTAGCATTGGCATCCCATGAATCCAGAAAATTTGCAGCTAACTCGGTAATCCAATCAACTTGTTGGTCGAGAGATTTTGCAGTGAACTTAGGCTGTGCATGTGAACGTTGGTGTTTCCAGATATCTCCCTCGCTGAGCAGCATGCCCTCACCTATCACCATGCGTACTTGTTTATAGCGAGTATTCTTTTTGTACTTATCGAAATTATCAACAAGCACTTCTTTTATTAATTTTGGTTCTGAAACTAAATAAGAATAATAGGAGCCCATATTTACGCGAGCTATGCCGCCGTATTCCAATGCTACTTTTTCAAGAAACTCCATTGGATTGGCACGCATTTCAGGCAAACAACCAAGTTTACCAATACCTTCCGGACCTGGTGGAAAATTTTGATCGGACATTAAATTAGTTGGAATAACAGTATAAATGTGAATTTACTATTTTTGGCAACTTTTGTTATCACATATACCATAAATAATGAGTGAATGATCGGAGATAAGGAAACCATTTTTTTGCGCGATCTCTTTTTGTTTGGTTTCTATAGCTTCATCCAGAAATTCGACGATCTTTCCACATTTGATGCAAATTAAATGATCATGATGTTTGCCACTTTCAAGTTCGAATACAGCTTGTCCTGTTTCAAAATGATGGCGAATTACTAAGCCCGCACTTTCAAACTGGGTAAGAACTCTATAGATCGTTGCCAGCCCTATTTCATCTCCTGTTTCTAGCAAAACCTTATAAAGGTCTTCCGCACTCATATGCTTCTTATTAGAATTTTCAAGAATTTCTAATATCTTCATTCTAGGTAGCGTGACCTTCAGCCCTGCACGTTTTAAGTCTTGATTTTCCACAATTTTATATATTCAATTTATTGATTATTTATCGTAAAAGTTCTTTTTCTTAAAATACTCTAGCTTTCTCATTAAACTCTTTGTTGCTTGCTCATAGGTGTGCGTCATATTTGAAAAACAATATCCACGTAACCACGTTTCCATTTCATCTACGGTCATTTTATTTACAATACTGTAGGTACCTTCAGAATAGTAATTATGCGATGTAATATAACCAGATAGCCAAGCCCGATAATATGATTTTCCTACTGCATCCGCGTCAACATAGCTACGACACGAATCCTTGCCTGCACCTGAGATCAAATACCTACCTGCCATATCAGCAGCATGTGAAACACTGACACCTATGATTAATAAAAGCATTGCTATCATAACGCGACGTACAAGCCACTTGCGAATATGTTTTACGTTCATTCAAAAAAATTAGTAATAAAAAGAAAATAGTGTGCCCAGTAAAAACAAAACCCGCCACGGTGGGCGGGTTGATATATGCCTTTCTTTGCGATCCAACTTTAGCGTTTATAAGTTTTAATTGATAACCCAACTAGAGGAGAAAGGGCTGCTAAATGTATTTACGCAAGGCTAAATGGTGGTTTTCAGAAGTTATTATTATAGTTATTGCTCCTTCTGTACTCTCGATTAACGCCTCTCAACGGAATCAGATTTGAACCACCAGTCGCTAAATTAACACAGCTTAATCAAAAGAGGTACATTAAATATAAGGTTAAATGTATTGATGTTTATATGTTTTTATATTCTGTAATAATTATTAACATATAAAACAATGGTTTATAAATTTTATATAATTTTAGATAAGACTTAAACTCTTTATTTTACTGATAATTATAAGTATCTAGCACCCTATCAACCCTGATCTACAAACATATAGACCAACATCAAAAATTACAGCTTATTAGTGCCTTTTAAACGGGATTCCCATGGAATCTCTGGTCCGGATGCACCCGCTAATAAATGTCGATCATTAGGTACATGCTTTACAAATTGCACTATCGCGGTCGATAGTTGCTGCAAACGTTCTAATGCACCTTCGTCTACCAACACACTACCGTTATAATGCTCAGGAGTTAGATACACTCCACCGGGAAGCGCATGAGCATGGAAAAACCCTAACAGCGGTTTAATTTGATGTTCAATTGCCAAGTAATGGTGCTGCGTAGATCCCGTGACCACTATTCCTACAGGCTTGCCGACTAGAGCATCGTTTGGAATTACATCAAAAACATTTTTAAGAATTCCGGTATATGAACCCCTGTATACCGGCGTACCTAAAATCAAAGCATCTGCTGCCACAATTTTTTCAATCAGCGTTTTGGTATCACCTTCATATAAAGCAGGATCCCTACCATCACATAGTTCGATATCGAGATCCCTTACATTGATGGTCTCCATTTTTATCGAGCCATCTTGCTGATGTGCATATTCAACTGCTTGTTTCACTGCACTCAATGTACGTGAAGCAGCATTTCTAGCCGGGCTACCCGACAAACCTAATAAATTCATAATGGAATGTTTGAGATTAAGAAGTTTTAGTATTCAACGCCACGCGTCATTCATTAGCAGTATTCATTTCCAATGCGGAACTATATTCTTTAATTCAAGCACATGCCCCATTTTATCTCGTTTTGTTTCCATATACTTACGTCGATATTCACTATCAGTGGGTGCGATCATAGGTATGCGATCTACAAGATTAATATCGTAAGCTTTCATCCATTCACATTTATCAGGATTATTCGTAATCAATTGAATGTTTTTAGCACCCAATGCGCGCAATATGTGAGCAGCAACAGAAAAGTCTCGTTGATCAGCATCAAAACCTAATTCAAGATTAGCATCTACCGTATCAAAGCCCTGTTCTTGCAGTGCATACGCTTTAAGTTTATTCACCAAACCAATACCACGCCCCTCATCACGCATATAGATTATGATGCCTTGCTGGTTTTGCTGCACCATATCCATTGCCATGCGCACTTGTTCACCACAATCGCATCGCATAGACCCAAATACATCTCCTGTTAGACATTCTGAATGGATACGAACCAGGACTTTATCTTCCGGTTTCCAAGAACCGTGCACTAGGGCCAAGTGCTCACGATCCGTATAAATATCTTTAAATGCTGAGATTTTAAATTCTCCCCAACAGGTTGGTAGGTCTACCGTCACTTCGCGCTCCACGCGTGACTCATAGCGTAAACGATGTTTTATAAGTTCTTTAATGGTAAGAATCTTTAAATCATGGTGTTTAGCAAACTCCATCAAATCTGGCATACGCGCCATATCGCCATCTTCTTTCATAATTTCGCATAACACACCGACCGGGCTTAACCCTGCAAGCTCCATCAAATCGACGGTAGCCTCTGTGTGTCCATCACGTCGAAATACCCCGCCACGCGTCGCTCGCAATGGAAATATATGCCCGGGCCGCGCAAAATCATTTGCAACAATTGAAGGATCAGCTAATGCTTTAATAGTTTTATATCTATCGCTAGCTGAAATCCCCGTCGTTGTGCCGTGCACATAGTCCACCGAAACAGTAAAAGGGGTTTGATGTAAGGCATTATTGTCATCATGCTCGACCATGAGATCTAGACCAAGCTTGCGCGAGCGTTCCTCAGTGATTGCAGTACAAATTAGGCCACGCCCATAGCGGGCCATGAAATTGACCATTTCAGGCGTGCATTTATCTGCAGCGCCAATCAGATCACCCTCGTTCTCACGCGATTCATCATCGACCACCACCACTAGTTTACCTAGCTTAAGATCTTCCAAAACTTCAGGAACTGTATTGAATGTAAATTCACTCATTGCACTTACCTTGATGACTGCCATATGTTTAAAACGCATTTAATACACTAGATAGTAAAATACCTCTAGATTATTTGCACCTATCACATGGTCTCCAGATATGGGGAGTTATAGTTTATATTTATTTGCTAGAAACGCTAAAACTTTAATGGTGCCCGGGGCCGGAGTCGAACCGGCACAGTATTTCTACCGAGGGATTTTAAGCGGTAGTCTGGCTTCAACTCCGGGGTACTCCCTGCTTGTATACAGCGCGATTCAGCAGGTTTTTCAGAGACTTACAAAAAGGGATCATATGCCGGAGTTTGATACTAATCGCTCTGGTTCACTCTCCCGAGGCTCCTATTTGCTCCTTGGATAAGACCTGGAACCGGAGGTTTCAGGAGTCCAGAAATGCCGCGAGTAAAGCTCACAAAAACCATCGTTGCCGGTGCCCAACCGGGAGAAACCGACATTGAATTGAGGGATACCCTCGTCCCCGGATTTTTCTGCAAAGTCACCCCAACTGGACGCAAGGTTTTCATGCTCCAGTATCGCACAAACAGTGGCAAGCGACGCAAGCCGTCACTTGGCCTGTTTGGCGAGCTGACTGTGGAACAGGCTCGCACCCTCGCTCAGGATTTGCTGGCGGATGTACGCCGGGGCAATGACCCTTCAGGCCAAAAAGCCAGGGATCGGCAAGCCCCGACGGTTAAGGATCTATGCAAACGCTTTATGGAAGATCACTGTATACCGCACAACAAACCACTTACCCAAAAGAAAAACCAGTACCATATCGATAAATATCTTCTCCCCTCCATGGGCACCTTGAAAGTCCACGAGGTGGAACGGGCAGATATTTTGGCGCTCATGAAGCGCCTGGAAAAAACACCCACCCAGGCTAACCGGATACTGGCTTGTGTTCGCAAGATGTTCAACCTGGCTGAACTGTGGGGGTACCGCCCGGATGGCACCAATCCTTGCCGCCACGTGACCAAGTTCCCCGAGAAAGGCAAAACTCGACTACTTACCGACAAAGAGATGATTCTGTTATTCAGGCAACTGGAGAAAACAGAAGAGGAGGAACTTGAACACCCTTCTCCGATTCTCGGCATTCGGCTCCAATTTGCCTTTGCCGCCAGAATGTCCGAAATCCTGGCACTACAATGGGAGTGGGTGGACCTGGTCGGTCGCCGAGTCGTCTGGCCCGACAGCAAAACCGGTGACATGTCCAAACCCATCAGCTCAGAAGCCTACGAACTGCTCTCTGATGCCGCAATCCACAGCAAATCGCCGTACGTCTGCCCTGCTCTGGAAGATCCCAACAAGCCGTTGACCCAAAATGCCTACTATGGCGCCTGGCGCCGCATACTGAAAAGGGCCGGCATCTCCCTTGTTGGCACACACGGCATCCGGCATCGCGCTGCCACCGACATCGCCAATTCAGGTGTCCCGATCAAAGTGGGTATGGCGTTAACTGCCCACAAAACCGTAACCATGTTTATGCGGTATGTCCATGTTGAAGATGATCCTGTGCGGGAAGCCGCCGAACTGGTGGCAAATCGACGCCAGGTCATAACCGGGTTCAAATCAGGTAATACGGAAATCTAACAACACAGCACGCTGTACTGCCCAAATCATCGCATCACGAAGCCCTCCTCCTGATAGTAGTTCAAGATTATCTCGGTTCCATGATGTCAGAAACTGAGCTATACTTCTTACATCATGCAGAGGCACCACCAATGAAGACTTTGCCAGAAACCATCCTTCGACGCGCCCGCTCCTTATCCGAGGGCAGCGTACTGTCGCCCAAAGAATTCCTGCACCTGGGAAGCCGGGCCGCCGTCGATCAGGCGTTCTCACGGCTGACCAAGGAAGGCAAACTGATGCGCGTGGCGCGTGGCACCTACGTTGCCCCGGTATCCAGCAGGTTTGGATCGCGCGCGCCCTCCCCTGAAAAAGTCATAAGCTCGCTGGCGAAGCGAAGTGGCGAAATTGTCGTTCGACACGGAGCCAATTCAGCCAACGCCCTGGGACTGACTCAGCAGGTACCCATCAAAGAGGTTTACCTGACCTCCGGTCGCACCCGAAAGCTCAAACTGGGCAAAGGGGAAATCTTGGTCAAGCACGCCCCCCGCTGGATGCTGGTCCTGGGAACCCGGCCTGCCGGCGAAGCCGTGCGAGCACTGGCATGGATCGGTTCGGCACATGCCGATGCATCCCTGGCATCGCTGCATCGCACCCTTCCCCCGGCTGAATGGAAGGCACTGGCCTCGGCTCGTGTCGCCCTGCCTTCCTGGATGGCACAGGCAATTGGGAAGGAAGCGGCACATGCCTGAAACTTTTTTTGAGCTCAGCCAGAAAGACCAAAGGGAGGCGCTTGAATACGCGCGAGCGGAAACCGGACGCCCTGCCCATCTATTAGAAAAGGATATCTGGGTGGTATGGACACTTCGCACACTATTCCACGCGGCAATAGGCGCTGACCTAACCTTCAAGGGTGGCACATCCCTCTCCAAGGCCTACAAAGTCATTGACCGCTTTTCAGAAGACATCGATCTGACTTACGACATCCGCAAATTGATTCCCGACCTGACAGGTGAAAGCGGGGAGTTACCTCGCAGTCGCAGTCAGGCTGGCAGGTGGACGAAAGCTGTGCGCCATCGTCTACCCGATTGGATCACGACAAATATTCAACCTGTCATAGAAACTGCACTGGCCAAAGAGGGACTCCAAGCGCAACTTGAGCAAGGCGGCAAGGACAGTGACAAACTGATGCTTCACTACCCAGCCCTCACCAAAGGAACAGGGTATATTGCCCCGGTTGTTACACTGGAATTCGGCGGTAGAGCAACTGGTGAACCGCACGAAATACACTCCGTAGAATGCGACATTGCCGAACACGTGGCTGAGATCGAATTCCCCACGGCATTACCACAGGTTATGGGTATCGCCCGAACGTTCTGGGAAAAAGCGACGGCTGCCCACGTATTCTGCGCCCAAGGTCGTCTCCGTGGAGAGCGGTATGCTCGACATTGGCACGACCTAGCTGCGATCAGTCGAAGCCAGCATTTCACTACGGTCATATCAGACCACTCTGTCGCGTCAACTGTCGCACAGCACAAGGCGCACTTCTTCATCGAAAAAGACACGGAAGGCGAAGTCATTGACTATATCGCTGCGACGACAGGAAAGCTGCAAATTGTTCCAGAAGGCGATGCGAAAACCGCACTTGCCAAGGATTATGAAGCCATGATGGCTGACGAAGTCATGGTTGGAGAAGCACTGCCGTTTGATGCACTTCTGGACGCCTGTGCCGCTATCGAAAAAGCCATCAACGAATCCACAACAGGCGCAAAGTAGAGATTGGGGGCGC
>CAZAOO010000025.1:0-28301 GCA_964486815.1 uncultured Thiotrichales bacterium
GGTACTGACAACTTAGCCGCCGCTGATTGATAATCCGTTGATGAATACCTACAAGCGTCACCGGTTTCCTCCCGATATCATTAGCTACGCGGTTTGGCTCTACCATCGATTCAACCTAAGCAATCGTGATGTTGAAGATCTGCTTGCGGAACGAGGCATCACCGTCAGCTACGAAACCATCAGACTCTGGTGTATCAAATTTGGCACTCGATACGCGCGTCGACTCAAACAGCGACACCGAGGCTACGGTGATATGTTCTACCTGGATGAGGCCTTCGTGAAGATCAATGGCAAGCAGCAATACCTGTGGCGTGCTGTGGATCAAGATGGAGAAGTGGTCGATGTCTATCTACAGGCTCGCAGAGATGCCGCTGCAGCAAAGCGCTTCTTCAGACGGCTCATTCAGAGCATTGGTGGCGAGCCGAGAAAGATCGTGACGGACAAACTTAGAAGCTACGGAGTAGTGCATCGAGAACTGATGCCAGATGTTATCCACGATACAGCTCGATACGCGAACAATCGGGCCGAGCAATCGCATGAATCGACCAGGGTGCGCGAGCGAGGAATGCGGAAGTTTAAATCTTCCAAGCAGGCTCAGCGATTTCTGAGTGTACATGCCGCTGTTTACAATTTATTCAATCTCGGGAGACATCTCGTTGGAGCGCAGCATTATCGAAATCTCAGGATAAGTGCGTTTTGCGAACGGGATATGGTAGTAGCCTGATTATGAATAACACAATTCCATTTATCCAACTAAGTTAAGTTGTCGGTACCTATTATTTGCCAAATAAATATGTAAGCTGGAGAAAATGTATAATGAAAACAATCCGCTAACAGATTAAGACATGGCTCTTTTAACATTTAACTTGCCGGTTATTACAATATTGCCTTTTATTGGCGCAATTTTTGCGGCATGGGCGTCAAATTTTAATCGACTCGCCTCGGCCTGGGTGGCCGCTATTGTAACAATACTTGCGCTAGTTCTTTTGGCACCTTCCATGGCAGTAGTTTTTGCTGGCGAAACGATTATTCAGAGTTGGTCATGGATACCGGCAGTTGGTCTAGAGTTTGCATTTCGACTCGACGGGTTAGGGTTGTTGTTTGCCATTCTTATATTAGGCATAGGCCTGTTGATTATTATTTATGCGCGTTATTACCTATACGTAAAAGATTGTATGGGCAGATTTTATGCGTACTTGCTGATGTTTATGGGCTCAATGCTTGGCATTGTACTTTCAGAAAATATAATACAACTGATAGTTTTTTGGGAACTTACTTCGCTTTCTTCCTTTTTGCTGATCAGTTACTGGCAGCATCGTGAAGATGCTCGTGAAGGCGCTTTGATGGCGTTGGTCATTACCGGTGGTGGTGGTTTGGCTTTGCTTGCCGGTGTACTTTTACTGGGGAATGTTGTCGGCAGTTATAATCTCAGTGATGTACTCGCAGCAGGTGAGCAGGTACGCTCGCATGAATTGTATTTGCCTATTCTGATTCTATTTCTTATCGGAGTTTTTACCAAATCAGCACAATTTCCATTTCATTTCTGGCTGCCACATGCCATGGCGGCACCGACCCCGGTTTCGGCTTATTTGCACTCGGCCACTATGGTAAAAGCAGGGATCTTTCTTTTGGCACGATTTTTCCCGGTGTTGTCAGGTACACCTGAATGGACCTGGATAGTGGGGGGCGCAGGGTTGATCACATTACTATTGGGTGCATATGTGGCGTTGTTTAAGCATGATATTAAAGGTTTGCTTGCTTATTCAACCATCAGTCATCTTGGATTAATAACTTTATTATTTGGTTTCGGTACACACCTCGCTGCTGTAGCTGCAATTTTCCATATTATTAACCATGCAACTTTTAAAGCATCCTTATTTATGGTGGCAGGCATTATTGATCATGAAACGGGATCGCGTGATATGCGTAAGCTAAATGGCATGTTCAAATATATGCCGCATATCGCAGTATTAGCAATCATTGCCTCGGCGGCCATGGCGGGTGTTCCCTTATTAAATGGTTTCTTAAGTAAAGAAATGTTTTTTGAGCAAACGCTGAAGGCTGTTAATGAAACACCCTTGGTGTTGATCGTGCCTGTTTTGGTTACGCTAGCAGCCATTTTTGCGGTGGCATATTCATTGCGTTTTATCCATGACGTGTTTTTTAATGGCGAACCGATTGATCTACCTAAAATGCCGCATGGACCTCCACTCTTTATGAGAATCCCGGTCGATCTGTTGGTGCTTGTTTGTTTGGCCGTGGGTATTATTCCAATGATCGTTGTCTCACCTATTTTAGCTGTGGCCGTAGCAGGCAGTTTGCAGACAGCACCACCAGAATTCAGTCTGGCGATATGGCATGGCTTTAATATACCTTTGATGATGAGCATTGTTGCGCTGGCGTTGGGTGTGGTGGTTTATATGTTTCGTGAGCGTTTGTTTGCCTGGCATGAACGAGGGATTGCAGATTTAGACGCGCGCATTATTTATCATTACATATTTAATAAGATTACAAATTTAGCCAATGCCGTTACACGTTGTTTTGATAAAGGTTCTTTGCAAAATGCCATTGCCTGGATTATTGGCACTGCCTTAGTTGCGGGTGTTATTGGCTTTATGTCTGTATCATCGCCCGTGTTGGGTCAAAGAGAATTGTTGCCGATCGATGCTGTAAGTGTACTGGCCGCCGTAATTATCATTATCGCTAGCATAATGACTGTTATATTAAATCAACAACGTCTCGTTGCTGTGGTGATGATAGGGGTTGTTGGTTTAATCGTCGCACTTATTTTTGTTAAATTTTCAGCCCCGGACTTGGCGTTGACACAGCTGTCAGTCGAAATTGTTACCATAGTATTATTATTACTGGCGCTGTATTTTTTACCGCAAACCAGCCCTAAAGAAATTGGTCGTCTACGCATCAGTCGTGATGTGCTCATATCGGTATTATCTGGTGTTGGTGTTATGGTTATGTCCATGGCTGTAATGACACGGGATTTTGTACCTATATCTGATTTCTTCCTTGCTAATGCAAAACCTGGTGGTGGTGGAAGCAACGTGGTGAATGTTATTTTGGTTGATTTTCGTGGCACAGATACTTTAGGTGAAATCGTGGTATTAGCATTAGCTGGTTTGGGTATTTACGCTTTATTACAAGGCTTGAAGTTGTATGCACCTGCGCGTGATGAAACAGGTTTGAATTGGAGTAAAGACGTTCATCCTCAGATCATGCAAACCTTAACAAGGCTGATATTTCCATTGATGTTAATGGTTGCGGTGTTCATTTTCATACGTGGGCATAACTTACCTGGTGGTGGATTTATCGCAGGCCTCATTGCTGCTGTGGCGCTGATCGTGCAGTATCTAGCAAATGGTATTTCGTGGACAACTGTTCGTCTAAAGATTGATATGCACTGGGTAATTGGTCTGGGCTTACTGCTTGCGACCGTCACAGGTTTAGTCTCTATGGGCTTAGGTTATCCTTTCCTTACAACAACGTTTACTTATTTAACCTGGCCTGTAGTTGGTAAGTTTGAAGTTGCCAGTGCCATTGCTTTTGATTTGGGTGTATTTCTTGTTGTTGTGGGTGCAACAGTAATGAGTTTAGTGCAGTTAGGCAAATTAAGTGATACTTCGCACAAACAGCAGCAGGCGTCACGATAATGGAGTGGCTGCTTGCGTTGGTGATTGGGGTTTTAACTTCAACAGGTGTGTATTTAACCTTGCGCGCACGTACATTTCCAGTGGTGCTGGGTTTAACTATGTTGGCATATGGCGTTAATATTTTTTTATTTGCTATGGGGCGTTTGACGATTGGATATCCCGCAGTGATTGATTCTTCAGCCGTTGCTTATAGCGATCCTTTACCACAAGCCTTAGTGTTAACGGCAATTGTAATTGCTTTTGGTATGACAGCGTTTTTAATTGTATTAGCCCTTAAAGCACGCGGAGAATTAGGCAATGATCATGTGGATGGTCTAGACCTCGCTAAAGATGAGTTGCCGTTAGAAAAAGTAACTTTACAAAAAAACAAAAGCAGCATTCAAAGTTAATACAGCCGGAGAGTAAATAATAATGCACTTAGCTGCATGGCCAGTATTTTTGCCCTTAGTAGCAGGATTTATTGTACTGTTTGCAAAAGCAAAAGGTTTGCTATGGCAGCGTGTAATCAACCTACTAGTAGTATCGGGTTTAATAATATTAAGTGTTGCTTTAATTAAAGAGTCTTCTTCTGGTTCTCATCAAGTCTATTTGCTGGGTAACTGGCTTGCACCTTTTGGTATTGTTCTGGTGTTAGATCAATTATCGGCACTGATGATTGCCGTTACTTCTGTACTTGCTTTAGCAGCATTGGCTTATGCAATTGCAACTGACACAGATGAAAATGGAGCGCATTTTCATGTCATATTCCTGATACTTCTTTTTGGCCTAAATGGTGCTTTTTTAACTGGCGACTTATTTAATCTTTTTGTTTTTTTTGAAGTGCTGCTGCTTGCTTCCTATGGTTTATTGTTACATGGCGGTGGGCGTTTACGCACCAAGGCTGGTTTGCATTACGTTATTATCAATATGGTGGGTGCAACACTGTTTTTATTTGCAGTGGGCGCGTTATACGGTATTTTAGGCACACTTAATATTGCAGATATGGCAGTTAAAGTAGCGCTATTACCCGAACAGGATTTAGGTATAGTGGCAGCAGCAGGCCTGCTATTGTTAGTCGTATTTGGCATCAAGGCGGCGCTGTTTCCATTGTACTTATGGATGCCCATTGCCTATAGCAGCACATCTGCTCCAGTTGCGGCCATGTTTGCCATTATGACCAAGGTCGGTCTATATGCCATTATTAGAGTGCATGGTACGATTTTTGGTGACGGTGCAGGCAGTCTGGCAAATTTTTATGTACCCTGGCTACTAGGCATGGGTATGTTCACGATCATGCTAGCTGCGTTCGGGGTAATGGCTGCGAAAAGATTTCGCGAACAAGTCGCTTATCTGGTGTTAGCCTCTGTGGCGATGTTACTCATTGCGGTAGGCCTAAATAATCTCTTAGCTTTGAGTGCCAGTTTTTATTACCTTATTCATTCCACACTCATTGCGGGTGGGCTATTTCTCTTAGCTGACATTATTTCGCGTGGCCGTGGCTCTTTTGCTGATCGCTTTGAGAGTGGTCACACGATGCCTGGCGCTATTCTAATTGGTGCCATGTTTATGTTTGGTGCTGTGGCTATTACAGGTATACCACCCTTATCTGGTTTTTTTGGCAAGGTACTTATTTTAGGTGCATCACTTGATCATCAATGGTCTGGTTTGATTCTGGGTGCAGTGTTAGTGGCGAGTTTTTTAATGATAATTACCATGGCACGTACTGGTTCATTATTGTTTTACGATGTGCTCCCTGCCAATGAAACTGAAAGTAAATCTGCTGATCATGATGTATCAAGCGTAGCCCCCAATCGCATTTCAACCATCGCCGTGATTGGCCTGTTTGCGATCAGCCCACTGTTAGTATTATTTGCGCAACCTATTACCGCGTTTACAGAATCAGCCGCTAAACAGCAATTGGATAGTAAAAGTTATATTGAGTCAGTGTTGTCAAAACAGGCGATAGAATCAGGAAAAGAATGATGTTTAAATTAATTCTTAATAAATTATTACCTCATCCCATTCTCAGTCTAATACTATGGCTTATCTGGTTACTGCTTAATAATACTGTCGCAGCAGGGCATATTGTATTAGGGCTTATATTCGCGATCTTAATTCCATTATTGACTGCTAGCTTTCAGCCTGAAAAAGTACGCATTAAAGCCCCGATAACGCTGTTAAAATATTTTGCTACGGTGTTGTGGGATATTGTCATTGCCAACATTATGGTTGCGAAATTAATAATGGGGCGCAATGATAAATTAATGCCAGCTTTCTTTCGTATTGAGTTAGATATTCAAACCCCACTGGGGATTAGTTTTTTGGCTAACACCATTTCCTTGACCCCCGGTACGGTGTCATGTGATCTTTCAACGGATTGCCGTTATTTGTTGGTGCACGCGTTACATGCCGAAAATTTATCTGAAATCATAGAACATATAAAACAGCGCTATGAAACACCACTTATAAAGGTATTCACATCATGTTAGAAATGGTTATGCCAATTGCGTTTACTTTTCTGGCTGTTTCAATACTGCTCAGTTTTATTAGATTACTAAAAGGGCCCGATTTGCCTGATCGAATTCTGGCGCTAGATACACTTTATATTAATGCTATTGCGTTAGTGGTTTTGTTGGGATTGCACTTCGACACGGTGCTATATTTTGAAGCCGCATTGTTAATTGCGGTAATGGGCTTTGTTGGCACCATTGCATTAAGTAAATACTTGTTGCGCGGCGATATAATGGAATAGCCCGAGATTTGAAATGACAGCTAAAGTGATTAGACTCAAACGATACGTATTTATTAGAGGCATAACAACATGTTGGACTGGATAATAGCTGCCTTAGTTTTAATTGGCGCATCCTTTACTCTGATAGGCTCTATTGGTTTATACAAACTACCGGACTTTTATATGCGACTGCATGGCCCGACCAAAGCGACGACGCTGGGCGTAGGAGCCATTTTAATATCCTCTATGCTCTACTTTAGCTTCACTACGGAAGCCATTAGCCTGCATGAAATTTTGGTGACAATATTTTTAATTATCACCGCCCCAGTAAGTGCACATTTAATGGCGAAATCGGCACTACATATTAAATTAAAGCAAGTTGAACGCACCCAGTCTGATCAAAAATAATCTTATCGAGTGACAATCAATGATCAGGAGACTATGCATAATGATTATGACGGTAAGTGATTTGCAGATTTCATATGTATGACTATATTTATATTGCAAAAATATTCTGTGAAAAAGCTATTAATACATATTGTCGAGACTCATAAGATTCAAAAAAACCTGCGCTGCAAATTGCTTATAATGACTTGTTAATAATCGAGTAGTTATAAATGTATTCTGTTAAAGCAGATATTCCACAGCAACTATGTAATATCGATGATGAGCTAAAAGCGATTTATCATAGTAAAAATTCTGTATGTAAAGATTCTGTATGTTTTTTCATTCTTAAAACACGCGAAGATAGGAACAAATTTATGGACGAAACCGTTGGTATGAAAAAACAAGAAAGAGAATCGTATTACGATTCATTGTATGAATTAAATTAGTAAATTAACGTGCAATTAAAGTAAATATTCTTGTTTTGACTGAAGACGAGCAATATATGCATGATGCCATTAGTATGGCCAAGCATGCCATGCAGCAAGAAGAGGTACCTGTTGGTGCGGTGCTGGTTTTTGAAAGCCGCATTGTTGGCAGGGGCTGGAATCAACCTATTGCCACTCATGATCCTAGCGGACATGCAGAAATTGTTGCCATGCGCGAGGCTGCAACCACGTTAGGAAATTACCGTCTACTCAACACAACGCTATATGTAACGTTAGAACCTTGCCTGATGTGTGCGGGCGCAATTTTACATGCACGTGTTAAGCGAGTGGTGTTTGCAGCCTATGATGCAAAAACGGGTGCTGCAGGTTCTGTATTTGATGTCCTAGAAGATACTCGTCACAACCACTCAGTAGAAGTGCAGGGGGGTGTTTTAGAAAAACCTAGCGTGGAGATGTTGCAAACGTTCTTTCGTCAGCGCAGGCGAGCAGATGATGGCTGTTAGCTAATTTTGCGCGAGCATCTCATAAAGTTCGCCTTTATTTTCGAGCCAGACGAGTAGATCAAAATAATTACGTATGTTTTGCACATACACGACCGGTTCTTTGCCTCGAGCATAACCATAGCGTGTTTTTGTATACCATTTTTTGTTGCTCAATAAAGGCAGGTGCTTTCTAACAGCCATCCAAAGATCAGGGTCGTCGCCAGCATTTTGTGTAAGGATGCGTGCGTCTTCTAAATGACCAAAACCTATATTATAAGCTGCAAGTGCCATCCAGGTGCGATCGGGTTCTGTAATGCGCTCAGGTATTTTTTCATGCATAGCTAAAAAGTATTTTGTACCACCGTCAACACTTTTCTGAGGATCTACTCGATCACTTATTTTAAGCTCATTCGCAGTGTCGCGGGTTAGCATCATTAAGCCCTTAACACCTGTGGGTGAGACAGCTTTAGAATTCCATAAAGACTCTTGATAACTTACTGCGGCCAGAAAACGCCAGTCTTGGTCATATTCTACTGCTGCTTCCTTAAATAGATTTTCATATTTAGGTAAACGTTCACGTACATGCTTAAGAAAAGTATGACTATCAATTGGAGAGATGTCGTGTACGTGGCCAAAATATTTCTCCCTTAAATGGGCAAGGGTGCCATCTTTTTTAATTACAGCAAAAAACTTATTAACTGCTTTTTGTAAAGAATTGTCTTCAGATTTTTTTAAGGCCCAAGCAAGAGGTTGTTCAGTGCCGAGACTAAATCCAACTCTCAGGTTAGGATAATATCGTCGTGTGATGGCAAGTTCATTTGAATTCGCAATGGTGTAATCAATCAAGCTATCTGAAGTTAGAAGCATCAGCTCTTCAGAGGTCAGGTCCGGGTACTCTTTCCACTCTAGATCCGGGAAGAATTCCTTATGATCCAGCAGCATCTGGGCATGAGAACTGCCTTTGACGACAGCGATGCGCTTGCCGTATAGATCAGCTATAGATTTAGGCTTTTTCTGGCCACTTTTATAGGCAAATTGCGAGGCCACCTTAGTGTATTCAGGGCCAAAATCTACATAAGCTTCACGTTGTTTAGTATGAATAATTCCTGCAGCGCCAATGTGTGCACTATCGTTTACTAAACTGGGTAATATCTGGTGGAACTCGTTCTTTACTACTATATCTAATTCAACACCCAGGTAATCTGCAAATTGTTTTGCAAGTTCATATTCAAAACCTGTCGGGCCATTTGGTCCAATATAATAAGTAGTCGGGCTATTGCGTGTTATGACGGTTAATTTATTTTCACTTTTAATTTCATGTAATAAGGTTGAAGAATAATTATTATTATTAACAACTATAAGAATAGCAGCCACAACAAATGCGAGCATCAGTACTAGCAACTTTTGAATTGAAGATTTCATAGATTGATATTTAATGAAACTTTAAGTTTAGATGATGCCTTATTGTCAAAGTTCACATATATTTTAGGCTGGGAAAAATACGTGAACTGTGACATCTGGTGCAAGTGTGCACGAATTAGTGAAAAAAATGTAGCAAAAATCTCTAATTTACGGTAATTAATTTAGTGAAATTGATTAAGTGTTTGCACAGATAAAAAAATGATGAATGTATAGCAGTTAGTCAAGTAAAAGAGCTAAGTTACTATTCTTAAATGTTTTTATTGTATTGTAGGGGATGAAGTGATAGATCCTTCGACTTAACTATACATTTTGAAGTATGCGTTTCTATTTCTGAATAGAAACGGGTGAGATGGTCATTATATTTCTCTGAAATTATCTGGTATGTAGATCCAAATCTGATTGCGATGCAAATTTTATGCAAGCATATTTTGTGTTTTATAGATTTAGATTTGAATAAAATTATTTCTAATCTTTATTGTTTATTGATATAAGCGTGAAGTGTCTCGCAATGTTACTCATTAAAATATTAGATTCGTATCAGGTTTTAAACTGATTGAAAATAATTGTTCAAGTGTTATTTATTCTAGTGTTACTAAAAATATGAAACTGGATACAGATGTTTTATCTAATAATTGAAAACGCCATTTATTTATGGGTTTCATTTAACTTGTAAACGCAAACAATTAATGTACTGGTTTATTATTCAATTAAGAACTAAATCAGAGCATAGAGATAGAACTTGTTGGTCTTGATAGAGAATGATGGGGCGGTAGGCAAACGATTGACGCTTTAAATTCTCTAAGAATCATTCAGTTATGAATTCACTTGAGAAATAGTAAATAAATTATGTTAAAATACGTAAAGTGTTGTATTTTATTTAATAACACCTATAAATAAATGTGAATGCTATGTTAATATTTGTTAATGTTAACTATTACACGGCATATTCAATTATATAATCAGGTACATTAAATACGCTTACTTATAATAGGTGTACTTAAAATAATATAACAAATTCAGCTGGGTTGAGAGATGTCTGAACATATAGATGGAGTTGGATTAAGTGCATTAGTGAGTGTTGGCAGTAATGTATTAGATCTGCATACAGCTAATGACTCGCAAGTTTTTAGTAATCAAAAGGGTGATTCTTGCCAAACCTACGAAGTAGGTGATTTACTTATCTCTTATTTAGAGTTCATTGGTGTTGAGTATGTATTCGGTATTCCCGGTGGTGCAATTGAGCCTTTATACAATGCATTGTCACGCAGTGAAAAGAATGGTGGCCCACGTGCAGTCGTTGCACGTCATGAAACGGGCGCAGCATTTATGGCAGACGGTTATGCACGCAATAGTGGTAACTTAGGTGTCTGTTGTGCAACGGCTGGTCCTGGAGCAACAAATTTAATTACCGGTGTTGCTTCTGCTTATGACAATCATTCTCCGTTACTTGTAATAACAGCACAGACTTCGTTAGAAAACTTTGGCCGTAATGCAGCACAAGAGTCTGGAGATACGGGAATCAATACCGTTGCAATGTTTGAACCTTGCACGCACTACAACACACTAGTCTCTCATGTAAATCAATTTGAACAAAAATTAGCGTCAGCCATCATGACAGCATGTCGCTCACCGATGGGCCCAGCGCATTTAAGTATTCCTTTAGATGTTTTAAGAGCAGCGAGTCCAGTTAAGTATCCATCAAATGATCTGGCTAATTTACTTTGGGCACCTCAGGCTGTCGATAACGATAGTGTCGAGATACTTGCAAAAGAACTTGCTACCGCTAAAAAAGTTGTTTTTATAATTGGAGAAGGTTGTTCGCAAGGTATTGGGTCAATTTTAAATGTAGCCATGAGGGTTAATGCAAAAGTCGTCGCTACGCCACACGCCAAAGGACTGGTGAGTCCATACCACCCACTGTTTTGTGGTGTATTAGGGTTTGCCGGGCATGACACTGCAATAGAAGCGATTGATGACGAGGATGAGGTAGATACCATTGTAGCGGTTGGTACTACATTAAGTGAAACCGCCAGTAATACCTGGGATCTAAAAGTTTTAAATAAAAGGCTCATTCACGTAGATGCTAGTGAAGCTAACTTAATGCATTCACCCATGGCGCGTTTGCATGTTAGGGGTGATATCGCAAAAGTATTTGAAGAAGTTGAAAAAAGTTTTGATATTAAAAAAATCGCAACTTCTAATGATAGGGGTTCAAATAAAAGTCAAATAAACGATCTAAATGAATCAGAATTAAAACACTCGTTTAAAGTGTTAGAAGAAAATAAATGCACTGATACCAGTTCACCTATAAAACCACAAGCGTTAATGACGGTGCTGCCTAAAGTCTTCCCGCCAAATACAAAATATTTATGTGACTCGGGTAATAGCATGGCGTGGTCGATACATTATCTGCATCCATATGATCGACGAGTGGCCGGTGCAAGAGATGAGCATGGAGGATTATTTTGGACCTGCCTGGAATTTGGTTCAATGGGTTGGGCGATAGGTTCATCGATTGGAACCTCTTTGGCTAACAAAAATCGACCTGTTGTATGTTTAACGGGTGATGGCTCAATGTTGATGTACGGTGGAGATGTAACAGCTGCACTGCAAGAAAAGTTACCGGTGTTTTTTATTATTCTTAATGATTCAGAATACGGCATGGTAAAGCATGGCCAAAACTTGGGTGGCGGTGAGCCGGTTGGTTTTGAATTACCTAAAATTGATTTTGTTAAATATGCAGAATCAATGGGAATCACCGCTCGGCTCATAAACTCAATAGAAGATCTAGAAAACTTAAATGTCAAAGAATTAATGACTGAAGGCCCAGTGATACTTGATGTGCGTATTGATAAAGATGAAGTGCCTCCAATTGATAATCGACTCAAAGCGTTAGGCACTCTTAAGTAAGTTAGAAAATTTCATAAGTAATTCTAAAAATACGTAACGTATTAGCGCTTGTAATGAGCGAATAAAATAAAATTTAGCAAAATCTGCATGCCTATAATAAGTGTTACCGAATATGTCATCGGAAGAAAAAAAACAAGAAGTCATCCATACTAAAATCTGGAGGGAAGAGCCCGAACCGGATAATCCATTCGCAGCGCAAAAATGTTTCTGTGCAGGTTATGATGTGTATGGTGACTTGTTAGGTAAAGTCAGTTGGATAGAATATTTATATCTTCTGTTTAAATTAGAGAAACCAACCAAACAACAAGCAAAACTGCTTGAAACCATTGCCGTCGCAATAGCAAATCCAGGAATTCGAGATCACAGTGTGCGTGCAGCCATGAATGCAGGGGTAGGTGGTTCAACGGCTGCTTCAGCATTAATGGCTGCACTTGCGGTAGGTGCCGGTCAGTATGGTGGTGCTCGTGAAGTATATTTAGTCATGCAGCTTTGGAATGAATGTGGTCAAGATGTTCTAAAGTGGAAAGAAGTGTTATTAAACCCAGTGAAAGAAGAGCGTGCTGATATTTGGCTGCCTATGGAGCATCCACCAGGATTCGATCCTAATGGTGTCTCTTGTCCAAAACCAATTTTGCAAATACTCACAAAGTTGTCTTCATTGTCCGAAGATGGGTCTAATTTAAATTGGTTGCTGGATAATAAATCTGAATTAGAAACTGCTGTTGAAATGCCAATTGCGCTTTCTGGAATAATTGCTGCAGCATTTACAGATTTAAATTTAAACCAAGAACAAGGTGAGATGTTGTTCCTAATACTAAGGTTGCCTGGAGCGAGTGTCCATTCATTAGAACAAAGAAAGTACGGTTTTAGAAAGTATCCTTTTTTTCTAGATAAAATTAGATTAGTCGTTGACAAATAAAGTTATGGAAAATATTAAGTGAGTCTTAAAGATATTTTGGATTCAGAAGTTTGTTGGGAAACAGATATAGGTCTTTTGTTTCCTGGCGAGAGAGTAGATATACGTGGTAAAGATTTATTTTCAGATTTTTCTAATAAGCCATGGATGGAATTGTTGTTATATGGTGTTACTGGTAAGGAATTTTCGGCTGAGCAAATTAAGCTGTTTGAAGGAATTTGGAATATATGTACGAGTTATCCCGATCCTAGAATATGGAATAATAGAGTTAGTGCGCTTGCAGGTTCGTATAGGAGTACAGGTTCTTTAGGTTTTGCTGCTGGTACTGCGGTTTCTGAAGCAGAAATATACGGCATGAAACCAATTATTAAGTCATTTGATTTTTTGACTGAAACCAAAAACAGAATTAAGAATGGTGAATCACTCTCTATTTTGATAAAAGAAGAGCTCAAGAAATATCGCGTTGTTTCAGGTTATGCTCGGCCAATAATTAATGAGGACGAAAGAATAAAGCCGCTAATTAATTTAGCTAACAAGCTTGGTCTTGGTTCAGGCGAACATATAAAGTTGGCTTTTGATGTTGAAAAAACATTAATTACTCTTGGCTATAAAATGCATGCGAATATTGCATCAATAGCTGCAGGTTTGGTCGCTGATCAAGGTTTGACGGCAAGAGAGTATTATTATTATCTTGTAAATTGTTTTTCGATTGGGATACTGCTCTGTCATATGGATGCATCCAGTAAGAAGCAAGGCATGTTATTTCCTATTCGATGTGAGCGGATTAGGTATCATGGAAGTAATCTAAGGGTATGGTAGATGATAAATTGATATGGAATTTGATAGCAGGCCGTGTTAGTTATTGTGCTGTAATTGTTGCTCATGAGCTAGAATTTTTTGAAAAGCTAGCAGGTAGTTCTAAATCTTTATTAGAGCTTTCAAGCGACTTGAGTTTAGAAGAGCGACCCACTGAAGCAGTAGTACTAATGTTGGTGAATTTGGGGTTAGTCAGTGTTGCAAATGGTAAGTTTGAATTGACTGAAACTTCTAAAAAATACCTGCTTAAAGAAAGTGAGACTTACTTTGGCGGTATGTTGGCACTGTCCAGTAAAACAAATTGGACAATAGAGCAGTTAAAAGAATCTATAATAAATAATGCGCCACAAGTGTATGGAGGTAATGATGTTTTTGATGCGCACTTAGGTGATAGTAAAAAATCACAAATTTTTACTAATGCTATGCACAGCGCAAGTATGTTTTCTGCTTTGGCGTGGCCAGAATTAATTGATTTGTCGAATAATAAAGTTTTTCTCGATGTAGGTGGTGGATCTGGTGCGCACATAATCGGAGCATTAAGAAAATGGCCTGGTCTTAGCGCGAAGCTGCTTGATATGGAAACAGTTATTTCATCTGCAAAAAAGCTGCTATCTACATATAATTTAGGTTCGCGAGTAGAATTTATTCCTAACGACTTTTGGAAATGTGAATACCCTATTGCAGAGGTTCATTTTTATTCACAAATATTTCATGACTGGTGTGAAGATAAATGTTTATCTCTCGCTGGGAAAAGCTTCAGGAGTCTTCCTGAGCAAGGAAAAATCATCATTCATGAAATTCTTTTTGACGACGATAAATCTGGCCCATTAATGGCATCAGCTGGAAATATTGGCATGCTAGCGTGGACTGAGGGTAAGCAGTATTCAGGCAAAGAAATTAAGGATATATTAGAAAATTCGGGTTTTAAAAATATAGAAATAATTCCAACTGTTGGTTATTGGAGTGTTGTTGTGGGCTATAAAATATAGATTAATTTAGTTTTACTTAACCCAGAATTAGTTGCGGTCATCACTATATGCCAATCATCCTAAAATAATGACCGCTGGTCCTTGAAACCGTTTGACCCACGGTATCAATCTTCCGATACATATTGTCTATTAAAAGTTCATAAGTCTTTAAACTAAGGTGTGTTAATTATAGTTTTTCACTTAAGTGTGAGGAAGCTGAATGCTCGGTTATTTAAATGTTCATACTTTAATTGAGTAGATTGAGTGAGAAATATTTACATGTTCGACATAAGGAGTGTCATCATGAAGCAGTTTTCATTAATTGGAACGTATAAGACATTGGTTAGCCTATTTTTGTGCCTATTTATATCGTTATCTTTCATTACTCATTTACATGCCGATTACGATGATGAGGAAGCACTTATAGAACTATATGGTGATGAAGAAATTATTAGCATTGCTACCGGAAGTTCGCAACCTATTTCTCGTGCACCTGCAGTGGCAACCGTCATAACTGCTAAAGACATAAAAGAGATCGGTGCAACAGATATTGATGAAGCACTAGAAACCGTGCCGGGTCTGCACGTTTCTCGAAGAGCTGCAGGTTATTTGCCTGTGTATACTTTTCGTGGAGTTTTTGACCAAAATAATCCTCAAGTGCTTATGCTTGTAAACGGCATTTCTATAAATAACTTATTTGTTGGGGATCGCGGGCAAGTGTGGGGTGGCTTCCCGGTAGAATCTATTTCACGTATTGAAGTGATACGTGGGCCTGGATCTGCATTGTATGGAGCAGATGCTTTTGCAGGAGTAATTAATATTATTACTAAAGATGCTTCAGAAACTGATGGGGTAGAATTTGGTTCACGATTAGGTAGTTTCGATACTCGTGATGTTTGGGCGTTGTATGGTGGTGAAGTGGCTGGTTTTGATGTGGCTTTTTCTGCTGAGTTACGTGATACCGATGGGCAGGATGAGGATATAAGTGCTGACGCAGCTACTGCACAAGGTACATCTTTTGCACCAGATTCCGTGAATACTGGAACTGAAAATTTTGACACACGCTTAAGTGTTTCTAAAAACAACTTTAAATTTCGAACTGGCTTTCAAAGCCGAAATAATTTCGAGACTGGCGCAGGAATCGCTGAAGCGCTTGATCCTAATGGAGAGTTATCTAGCGAACGTTGGAATGTAGATTTAACTTATCATAACCCTAATTTTACAGATTCATGGGACGTGGCTGCACAAGTTAGTTATTTAAGTACTTCACAAGAAGTTACTGATGATCTTCTTTTGTTTCCACCGGGTTCGGTTTTATTTATTCCTGGTGTAGGGCTCTCACCACCTTTTGCAGATGGTTTAATTGGAAATCCTGAAGTTTGGGAAAGGCATTATCGATATAATCTAACAGGTAATTTTTCTGGTTTCGATAGTCACACAATAAGAACAGGTATTGGTTATACGCATCAAGAAATCACAAAGGTTAAGGAGGAGAGTAATTTCAGTCCTTTAGGGTTTGGTGTCTTAACGGATGTCAGCGATACACCTTTTGCATTTCTTCCTGAGAAGCACCGGAATAATTCATTTGCATTTATTCAAGATATTTGGCAGTTGAGCAATGATTGGGAACTTACCGCTGGCTTGCGTTATGACGATTACAATGACTTTGGTAATACATGGAATCCAAGATTAGCTTTAGTTTGGGCAGCACGACATGACTTAACCACAAAGCTACTTTATGGCGAAGCATTTCGTGCGCCATCATTTGCTGAATTTAGAAATCAAAACAATCCTGTGGCAAATGGTAATTCACAACTAGATCCGGAAGAGATAGAAACGATTGAGCTCGCTTTTGATTATCGTCCAAAGAGTAATTTAAAACTCGGATTGAATCTATTTCGATATAAATGGGATGACATTATTAGATTTACGCCTGATTCAGCAACTTCACTGACTGCACAAAATGCCGGTGAACAAGAAGGTTATGGCGCGGAACTTGAAGTTGATTGGACAATTAATAGATCTTTAAATATTAATGCCAACTATGCTTATCAGGAATCTGAAGATAAAGATTTAAATGAGAATTCTGGTAATGCACCAATGCATCAATTCTATCTGCGTGCAAATTGGGAGTTTTTGCCAGACTGGCATATATCTCCTCAATGGAACTTTTTGATGGATCGTGATCGTGTGAATGGTGATACGCGAAATGATATCGATGATTATGATATTTTTGATGTAACACTACGAAGTCGTGCATTTAGTAATAAATGGGAATTTGCAGTATCCGCACGAAATTTATTTAACAAGCGTGCCTTTGAGCCAAGCCAAAATGGATTGACTGGAGCTGCAATCCCAGGTGATTTGCCTCTTGCCAGGAGGAGCGTCTGGGGGGAGTTAAGATTTATTTATTAAACTAATTCATTAATTAAGACATCTATTAAAAACTATAAAGAATTCGAAATAGTTAATGATTAGTAAATTACATTTCTGTAATTACATTTCCATGGAATATTCCATTAAAAGAACAGTGCTTGTCTTGGGTGTGTTTTTGTTGTTCTCTTCTTTGCCAATTTTTTCGGCAACTCCTTCTGTAGCCATAATTTATCCTGAATTGCGTGCACCTTTTAATAAAGTATTTGAAGATATTGCTGAGGGTGTTGAGAAGAGAATTAATGGGCGTACAAAGCGATACGTATTGACAAAAGATTATTCTCAACAAGATTTAGATAATTGGATTAGAGAGAATGACATTGAGTTATGCGTGGCATTGGGTGGTCGTGGCGAAAAGGCAGCGAATCAATTTTCACGGGATATTCCAATTGTATTAAGCGGGGTACTGCAAGCTAAATCAGTTAAGCATCCTGGAATATCTTTGGCAGCTTCACCTGATAAGTTGTTTTCAACATTAAAAGAACAAAAATTAAATATTAAACAAGTTATCGTTGTTTATAATCCTGAAAAATCAGAATGGTTAATTAGAGAAGCGCAATCTGCTGCGTTAAAGCACGGTTTGGAGCTAATCACACATACCACTTCAAGTCTTTCGGAGTCGGCAAAAATATATAGAGACATATTTAATCGTTTAAGAATTAGTGATGCTGCTATTTGGCTACCTCCTGATTCAACTTCGATGGATAACCGCGCATTATTGTCTTTTGTGCTGGAGCAATCGTGGGATAAAAATGTTGTTGTGTTTTCGAGCAACCCCGCGCATGTAAATAAGGGTGTTTTATTTGCTATGTATCCTGACAATTTGAGATTAGGACAGAGTCTTGGCGCGATTGCATTGGATAAACTGAGTGGTGGAAGCAGGTTAAATGATTTAATTCCAGTTGTAGATTTAAAAACTGCATTTAATAAACGTACCGCAGAGCATCTGGGTATGCGTTATACAAAAGAAAGTTTACGTAATTACGATGCAGTGTTTCCATCAAAGTAAATTATAAAAAATAATGATAAATCCAATTAGAATTATAAGACAGTTTTATACAAGCGGCTTTAAAGAGCAACTTGTAACTACGTTTTTGCTTGGTATTTTTATTACAGCTGCGATTTCTACTTATCTAATTACCACCTCAACTTCCAAACAGGTGGAAGAAAGAGTTAAATCTGAAGGATTTCAGATTACTCACGATTTTGCTGAGCGAAATATATTGGCTTTGCTTTATTTGAGCGAAGAAAGTGCAAAAGATAATGTAGAGGCGATTAAAAACTTCCATGATGTGGAAGGAGTGGCTGTTTTTGATGCCAAGAAGCAAGCACTGGTTGAAGATGGAAAAAGCACACTGATTGAAAATGCTGAAAGCTGGCCAAATGAAATTGAGCTTGTTACTGAAAACAATGATGCCTGGTATTTTGTATCGCCAGTCTATGCGCGTGGATCCGATCCTTCAATCATGGAGCTACCGTTTCTTGATGAAGTGAATGAAAAAGAGCTGCTTGGCTATGTTCGCGTTTATATAGGTAAAGGTAGTTTGCATGCACTTGAGAGAAAGATTTTAAATACAACTATTTTAATTACACTAATTCTGTCTGCAATTTTGTCATTTTTGTTGTTTTCAATTACAGACCGTTTAATTAAGCCTTTGAAGGAGTTGGCAAGTTTCATGCACGATGCTGAAGACGGTGATATGACGGTTCGGTCTCTCTTGTGGGGACCAAAAGATATTACTCAAATGCAACATGCATTTAATACCATGATTAAATCCTTGGGAGATCGTGAAAGTAATCTTGAAACTGCACGGCAAGCGGCATTGCAATATGCACATGCAAAAGGCGAGTTTGCTGCAAATGTTAGTCATGAACTACGCACACCTCTGAACGGGATCATTGGTATGCTCGATATTCTTAAGGATACCGAGTTAGGGCCAAAACAAAAAGAATATGTAGCTGTTGCGCAAGATTCAAGCGATGCGCTTCTGAATTTAATAGATGACGTGCTTAATTTCTCCAGAATGGAGTCTGGCAAAACGGTAATTGAGCATGAGCAATTTAGTTTGCGTGAACTGTTAGATGACATTATTGGAATTCTAACGGGACAAGCTTCTTCTAAAGATCTCGATATAGCGTACATTATTGGAAAGAATGTGCCTTCACATCTTAAAGGTGATATCAGTCGTATTCGACAATTACTAATTAACCTGGGTGGTAATGCGGTTAAGTTTACGGATAGTGGTGAAATAGGTTTTCAAGTTCATAACATCGCAAGTGAAAGTGGTTACCTAACGTTACGCTTTGAGGTGACTGATACTGGCGTTGGTGTTTCTGAAGAAGCGCAAAAGAAAATATTCGAAGCATTTCAGCAAGAAGATGTATCGACTACCAAGAAGTTTGGTGGAACTGGCTTAGGTTTAGCTATTTGCAAAAAATTGGTTGAATCAATGCATGGTTTGATTGGTGTTGATAGCGACTATGGAAAAGGTAGTTCATTCTGGTTTGAAATACCATTTAAGGAAATGTCTTCCAAGGCAGATAACCTGGATGCTCAGCGTGCAACTGCTTCGGGTCTGCGAATTTTTGTTGTTGATGACAGCAATATAGTGCGAGCAAACTTGCAGCAAACGTTTGAGGAATGGGGCGCATACGTTGTTTGTGCAAAGAATGCAGAACAGGCAATCAGGCTTCTGCGTGAAGCGAACGCCAAAAATAGACCATTCGATGTTGGTTTTGTTGATGAGTCAATGGGCGAAGTTAATGGTATCGAGTTGATACGTACAATTGCTAAGGACGCTGACATTGCACCCATGAAATTGGTGCTTATGACCAACCAGTATAATCCCGAAGCTTTCCTTGAAAGATTTAGGGAGATCGATTCTTACGTTAAGAAGCCATTGCGACAATTAATGTTATATAGCTGCATATCCGACATGCTCAATATGCCGGTACCTGTCATTACTGACAAATCTAAAATTGCTCCAGGAATAAATTCTATTCCAAACTTCAACGCAACGATTCTTATTGTTGAAGATAATCGTGCTAACCAGCAGGTAGCTCAAGCCATGGTTGAGAGACTAGGTTGTAGGTGTTCTATAGCAAACAATGGTATTGAGGCATTAAAGTTACTTGAGCTTGCAAAATACGATGTCATTTTTATGGATTGTAATATGCCGGTAATGGATGGTTATGAGACTACTAATAAGATTCGTCAGTTAGAGGCAGAAATTTCACAGATTCCTATTATTGCAATGACTGCCAATGTGCTTAAGGGCGACCGCGAGAAGTGTATACAAGCGGGTATGAATGACTACACCAGGAAGCCACTAAAACTTGAAAAAATAATTGAAAAACTTGAGCGTTGGATCGATCCCGTTACTGAGGATGGTGAAGTTGGTATGGACACCGATAAGAATCTGACGATGATTGATTATATTGCCAGCACCCAAAGTAAGGAGCCTGGTGCAGTAGAGTCCGGTGCAATAGATCCGGGTGTGGTTGAGACTTTGCGTGAAAATGTCGGTGACGGCTTTAATGACATGGTGCAAGTTTATATAGATGATATGGAGATTTTGTTGCGGTCACTTGAAAAGAGTGTTCAAGATAATGATTCAAGTTCATTGCGCCACTATGCACATAGTATTAAAGGTAGTAGCTCGAACTTTGGGGCTGCAAAGTTAGTGCACCTTGCCAAGCAGTTAGAAGCGATTGGTAGAAATGATTCGGTGGAAGGTGCACATGATCTTGTGCAAGCAATATTCCCTCAGGCCGCGCTTGTAATCAGTGATCTAAAAAAAGAAATTAATTTTACTAAAGAAGATACGCTGTTAATGCAAACAGTCACTGAAAAGATTTTAATTGCAGACGATGACCGTAGTATGCGTGTTGCGTTGCAGAATGTTCTTGTTTCTGACGGTTATGAAATCGAATCGGTTTCTGATGGGGTTGAAGCGGTTAGGCGTTGTGAACAAAGTATGCCGGGCCTGATATTAATTGATGCACTAATGCCTAATCTAAATGGTTTTGATGCATGTAAGAAAATTCGCATGCTCAAAGGTGGCAAGCATGTCCCGATATTAATAGTGACTGCCCTTGAAGATGAGAAATCAATTGAACAAGCATTCGAATCAGGAGCGACAGATTTTATTCCTAAACCAGTGCACTTTGCGGTAATGCGGCAACGTGTTTCTCGATTACTAAAGGCAAGTCGTGCAGAAGTACATGTTCGTGAGCTTGCCTATAACGATTCGCTTACAGGTTTGCCAAACCGTACTATGTTCATTGATCAAATGAATAAGATGATTAAGAAGGTGCGATCCCAATCTCAAATGTTGGCTGTGTTGTTTCTAGATCTGGATCGATTTAAATATGTTAATGATACCTTAGGGCATAATGTTGGTGACATGCTGTTGAAGCAAGTTGCAGAAAGAATTCTGAGTTGTGTTCGCTCGGTTGATACCGTTTCGCGCTTGGGAGGTGATGAATTTACCTTGGCGATAGATGGAATAGAAGATCGTAGAGTGGTTGCCAATATTGCAGATAAAGTATGCAGGAAATTGGGTGAGCCTTATTTCTTTGGTGGCAAAGATATATATGTTACCGCTAGCATCGGTATTTCTATGCATCCGGAAGATGGTTTAGATGTTGGTGAATTGATGAAGCATGCAGACACGGCTATGTTTAAAGCCAAAGAACGTGGTGGCAGTTTCTTATTTTATGAACCGGAAATGGAAGCAGTGGTTACGAATAAGGTGGAGATTGAACAAGACCTTCGCCAATCATTAGATCGTGAAGAATTGGATGTTTTCTATCAACCGAAATATGATTTGACAACTTCAAAGGTGATGGGAATTGAGGCTTTGGTACGATGGAACCATCCAGACAAAGGTCTGGTAGGGCCAAATGATTTTATTCCACTTGCAGAAGAAACCGGTTTGATATCCGAACTAGGTTTATGGGTACTCATTACATCATGCGTACAAGCCAAGTCGTGGATAGACAAAGGTTATGCAGCAATACCGGTGTCTGTAAACCTCTCGGGTAGGCAACTTGAAAATGGAGATATTGTAGAGCAGGTCTCGCAGGTACTATCTCAATCAGGGCTAAGCGCACAGTATCTAGAATTAGAAATTACTGAAAGTATCATTATGAAACGGCCGGAAGAGGTTATTTTGATTCTGCATCAATTGAAGGATATGGGGGTTAAATTGTCTATTGACGATTTTGGCACTGGCTATTCTTCGCTAAATTACTTGCGAAAATTCCCTATTGATCTACTAAAAATTGACAAAGCTTTTGTGCGTGATATCGAAACGAATCATGAGGATCGACTCATCGTAAAAGGAATTATTGCTTTAGCCAAAAGTTTAAACCTAGAGGTGCTCGCAGAGGGTGTTGAAACTGGAGAGCAGCAAAAACTACTTGAGGAAGAGGGCTGTGACTACATTCAAGGTTATTACATTGGCAAGCCCATGAAGGCAGAAAAATTTGAGCGTGATTTTCTACAAGCCAATAAAAATAACATTGAACAAATTTCCAACTATCGCAAATAATATTCTGCATGATATTTGATCATTCAGAACGATATCTGCTCATGTCCACTGCTCTCTATAGGTTAATTTTTGTCACATCCTAAATAACCATACTCACAATAAGGTCTTGTTGGTCAAATTGTGATACCTCAAACACATAATAACGGCGTCTACTTGCCTAGAATCATTATCAATTGAACTTGTATTTTTCAAGAATTAGTTTTATTGCTCATTTATACTTGGATTACACTAATGCTTGCAAAGTATTGGTTTGCTAGTGTAGTTTAGCGTTCTTGTTTAGTGTCCCAGGTAGGACATCCTGCTACCAAGCGGTATAACAAAAAATAATAAGAATACTGACGCACTTAACTTAACATATTAAACTAGGTACTGGCAGTGTGGTTTGAGTATTTTTGCTCAAACTAAAGTGATAACACTACTATAGTTATCGCTTATAAAACTGTTCGATAAATATTATAATTATTGCCAGTAATAGATGGAGCGATAGGGGTTTGAATTTTTAGCATGGAAACATTTCCTAGTCTTTTTTTACAGCAAACTAGAACCAGGTCTTCTGAATCTGCAATTAGATTTAAATATCATGGATTGTGGAAATCGTGGACTTGGAACGAAACAGAATCTATTGTAAAGGCATTAGCATGTGGTTTAGCTGCTAAAGGTGTTAAGCCAAATGAAAAAATTGCCATTATTGGTAATAATATACCTGACTTATATTTTGCGATGATTGCTGTGCAATGTTTGGGTTCGGTTCCGGTTCCAATTCATCCTGATTCTAATACTAAAGAACTCATATCGTTTTTAAATAATTGCGAAGCAAAATTCGCAATGGTGCAAGATCAGCAACAGGTTGATGCGTTGTGCGGTGTGATTGATCAATGCGAAAATTTAATTGAAGTGATCTATAGCGGTGAGCGCGGTATGCGCGAATACGATCACACAAATTTAAGCAGTTTTAAAGAATTGGAAGAAGATGGTAAAAAGTTTTCACAAGAACATGTAAGTTTTTTTGAAGATGTGACTTCCAAAGTAACTCAAGACACAGAAGCGTTCATTCTTTATACAGCAGGTACTTCTGGTGCTCCGCGTGGTGCAGTTCATACGCATGGCAGTTTAGTCAACACAGGAACGGCATTTGCAAATCAAGAGAAAATTACACAAGATGAACAAGTGCTAGCGTTCCTGCCTTTGTCGTATACTGCAAATATACTTTTCACCTACACTCTTTGGTTGATAAAAGGATTTACTATCAATTGCCCAGAAAGTAATGACACAGTGATGTCAGACTTGCGTGAAATTGGTCCTACACTGCTGTATGCGCCTCCGCATTTTTATAAGCAGCTTTATTCTGAAATTATTGCGCGTACTCAAAGATCAAACACAAAGAAATTTGATAAATGGTTTAAATATGCCAGACAAAATCGTGAAAGCTTATTAAACGGTAGTGCCAGTGCTGCTGGTGGCCTTAATTCTGTAATCGGCAATATGATGATGTTTTCACCCCTGAAGAATGTCTACGGCTTGTCGCATTTAAATACTGCTTATACCGGTGGCGATGTAATGAGTGGCGAATTGTTTAATTTTTTCCGTGGCATCGGCGTAAATCTTAAAAAATGCTATGGGACAACAGAAGCTGCAGGCTTTATCTGTGTGCAAAGTTCTGAGCAAGCGGATAGCGCTGCAGGCGAAGATACTATGGGTAAGCCATTAGCGGGCGTTGAAATCAAACAATTAGCAGACGGTGAAATTGCATTTAAAGGGATCAATTCATTTAGAGAATATTATCGTGATATGAATGCAACAGCTGAAACTATAGATTCTGATGGCTGGATTAAGACTGGCGATTTGGGTGATATCGACGCACAAGGTGCACTTAAAATAACAGATCGTGTAGATTCGGTTGGCAAGTTTAGTAGTGGCGACATGTTTGTGCCGCATCGAATTGAATCCGCACTTAAATCATCGCCATATATACAAGAAGCGGTTGCGGTTGGTGAAGGTCAAGAGTCCATTGCAGCATTTATTGTTATCGATGGTGTTTCAGTTGGAAGCTGGGCGGAAGTTAATAATATTCGCTTCGCTGGATATCGTGATTTAGCTAGTCAGCAAGAGGTTTACGACCTTGTCAAGAAAGCAGTAGAAGAAGTGAATGCAAATCTTCTTCAATCGGAAGACGCAAGCTGCCCACCAATTAAACGTTTTGTTGTAATGCATCGTGAGTTCAATGTGGATGAGGGTGAGATTACACGTTCACGTAAAATTAAACGTGATGTGGTAATGGGAACACATAAGGCATTAGTCAATGCAATGTATTCATCACAGAAAAGTATCGAACTTAAAGACAATGCTAGTCAGGTAGTTGCGAATCTCAAAATTGAGTCGGCTTAAATGTCTTGTTAGTGTTAAATAGAATTTACGAATAATCTAAAATTAATTGCTGGAAATAATAAGTGAGTAACGGATTCAACGGAAAAGAGCCTCATATGATGATCGAAAATATCGATCTAGCCTTTGGAGGAACAAAAGCCATCACCGATATCAGTTTCACTGTATATAAAGGTGAGATATGTGCAGTTATAGGACCTAACGGTGCAGGCAAGAGTTCAATGTTGAACATAATTAATGGCGTTTACATTCCACAACAAGGGTCCATTACATTCGAAGGTAAAAAATTCGCCAAGATGAAGCCGCATTCGGCTGCGACAATGGGAATTGGTCGCACCTTCCAGAATATCGCATTGTTTTCTGGAATGTCTGTAGTAGAAAATATTATGACTGGGCGAAATTTAATGATGAAGGCTACTTTCATCGAAAATGCACTAGGTATAGGTCGTAGTAAAAAAGAAGAAATCATGCATAGAGAAGCATGTGAAGAAATCATCGAATTTCTTGGTTTGCAGAAAATTCGTAAAATACCAGTTTCTGGTTTGTCTTATGGTTTGCAAAAGCGTGTTGAGCTAGGTCGCGCATTAGCGGCAGAGCCAAAGATGTTGTTGCTTGACGAGCCGATCGCAGGCATGAATATCGAAGAAAAGTTGGATATGGCCTGTTTTATTCAAGAGGTTAATCGTAACCGTGGCACAACTATCGTATTAATTGAACACGACATGGGCGTAGTAATGGATATATCTGATCACGTGGTAGTGATGGACTACGGCGCAAAAATAGGTGATGGAACACCGGAAGAAGTAATGAGTGACCAGAAAGTAATTGATGCTTACTTAGGTGTAAGCCATGATGATTAGTATACAACTTAAGATTGTAGTGTAGGAGGAAAGGCTCGAGTGGAATTTTTAACAAGTCTATTGGGTATTTTTACAACGGAAGGGATTATCTCGCCTTTCGGTTTAGAGACTGTGATAGCAGGAATGTTATCTGGAATAATGTACTCACTAGTCGGAATAGGGTTTGTATTAATCTATAAATCATCCGGTGTATTTAATTTCGCACAAGGTACTATGCTCTTGTTTGCAGCACTTACGTTTGTAAGTCTGACTGAAAGACAAGTAAATCCTATTATGGCGTTTTTTATCACAGCGGTTGTGATGATTTTTATGGGAATTCTTATTGAACGCTTTGTGATGCGGCCATTGGCGAACCAATCTCTACTATCTCTGTTTATGGCAACAGTTGGTTTGAACTATTTCCTTGAAGGTTTGGCTCAAGGCACTTGGGATTCAGCTGTGCATGGCTTACATCTGGGAATACCTAGTGACCCAATCTTTTTAGCCGAGTATTTCCCAGGCAACCCTTGGTTCGACATCATTATTAGTAAGTTTGACGGTTTTGCAGCAGCTGTAGCATTCTTCTTAGTTTTAGGTCTGTATTTATTTTTCCAATACACACGCACGGGATTATCACTACGTGCGGTATCAGATGATCATTTAGCCGCACAGGCTGTTGGTATTCCACTGTCTAAAATTTGGGCGATTGTGTGGGCGGTAACAGGTGTAATCACCCTTATCGTTGGCTTGATATGGGCGGATCGTTTAAGTGTTTCCTTCACACTAACTGCAGCAGTATTGAAAGGTCTTCCGGTTATTTTGATTGGAGGTCTTACTTCTATCCCTGGTTGTATTATTGGCGGACTAATAATTGGTGCGAGTGAGAAAATTGGTGAAATTTATTTTGCCCCGATTCTTGGGGGGCAAGGTATCGAGCACTGGTGGGCGTATTTAACCGCACTTGTGTTTATTCTTATTCGACCTACCGGAATTTTTGGTGAACGTGAGATTGAACGTATTTAGTCTCACGCGACTAAAATTATAAAAAAATTAATAAAGAATATTAAGTAGAGAATTAATAAATGTATTACCGAGAAACGGGACAAAACGTAAAAAATTATTCTGAAGATCGCCGCATGGTTCCTTTGCGTGAGGACCGCTGGACAATGTGGGCATTTTTAGCCGTTATGTTTATTGCTGTTCCATACTTTGCGGATGATTATGTATTAAGCGCAATTTTAATACCTATAATGGTATTAGGCATTGCGACACTTGGTTTAAATATTGCTACAGGCTATACCGGTCAGCTTTCATTAGGTTCCGCTGGTTTTATGTGCTTTGGTGCTTTTACGGCTTTTAACTTATTATTCCGTATTGAATGGATGAATGTATGGTTGGCATTTTTATTATCAGGTTTGGTTGCTGGCTTGGTAGGCATTATTTTCGGTTTGCCTAGTTTACGCATTAAAGGTTTTTACTTATTAGTATCTACATTATGTGCTCAATTTTTTGCTGAGTGGTTCTTTAATGCATACCCATGGTTTTTGAATAACAGTACTTCAGGTGTTGCTGCGTTACCCCCATTCCACTACCGGTTCTTACCTTTCCAAGAACAAATATTTGATTTATTTGGTTGGGAAAAAGACTATAACGCTTATATTTGGCGTTACTTTATTGCCCTCATAACAACCGTTTTGCTTACATTGGCATGCAAAAATATGGTGCGCAGTTCTACCGGACGTAATTGGATGGCGGTGCGTGATATGGATATTGCTGCGAGTGTAATCGGAATTTCAGTTAGCAAAACAAAACTTAATGCATTCTTTGTAAGTTGTTTCTACAGTGGTATAGCAGGTGCGATGTATTCATACTGTTATATCGGTAACCTTGATTTCATGATCTTTAACTTAAGAAGATCATTCTTGATTTTGTTTATGGTTATCTTGGGTGGACTGGGTTCAATTCTTGGGTCATTCTTAGGCGCCATATTTGTTTATGGCTGGCCAATCCTGCTAACTAGATTTGCAGATGGAGTATTTGGTGGCGGAACATTAGATACTGCCTTTATTGAAAACAATTCAAAAATTATTGTTGGTACCTGTATTGTTGTTTTATTAATTTACCAACCAATGGGATTTGCAGGTTTATGGGATTCTGCTAAACACAGGTTAAGAATCTGGCCATTTAGAACATAAGACCATTTAGAATATAAGACCATTAGGAAATGAGAATAGGAAAGTTTTTTGTAGTTGTTTGTATAAAAACAGCTGTAAAAAAGTAAGTAGCTTGCGCAAGCTATTTTAAATATAAAAACATTTAGGAGTACACATGAAGAAAAAACTATTAACGTTAGTGGTAGCATTAGGATCGATG
>CAZAOO010000026.1:0-27577 GCA_964486815.1 uncultured Thiotrichales bacterium
CCGAAAGCAAAATGCCTGAAGCAATTAAAATCAATCGAGTCTGACCCTATTGATCTGACCCTATTGATCTTGCCACCTTTAAGGCCGATGGCCAGTAACAACAATATGCTGACAAATTCATAAATTTGCGGTGGCAAACGCAACGCCGAACGAGATAGTCCAGCGATAAAGCCTAAAATAAAAAAAGAATTATGGGGTCGATGTGTAAATGCCTTCGTTCTTAACTATCTTTGTTGGCCGAGATAATACTTTTATCTGGTCATTTGTCAGATAAAACTGTGCCAGCGCATAGTAAAACTCATAGTTTGTAGTGCTCGAATTAAAAATAAGCTGTTTAGTTTCATTCTAAATCAACTAAAACATTACAATTACCTAAATTCAAACGAGTTGTTATAGCATGGTTATTGACTTAATATAAGGATACATAATTAACTTGGGTTTTTACAGGATGAATGACATCAAATTAAATACTGTTACTACTACACAAACAAGCACCTTATCGACTAATAAAGTGCTACGTAACACCTATGCATTGTTATCGGTAACCCTCATCTTCAGTGCCTTTATGGCCATGGTGTCTACCATGATGAATGTTGGTCATGGAGTGAGTTTAGCCTGTTCATTTGGTGCACTAGCCCTGGTTTGGTTTGTATTACCCCGCACCGCAAATTCGAGTACTGGTATCGCCGTGGTGTTTGCTTTTACCGGTTTACTCGGCTTTGGTTTAGGGCCTATTTTAAATCACTATTTAAGTATGGCCAATGGTGGAGAACTCATCGCGATGTCTATGGGTGGGACTGCGATCATTTTCTTGGCCTTGTCTGGTTATGCGTTGACGACCCAACGTGATTTCAGCTTTTTAGGCGGTTTCCTGTTTGCGGGTGTGATTACGGTTATTTTAGCTTCGATTGCCGGGATCTTTTTACAAATGCCTGGATTGTGGCTGGCTATTAATGCAGCCGTGATCTTAATCTTCAGTGGCTTTATTCTATTTGATACCAGTCGCATCATTAGTGGGGGTGAAACCAATTACATCATGGCGACTACTGGTATCTTCCTGAGCATCTATAATATCTTTAGTTCTTTGCTGCATCTATTGGGCTTTGCCAATAATGAGTAAGCCAATAATGAGTAAGGTAGTCGAGTAATAATCTAAAGTAGGATAATTGATAAAGTAGGGTAAGCAAGTATATATTTTTGCCGATCAACTTATTTTCTCTAGGATAAGATGATCCAGGGCCAGAATCGGTTTAATGAGAACCGTTTTATAAAAATCTTCTCATAAAAATCGCTGCATAAATTAATATAGTTAATCAATACCAAGTGGTGATTGATACGCATCGAAATATTTTGCCTACATATGAATTAAAACTGTTTTTCTAAAGCCTTAGTGCAACTTACATATTTTTGTGTTGCGCTTTCAACCATTGTTTTAAAATCTGCATCTGAAATCACGCCGTTTTCGATATCGGCTTTCATCATGTCATTTACTTTTTGAGTGGCTTCACTTAAATCACCTCCTTCTGCAACCGGGTCAATCGATGCGTCCTGATATTTCTGAGGATAAGCACTAATAGTTTCTACTTTAAATCACTTTGGCAATCGGCCATACCTTCAGCAACAAATTGAAGTTTGGCCTCAGGGTCAGCTTCTTTTTCTAAAGCACCGGCAAATTGTTCTTTTAGAATAGGTTTAATTTGTTCAACATAGACTTTTTTATACTTTTCAACATTTGATTCTGCATAGGCACTAGCAGGCAGCACGGTGAAAAGAAAAACAGCAGTTATATAATATTTCATGTTTTACCTTTCTCAAGGGTTGTATTTGAGACTTAACGGAGCGGCTATTTTATTCTAATGGCCATTATAATGGGTTTGATTGTATTCGGTTATGCTTCAAGTCCACCGGAAACTATTTCTATTACATAGGTTTTAGAGAAGCGATCGTGCCAGCCACGCCCTAAAGCACCAAAAAAAGAAAGTGGTTCAAATGGAATCAGTCTGCATAATGAACGCCCTAATATTTGATTAAAAGTGGGCTTGCCACCTTGCTCGTTTACTACTTGTGTGCGTGTAATGAATTTCCCTATGGTTTTTCCTGTGTAAAATTCAAACAGCAAATAGTAGGAAGAGTAGATAATAAATCCAAGTACAATTTCTTCATAAAGAGTGATGGCCGCAAGACGTTGTAGACCGGCCTCTCCAGACAATAATACGACCACAACACCGAAGATCATCGAGAAGAAATATATCGCGATGTAGTCAATTAAATAATTACTAAAGCGTTTCCAGTTGCCTGCTGGGCGAATCTCATGAAATTTATCATGTTCAGTTTGTACATCGCTTTCTGGTGACGCATAGGGTGAGGAATCATGCCCCATAGTGGTACCTTATAAGTTGGTTTTTATAGACTATATTATTTCATGACTGATGGTGCTATTTCATGTTGTGCGTTAGGGAAAAACAACTGTTGGTCTTCTAGGGTAAATTCAGCAATCGCCCGTTGGCCTTCATGAGAGGTTAGCCAGTCCGAGAACAGTTTGGCTTGCTGGTATTTAATATGTGCATGACGTTTGGGATTTACAATGATCATGCCGTATTGATTGAAAAGAGGTGGGTCATTTTCAAAAAGCAGAGTGAGATGATCACGGTTTTTGAAAGATAGCCATGTAGCTTGATCAGTCATGGTGTATGCGCTCATAGCGTTTGCAATATTCAGTGTGGCACCCATACCTGCGCCAGCTTCACGATACCAGTCACCACTATGTTGTTTGATATCAATGCCGGTAAGCGCCCAAATCTCTAATTCTTTTTTGTGTGTTCCGCTCTCATCACCACGTGACACAAAAGCTGCTTTATTTGTACTGATGCGGTGAAAAGCTTTGGCGGTAGCTTTAACTTTGTTAATATTTGCAGGGTCATCTTTAGGGCCAACAATTACATAGTCGTTATACATAACATCATGTCGTTCAATGCCAAAACCTTTCTCAACAAATTTTTCTTCGGAAGCCTTATGATGTACTAATACTACATCTGCATCGCCTCGCTCACCTAGCTGAAGTGCTCGACCCGTTCCTACGGCAATTACACGTACATCGATACCGGTTTTATCTTTGAATTTGGGAATCAAGTATTCCAATAAGCCTGAATTATCAGTGGAAGTGGTAGAAGAAAGCGTGATAAATGTTTCTTCATTTGCATTCGCAGCACTGATAGACATGAGAAGTAACAGTGTGACTAGTATTCTACGCATTTATTTAATTTCCATTTAATAATTTTCCGGCAATAAAGTTTTGTGCTGTTTTGCTTTGTGGTTGTTCAAAAAAAGTTTTTGCAGGAGTGTGTTCAACTAACTTCCCTTGATGTAAAAATATTATGTCATTGGCCAATCGATGTGCTTGGCCTAGGTCATGTGTCGACATGATAATTTTTGTTCCATGTTGGGCAAGAGTATTAATTAAACGTTCAATGGATGCAGTGCCATTTGGATCTAGTTCTGCAGTTGGTTCGTCTAGCAGTATTACTTTAGGCTTCAATACCCATGCGCGAGCTATATTTAAACGCTGTTGCTCGCCGCCAGAAAGTACCCGTGCATTACGGTCAGCCAGGTGGTTTAAACCAGTGTGTTCAAGTGCTTCAGCAATTAATGAGGTGTAACTAGATTTATTGATCTTATGCAATGACAGTACATATTCCAGGTTGGCCTGTACGCTACGACGTAATAACACAGGTTTTTGGAATATATATGCACGCCAAGAATTTTGTGGATTTGGCGTATTTGAGTTCCAGTTCAATTTGCCTCGAGTTGGTGATTCTAAACCGTGCGCAGTGCGCAATAGTAAACTCTTGCCAGCACCATTAGGACCTAAAATAACGGTAACCTCACGAGATTCGATATGAAGTGTGACATCATTCAGTAATGTGTTGCCATTTTTAGTGATGTGCAGCTTATTCACCTGCAGTGGCAAAACATTTATATTATTCATGTTAGTTATGATGTTGGTATGCAGCATGCCTAGCACTCATAACAATTGAAGTAACAATTAACGAGATAGCAATCAATATAATGCCCAGCGCAAGGGCCAGTTCTATATCGCCTTTGCGAGTCTCTAGAGCAATGGCTGTGGTCATAACACGTGTAGTATGATTAATGTTGCCGCCGACAATTAAGACCGCACCAACTTCTGCAATGGCGCGACCAAAGCCTGCGAATACAACGGTCATCAAGCTAAAGCGTGTTTCCCATAACAACGTTCTCATCATTCGTGAGGCTTTTGCACCTAGCGCACGAAGCTGCTCATGATATTCAATATTAGCATCCAGGATAGTTTGGCGCGTGAGCGCAGCAATGATTGGGGTAATTAAACAGACTTGTGCAATGATCATGGCGGTGGGCGTAAACAATAATCCCAAAACACCGAGTGGGCCCGAGCGTGACAACATTAGATAGACTACAAGCCCAACCACAACCGGTGGCAAACCCATGAAAGCATTCAATAATGCAACAATTAAACCACGTCCATAAAATTTATATAAAGCCAGCGCGGCGCCTAAAGGCAGACCAATTAAACTGGCGATTAAAACTGCAGTCATACTCACGCGTAAAGATAACCCGATGATTTCTAAAAGAGCAGGGTCTAACTGGTAGATGAGTTGAAACGCTTTTGAAAACGCTTGCGAGAAATCGTTCAAGACTAGTACCAATACATATTGCAGACTATAAATCGATCTGCATGAATAATAATTTACAGTTAATGTTATCAGAGATGATACCGAATTAGGAAACTTGCTAGTGCGTTATTTGGGGATAATGCTTTTATAAGCCTTGTAGTTGTTGTGGTTATTGCTTATGTTCTTGTTCATGAATTGGGCTTTTTGACCGGCATAACGATATCGACTTCTTTAATGTCGTCATCTGATTTTAAAGAAATTGTCACTGTTACTTCATCATTAGCTTTAAAAGCTGATTTTGGAGTCATCAGCATTAAGTGGTAACTACCTGGTTCCAAAACGAGTGAGCCACCAGCAGGGATTGGCAAGTCTTTTTGACGACGCATTTTAGCGACACCATTTTCTACGATGGTGCGATGTATTTCAACAGCATTGAATTGCTCGCTTTTAGCCAGCACTAGTGTTCGGTCTTGATCGGTATGGTTGGTAATGGTCACATACCCCGCTAATGCACCAGCATTGGGCGGCGCTTCGCGCACCCATGCTCCTTCTGTGCTGAAAGACTCTTTAGGAGTTTGATTGCAGGCTACAAGTAGTGTGAAGATGGATAATAATATTAATTTAAACATAAATTTTGTTGCTAGCTATTTGTTAATAATTATTCGATTACAAATCGTGAAGCTTTTATTATTATACCTTGAATAATTTAAATTTAAGTAATCATATGAGAATTTATTATGAATGAAAGCCCTGACGATCGTATTTATTCAGAAGAACATATCTGGCTATTGTTGGAAACGGACGATGTGGCCACTATAGGGATTACCGATTACGCACAGACAGAATTGGGTGATATTGTATATGTAGAGTTACCCGAGGTTGAGAATGAGTATCAGTCGGGTGATGCTTGTGCAATAGTGGAATCTGTTAAAGTTGCTAGCGATATTTTTGCGCCTGTCGAATGTAAAATTCTTGAGGTGAACGAAGGATTAGTAGGCTCTCCCGAGGCATTGAATGAGTCACCATATGATGAGGGTTGGCTATGCAAGGTAGAAATTCTGGATAAATCATCAATTGACAGTCTGTTGAATGCAAGCCAATATGATTCTTTAATTGAGTTATAGTGTTTAATTTTTAAACACTAGAAAATATTATAAAGCCATAACACATATTATTTCGGAGATAAAATAATGGCAAAAATTACTTTGCAAGGAAATGAGATACACACTAACGGGAATCTTCCAGAGGTAGGATCCGTAGCGCCCGACTTTATGTTGGTTAATAAAGATTTAGAAAACGTATCACTTTCATCTTTTCCTGGTAAGAAAAAAATTATTAGCATTGTTCCAAGTTTGGATACACCGGTATGTGCAACTTCTACAAAGAAATTTAATGATTTTGCTAAAGAGCATGGAGATATAGTTGTCTTGGTAGTAGCGGCAGATTTGCCATTTGCCATGTCTCGTTTTTGTGGTGCGGAAGGTGTGGATAATGTAGTGCCTCTTTCCATTATGCGTTCAAATGAATTTTCAAGTGATTATGGTGTGTTGATAGAGGATGGTCCTTTGGCAGGTATTACTGCTCGCGCTTTAATGGTATTAGATCAGGATAATGCTGTTGTACATACTGAGCTTGTAAGTGAAATTGCGGATGAGCCTGATTATGACGCCGCGATACAAGCGTTAGGCCAATTAGGTTAGGCCAGTTGGTTAGAGCCAGTTAAGGTAAGCCAGTTAGTTAAGCCAGTCAGGCTACAGTCAGGCTAGGGTACATTACTGATTTAGGTTTCTACAACTTGTGCGATTATATCTCTGGCTGATTGCGCAAGATCTTTTCTAAGTTGATCGTTGATTTTAAGAGGATCGCATAAAGTTACTTCTGCAATAGTGCGTTTTGCGCACATAATTCTAAAAGCATGTCGAACTAAATTCGGGTCTTCTACATAGGGAACGATTGGATTAATTTTTGCGTTAGAGTGATCATCAGTAGCCGGGTAGCGCAAGGCAACCGGTTGTATAGGCGTTTTTGTTTCAATCGCCGCCGAGAATAATCGTGCATGAAATATTTTCACCGATGTGCCTTCGGTAGTTTTAGCTTCAGGGAAAGAAGCTACACTATGGCCCGCCTGTAATTTAACTTTCATCAACTCAATTGCTTCCGCTGCACCATTTTTAGAACCGCGGTGAATAAATAATGTACCCGCTTTTGCTGCGAGCGTACCTATGATTGGCCAGCTGCGTATTTCTGCTTTAGATAGGAATGAAACAGGGAATACAGAAGAAATGATTATGATGTCCAACCATGATATGTGGTTAGCGACCACAAAGACCGGAGACTTCGTAACGGTTCCATGTACTCGTATATCGATACCAATTATTTCTGCACTGCGATGTAACCAGGTTTGAATAATTTTATGCTGCTCTTCGCTTAGATCATGGCTCTGTGTTCCATGCAGACGTGTATAAGACAAGTAAAGCCCTTTGGCAAAATGCGCTAAAAGGTGGATGAGTCGTAAGATGCCGCGTAATGCATTCATGTGTTGTAATATTATGGAGTTTAATTTGTTGCAGCTTGTATGCTGGTTGCTGTGAGTATTTTTTGTAAATCAGCAAAACGTTCTATAGGCGCATCACATTGCATGCCTTGGCATACATAAGCTGTTACACCTTCTTTGCTTGAAGATTTGTGTTTCTTTTCAGCAATTGCGGCAGGTAGATTTTGTTTATCTGTATCAACAGAGAATGTCATGCGTTGTGGTGCATAGCCGTGATTACAAGCTTTATGCCACTCTGCCAAAGTTTCTTTTTTTCCACTGAGAATAATGATTTGTGGTGGATATAATTGTTCTTCGAAAGCATGTAATAAACTGGTGTGACCAAATGGTGATTGATTAATGGCATGTGCTGAAAATTTCAGAACGCGCTCTGCAGTTTCAATATATTTTGTTTCAGCTAGTAAGTATCCGAGCCGTGCTAATGCAAAGGCTGCGATTCCATTGCCAGAGGGTGTGGAATCATCACTTATTGTTTTAGGACGCTGAATGAGTCGTTCATGATCGCTAGCAGTAAAATAAAATCCCCCTAGTGAAGGGTCTTCAAATTTGTCTAAAAGCACATCGGCAATTTCACAGGCCCAAATTAAATCATTTGTATTCCATCGAGCTTGTAACATTTCCAATAAAGCATCCAGTAAATATGCATAGTCATCCAGATAGGCATCCAGATGTGCCTTACTTTCTCTACCTGTGGACTTATAGGTTGCGAACAAACGTTGGTTTTTCCACATCGTGTTGCGTATAAAATTCAATGCTTGATCTGCGGATTTTATATATTCAATATTGTTTAAGACACGACCTGCTATGGCCATGCCACGAATCATAAGTGCATTCCAGCTGGTTAGGATTTTTTCATCTCGTCCGGGCCTGATTCTTTTTTCACGTTCAGAGAAAAGCTTGGATTTTGCACTGGCAAGACGTTTATTAAACTCAACAATACTTACTGACTGGTCTTCGCAAACTTGTTTTTCAGTTTTAAAAGTATGTAAGTGATATTGTCCTTCAAAATTAGCCACACCATCGAATCCGAAGTGTGGTGCGAAAATTGAATACTCATCAGTTGTTAGAATTTTTTCAACTTCAGTTTTTTCCCAGACATAGTACTTGCCTTCAACGCCTTCTGAATCGGCATCTAATGTTGAGTAATAACCACCTTCAGGAGATTGCATTTCACGTATTAACCATTCTGCAGTGCCAACACATGTTTTTCTAAACTGCTCAGAATAATTCAAAGAGAAGGCTTGTGCATAGAGTGCAAGTAAGGGGCCATTGTCATAGAGCATTTTTTCAAAATGTGGAATCATCCAATACTGATCTACAGAATAACGACTAAAACCTCCTCCGAGGTGATCATAGATTCCACCAGCCGCCATCTTTTCCAAACTATATATTGCTGCATGAAGCGCTCTAGGCTTGTTAACACTACTGATTTTATTATGTGCATAGTACCGCAGCAGTCGCTCTAAGTTAGTTGGGTGTGGAAATTTCTGAGCATTTCCAAAGCCACCATGATCTGCATCAAAGTTTTGTTGCAGCTGTTCTGTGCAAGTATCAAATATAGTCTCTGACAAATCCGTCTGCGTGAATTCAGGCGCATAGATATTTTGCAATGCATTCTGCATAGACTGGTTTTGTGTTGTGATTTCGCCGCGACGATTTTGGTAAAAATTTGAGATATGATGCAGTAGCTCTTTGAATGAAGGCAAGCCATGCCGGGGAGTATCTGGAAAATACGTGCCACCAAAAAATGGAATCTGATCTTCCGGGGTCAGAAACATGGTGAGTGGCCAGCCACCAGAACGTTGAGTAAGTAAATATTGTGCAGTTTGGTATATCTTGTCGATGTCGGGGCGTTCTTCACGATCAATTTTAATGTTGATGTAAAGCTCATTCATAATTTTTGCAGTGGCTTGGTCTTCAAATGATTCATGTGCCATTACGTGACACCAATGGCATGCCGAATAACCGATTGATAATAGGATGGGTTTCTTTTCATCTTTTGCACGCTTGAGCGCTTCCTCACACCATGGATACCATTCAACAGGGTTGTCCACATGTTGCAGTAAATAAGGACTGGTTTGATCGTGCAGATGGTTTTTGTTATGTGCTGTTTTTGTCATCAGGTGTTTAATATTTATACATTATTTAGTGTGTTACTACTAAGTCTAACTGTTGTTATAGTGTATGTATGCTGACATTTCCCGAAATCGATCCAATCATATTTGCACTTGGGCCGCTCAAGTTACGCTGGTATGGGCTTATGTATGCGATTGGCTTTTTAGGCTTTTGGTGGCTGGGGAGAATCCATGCCAAGAAAGCGCACACCGTTGCGCAGCCGGACGATGTTGGCGATATCTTATTCTACGGTATGTTGGGCGTTATTTTGGGTGGTCGTATTGGTTCAGTATTGTTTTATAATTTTTCATTTTTTTTAGAAAATCCTCTTTATCTTTTTAAGATTTGGGAAGGGGGTATGAGTTTTCATGGCGGTTTGCTTGGTGTGATTGTGGCCTTGTGGATGTATCAACGCTCGAAAGGCTATGGTTTTTTACGTCTTTGCGATTTTGTTGCACCGATGGTGCCAATCGGATTAGGTGCAGGGAGAATTGGCAACTTTATCAATGGCGAGTTATGGGGTCGTGTGACCGATGTGCCATGGGCAATGATTTTTCCACATGCTGATGGTTTGCCGCGTCACCCGTCGCAGTTGTACCAGGCCATACTAGAAGGCCTGGTTATGTTTGTTATCCTTTGGCTGTTTGCACAAAAGCCCAGGCCGGTAGGTGCGGTATGTGGTTTATTTGTGCTTCTTTATGGTATTTTTAGATTCATCGTAGAGTTTGTGCGTGAACCAGATGCATCGACGATCGATTGGCTCACAAGAGGGCAATTGTTATCGATACCTATGATTGTGGTGGGCATCGTAACGATATGGTTAGCGTATAATAAGTTTGGCATGGCAAAGTCGATCCCCTGATTCAACTTAATACTTTGTTTAAATATAATCTTAAATTTGCTCATCTATAAGCCAATACACATCGCTCTTCCCGGTAATTTTTGCTTCGTCATATCCATGGAAGAGTTATATACCGGTTTATGCAGGAATAAAACCGGCTGGTAATAAATCAGTATTTCTTTAATATAAAATAAATTATGCAGCAGTATTTAGAACTTTTAAACCATGTGCTTACCAATGGTGTTGAGAAAGGCGATCGAACCGGCACCGGTACAGTCTCTGTTTTTGGTTATCAGATGCGTTTTGACTTGCGTCATGGTTTCCCAATGGTAACGACTAAAAAATTACATTTAAAATCTATCATTCATGAATTACTTTGGTTTTTACGCGGTGAGACTAATGTAGATTACTTGAATAAAAATGGTGTTTCGATCTGGAATGAGTGGGCAGATGAAAATGGTGAGCTTGGGCCAGTGTACGGTTCACAGTGGCGCAGCTGGCAAAACGCGAATGGAGAGAGTATTGATCAAATTACTCAATTGATTGATGACTTGAAAGAAAATCCATTATCCAGACGCCATATCGTGAGTGCATGGAATGTGGGTGAACTCGACAATATGGCTTTACCACCCTGCCATGCTTTTTTTCAGTTCTATGTCGCGCAAAACACACTTTCATGCCAGCTCTATCAGCGCAGTGCAGATGTTTTTTTAGGTATACCGTTCAATATTGCCTCGTATGCGTTATTGCTGCAAATGGTTGCGCAAGTAACGGATTACAAAGCGGGTGAGTTTGTGCATACCTTTGGTGATGTGCACTTATATAACAACCATTTTGAACAAGCGAAGAAACAATTAAGTCGTTCACCCTATGCGTTACCACAAATGATAATTAACCCTGATGTGAAATCTATTTTTGATTTTAAATTTGAAGACTTTGAGTTACAGAATTATAAATATCATGAGCACATCGCTGCACCTGTAGCGGTATAGAGTCTTTTATTTATGGAAATCGCAATCATCGTGGCGATGACACCTCAAGGTTTGATCGGCATAGATAACAAAATCCCTTGGCATTTGCCGGCGGATCTACAGCGTTTTAAACAAATCACCATGGGTCACCCCATAATCATGGGGCGTAAAACTTTTGAATCATTGCCCGGGTTGCTGCCTGGCCGTCAGCATTTTGTGTTAACACGCAATCCCAATTATATTGCGAACGGGTGCACAATTATTACAAATTGGTCGCAGCTTGAGATCTTGATTGATGGTCGGGCATTTGTAATTGGCGGGGCGGATGTTTACAACTATGCATTACAAATAGCTAAATATCTTTATGTCACTATCGTGCATGCCGAATTAGAAGGAGATACCTATTTTCCTGAGTGGGATAAATCAGAATGGCAGGAAGAAGAGCGTGAGTTACGTGCTAAAGATGAGGAAAATAAATATCGTGTAGAAAATATAATTTACCAGCGTATTCTATGAAATGATAAAGAATGTAATGAGAGTAAGATAGCTAATATGTTTTTGGATTCATTCGTAATTGTAACCGAAGATTAAAAATTTCCTATAGACAGCTAGAAATTTCGCGATAAGACTAAATAATCAGCTGTGTTTATAGTCAATTGTATGCCAAACTTCAGACTTGTAATACATTAAGAGGCATCCTATCTATGTGTCTGTTACATTCCAAACAAAATGGTGTATCAAAAATTCCTTTAATTTTAGCTATTTTTGTAGTGTTAGTAGGCATATTTTTTTATTTCAAGGTAGTTCCAGAAACGATAACAGAACAGTTTGTTCAACCGCCTGCAGAGGTGCACGCAGGAGAAAGCGTTAAATTGATATTTAATGTGTCTAATAAAACTGGCCCGTCCCAGGACTAGCTTATTCATATAGGATAGAGCCTAATCTTGAGGGTGCAGTTCTAGAGCCTGCTAAAGGTGTAACCGATGCATCTGGCAATATTGAACTTACGCTTAAGAACGTTAGTGCAGGTGAAGGTGAAACTACTATTTGGGTCACCTCCGCAAAACATAACATTGAAAAATCAATGTTGCATATAAAATTTGTTAAGACTAATTAATTTTGGTAACTGTGTTCGCTATAAGTATCGTATCGTTTTAAATAGAGACACGAAGGTATTCTTGTTAGATCAAAATAAATTATTTATTATTTTAATTAGTTGAAACGCAAGTGCTGAAAATTATTTTTCAAATAAAAGTAGTTTAGAGTTTGGTATAAATCTCTCTTTTGGCTTCGCAATCTACTTGGTAAACTTTGAGTTTATCCAATTTAATTTTGACTGCAGTTAAAGCGCCTCCCCATAAACACCCAGTATCGATAGAAATTACGTTATGCTCTCTTATATGCCCTAGGGTAGACCAGTGGCCAAATACCACAGTAGTGTCTTGGCTTTTACGCGAAGCAATTTCGTACCAAGGCTTCAATTTTACACCTTGCATGCCTGGGGAATTTTTTTCATTAAAGTCCATAACACCTTTATTATTGCAATAACGTAAACGTGTCATGAAATTAGTAATTGTGCGTAAACGGCTCCACCCCTTGAGTTCATTGTCCCATTGATTTGGTTTGTCACCATACATATTGAACAGAAAGTCTTTATATTTTTTTGACTGCAATACTCGTTCGACCTCTTTTGCATAATCTAAAGCATCTTCAATACTCCACTGTGGCGCTAGGCCCGCATGCACCATGGCAAATTTAAGTTTTTTATTAAAGGCCATCAAGGGTTGATGTCTTAGCCAATCGATTAGATCATCGATATCATGGGCTTGTAAGGTCGGGTATAAGCTACTGCTAGCGCCTATATCTTTAGCTCCGACATACGCTGCCAATAGATGTAAATCATGATTGCCTAATACCGTTACAGCTGCATCACCCAAGGATTTTATCCAGCGCAAGGTTTCGAGTGATTTGGGCCCACGATTTACTAAATCGCCAACAAACCATAATTGATCTTTATTAGGATCGAATGAAATATTATTAACGAGCTCTTGTAACTCATCAAAACAACCCTGCACGTCTCCAATTGCGTAAACTGCCATGTAAAATTACACTCGTTAAAATATTGCAAAAGTCCTAGCTAATGATCTGGCTGAAGACTTGGTCAATAACTTGACCGATAGCTTGGCAAGTAAATAACAAGTCGATTGTATAACAGCTTTGACCAAAAAGCCGAATGCAATTATAGTTTAGCTTTTAATGCAATACGCGTGGAGCTGCGAGGGTAAATGCATTTATTGGCGCATCAAACTCTGTGCCGTCGTCGGCTAACATTTGATAGGTGCCTTGCATGGTTCCGACAGGCGTTTCCAGCATGGTGCCACTCGTGTATTGAAAGGCTTCACCAGGTCGCAAGTATGGTTGTTCACCCACTACGCCTTCGCCTTTGACTTCTTGTATTTTGCCGTTGGAGTCGGTAATTAACCAATGACGTGTAACGAGTTTTGCGGGCACATGGCCAGCATTGTGAATAGTTACGGTGTAGGCAAATACAAAGCGACTTTCACCCTCATCAGATTGAGCTTCTATATAAGAGGTATCTACGCTTACATCTATTTCGTGATTATTTTGGTCTTCCATGTATGCAATTATACCTACGTTATTATTAAAAAACTTGGATCTAGCTAACAGAAATTTGCTGATTAATTATTAACCATCTCAGCTTGTATCAATTGCTATTAGGTACTATTAGGCAGCATAAGGTCTAAAAGATTCAGTTAGTTGTCAAAATTCATTGGTGGTTGTGCTAACGCAGCTAACTCATTGGAAAGTTGTATATATTGCTGAATAGAAACTTCTTGGGGTCTCTGGGTTGTTTGAATGTTTGCTTTAGCCAACTGTTCTTCAGTGACTATTTTGGAGAGGCTGTTCTTGATTGTTTTCCGGCGTTGTTGGAATGCAGTCTCGACTAGCTTGGCAAAAATAATCTTATCATTGATCTGTTTTTGAAATTTATCTGTTGGGTTGAGGCGCATAAAGCTTGAGTTAACTTTTGGAGGAGGGGAAAACTCACTAGGGCTTATGTTAAACAAGCTTTCTACTTTATAACTGGCTTGTACCATGATGCTTAAGCGACTGTAATTAGAGTCACCAGCTAAAGCCGTGATGCGATCTACAACTTCTTTTTGCAGCATGAAATGCATATCAATAATACAGTCTGAAAACTTCAGTAAATGAAACAGAAGTGGGGTTGATATATTGTAGGGCAAATTGCCAAATAATCGAATGGGTTTGCTAATGCTGGCAAGTTTATTGAAATCGAAACGAAGCACATCACCCAAGTGAATTTCAAGATTGCCAAAATTTTTACATCGCTCTGCAACTTCCCTTGCTATGTCGCGATCAATTTCAATCGCTTGCAGACTGCCTACGTTTTTTAATATCGGAACGGATATTGCACCCCGGCCCGGACCAATCTCGACTAACCTATCATCTTTCTTAGGGTGAATAACTTTTACAATGTTATTTATAGTATTTGGATTGCTTAGTAAATGTTGACCAAAGCGTTTACGTAATGGTCTAGTCATTTAGAAGTCTTGTATATCATTCCTATGTTCTGCTGCTATGTTCAGCTTCAGCATGTGGGTTACCAGATGTTGAAGCTATTTAGTTATTTGTAATTTCTGGCACATCTTCCGCTGGAGAAATATCACTAATAGGGTTTGAGGGTTGTTTAATTGCTGCAGGTTTAATAGCTGCTTGTTCAGTATCGGTTGTGGATAAATCTCTTAATACATAAGTGCAAATTATTTCATAATCACTTGCTTCATTAGGTCTTACAAGTGCAAGTGTGATGATCACATTAGGGTGATATAGCAGTAATAATTCATTAGTTTTTAATGCTTCAGATGTATTGGAGTCTGCAATAACTCCAAAGCTAATATCCAAGCTTTCACCGATTTGATCCGCAATCGAACGAAGTGCAGATAGGGCTGTGTTGTGTTCTTTTAGTTTAACCTGGCCCAGATATGCAACACCTAATGATGTCGCATGATTAGTGATCTCAAGGTTGCGTGCATCTTCAGACAAAGGCTGGAATTTAAAGCTAACTGTATTAGCTTGCACTAAATCAAAACGCTCATTACTTTTGAGTGTAATAGTTTGATCTTCCAAACCTGCTGCGTTTGCGACCGATACAGATAAAAATATTAGCAGTAGTATGATTTGTATTTTAAATTTCATAATTCCAGATCTTAAATTAAACAACTTTTTTTGCGCCATAATAAACGTCTTCAATGTTAAGCACTAATGCACCTTTGCCAGGAAATTTAGGGTCTAACCATTGTTTCATGTCATCATAGACTGGGCCATCTTCGTAATATTCCAAAGTTCCTTTTACTTGGTAGGATTCTCGTTCAGGTGCAATGTAAAGTAATGCGCCTTTGCTACCTTGTTTGATATTGTTTAATGTTTTACTAAATGCATTATTTGCAATAACAAATTGCTCATCATTAATTAGTTTTACACAAATAACCCATATCGAATTTGCGATATGGTCTTCACTGCATGTGGTGAGAACCATTCTTTCGTCATGTTGCTGCCAGGCATTTAATGCTTCTGGTGTGAGTTTGGCCATATTTAATCCTAAGTCTTACTATTAAGTTTTTTTGCTTAATTTAGCAGCTAAATTAACTGCTGCAAGAAGGCTACTTTCATTGGCAATACCTTGTCCAGCAATATCTAGTGCTGTGCCATGATCGACCGAGGTGCGTATGATAGGCAAGCCGAGTGTTACGTTGATGACTTCGCCAAAACCTTGATGCTTGATGACGGGAAGACCTTGGTCGTGGTACATGGCAAGCACAGCATCTTTGCCTCTAAGTTTCTGTTGAGTGAATGCAGTATCCGCTGGTAATGGCCCTTCCAAATGCATGCCTTGTAGACGTAATTTTTCAAGGGTGGGTATGATAATTTCATTCTCTTCTCGACCTAAGTGGCCAGCTTCGCCCGCGTGAGGATTGAGTCCACATACCGCGATACAAGGCTTGGTGATGCCGAATCTATTTACCAGGTCACGGTGCAGCACTTCCAGGACTTTTGTAATTCGATTTACTGTAATGTTTGCAGCGACCTTGCTGACCGGTATATGGGTAGTTACTAATGCCACACGCAGATAGGAGTTAGTATTTACATCTAAAGTTTCATTGGCAAGTAACATTACTGGGTGACCGCCTGTTTTGTCTGCAATGAACTCAGTATGTCCTGAAAAGGGTATACCGGCGTCATTAATAATGCTTTTTTGCACCGGTGCTGTAGTTAATGCACTTAACTTTTTGTTTGAAACCAAATCTACAGCTGTATCAAGGGTTTTAATTACGTAGCTAGAATTATTTTTGTTTAGTTGGCCAGCATTAGCAGGTTCTGGTAAATCTATATCAATAACACTAAGGCTGCCCGCGATATGAGAGCCTGGTTCTGAATCCACATTGAATGCATTAAAACTTATAGTCAGGCCAAGTTGACTGGCTTGATCTTGTAGCATTTTTAGATTCGCAATCGCTACAATTTCAAAGTTTAGTGAGTGATTGGCAAGTTTGAGAGTTAATTCAGGCCCAATGCCCGCAGGCTCTCCTGGCGTGATCGCAATGCATATATTTTTTTGCATTTGTATAAGGCAAAGACTTGTAAGCTTGATTGCTTAATTTGAAGAGTGAAGTCTATTTTCGATATAGCTTTCATCACGAAGTTGGCGAAGCCATAACTCGGTAGCCTCTTCAATTTTTCTTTGTCGAATTTGTTCGCGGGCCTCAGTTTGCATAGCCTCTTGTGAATTGTCGTGTTTGCGTTTATCTAATACTTCGACTATATGCCAGCCAAATCTGCTCTTGAAAGGTTCGCTTATGGTATTTGGTTGCAGGTCATCTACAACTTCTTTAAATTTTGGAACGAAATTACTGCTCACCGTCCAGTCCATGTTGCCACCTTCAACTGCACTGCCAGTATCTTCTGAATTTGCGCGAGCAAGTTCTCCGAAGTCATCACCATTTTGAATTCTGGACTTCAGGTCATTAAGCTTTCTTTCAGCTTCTTCATCGGTAACTAATGCGTTGGTTCGAATCAGTATATGTCTGGCTAATACCTGGTCGACCATGGTGTTTTCAATAGCGCGCTGATCAAGTACTTTGAAGATATGATAACCCGCCGCACTTTGGCCGATTCTGCTCACATCACCAGCTTTCATCTGTAAAATCTGCTGTAAAAAAACTTCGGGTAGTTGCGTTGTATTACGCCAACCTAAATCTCCACCTTGAAGTGCATCTTGAGCATCTGAAGCGGCGATGGCTAACTGAGAAAAATTATTGCCTGACTTAGCTCGATCAAGTACTAATGAGGCACGATGTTGAGCTTTTTCAATCTGACCTGGTTTAGGATTTTCGGGTACTGCAATCAGTATATGCGCAACATGATATTCATATTCTTTTTTTAGTAAATCTTTGTCTGATTTTATGACTAGTTCTTCTATTTCGGAATCCGATATTTGTATACCACTATCTATAGTGCGTCTGCGTAGTTGATCTAATAGCATTTCATTTCGCACTTGATCACGATATGCTACGTAATCTAATCCTTGCTTGATCAAAACTTCACGAAATTGTTCCAATGTCATCTGGTTGCGCTCGGCTAAGTTACGCATAGCTTGATCCAGACTTAATTCATCTACCTGGATGCCTCTTTGTTCTGCAAGTTGCAGTTGTAATCGTTCGACAATTAGACGTTGTAGAACTTGATCAATTAACACATCTCGTGGAGGCAATGCTTCGGGATTACTCTCGAATTGTTTCGCCAATACATTTACACGCTGTCGTAATTCACTTTCCATAATTACGTCGTTCTCTACGACTGCAACAATGCGATCTAATAACTTAGCATGGGCATTGGCAGTAAAAATTACTAGCGCACCAATTAAAAATAGTGAATGTACTGAATTATATTGTTTGTAATCAAAAAATTTCATAATTAAAAATACTCATCATCTCTAGAGTCGTAGCCGCGTATACCGCGTTCTAGTAACTCGCCTATGGGTGAACCTATTTGGCCTAGACCCTTTAATACAAGTTGCAGTTCTATACTGTTGTTATACTCTTCATTTGTGTTTTTATTGTAGCGGCGGCCTGCTAGACGAAGCTTCCAGCAACAAGTGTCGTATTCGACCCCGACCAGTTGCTCTAAGTTGCGTTTTTCTTGTAAGTCATAGTTCCAGCGTGTAACTGCTCGCCAATGCTCGTTGATGGGTAACACCATCGATATATCAGACTGTTCAAGACTTTCGCGAACATTACTTACGGCATCGATAGGTTCGATGTCGCTGCGTCGATAGCGATAGCCCATATTGAAAATCAAACCATTGTCGTTATGATATTGAAAGCGTACTGAATTTTTTTCAGTATGGTCATCATGGGTATCATATAGAGTGGATGCAATGGCTTCCCAGCGATCATACAGACCTATTTTCAACTCGGCAGCGATTTCGGAGGAGCTCTCGTCTTCGCGAATTTCATTTGGTAACGTAACTTTACGATCGCGAAAATAAAAGATACGTCCTAAGCTGGCTCGAAATTTTTCTTTACCATCCTCCAAATCTAGTACACGTGTAGTTAATCCGACACTTAAACGATCAGCGTCTTCTATCCTATCATTGCCGCTAAAGCGGTTATCACGGAAAAGTTGTTCAAATCCAAATTCATACTCTGCAGTATCAAATAAAGGAATATCTTCCTGGTCTCTAAAAGGTGTATGCAAATAATAGAGGCGTGGTTCTAGAGTTTGGATGTTAGTTGAACTTTTTAAATTCTTTTCAAAAATTAATCCAGCATCCAAATGTGCACTGGGCAAACTACGTGATGGATTGTCATCTAAATCGTCTCTGCGGTTTAAGTCATATTCGGTATGTGTAAGCCTTGCGCCAGGGCGAACAAAATAGCCGCTACTTTCAAATGGCCGTTCAAGTTCAATACCTAAATGTAGCCGGTCACCATCAATTCTGTCGTCGTGTTCAAACTGAACCCATTCGCTTTCCGAGTTGAAATCAAATCCACCAGTTAAATTGTTATACGTGCTATCTAATTTAATCTGCGGTACAAGCTTATATGGCTTGCTTTCATTAGGTAAGCTCTCGTCTACAAGCTGAAAGCTTTGTGCGCGTGTTAAAAAGCTCCAATGCGAAGTGTTATATCTAAGGTCACTACGCCGTTCTAAATATTGGGTGCTAGTGATCCCCAGTCCATCTCCCAAGTCTTCGAAATAATTCTCATCAGAAACTTTATTATATAACAGGTCTAGTTGCAGATTGGGTGTGAATTGACTGAGGTGCTGGAAGTTCGCCAAGTAACGGTTATCGTTAAATTCGCTATCATCCAGATATTCCAAGCCTAGTTGCCCAACACTTTTTTCGTCTAGATAACGGAAATTAGATTTTAACTGTAAGCCACGTTCCGTTAACAGTCTGGGTACGAAGATAGCATCTTTGTTAGGGGCAATGTTCCAGTACCATGGCGCTTCAAGTTCAAAGCCAGAATCATTTGAGTTGCCAATGGTAGGCGCTAAGAAGCCGGATTTGCGCCGGTCATCAATTGGGAAACGGAGCCAGGGAGTATAAAAGACGGGCAAGCCTTTGAATTTAACTAAAACATTTTTTCCAATGCCGTCACCAGTGGTTTTATTTAAATTCACTTCATCAACAGATAGCTCCCAAGTACGGTCATCTTCTTCACATGTACTGTAAGTGGCGTCTTCAAATCGCACTAAGTCAGCAGAAGAACGTTCTATTTTTTTTGCATCTCCACTTGCGTGCAATGGTTTGTAAAAATATTTGGCATCTTCAGACTTGGCATAGTCGCTTTCAAGATTGAGTTCAGCTTTTTCGCTGTTGATAATTAACTGTTGGTCTTCGGCGCGAACATTGCCACTGGCACGAACATTCTTATTTTTTTCATCATATTCTAGTTTTTCAGCATCGACTTTTTGAGAGCCTCGCGTCATTTGCACAGTACCTTCCAGTATCGCGATACCATTTTCATCGCGTTTTGCTCGATCTGCGGTAAACTCTGCCGGGGTGTTAGGGTCTAAGGGAATAACTTGCTGGCTAGATTCGGTTATTGAACTATCACTGCAGAGGCCATAGGGTTTGACCTCGTTATTATCCTGGGCACCGGCAGATGTATAGAAGACTATGCATGTCAGCGCTAAAAAGGATACACACAGCTTGCTTGTGGCTTTTATCAACACGGGATATAGGTAGAGTTAGCTAATTAAAGTAGGTTAAAACGCGTTTTCTATTGATTCTAATTATATTGTATCTAGCCGCAAAGTCTGATTATTTATCAGACACTTACAGTGTAACAGCTTTAGGGTGAGTGATTGGCCGATTCTGAGCAACATAGCAATAATTCTATAGGTAATTCCAGCGCTTCAAAACAGTTGGTTGGCAGCTTAATAGCGATTCTTACTGCGGGTTTATTGGTGGGTGCTTTATTTTGGACAAAAAAAGGTCCTGAAGCCAAGTTAGAAGAATTACCCCCACTCAAAGTCGTGCTTTTAGAAGTGCAGCGCCATGACTTGCTGCCGACCGAATCACTAACCGGGCGTTTGCAACCGGTAAAAATCGCGCAGCTCAAGTTTGAAGTGCAAGGCAGGGTGAAGGAACGCAAGGTTGAACCCGGTGTATATGTTGAACAAGGTAATGAGCTACTAAAGCTCGATGCTCAAGATTTGCAAGATCAGTTCACCCAGTCTCAATCACAATATGATATCGAACAGGCTGGAGTTCATCGTGATCTGCGCATGCTGAAGCTTGCGAAACAAAATTTAGAACTGCAAAAAGCAGAAGTACAACGATATCAACAATTGAGTAGTGATTCTTTAATTTCTGCATCACAGCTCGATGCTGCACGTCAACAAATGCTAACACTGGACTCACAAGTTTCAGATCTGCACTACAAGGTAACTACTTCAAAAGCTAGGGTAGCATTAAAAGCTTCTGAGCGTGACTTAACGCAACGAAATTTACAACGAGCGACACTAACGGCACCTTTCTCGGGTTATGTAAATGAAATTAATGTTGAAGTAGGCGACTATGTTACGGCAACTCAAATTGTTGCAACAGTAGTGGATACGAGTTCATTAGACTTGCGTCTTGATGTTCGTGGCGAAGTCGTTGCGGCTTTAAAACTAAATCAAGAGATAGATGTCATGGTTGGCTCTGAAACCATTCCTGGGAAACTTGTTGCATTGCAACCAGATCCGAATGTATCTACCAATACGCATGCAATACGAGTAAGACTGTCTGGTGATCTGGCACAGTCTGGAATGTTGGCGAATGCAGATATGCCGTTAAGTCAGCAAGTAAATGTGCTTATAGTTCCCGTATCTGCGGTCGCTACTAATGCTGGAGAAAGTTTTGTGTATCGCTATAAGGATGGTGTGTTACATAAGCAGCGAGTAGATGTTAGTAACAGGGTGGGTGGCAACTACGTTATATCTGCAGGGGTGAAGGCAGGTGAAAAGATAGTGGCTCGTGATGTAGCAGGACTTAAAGATGGCCAGCATGTTATGGCAGAGCTTTAAATCAAAATAGTTCTCATCAATAAAATATAATTGTATGGGTATTATAAACTTCTCGATCAAGAATCCTCTTGTCGTAAATTTGTTTTTAATTTTAATTGTTGTTTTAGGAATTACTTCCTGGCGCAGTATGCCGCAAGAAATGTTCCCGGTTGTGGAAATCGACAAAGTTCGAATAAGTACTGTATTTGAAGGTGCACCTCCCGAAGAAGTGGAGTCGCAAGTAACAATACCTATCGAAGATGAACTGGATTTGCTGCCCGATATTGACGTGATTACGTCAGAGAGTAATGAAGGTGTTTCTAAAATCATTATTGATCTCAAGCCTGATGCTGATATCGATGAATTTGTGCGCGACCTTCGTTCGACTGTTGATGCAATAACCGATCTGCCTGAAGAAGCGGAAAGGCCGAACATCACAAGACTAAAAACACGTTTTCCAGTAATCAGCTTAAGTGTCTATGGAGATGTATCTGCCGGAACTTTAATTCAAACAGCAAAAGATATAAAAAACCAATTGCAACAATTAGATGGTGTAGCCAGTGTAAGTATTGCGGGTGAGCGAGAGTGGGAGCTATGGGTTGAAGTGGATCCATTTGTTATGTCTGCACGCAATGTTTCATTAAATGAAGTTATTTCAGCATTGCGTAATAACCTTAGAGACTTGCCAGGTGGCTCGCTTAAAGCTTCTGAAGGCGACATTTTGCTGCGTGGCAAAGGTGCAGCACCTGATATTGAATCTGCCAAGAAAATTGTATTGCGCAGTAGTAGTAATGGAGGTCAGTTAGTATTAGGTGAAGTTGCTGAAGTGGAGCTTAGACTGGAAGAAACCAAAACACTTGGTCGCTTTAACAATAAACCTTCTGTTAATTTAACCATTACCAAAACGGCCAAGGCTTCCACTATCGAAGTATCAAAATTAACACGAGAACTTGCTGCCAAGTTACAAGCCGAGCTGCCGGCTGGAATTAAGGTTGGTTTATTTAGTGATCTTTCTATCTATGTGAAGACGCGTTTAGAAACATTAAAGTCATCTGGGGCAGTAGGATTAATTCTGGTTTTATTATCATTATATTTATTTCTAAATTTTAGAGTCGCGGCCATTACAGCGATGGGTATTCCTGTTTCTTTTTTGGTTGCTGTCATCATCATTTATTATCTTGGTTATACCATCAACATGGTCTCTATGTTCGCATTTTTAATTGCATTAGGAATGATTGTTGATGACGCAATTATCGTTACTGAAAACACTTACCGGCATATGGAGAATGGTATGGCAGCTGTACCTGCTGCAAAGAAAGGTGCAAGCGAAGTATTCTGGCCAGTTATGGCTTCAACATGCACGACTATAGCGGCCTTCTTGCCAATGTTCGGCGTGTCAGGAACATTGGGTTTGTTTATTCAAGTAATTCCAGTTGTGGTTACTGCTGCATTAGTCGGTTCATTGCTAGAGGCTTTTGTGGTTTTGCCTTCGCATTCAGCTGAGATGTTGCGCTTAGCTAAACAAAAGAAACGCAGTTGGATAGATTGGAATAAATGGTTGGAAAAATATATTTCTGTTGTGAAATATGCATTACACAATCGCTATTTTATTTCTGCAGTAACCATAGGTGTATTAAGTGTTGTATTAGCCTTTGCAAAGACACATATGCCATACAATCAATTTGGTGATGTTGAGATCGGCCAATTCCTGGTAAATGTCGAAGCACCCAATACGTACAGCATTGAGGATACTACCGAGCTTGCGATTGAGATTGAGAAAAAGTTTGACAGAATATTTCATGAAAATGAGCTGGATACATTGTTAACAAATGTTGGTGTTACATTAATTGACTTTAATCGCTTAAAACTTGGTAGTAATTATATTCAGTTTGTAGTGGATCTAAAGAAACCCAAGCCAAAAGGGTTTGTTGAAAAATTTGTAAGCCCATTAGTAAATATGCATTTTGCTTCGGAAGGAGTGAGAGAAAGAAGTACTGAAGATATTTTAAGTGCAGTCAGAGAGAGCGTTGCATCGATGCCTGGTATACAACGCTTTTCCATCTTGCGCCCACAAGGCGGTCCAGCAGGTTCCGATATAGAGGTCGGTATTGTTGGTCAAGGAACTGAAAAGTTACTTGGTTTATCGGGGGAGGTGGTAACGTTTTTACGTCGGGTGCCAGGGGTGCGGGATGTGCGACAGGATTTAGAGCCCGGCAAACTGGAATATCAATACACTATAAATGCGCGTGGTAGAGAGCTGGGTCTTACGCAAACGCAAATAGCCGATGCGGTGCGTACAGGTTACTTGGGTTTGGAAGTGATGCAGGTGAATTGGAAATCTGACCGATATCCGGTAAGGGTAATTTATCCAGACGCAATTCGTGAAGACGGTGCCGGTCTGAACCGTTTACCGATAACACTAGAGAGTGGCGGCACGGTATATTTGGGAGAAGTGGCTACGATTGAACTTGGACGAGGTTTGGGTGCAGTACAACGGCGCGACTCAAAACGACTATCTTTAATTACAGCCGAAGTAGATGCACAAGCCATAACTCCGTTAGAAGTTACGGCGCTGTTAGAGGAAGAATTTAAAACTTTAAGTGACGATAACTTTGGGTACTCATTATTATTCTTGGGTGAAAAAAAGGAAGCGCAAGATTCATTTAATGATATAGGTAAAATGTTGATAATTGCTTTAGCAGTAATCTTTTTTATCTTAGCGGCATTATTCAAATCGTTGTTAGATCCATTTGTAGTAATGTTTGCTATACCTTTTGCAATTGTAGGAGTTATCGCGGGACATTTTTTGTTTGGCTATAACTTACAGTTTTTATCCATGATTGGTTTTCTTGCCTTGACTGGAATAGTGGTGAATGACTCGCTAATTCTCATCGATTTTGCCAAGAAGCGAATTCAAGACGGGGCAACTTGTTTTGATGCGCTGGTTGAAGCAGGGCGTGTACGCATACGTCCAATACTGCTCACTACAGTGACAACGTTTTTAGGTATCTCGCCATTAATATTTTTTGCTAGTGGCCAAACTGCGTTTCTTTCACCCATGGCGGTGAGTTTAGGCTTTGGACTGATCTTTGCGACAGTATTAATCCTCGTTGTACTGCCGTGTTTTTATATGATTGCTGATGATTTGCGAAGTTATACGTATGTGAAACTGAGAGCAGTGAAAGAAAGCGCTGGCACTGCATAGAAAGTTAAGGCATTACGGTTATTGGTTCTGGTAATAGATAGTACTATCCCTTTGAGCAGTAATGTTGTTTAAAAAACCTGCTATAGTCAATTTTCAATCTAAGGTGCACATTGGTCTGCATCCTTGTTCCAAGTAGCAATCATTCTGATTTGCCTCAAAAAAACTAAAATAAATACAACACGTTTTCGCCTAGACCATTCCAAATTTCATGCTATACGCATTTATTGGATGGGCCGATCTCTGGAGATAGTACAAAAATGTCATTTGAATCACTCGGTTTAAGAGCCGAATTACTCCGTGCTGCGTCTGAAAATGGCTACAGCACACCTACACCCATACAAACCCAAGCTATTCCACCTATATTGGATGGACGTGACCTAATGGGTGGCGCGCAAACCGGAACCGGAAAAACGGCAGGATTTACTTTGCCGATGCTGCAAAAACTTATGGAGAGCAAACCACATAAAGGTCGTAGGGCAATACGTGCGTTAGTGCTAACACCAACACGTGAACTTGCAGCACAAGTTACCGAAAGTGTGCGCACATACGGGAAATACTTGCCTCTACGGTCTACTTCGGTGTTTGGTGGCGTAAGTATTAACCCGCAAATCAAAAAACTTCGTGATGGAGTAGATGTCTTGGTGGCTACACCAGGCAGATTGTTAGATCACGTAGGTCAAAACACAGTTGATCTTTCTAAAGTAGAAATTTTAGTGCTCGATGAAGCGGATCGCATGTTGGATATGGGGTTTATCCATGATATTCGAAAAGTGCTTGCGCTAGTGCCGAAACAAAAACAAACCTTATTATTTTCCGCAACGTTTTCTAATGAAATCAAGAGACTTGCGAATGATTTACTTAACAATCCAGAGCTTATCGAGGTTGCTCAGCGGAATACTTCTGCTGAACGCGTAACGCAAGTAGTTCACCCAGTCGACGCGAAGAAAAAGCGTAAACTACTTTCGAAGTTAATTGGCACAGGTAATTGGAAACAGGTATTAGTATTTGCACGTACGAAAAGAAACTGTGACCGTCTTGCACAAGCATTAATTAAAGATGGTTTGGATGCTGTAGCGATTCATGGTGGTAAAAGTCAGGGTGCCCGCACAAAAGCATTAGCACATTTCAAGTCTGGTAAAGTAAGGGTATTGGTGGCAACTGATATCGCTGCTCGTGGCTTGGACATCAGTCAACTTCCGCATGTAGTGAACTATGAGTTACCACATGTTCCTGAAGATTATGTGCATCGAATTGGTCGTACCGGACGTGCTGGTCATGAAGGCGAGGCGATATCATTAGTATGCATAGATGAAGCAAAGTTACTAAAAGATATTGAGCGCCTGATTAAGATTGATATTCCTAAAGTAGTGATTGAAAACTTTGAGCCGGATCCAACCATCAAAGCACAACCGATTACTATGGGACGTCAACAACAACCTCGACGCGGCCAAGGTACTAAGCCATCACAAAGAAAGCAGTCTGGCACTGGGAAGCGGCAAGCTAATGGTAATAATAAGAAGCCATCACCTTCAGCATCACTATATAAAGGCAGCTCAAATAAACAAGAGCGATCAGGCAATCGTGCACGCCAGCAAAGCTTGCATGCTTAAGTAATCAATGTATATAAATGCCCGTGGTTATGAAGCGGGCATTTCATTGCGGTAATATTGATTAATGACTAAAGTTAATTGATACAAGTGCTTGCAACTTAGTATATGTATTTCTATTTTTGAGTAATAAATTAAAGAACACATAATTAATTTATCGCTTTAATTTAGTGCGTATAAATTCACTTTAGTGCATATATTTTTTTACCTTGTGAATATAGTGCATAAATATCTCTAGATAGCCTCACCTCGTCGGTTTCCAGTTTCTGGCACGAATCCTGCCCTATAAAAACTTATCCACCCTTTATGTACTTAATTTAATAAAAATAAAGGTTGATTAAAGAATAATATATAGGAGTTCAGCAGGAATGATCGAAACATTAATTGAGGTTGATTTTAATAAAACCCCCGAAGAACAAGCTGATGTATTGCACAACCGATGGCATCCGGATATTCCATTTTCGCGAACGGTTAAACCTGGTGATGAATTTCGAGTTAAATGTATAGACTGGACCGGTCAACAAATCGATAATAATGATAATGCAAATGATGTACGCGATGTTGATTTAACCAAGGTTCATTATTTAAGTGGCCCCATAAAAGTTGAAGGTGCAAAGCCCGGCGACTTATTAGTTGTAGATATTTTAGATGTTGGTGTTTTGCCTGAATCCGCTTGGGGGTTTACGGGTTTCTTTGCGCGTGAAAATGGTGGCGGTTTCCTAACAGAGCATTATCCAGAAGCAAGAAAAGCCTGCTGGGATTTTAGTGGTGTATGGGCATCGAGCCGTCATATTCCGCAAGTTAAATTTCCAGGCACCATGCATCCAGGACTCATTGGTTGCTTGCCTTCTGCAGAGTTACTCGCCGAGTGGAATGCTAGAGAAACTGAATTGGTGAATACTGACCCGGACCGTGTGCCGCCATTGGCAGCATTGCCTTATGCAGACACTGCAGTGATGGGTGTACGTCGTCAAAACCTTTTGGACAGGTAGCGGTTTGATTTAAGAGACACATT
>CAZAOO010000027.1:0-27531 GCA_964486815.1 uncultured Thiotrichales bacterium
AACTCTCACTTTTGCAAGTGATGTGCCAGATCTAGTCTGAACTAATACAATTAAGCTTATTTTTTCCGCACTGCAAGCACATCACAAATTGCATTATTAAGAACAGATTGCGCAGTAGACCCGATTAATTTTTTAATTCCATGCGCACCATGTGCTCCGACTATAATAAGATCTGCTTTAATGCCCTTAGCAGTAAATTGTATAGAAAATCTTGGCACTCCCACCTCGGCAATACAGATAATTTTACCTAAATCATATTTTCCCGCTTCTCTTTTAAGTTTATTTTCTGCGTCCTCTTTTAGCCTGAGCTCTTCTGACGACCATTCCCTACTATAACTTATCGCAGCATTTTGTGATGCACCCATGAGGGTTGGCATATCGCGCTCAACCACATGCAACAATACAATTTTTACATCAGAATCTTGATGTATTGTTTCAAGTTTCTTAAAAATAATATCGGTTAATTCTGAATAATCAATTGCCACTAAGATTTTTTTATAGGGAAACATCTTTAACTCTCCTTATTACATAAATTCTGTATATCATCAATAAGCTGTAAAGTGAGTGCAGCACCTGGAATGTTGATTTCTAATTCAGCATTAAATCGAGATGCACGCCCAATGCGCTCAAAATCTTCATGTGTGAATAACCATTTTTCTGGTTTATTCCCGGAAGGTTCAGCAATACCGCAAGCGACCATTTCATTTATGATGTCTGGCTTTAATTTATACGTATAACAAACTGCATTAGTAGTATAAAAAACATTATCGTTCAACATAGGATTACTTAACCTTCTTCATAAACTCTAAAGCATGATGTTCTTTAGGCCTAACTATAATTAATTAAGTATGGTTTGACGTTGATATATATCAAATTGATACAAACTTTTTTTAACTATATTAGGCCACAGCAAGGTTAATAATAATATAGATAAACGTCACTCCATGGATATAGAGATCATAATCAACTTGCTAGTCTCCCTAGCGATTGGTGTCATTATTGGCTTTGAAAGAGAATGGAAAGCTCAAAATCAAACAAATAAAACCTATGATGCCGGGCTACGCACTTTTGCTGTGGTCAGCTTTCTTGGTGGTTTATCTGCTGTACTCAGCAATACGATAACACCACTCATATTACCTGCTCTCGCTTTAGGTTTATCTTCAATCATCTTTATCGGCTATCGGTTAAATGCAAAAAGGTCTGCAGATTATGGCTACACTACAGAAGTAACTCTGCTACTAGTATTTGCCATCGGTGCACTTGCAGCTGTTGGATATAAAATTGAAGCCATTGCTTTTGCAGTAATTGTAGTGGCCTTACTTAGACTTAAAGGCAAATTGCATATTTATATAAAAGTATTAGATGCAAATGAAGTGAACGCCACCATTCAGCTATTATTATTGGCGGCAGTCGCTTTACCCCTACTTCCAAATAAGGATATTGGCCCAGGTAGTACTATAAACCCACGCACTATTGGCATACTTATCTTACTCATTGCTGGAATTTCATATTTTGGATACTTCAGTATGAAATTGCTGGGCAATCGCCTAGGCATTTTTCTAACCGCGATTTTAGGTGGACTTACCTCTTCCACAGCCGTCGCCGTAGCATTTTCGAAAATGGCATCTGCAAACAAAAACACTTCGGTGGTATTGCTTGGGGCAGGCATATCTCTGGCTGCAGCCATGATGGGACCAAGGCTATTAATTATGATTGGAATATTAAATTTATCCCTAATTCCGCTCATAAGCCCTGTATTAATTGTAATAACACTAGTTCCAATTAGCGCTGTTATTTGGATTGCTTTTCAGGATCAGAATAGTAATAAGCAAGCTATGATCTTAGAGTTAAAAAACCCATTACAGTTTGATAGTGCCGCCATTTATGGAATTGTTCTGTCGATATTATTTTTAGTGGTACATTATATAGAGACACATTATGGCGCTGCAGGTATATATGCATTAGCAGCTACATCAGGCATTGCAGATGTAGACGCCATAAGCATTACCTTAGCAAAATCAGCTACACCAATAGGTGAAAAGCTATCCTTAGAAGTTGCTGCTAATGGTATTTTGATTGCAGCGCTTATAAATACCATTGTTAAAGCAATTATCTCTCAAATCATAGGCGGCTGGAGATTAGCCAAATGGAGTGGGAGCATATTGCTATTGGCTTTTTTAATAGGAATAACAGTACATCTATTTATCAACTAGCTATTAAATTTAGTCATATTATAGATTGACATAAATCAACAACACATATTTTTTAATCCCTAAAATTTCGTAGTTGTTTTATATAAATATTACTCTTATTGACTTCTATGAACAAAGTAGCTGTTAAATATCCCAAAGCAAAGTCCAGAGATATTAAAAATATTTCGACTGTAAATGAGTTGTTAGAAAATATATTTTTAAACTGCAGTGAAGACGTACTACATACCTATAACTTAATACATGATTATAATGACTCTGAAAGTCTCCATCAATTAAGAATATCATTAAGAAAATTTAAGTCTTTTTTATACTTTTTTAAGAATGAAATTAATAACAATGAGAGGAAAAATGCAAATAATCTTATTAAGGAGTTATTAGCACCTACCTCTAAAATGCGTGATTTTGATGTGGTTCGTGAAAACTACTTATCGCCTGCTTTTTATAAACACCCTAATAATAGTGAATTTGATTTATTGCAGAATTATACTGGTAAAGTACAAACCCAACTTCATGAAAGCACACTCGAAAAGCTTCTATCTAATCAATACCTAAATTTATTAAATAAATTAATAAAATGGGCAGCTAATCGAAAATGGGGGGTTCAATTGAAATTAAGTCAACTCAATACACTAGAAAAAAAGCCGAATAAGCTAATAAAAAACAAAATTCGTAAACATCATAAGAAGATTATAAAAGAAAAAGAAAATGTATTGAATCTCACACAAAAAGAATTACATAGACTACGTGCCAGCACAAAAGTACTGAGATATATAATCAGTGATCTTGGTATTTTCATTAAGCATAGTAAAAGTGAGCTTGAATATTTAAAACGAGTACAAGATCTTCTAGGTAAAATTAATGATACATATATTGCTATACATGTTATCGAAAAATTGAGTCAAAACATAGATATTGAGAACACAAGAACATACATACAGGATAAAGCAGATAATTTAAGAAGCAAATACTTGCTTGAACTTACAAATATTAGCTAAATAACTTTTTATTGATCTTAATCAATACATTATTTTTATAAATAATCATAATATCCTTCGTCAAAAAACATTTGGAGAAATTACAATGAAACTAGTGCCGAGAGACCCCTTCATTAATCATCTACCTCATCTTAGAAACATAAATCGGTATTTCAACCTAGACCTAGGAGACGAAGACAGCGCAATTGCCACTAGCGCATGGATACCTGCTGTAGATATTGCTGAAAATGATGATCATTTTCTCATTGAAGCTGATGTACCTGGGGTAGACCCTAAAGATATAGAAGTCAGTATGGAAAATGGTGCTTTAACCATTAAAGGTGCACGCGAAAGTGAAATCAAAGAGGAAAAAGAAGGCTACAGTCGTGTAGAGCGTTCTCATGGTAGTTTTTATCGGCGCTTTAGTCTTCCGGAAACGGCTGATTCTGAAAATGTCATAGCTAAATCAAACAAAGGCGTCCTAAAAATTACTGTTGGCAAAAAAGAAACTGCTAAACCAAAGAAAATTACTGTAAACGTTCAGTAAACCGGCCCTCTTCCTCGAGGTTGTATGTCTAATGATAGTTGATAGATATATGACCTTGAGGCATTTTTTACTTCCATATCTAAAACACGCGGGCTGTTCTCTATCAACCTAAACCTCTTAATTCTTCACAGTACTTATAATTTAAATCAGTTATATTTATCAATATGTCAACATATTCTGATATATGTCAATTTCAAGTCTTAATCGATCGATATAGTCAAGCCATCACAAGCAAAGAAGAAATATATTAAATATATTAAATATATTGTCTTACACAATCTCTAAAAAATGAATTTATAAACTGGCAAGGAGAATAGCATGCCTATTAAAGATATTTTAGTGCTATGTGACGCAGGTGTCGCAAATGATTATCGCGTTGAAACGGCGCTATTATGGGCAAAAGTCTATCAAGCACATTTAACCGGTTTGCATTTAGTACCTTATCCTATAATACCAATATATGGTGGCGGATTTCCGGATGCTATCCCTTACATATCCTCAGAACAATTAGAACAATCTCAGAATACTGAAAAGACACTCAAAGATAAATTTTGTAAAAAAGCGGCAGACTTAGAAGTTCCATGTGACTGGAAATCAATTGATGGAGTAGATGTTCGTTACATTATTGACAATGCGCGTTATGCAGATGTCGTGATCGTTCCTCAAGGGTATTCTAGATATGGAGAAGATAACACTCAGAAGATTGATGATTATTTATCCATTCATTTAGGTAGGCCCTTGATAGTCACACCTGACTTAAAGAAGGTTTTCAACCTGCCTAAGAGAGTTGTAATTGCTTGGAATGAAAGCCATGAAGCAGCAAGGTCTGTGCATGATGCACTACCTTTTTTGCAATATGCCGAGCAAATTCAAGTTGTAAGTGTTGCTGCAAGCACTAAACAAGAGAAGAAATATATGATCTATGATGATGACTTACGAAAACACTTATCTCATCATGGCATAAAGGTAGAAGTATGCTCTTTAGATCCTGCTTCTAAAGGCACTGGAAAAACTATACTGGAGAGCGCATTAGAATTTAATGCAGATTTAATTGTGATGGGTGCTTATGGGCATACTCGACTAAAAGAAATTGTATTAGGTGGCGTCACAAAATATTTGCTTAGACATTCAACCGTACCGCTATTCTTATCACATTAAATAGTTTAAATTTCGAAATAATACTAAAATGTCAATAAAAGATATAATGGTGATATGCGATGCAGGAAAAGCTAACGACTTTCGCGTAGAGTCATCGCTAAATCTTGCCAAAGTATTCAATTCCCACATTACGGGATTACATCTAACTCCCTATCCTAATCCAGACAAATCTAGCAGTGGCTTTAATAAAGTAATTGATTATTTAGTAACTGATCAATTAGAGCTGACAAAAAATACTGCTGAATTACTCAAAACTACTTTTGAATCCAAAGCCGCTGAACTAAATATTCCATATGAATGGAAGTGCATAGATGGAATTGATCTACAATTTATAATAGATAATGCACGCTATGCAGATTTAGTGGTGCTTCCTCAGGGATACTCTCGATTTGGCGAGGAAAATCCACAAAGAATCGACGATTATTTATCTATATATATGGGCCGGCCAACAATTGTAGTGCCAGATATAAAAAGAGTTTTTAACTTACCAAAAAGAATCATGATTGCTTGGGATGAAAGCCGAGAAGCAGCAAGAGCCGTACATGATGCTATGCCTTTTTTAGAATATGCAGAAACTGTACAAATAGTTTGTGTTTTAGATAAAAATGAAGAGCAAAAAGAAAATATAATTTATAGCGATGATTTACGTAAGCACTTATCCCATCATGGTGTTAATGCAGAGGTGGTAAATGTTGATGAGTTAGTTGACGGTACCGGTAAAACAATCTTACAAAGCGCCCTAGAGTTTGATGCAGATTTAATAGTGATGGGAGCCTATGGCGTGACTAGGCTTAAAGAAGTTTTATTGGGTGGAGTTACTAGATTCTTGCTTAAATATACAACTATTCCATTATTTCTTTCACATTAAAATTGGTAATTACTAGTTATTTACCTAACTTTAGCTTGTATAAGCTTACTATCGATATAACATCTGGAAATGCCAGACAATACTCTTGCTAGAAAAATATCACTCCCGTTACTAACATTTTATGGATTGGGAACAATACTTGGAGCGGGTATTTATGTTCTAATTGGCGAAGTTAGCCTACGTGCAGGCCCATATTCCTCGATTTCATTCATTGTTGCGGCTGTAATTGCAGCGATCACTGCGTATTCTTTTGCACGACTGTCTTCACTAATTCCCAAAAGTGCTGGCCCAGCTGCTTACGCACATGAAGCGTTTAGAATTCCAAAATTTTCAGCACTAGTGGGAATTGCTGTAGTAATTATTGGAACGGTTTCAGCAGCAACAATGGTGAGGGGATTTGCAGGTTATTTTAGTGTAATTATACAAATTCCAGAACCAGTCATAATCCTGAGCATAATAATATTTATAACTATTATTTCTATATGGGGAATTAGCCAATCTTTATTAGTTGCCTCATTCATAACGATTATTGAAGTACTTGGATTATTCTTTGTGATTTATTCAGTAATCGATATAAATGAGTTAAAAAACTATCATCCTCCTGAAGCTGTATCTATTTTAAATAACGGCCCAGTAATATTCTATGCAGCATTTATATCATTCTATGCATATATTGGATTTGAAGATATTGTAAATATTGCTGAAAAAACTATTGATCCGAGAAAAGTTGTCCCGCTAGCAATTATTTTATCCATTGTACTATCTACTTTAATTTATGTGCCACTTTCAATTGCGTGCACTCTATTCATTCCAGCAAATGTATTTGCATCCAGTAACGCCCCACTAGTTTCAATTATTGAATATAAAGGCTATGACCCAACAATTATGGCTCTCGTTAGCATGGTTGCAATTATTAATGGAGCATTAGTTCAACTCATTATGGCTTCACGAGTGTTATATGGAATGGCTAAACAAAATGTGTTCATTTCTACCTTCAAGCAAGTTAACAAAAAAACACATACACCGATCTTGGCAACACTTACTATAGCAGTCTTTATCACTTTTCTAGCTACGAGCTTTAATTTAGTAACTTTAGCTTAGTTCACCAGCACATTAACCCTACTAGTGTTTATCATCGTGCAATCCTCCTTATTATTTTTATCTAGTCAAGAATATAAAAAAACAAAATTAGATATTATTCTTCCTACCATAGGAATTGGGTTAAATACAATATTGTTATTTTTTGGCTACAACATGACTTAATATTTAAATTGATACATATAAATATACATCTATTGCTAAATATACATCTTTTGCCGCAATTATTGATTTGAATCAACCTTGCCAGGCTGCGCATTATTTAGACTTGTAATCGCAATAATAAGCTTTGATAGTGACTGATCTATGCAATTTGACAACCATACAAATTCAACTGCTGACTTAATTAGAACAAACCACCAAGTTGCTGATCATTTATTAGAAGCAGCAAATATTTTGAGGCAAAAAGGCGCAAACCCATACCGCATTCGCGCATACCGATCGGCAGCAAGGACTATAGAAAATCTAAAAAAAGATCTAGTCGAAATTATCGAACAAGATGATTTAAATGGCCTTATTAAACTCCCCTTTGTTGGAAAAAATATTGCCTATGCAGTGTATGAAATTGTAGCAACAGGTAAATGGAACTTCCTAGAATCACTAAGAAATTCACTAAAACCCCCTGGAGTATTCAGATTAATTCCAGGAGTTGGCCCTAAACTCGCTGAACAGATTTATTTAATATTACATGTAAAAACTTTAGAAGAGCTTGAGCTTGCAGCAAATTCAGGAAAACTTGCAGAAATACCTGGCATTGGTGAGCGTAGACAAAGAATGATTACAGAAACATTGGCATCCATACTTCATGATACAAAAAGGTTTAAGCATATTCAGCGCGATGGCCCTAAAGTGGATGTGTTATTAAAAATAGACAGAATATACCGTAGAAAAGCAAAGCTAGGCTTGCTTCAAACCATCGCACCAAAACGATATAATCCTGCAGGTGAATCATGGTTGCCTATTATGAATTACCAGGATAGTAACTGGCAGTTCAGAATTATGTATTCAAATACAGAGCGTGCTCACCGCTTACATAAGTTATCAGACTGGGTAATCGTACATCCATATGATGATGCACATCACGAATTTAATAGAACGATAGTAACTGAAACCCGAGGATCTCTTAAAGGAAAACGAGTAGTGCGTGGTTATGAAGAAGAATGTATGGAATATTATAAAGTAAATATTAAATAAATAGCTTGAACAGATATATCTTAGAGGGCTAATTTACTCCAGAGGCATATTTTCAGGCTGGACATGCACTATATATCATCCATTACAAATAATATGCTATACATAAAATATGTATTTAAACAAAGCAATTCATAGCTTTTAAAATTTTCAATTGTTACTACCCTACTAATTCAGCGTGAATATTATGTTCTTTAGCAAGTTTCACAAATGCGAGAGAGGGAATCACATCTGGATCATAAACTATAATCATCAAATGTGGCTTTTTGTCATGAAATGAGGCTGCATAAACTCCATTTTCATGCAAAAGCACATCCCGAAAATCCTCTAAATTACCATGTGATAGATTTTCATCTATATGCAATGTTACATCGACAGCTGACGTTTCCATAAGCACTATCCTATTTATTTACTTATATGATGAAAAGGATTAGAACCTATTTAGCTTTATTACACTTTGATATAAATCAACTAAAATAAATACCATAGAATTATGATTCTATTTTCTATTTAATTTTTATATGTTTATGAACTCATACTGTATATAGCAATATATATACCTACCTCTAAACTAAAAAATGTTATTTATATTTACAAAAAACATCATGTAGTGATGTAACAATATGAGATAAGTCTTTGTCTACAAGCTTATAATATATTGTTTGTGATTCGCGTCGTGTCTCGACTAAATTATTCTGTCTTAAAACTGCTAAGTGTTGTGATAATGCTGACTGACTAAGCTCAACAAATTCATTTATTTCACTTACAGTCATTTCGTTTTTTACTAGCATACATAGAATCATTAATCTGGATTCATGTGCAATGATTTTTAGCATTTGAGCAACATGTTCTCGTTGTTCAAGCATATCGTCTGCCGAATCTTGTCTTAACTTAGTCTTAATACTCATAAATCCTCTTTAAGTCTTTTATTAACATAAATTATGAACATTAGTTTTTTACTAATTTAGCTTGCCCTAATTTAGGTATTTCTGATATACATAAATATACACCCTCTATTTAATATTAGGTAAAAAAATATATTACTTTCAGTAAGGATTGATTCAGGTCAACTAAATTTATGTGTAAGTCAGCTTAAATTCACATGAGATCGATAACTCTAGGTCTACTAACGGTATTTAATATGGAAGCTAAACTAAAAACAACTAGCAAATCATCTAATAACATCGAAGTCGATGAATTTAATCGTCGCTTCGATGAACGCTTTGAACAAAAAATGCTAGAGCGCGAAAATGATAAGGTGCCAAGAATGGCACTAATCGCAACCAAAGGGACCTTGGACATGGCCTACCCTCCCTTTATTCTTGCTTCAACCGCTGCTGCATTGGGCTGGGAAGTTTCTATATTTTGTACTTTTTATGGTCTTGATTTACTAAAAAAAGATTTAGATTTAGAAGTTTCACCATTAGGGAATCCTGCCATGCCAATGAAAATGCCTTTTGGTCCACAGTGGTTTAAAAATATTAATTGGGAAATACCTAACATAATTACTAGCAATATTCCTGGGTTTGAAAAATTAGCAACGGTTTTAATGAAACAGACCCTAAAATCGAAAGGTGTTGCGGGTCTTGCTGAATTGCGAGAACTATCTATTGAAGCAGAAGTGAAGTTAGTGGCTTGTCAAATGACGGTTGATTTATTTGGACACAATAAAGAAGACTTTATTGATGAAATTGAGGATTGGGTAGGTGCAGCTAGCTTTTTACCCTATGCGCAAAAAGCTGATGTGTGCTTATTTATCTGAAGGAAAACGTTTGCTAAGTAAATTTGCTATGTAAACGTGTTTAATTTTTAGGGAGAAGTGAATGATGGTTAAGAAAAAAGTATTAATTACACTAAGCATATTCTTTGTACCGATGTTAGCCAATGCTACCAATGGTTATTTTTCGCATGGCACCGGAATTAAAAACCGTGCGTTGGCTGGCGCAGGTGTCGCCTTCCCGCAAGACGCGATGGCCGGCGCAACCAATCCTGCTGGTATGGCTTTTGTTGGTAACCGTTATGATATTGGAGCAGTATTGTTTAGACCAGATCGTGAGTATTCTGCCGGCCCTAGCCTTGCCAATGGAAATGGTGGAGCGTTTACTATTGGCGAAGGCACTGAAGGCAGTGGCGATACTTCTTTTATCATTCCAAGTTTTGGCATTAACTATATGCTCAACGATCGTAATGCAATAGGTTTATCTGTTTATGGTAACGGTGGACTAAATACGACATACGATGGTGGTTCCGCTTTTTTTGACCCAAATGGTATGGGCGGTGCAGGAGTTATGTCCCCTGGAACATTTGGAAATGGTACTGCAGGGGTCGATCTGGCCCAGATCTTTTTTAATTTTTCCTATGCGCATAAATTTTCAGAAAATCTATCGGTAGGCATAAGTCCAATATTCGCAGTACAAGGATTTCGCGCTAATGGCCTAGGAGCATTTGCTGGTTTCACAAAAACTTTCAACGAGAACCTTGCAGCAACAGGAATGCCCACTTCACCGGACAACTTAGATCTCACCAAAAATGGAACCAACTATTCCTATGGTGGGGGTGTACAAGTGGGAGCTTTGGCGAGAGACGTGATTGGTACAGCTGATTTTGGTATATCTTATCGCTCAAAAATGTATATGAGTGAGTTTGATGATTATGCAGATTTATTTGCAGAAGATGGTGACTTTGATATTCCTTCGACCTTATGGGTGGGCTTTGCGGTAGATCTAACTAAAACAATAACTTTTGTCGCCGATTACCAAAAGATTTGGTATGAAGATGTAGAAGCCGTTAGTAATGATATACAAAATCTTTTTGCTTGCCCTACAGCTGGTGGAACAGATATTGAGAGCTGCTTAGGCGGTGATAATGGTGGTGGATTTGGTTGGAAAGATATTGATGTAATTAAAGTAGGTCTGCAATGGCAAACCCACCCTGATGTCACTATGCGCTTTGGTTATAGTCATTCCGATCAACCCATCGATGATGACCAAGTACTTTTCAATATACTAGCACCCGGAGTAATTGAGGATCATGTAACCATTGGAGCTACGATTAAGACTAAAAACATGGGTGAAATAAATCTTGAAGCCATGCACGCTTTAAGTGAATCGGTGAAAGGTCGAAGTGCATTTGATCCAACGCAAGAAATTAAACTGAAAATGAGTCAATTTGAGTTGGGTATTGGATGGTCTAAGGAATTTTAGTTGGTACAGAGAGCTAGGTATGGACGAAAATGCCTTTGAACTAGATACTAGCGGGCTTAACTGTCCATTGCCTGTTTTAAAACTTAGAAACAAACTTAAGACTATGCACCCAGGTCAAGAGATAAAAGTGATTGCAACTGACCCTGGCTCGGTAAAAGACTTTGAATCTTTCTGTAATCAAACAGGAGATGAACTTTTAGAGACAAAAAGAAATAAAGGTAGTTTTGTTTATCGAATAAAAAAAGCCTAACAAACTTGGCCTTACAGCTTGGATAGAGACTAGTAATAATAGGAGTTAGTAATGAATAACAAAGCATTTTTCACTATATCGATATTCCTCATCATATTTTCTACAATGGCTAAAGCTGAACCCATGCTCATGTCAGCCGACTGGGCAGAAAAAGCATGCGCAGCATGGAATGAAGATCCTATTCTTACAGATAAACTGTACGAATCTGACTGGATAAAAAATGACTTAGAAAGAGGATATAAAGTCATTATCTTGTATAGAACGGATTGTGCAGATAGCAAACGTGCTGAATTGAAAATTAGTGCAGAAGAAGGAAAAGCTGAATGCGTTTACGGTGGAAAAGTCGTTGATGCAACCGTAGACAAGCGAGCAGACTACATTATGCATGCTACAACTCAGCGTTGGATGGAGATGGGTGCAGGAAAATATGGGCCTATGAAAGCCATGATGCTGCGTAGATTGAAATTTACTGGTCCTAAAATGGAAGCTATGAGCAATATGGAGCCATTCAAAAACTTTTTATTATTAGCAGGCAGCGTGCCTAGCGACACATCCAGTTGTCCCTAAAAACAATAGTCCGATGTAAGTTACTACCACGACTAGATGCTTCAAAAAGCATGTTTAACTGATTTAATAATTGCACCATCTTTCAGTACAACTAATTCCCCTTCATCAAGTGGCTGCCAGCTCTCCGTAGATAATGGAACACTCGCTACAAGAATAACTCTTTGTTCAGTTTGTGTGGGTTGAATATTCAAACCAGTAATATTTGGCTTGTTTTCTATATCGATTAAACATGCTCGGGACAAAATATATAGCCCAGGTGGGCGAATTTCTTTTTCATCATTATGCGTACGTTTATGACTGTGAGCGAACAACAACTCACTATCAGAGTAAATAAAATTTGCCGGCCCATAGGGCCTGATTAAACTAGAAAAATAAGCTACAACATTGATCCTTTCTTCAATAGTAGGTGCTTTATTAGCAATCCATAACTGTGCAAGTAAATTCATTAAACTGCAAAAAGCATATTCAGAATCTGTATCACCCATAGGATGAGATACTGAATGATTTAACTTTTCATCATTAGTAATACCATGTAAACCCCCATTATGAGCAAACACATGCATACGTCCACCAAGTTCACGACTAAATGGTTGAGTATTTTCTACTGCAACACCACCCTGAGTCGCTCTACGGATATGTGATATTACATATTTGCTTTCAATATGATGATTTCTAACATATTTTAAGCATTCACTATTAGTTGCACTATGTACCTCTTTAATTATTTGCGCATCTTTATCTGCATAAAATGCAACGCCCCATCCATCTTTGTGTGGTCCAGTCAATCCACCATGTTTTGAAAACTCAGCAAGCGAGAAAGTAACATTTGTAGGATAATCACTGGAGATCGCGAAAAGTTCGCACACGTATTGAAACCTCGAGTTAAGTATGTTTCGGCTCTATATGTACTACCACGTCATCTATTCCAAAATTTTCATATAGTTTTTCTTCAATCAGATCAGCAACTTTATGGGACTCTTCTGTTGACATATTTGCCCTAACAGTCACCACAACATCTGCAAATGTTTCCTGACCGATATTGCGTGAACGAAGCCGTTCAATTTTAATTACATCATCAAGTTGTTCTATCGTTTCAGTGATTTTGTTTTGATCAAGAGCAGCTTCATCCACTAATATAGGAATGCTTTTACGAAATAACTGATATGCAAGGTAAAATACTAATGCTGAAACAACTACTGCGAGAATAAAATCAAATATTGGATAACCACGTGCAGCCAATTGCCAGCCCCCAATAACTGCAACCGTAGTAAGTACATCACTAAAAGTGTGTTTCGCATCAGCTCTAAGTAGATCCGAATTTAAACGTTTAGCCTGAACATTTTCCCAACTCGATAAGGCAATATTTGCAATCAATACTCCAACCATAACGATCAGCCCCCACCGACTAGGCAATATTGGATTGCCAATACGACCAAAAGCTCGAATCACAATTTCAATTGCAATGACACTAAGCAATGTTGCTAAAACAAAAACGGCTAATGTTTCAAATTTTCTGTGGCCATATGGGTGATTTTTATCTGGTGGAGAAGCAGATATTCTAAGAGCTATATATGCGAATACATTATTAAATACATCAGTCAATGAATGTAAAGCATCACTCAGAATTGCGCTTGAACCTGTATAAATTCCAACTATAGTTTTAGCTATGAGAACAACTACATTGGCTGAGCCCTCAAGAACAAGAACTACACGTACTTTACGATCTCTTTCTGCCTCACTAAGCATACTTTCTTAAATAAATTGCCCAATACACTAAGGCTACAAACACACCTCCACCTACTATATTACCCAAAGTAACTGGTACTAAATTATTTAAGAAGTCCATTACACTAATACTCTCTCCGCCTATTAGCATACCTAATGGAATAAAATACATATTTGCAACAGAATGTTCAAAACCTAATGCAACAAATGCAGAAATTGGAAAAACAATTGCTAATATCTTTCCGGCCACATCATGCGCGGAGCTGCACAACCAAACTGCTAGGCATACTAATATGTTACATAATATTCCTCTAATAAATGCTTGTAAGGGATCTATATTGACTTTTGCTATAGCGATATCTAAAGCAGTTTCTGCAACTGCACCATCACCAAACGAAAGTGTACCAGACCAGTAGACTAATGCAGCAGCACCAATAGCTCCGCATAAATTTGCAAAGTAAACAAGACTCCAATTTCTCAACAACTTTAATGTAGAAACTTTTCTATCCGCCCATGCCATAACAATAAGATTGTTACCGGTAAATAACTCTGCACCTCCAACTACAACCAAAATCAATCCTAACGAAAAAGCGATACCACCCACTAAGCGTGCTGAACCTAAACCCATATATTGATTTGTTATCACAAGTGTATAGAACATGGCACCAAATGCGATAAACACACCTGCTAGCAGTCCTAGCATCAAAGTAGGAGCTACAGGTAAAGCAGCTTTTTTTATGCCTATACTCTCAACTAACTCAGCCATTTTAGCTGGTGTATAAGCATCTATATTTTGTCCAGACAAAAGTACTTGTTCCTATTTTTTATTATCTCTAAGACTAATGAAATTTCGAGTTTAAATATTGATGAATATCAACATGAAATCATATTTAAGTATTTATTTAGCTATTATTTTCATATAGATAGGCCATCCATGTGATTTTTGATAGCTGAAGTGATTTGACTGACTTGAGCTTCTTTTTCGGTATCTACGACAATTACATAAGGTTTTTCTTGCTTCTTGAATGGACAGTGATTCTCGAGCTGATATTGCAGAACTTCATAATCAGCTTCTGATGGCTCAAGTCTATCCTTAGCCCTAAATGTAATGCGTTTTTTTAAAGCATCCTCAGAAGCTTGAAAATCTAAAACAATAAAAGGCACTTTGAGCTCTTCTGCATGCTTATAAAACTTTTGACGTATTTCATAATTCAAAAAACAAGCATCGACAATAACCGTGAAACCCGAGGTTAATATTACCTTTGATAATTTTTCAAGCCTCTCATAGGTGTCAATAGTTGATTGTGTATTATAAACACCTTGGTTTACATTAGACTGAGTATGTTGTGATGATTCAAAACCATATAATCTTTTACGCTCAACATCAGAGCGAACACGTACGGCATTCAAAGACTCTAGTAGTTTTTCAGTATGTGTAGATTTCCCTGAACCTGAAAACCCATGTGTGATGATCAATGCATTCTTATAATCAGAAATATATTCTGATGCTAACGTTAAATAGGAGTTAAATTCTTGTTGTGTTTTTTCTTTATCAATAGTAGAAAGACTCTTTTGTGAAATTCGTAATAATGCTACTTTCGCTCTAACTACTGCACGATAAACTAAATAATATTTTAAAATACTTAAACCTTCATAATCACCAGTATGTTGCAAATATAAATTTAAAAATCGGCTTGCATATTCGGGATGCCCGCGATTACTTAAATCCATCATTACAAATGCGACCTCACTAATAACATCAATCCAACGCAGATGTTCATTAAAATCTATACCATCAAAAATGGTAACTTTATCTTCAATTAAAACCATATTATCAAGATGCATATCACCATGGCATTCTCGAATAAATTTATTATCTCTTCTCTTCTGAAATTGATTATACTTTTTATCATATTCGTTTTCACTCCAGTTTTTAATGCTCTTCAAAAGTGAAGAGCTTTTGTCATCCGTAAGATTTGATTCTATTTGTTGGAAGTTATCAGACACCCAGTGATGGATATCTTCAGGGGAGCCGAGTACAGCATTACTTGGGTTTTTATCTATATGCAAGTGGAAATCTGAAATTTCTCTTGCCATATCATCGATATTCTTTTTTGATAATTGATTATGAACAGATAAGTAACTTAACAAAGAGGACTGCGGAAATTGACGCATCTTAACGGCATATTCGATTGCATCATCCGATTGATCAAAACTTGGATTTTCAGGGCTACCTGTTATTGCAACAACATCTATATACAGATTAGGGGCTAAACGACGATTCAACCGCAGTTCTTCATTACAGTAAAATTGCCTTTTCTTATGCGTAGAAAAATCGACAAAACTATACTTTATAGGTTTTTTTATCTTGTAAGCATATTTACCTGTAAGCACGACCCAGGATATATGCGTTTCTATAACTGAAACTTCAGATACCTCGTGATCATAGATAGATGCATCTAGCAGTGCGGCAATTAGTGGATTGTCATTATTATATGGTAGTAAAGAACTCACGCTAATTTATGAATATATTGATTTACACAATTGGGAAGATCTTTTTTGATTCTAGCTCGTTAACCCGAACTAACGTTTCCAATAAGCTGTCAGGATTCAAACTAATTGAATCAATACCTAAATTTACTAAGAAATCTGTAATTTCTGGGTAATCTGAGGGCGCTTGCCCACATATTCCTGAATAGCACATATTTCGCTTAGCTCCTTCGATAGCAAGTTTAATCATCTTTAAAACTCCAGGATCACGCTCATCAAAATCAAAAGCAACGGTCTCAGAATCTCTGTCTACACCAAGAACCAATTGAGTTAGATCATTCGAACCAATAGAAATACCATCAAAAATCTCTAAGAAATCATCGATCAGTACAACATTATTGGGAATCTCGCACATCACATAAATCTCAAGCTCATTCACACCACGCTTAAGACCATATGTACTCATAACATCAAGAACCACTTTACCTTCTTCTACTCTTCGGCAAAATGGAATCATTAAAATTACATTTTTAAAACCCATTTCATCACGCACTCGGTGCATAGCCTTACATTCAAGTGCAAATCCCTCTGCATAATCTGGATGCGCATAACGTGAGGCGCCACGAAAGCCCAACATAGGATTTTCCTCTGACGGCTCGAAATATTTACCTCCAATCAAGTTCGCATATTCATTGGTTTTAAAATCAGACATGCGAACAATAACCGGTTTAGGATAAAACGCTGCTGCGATGGTCGCTACACCCTCTGATAATTTATGAATAAAATATTCTTGTGGGTTTTTATAGTTAGCGACTAGATTTTCAATTTTTTTGCGCTCATTTAAATCTTCTACTTTTTCTAAATACACAAGCGCCATAGGGTGTACACCAATATGGTCATTAATAATAAATTCCATACGCGCAAGCCCAACCCCATCACAGGGCAAGGAGCTTAACTTAAAGGCTAGATCTGGATTGCCCAAATTTATCATTAATTTAGTACGAGGCTTTTGTATCTTACTTAAATCTGTTTTTGTGATTTTAAAATCTAGTTTCCCTGCATAGACCTTGCCTTCCTCACCCTCAGCACAAGAAATAGTTAGTTGTTGACCATCATGAATTTTTTGTGATGCGTTCCTCGTGCCTACGATAGCAGGAATTCCAAGCTCCCGCGCTACAATTGCAGCATGACATGTTCGTCCGCCACGGTTGGTTACAATTGCAGAAGCTTTTTTAAAAACTGAACCCCAGTCAGGTGAAGTGCTATCTGCAATGAGAACTTCTCCCTGTTGAAAAGCAGATAATTGATCTTCATTAGTAATCAACCTTGCTTTTCCAGCTGCTATTTTTGTGCCTGCAGCCCGACCTTTAACAATAACTTCTCCTGCTTCTTTTAAATGATATTGTTCTAAAATATTTTGATCTTGTTGTGAAATTACGGTTTCAGGGCGTGCTTGTATTAAATACAATTGACCATCAACACCATCCTTAGCCCATTCCATATCCATTGGTCTAAATTTACCGGCTATAGCACTATAGTGTTTCTCAGTTTTAATTGCATACTCTGCAAGCGTTAAAACCTCTTCATCAGATATACAAAACTTCTTTTTATCATCACTTGCAGTATTTTCTTGTTGAATAGTTTCACCATTGTTTGCGTAAATCATTTTGAGGGATTTATCTCCCATATATTTACGTAACACTGCACGATAGCCTTGTTCAAAGGTTGGTTTATGCACATAAAATTCATCTGGACTTACATTGCCCTGGACAATATTTTCGCCTAAACCATACGCTGCAGTTATGAATATGACATCCTTGAAGCCTGATTCCGTATCAATTGAAAACATGACACCGCTGCTTGCAAGATCCGAACGGATCATCTTCATTACACCCACAGATAATGCGACCTTAAAGTGGTCAAACTTATTATTTATACGATATGCTATTGCGCGACTAGTAAATAACGAAGCTAAGCATTTTTTGTAGGCGCTTAATAACTCTTTCTCGGTACGTATGTTTAAAAATGTATCATGCTGACCCGCAAAGCTAGCGCTAGGCAAATCCTCTGCAGTGGCCGAACTCCTTACTGCGACACTGATGCTCTTACCATGTATTTTAGTATATTGTTGAAAGGTTTCACTGATCTCTTTAGATAAAGCAATGGGTAAAGACGCATTTTCAACAAGCTCACGCGCTTTTTGTGCACGCACTTCCAAGTCATGAACATCATCTTTGCTAATAGGATTTAATAAATCTTTGAGTTCTTCAAGAATACCTGCTTGGTGCAGGGTATCCCAGTAACCATCCACCGTAATCACAAAACCATCTGGGACTTTAATACCCATCGGATTTAACTCTCGAAACATTTCCCCTAATGAAGCATTCTTACCCCCTACTTGCGCAATATCTTCAAGTCCGAGATTATTAAACCATCGAACATAATGTGGTGTTTTCATATTATGAACTCAAACATGTAGTGAGTGATTAGAATAAGTGTTGGGACATCTATAAAACCAGATTATATACATTAACTATTGTATTTATATTGAGTTATATCAATTCCATATCTCCAAGACTGATAGAAAATGCCACTTATATATTTATTCATCTAAATAATATAAAAAACATATGCTCATAGGAGGACAAATGGCACAAGTCGCTAATAAATTACAGCACACAGAAGAGATCAACGGCCAAGCAATATCGATACGACCCGTAACGCTGGATGATACCGAAATCGAAAGAGACTTTATCGAAAATTTGTCACCCTTAAGTAAACACTATCGCTTCCTAGGCGGTGTTGCACATCTCACTCCCGAGGAACTTATAGATCTGTGTAATATGGATTATGAAAATAAAATGGCATTTGTTGCAGTTATTCAGGACAAAGATGACGAAAAAAAAATTGGTGTGAGTCGTTACGCAATCAATCAATGTGGAGATTCGTATGAATTCTCTGTTGCTGTTTCTGATGAATGGCAAAAAAGGCTTAGGTACTTTACTTATGAAATACTTAATTGAATATGCCCGCGAACAAGGTGTTACGCGTTTATATTCAATCGATTTTACTGCTAACTATAAAATGAAGTCTCTAGCGATAGACCTAGGCATGCATATTGAAACAGATCCCAATGATTCTAAGCAAGTTATCTATAGCTTATACTTATAGATATCAGTACTAAAACTTCTTTTTGAAATATTCCTTGCTGAAATTAACGCACTCTTCAATTTCTTATTAAATTTCCATCTCATTGACTCATGTCAATATAGGACTATCCGATAAATACTACTCTTTAGCTTTAAAATAAGCGAGAGATTAAGCATGAGAATACATCCTGTATTATTAGCTTTAATACTTACCACAGGATTATCAGGCTGTGCCACAGCACCTCCCCAAGAAAACCAAGGCATGGTAATCGGCGGAGTAATTGGTGCTGTCTTAGGCTCTACTGTCGGTGATGGCCGCGGCAGAGTGATTGCAACTGCTGTAGGAACCTTAATTGGAGCAATAGCGGGTGGTTCTATTGGTAAACGCTTAGATGAAGCCGATCGTTTGAAAACAGGACATACCCTAGAAACTGTACGAACTGGTGTTTCAAGTAAATGGGTAAATCCTGACACCGGCAATCAATATGCAGTTACCCCTACTCGCACTTATGAATCTGTTAGTGGTTCACCCTGTCGCGAATTTACTATGAATGCAGTTATTGGTGGTAAAACCGAACGAGTTTATGGCACCGCGTGCCGACAAGCAGATGGAAGCTGGAAAATGCAAAGCTAATTATATTTAGCTATGCTTGTAATATTTAACTAACAACAGTTGATACTTCTGATTCCTCTTCCGGTGTACCTTGCCATAGCATTTCATAACCAATTTCATATGTTTCGCTAGCCTCCTCTGCTAGTTCATCAAATTTTTCTTTGAAAACTTTATCAGCATGAGATTTTTCATGTTGCTCATATGACTGCCAATAAGTGACAATAGCTATATGATCCTCAGTTTGTTTCTTTGATGCGATTGAGCCTTCATCAGAAACAAACCCAGAAAATTTAAATACCTGGCCGCCTATAAAGCCTCCTTTATCATCACCATATGTATTTTTAACAACATTACATAATTCGCCAAGCGTCAACTCCACATCCTCTACAACAACCCCTTCTTTAAGTTTCACAACGTTATATAGCATTACACAACCGAAAGGGATATTTAGTGGTTCAAACATAACTTCCTCCAAAATATTGTTAAACACAAAGCAGCGTAATATTTAATGGACAAATATATATGACCTATATCAATATTCCGTATAATTAAATTCATGAAAATGTAATCAATTTAATTTGAAATCAATATAGTGAATAGTGAAAAGATAATGTTCGTGATATTTGCATCATTCAACTTGAATGCTTTTAAGGTGCTCAATTAGATTACTGATTCGTTCATCTACAGCATCTTCATTTCCCTCTATTTCCTTAAAGTCCTCACCCCAAATAGGCATTTCTTGTCCATGAAAATCACCTACCCTGCGACCATCTATAATATTATAGACTGCTGTTTCCGGAAAAGATCCTCCGTTTACCTTACTAAGCAAAGTAAGATTAGTCGGTGTTGCTGATAGTTGACTTGCCTTAGGACCATTTCCTTTACCATCGTTACCATGGCAGTCAGCACAAAAGCTTGAGTATTCTAGCTTACCAATATCTTGCTCAACTGTAGATTCAGCTCGAACTGCAACACTTAACAACAAAGTTAGAATTCCAAGTAATATCGCTATACTCGGTACTATCTTTACTTCATGCATCACCCTAACTCCTTGCTTATAATTCATTGCACCTGAATTTCTTCGAGATATAAAAGTAGTTCAAAGATACGGCCACGGACAAAAGTTCTTGTAAATCTATCATCAACATACAAAAAACTCTCATTATCAAAGCGATCACCCCAAATGGGCATGCTCTTCGGTCCATGTAGCTTTATATCATCTGTCCCTTCAATAATTTGGAAAACAGCCCTGGTTGGGAAAATCCCATTATTTTCTTTTTGCAATAAAGTTATATTTGCTGGCTTGACAATTAATTTAGCAGCATAGAATCCATCCCCCTTACCCTTGTCACCGTGGCAAAATGCACATGAACGTATATATTCAACTTTACCAGCATCAATCGCATCTTGAATCTCTTGACTCATTGCATAATTTAGACATACAAGTGACACCACAAGACTTAGCATTAAAATGACCCTAATAGCTTTATTGTTTGAGCTCATATACATTTCTCCATAAAAACACCAAATATTCGTAGAAATTGTAGACCAAAATTTCCTTCTAAAATTGATTAGGAACAAATAACAGCCAAATATGTGTTTAATAGAATCTTTTAATTGCAGCAATAGCTAAAGCTCAAATGACTGCTGTAATTCAGGTGTTTTAGAATCGTGGTGGGTGCTTTTTCCAATATAGAATAAGTATAAAACCGAATAACATTCCTCCTAAGTGAGCAAAATGCGCAATACCTTCAGCTGTCCCAGTAATTCCAAACCATAGTTCAATTGCACCAAAGACTATTACAAACCACCTGGCTTCCATTGGTATGGGTGGAAAAATAAGGATAAGTCGCTCCCTTGGGTAAAACATACCAAATGCCAGCAGCAAACCAAAAACACCGCCCGAAGCACCTACCGTTGGATAAATATTTTCACCCTGAGAAGAAACTAGTAATTGCATCAATCCTGCACCAACTACACAGACAAAATAATAGATTGCAAATACTTTAGAACCCCATAAATTCTCTATACGTGAGCCAAACATCCATAATGCATACATATTCAACAATAAATGTATTACACCACCATGTAAAAATGCATAGGTCACCAATTGAGTAATTCCAAACTGTGGTCGTGCTAATGCGATACTTGGTCCAGATGATAAATCTAATGGCCATAACGCCAACTCTACGATCATGGTATTTCCCACATACATTTGTAGCACGAACATAACTCCATTAGCTATAAGTAAAGATTTTACGACGGGAGTGACCGAAGGATATTGAGTAGCTAAACCTGACATGTGTATCCTTATCTACATATAGATACTGTTATATACAAATGTTTATACATTCATATGTTATTGAAACTAGGGGTTTTTTTACAAACTATACATACTAGTGTAAATCCTAAGATTAACTATATGAACACTTACTATTGCTTGCCTTGATGCATATCAATTAACAAAACCTATTTCTATATTAGGTTTATAAAATATGATTGTAGCGCTCTAAATGACCTATGGATAATAAACACCAATATTCAATTTGGTACTTTGTTTTTGCTTTTTTTTTCATTGCTTATTTACAAAGTTTTTTTAACCCACCTCAAATAGAAAACTTACCTTACAGTGAATTTAAAATACTACTCAAAGCAAGTAAGCTAGAAAACATACGACTTACTGAAACTGATATCTCGGGCACTATTATTCTTAAAGACATAGATGAGTACTTGCCTTATGAGAGAGTAGAAGCTTTAAATATCAATAACGATGTTGAGCGCTCATTTTATACAGTACGCCTTGATGATTCAAAATTGATTGATGATCTTGAAGTCTCTGGCGTCAGCTTTGCTGGTAAAAAAGAAAATCGCTGGCTTGGTAATGTGGTTTCTTGGGTTATACCGATTCTATTATTTTTTGCACTTTGGTCTTACCTGTTTCGTCGCATGGGAAGCTTAGGTGGCGGCATGATGGAGATTGGGAAAAGCAAAGTTAAAGTCTATGTAGAAAAAGATACCAAGGTTACATTTGCAGACGTTGCTGGTGTTGAAGAAGCCAAAGAAGAACTTCAAGAAATAGTTAACTTTTTAAATAACCCACAAGGTTATAGCAAGCTTGGCGCAAGAATTCCTAAAGGCATTTTATTAGTTGGCCCGCCTGGAACAGGAAAAACATTACTTGCAAGAGCTGTAGCCGGTGAAGCGGGAGTTCCATTTTTTTCAATCAACGGCTCTGAGTTTGTAGAAATGTTTGTTGGAGTCGGCGCTGCTCGAGTACGTGATCTTTTCGATCAGGCGCGCCAAAAAGCTCCCGCAATTATCTTCATCGATGAACTTGATGCGCTTGGACGTGCCCGTGGAATTAATCCTGCTGGCGGTGGACATGACGAAAAAGAACAAACTTTAAATCAATTGCTATCAGAAATGGATGGCTTCGATCCAAGTAAAGGTTTGGTTTTGTTATCCGCAACTAACCGTCCTGAAATTTTGGACCCTGCTCTTTTACGCGCTGGACGGTTTGATCGACAAGTACTTGTTGACCGCCCTGACAAAGTTGGGCGTGTGCAAATTCTTAAAGTACATATAAAAAATATTCACTTAGCTAAGGGTATTAATTTAGAAAGTATTGCTGCATTAACACCTGGATTTACTGGTGCGGATCTAGCTAACTTAGTCAATGAAGCGGCCTTACTGGCTACTCGACGCAAAGGTGATGAAGTCACTTTAGATGATTTTACTCAAGCAATTGAACGCATTGTTGCTGGGCTAGAGAAAAAGAATCGTTTGCTTAATCCAAAAGAGCGTGAAGTAGTTGCTCATCATGAAATGGGACATGCACTTGTTGCCATGTCATTACCTGGTGTAGATCAGGTACACAAAATTTCAATTATCCCGCGAGGTATTGGTGCACTTGGCTACACCATTCAACGTCCTACCGAGGACCGTTATCTAATGACTCGAGAAGAACTTGAAAACAAAATGGCAGTATTACTCGGTGGTCGTGCATCCGAGCAACTTATTTTTCAGCATTTATCAACTGGGGCTGCAGATGACCTTGCCAAAGCAACCGACATTGCAAGAAGTATGGTTACACGATATGGCATGGACAAAAAACTCGGACAAGTAGTATACCAAAAAGATGCGCCTTTGTTTTTAGAAGGTGTACCAGGTTTTAATAAACGAGATTTCAGCGAAGAAACTGCACGGGAAATTGATTGTGCAGTGCGAGACCTTATGAATAGTGCATTGGAAAAAGCAACCGATATTTTAAGACGCAACCGCGATGTACTTGAACGCGGTGCAAAAATGTTGCTAGAACAAGAAACACTAGCAGAAACTGAACTTAAAACGCTTCAGCAAGAAATACCATTAGCAGCGATTATCGCTACAGAGCCTACTTAAACTGATTTATGTCAATTCTCTCACTACAAGTCATGTGTATAATTATTCTTTATTATCAATATTAATCTGAAGGACATAGTAATGGAGAAAATAGCTAAACATAAGATTGTTTTGTTACTTGTTATTGCTGTACTGGCGTTAATAATTATCTTTTCTAGCCCAATACTCTCACAGCTTTAGAAACAGCTATGGTTATTGAAGCTGATATGCAGCTATCGACTAATAAAAACGGTGAGCCCGAAATTCCACCTGAAGTTCCACCGCCACCCCGCAGAGATTCCACCAGGAAATCCACCTGAAGTTAATCCTAACACTACTCCTGAAGTACCTCCCTCACCTCCTAGTGAAATTCCCGACACTCGTAAACAAAACTGATTCAAGAACCTGCAGTTATATGTTTATCTAAAATACTTAATGCATTGTCCTTTTTCAATTATCTAAATCTTCTGAAAATGATCGCTTTGCCTGTGAGCGTCTCGAAGAAACCTCATGACTTTTAATATCTCCTCTATGCTCACGCGCATAATCTTCAAGTTGTCGCCGTGCTGCGTTAAATGCATCACGAATTGCAACATAAGCATCTTCATGCGCATGGTTATCGTGTTTTTTTCGACTGACGACAATCTCCTTATCAGGCACGGTTATATCAATGCGTACGTCATAAAGATTACCCTGATGGTGACGATGATGCTCGGCTTCAATAACGACACGACAATGTGAGATATGCGGGTAATAATGCTCAAGCTTTTTCGCTTTTTCGCGAATTTTCTCCTCCACAAAATCCGAGTGTTCAAAACCTCTAAACGTTATTTGTACTGGGGATTGCATTTTTGGCTCTCTATTTTTTATTCAAATAATCTTGTATGTGGAAACTATACTTATAGCTAATATAAACTGATATTTGAATGGGATATTGACCAGTGTCAAAGCCGAGGCACTCAATGCTGGCTTAAATAAGACATTATGATTCTCAATAGACGGTCAACACTAGTCATTTCATTATTATTTATCACTATAATCTCATCGATTCTTTATGTATCTATTCGTCAAAATGAAAGCATTTTATTTCTGGAAGATTTGGTAGCTGGCCATGAGAAAAGTCGACTTAAAAGCCATACACCTAAACCAAAACAAATATCAATTAATTATGAAATCAAAAGTAATCAGTACCAAGCAGATTTATATATTCCTCAAGAATCAGCATTAGCGAGTATCGTTCTAATACCTGGAGTAGCGGCACAAGGCAAAGAGGATTTGCGATTAGTAGCATTTGCTACAACACTGGCACGTAGCCGTTTTATGGTTCTTGTTCCAGAAATCTCTAACCTACGTGAACTCAAAATTCGGGCTGAAGACAATCGTACTATTATAGATGCATTTACATATCTTATTTCTCGTCCTGATATTCCAGTACAAGGGCAAGCTGGAATAGGCGCGTTTAGTTATGCTGTCGGTCCAGCCGTCTTAGCGGCACTTGATCCTGACGTTCGCGAAAAAATTGACTTTATATTGAGTGTTGGTGGTTATTACGATGTTGAACAAGTGATTACTTTTTTTACCACAGGGTATTTTAAAAATGACAACGGCTGGCAATATATAAAACCAAACGAGTATGGTAAGTGGGTATTTGTTCTAAGCAATATTGAACGCTTATCAAGACAAACTGATAAAGAAATTTTCTATGCAATAGCTCAGCGAAAAATGGATGACCCAAATGCATCGATCGAGGATCTGACCAATAATTTATCAGTTGAAGCAAACTCGATACTAGCTCTATTAAAAAATCAAAATTATAGTGAAACCCTAACTCTAATTACAGGCATTCCAAATGCCATTCGCGCTGATTTAAATGCGTTAAATCTCTCTAACAAAAACCTTTCTCAGCTAAATGCAAAACTTATATTGCTACACGGTGTTGATGACGACATTATTCCCTATACTGAAAGCATTTTATTATCTAGAGCTGTAGCGGAAGGTCAATCTGAATTATTTATTGTTGACGGTCTAGCACATGTAAATGTTCACCCTAATCTACTGAACCAATGGAAGTTATTGCGCGCAATTGATGCTTTGCTAGACCTTAGAAAAGACCAACTTAAATAAAATGGCCGCATGTTTGACGCAAATCAACTCATGATTAAGCCAAAAAATAGTATAAGAAGCAGGTAATTAACCAGCAAAAGAAACGATGCCAATATACGATTTTAAATGTAATAGCTGCGGTCATGAATTTGATTTAATTGAATCAGTAAATGAACATGATGAACATAAAGAAAAATGTCCAAAGTGTAAAAGTAAAGATATAGAGCGTGTTTTCAGCGCTGTTAGTGTGCAAACATCTAAAAAGTCATGAGCTTAATAATTATCTCTACAAAAAACTCTGTTAATAGCTTTTAAAGCTATAAATTTACTTCAATAAAGCGTACAAGATTTCCTTGGTCCATGGCTCCCGCCTGCCGAGCAACTTCTTTACCATTTTTAAATACCACAAGTGTAGGAATGCTACGAATCCCATGTTGAGATGCAATATCTTGAGAAAATTCTGTATTAAGCTTAGCTAATCGTGCTCGTGGTTCAATGGTTGCACTTGCTTGAGCAAATATAGGCGCCATCATTTTACATGGACCACACCATGGCGCCCAAAAGTCCACTACGACAGGTATGCTAGTTTTATTAATCACTTTTGAGAAATTATTGCTACTTAACTCTAATGGCTTACCCGCAAATAATTCTTTATGGCACTTTCCACACTTAGGTTTCTGTACCAACTTTGCGTGCGGCACACGATTCGTCGCCTCGCAATGGGGACAGGTAATATGAGCTAATTCAGATTCCATACATAATCATATAGTGTCAAAAATTTATATTTCAAGTTAATCACGGAACTTGTAAGGTATCTAAAAAAATGAGTAATTCGAAAATACGTCCGCGCACAAAGGTTTGTGAACTATCAGGACCAAGCTCAAATATACTCTCAGACCGATAGCGATTACCCCATACCGGCATGCTACTACCACCATGAAAAGCCACATCATCACTACCATCAATCATACGGTAGATACTTGAGATAGGAATGGCGCCATT
>CAZAOO010000028.1:0-24881 GCA_964486815.1 uncultured Thiotrichales bacterium
GGCTGGGTGTGGAAGCGCAGTAATGTGTGAAGCTAACCAGTACTAATTGCCCGTGCGACTTGACCATATAACACTCAAGCGAATTGAGTTGTTGATGAATAAAGTCCAAGTCCAAGAATGATTTCTTGGCAAGATAAGTCTAAACTTGAAACCTAGTTACAATCCAAAATTCGAATTTACTGAAATTTTATTTCTGTAAGTTCAACCAGTTTGCCTGGTGACCAAAGAGCGTTGGTACCACCCGATCCCATCTCGAACTCGGAAGTGAAACGGCGTATCGCCGATGGTAGTGTGGGGTCTCCCCATGCGAGAGTAGGACATTGCCAGGCATCAAATTGAACCCTCAGTGCTGTTAAGTACTGAGGGTTTTTGTTTTTGGGTAGTGAACTCTCACCATTCGAGGTCGCTGTGCACTTCCATGTGCTCACGCGACACTTCCCACATCCGACTGCCAGTGATGGTGGAAGTGCAGTTTTTGCAGGAGCGAAAAACTACCAGAGGGTCGTACGACATTGCCAGGCATCAAAAACTAAAGCCCATCACATAGTTATGGGGCTTTTTTAATTCTAGCTTGTAAACTCTTACAGGTTTTCCAGCTATTGTTGTATAAGATTATCAAAGTGATAATCGATATCGTCGTGTATAATCTCATTATCTAAAAAGTATAAAAAATAATAAACGTAGGGAAAGCTATGACGAATAATCCTGAATTACTAGATTCGAGTGTTTCTTTGCAATTTAATCCACAAAATGTATTAGAAATACGTGAAGGCTGTAATACAGCTGAGCACCTACTTAAGAGTCGCGTGTTTTCAAAATTCCTTAAGAAATACAAAATGGAATTTATTGAAAATTTAAGAAATAGAAAAGACAACAAATTAGAAGTTCAAGGCAAAATCAATTTTATACTTGATGTTAGTGCACGAGATTTTCTAAAAATTTTAGAATCAGAAAATGCATTGGAAGAGAGTGTTGCTGAGAAAAATATTGCACTCGTCAAGTTTATGGATGGCGGATTTCATCATTTTAGAAATGTCACCTATTCACGTTTGGTGCGTTTACACAATGAAGTAATTACTGGAGAAGAAACTCCAGAATCGATCAAGGATCTGGTTACAAGTAAAGCGGCAAGTCTTTCTCAATTAATTATGGAAACTCGGCGATTTTTGCTAAAGAAGGTAGGTCTGGAAACCGGTGTGCGTCGTTCCGTGGGTATGGATGCTCATCCAAGTGTAACGGCGGGTGAAATTTCAGGACATTATTTAAATTTACCATCTGACTATGTGTCGTTATCATCAGTGCCACTAACCATTGCGGCTGATATTCGTACAGGTGTCGATTATTCAACTGCCTCAAATAAGCGTGCTTATCCTTTCTTCGAGTTAGATCATAATCCATTTAAAGGTGATCAGTTTTGTCCAGATGATTGGACAGCGGTGCCATTGAGAGTAGGAGCGTGGCTAATTGTTGCTTATTTGCACAAGAGTAATGGTTGTATTGAAATCGAAGCAGGTTTATTAAATCTATTTCCGTTTGCTGAAGCTGAAGATATCTTAAATAATCGCAAACCCGATGGCGTTTTTATCTTTGGTTGCCCATCATCAACGATGGATGATTTGGGTTATTACTGGGATGAAGAAAATGAATTGCTAGTAGGCTTGGTGCCAAACCTCGATGAATGTAAATATTTCGGGTACGGGAAAAAGCCGATTCTAACGCTACATAATGTACTTGCTATTCGCGCTGGAGATTTACCGTTACATTGCGGATGTACACGATATGTCTGTCATTTTGATGAAGCAACTAATGAACCTTACATCACAGAAATGTTAGTTAAGGCTGATGATATGGGGCGTGCTCGTTTAGAAAAAGATACGGATGGCCAAACACGGATGATTTTCTATGGCACTGAAACAGGTGCGTTTGCTTGCTTAGATGGATTTAGTGAGCATGCCAAGATGCAAATGAAAGGACGTGAAATTGGCTACAATAAAGAATCTGGTACTAACGCACGACAAATTGTGCCGGTAGCAACCGTGTCGGAAGTCATGACGGGACATGCTCTTGATGGGTTAATGTATAACAATAACTTCAATATTATTGAAGAAGGTGCTCAAACGATTCACTACGACATGCCGGTAATGGATGCTATAGAGCATTTCCGAAAAGGCGAGCGTGTCGCTGCCGGTAGTACGCAAACGCACCGAGGAAAAAAAGAAATCAGTTACTGGGCAAATCCATTTCCACTGTTAGAGGAATCGGACGGTTCTATATTGCATCCAGATCTACACAAAAAATTCATAGCCACAGAAAAACGATTCACTGATGTCATGGAAAACTTGGTTGCTAAGAAAGAAATGATGGTGGGTGTAGTTAATAGCCAGTTAATGGCTGGTGTTTATGAAAACAATGATGATGAGGATATTACGCGTTGCGGATATAAGAATCGGGAAGAAATCGAACAACAAGGGCCGGTAAGATTGGCGCATGACATGATTGAAAGGATAAAAAGCATCGCAAGTGAAAAACGCGTACGCACTGGTGGAAATGCAAAATCCGTCAGTGTTACCGTCGCATTAGTTGGTGATAGTCGCACTGGAAAATCAGAGACTGCAGAGAAAATGGAAGGCCTGCTAGATTTACAGCTGGTATAATAAAGTTTTAATAGCGTTTAGAAAAACGCCCAAGTAAATTATTGGGCTTTATATTATTGTTCAATCTAATCTTGCGCTCGTGTAGTCAGCTAGCTAAGCCTCAATAACTAAAACGCCTCGTAATTTATTACGAGACGTTTTTATGCAAGGTAATAATTTTTCTTGCAGTGAGTTTGTTGTTAAGTGAGCTATCTCTATGTGGCTAATTATTATTCTTGCATGCATGTGATCGCCTGTCAGATAGCAAGTTGACTAGGTACTAGCATATTTGAATAGGCTATACACTTATAGTAATGGGTAAGATAATGGGCATAAAAAAGCCATATTATAATTACAGGACTTTTGTTTGGGCGTGTTGATAATTTAGTTACTAACTAACTACTTAATTAGTGTTTCAGTAATGATATTAGAATTAACGATGTCTTTGCGCACAGACCAAAGGATTGCTAATACTTCATTGCGTTCTTGTTGCGCAACTTTGTGCATTTCGCATGCAGCTAGAACATCGTCCACTACAGCATTAAATTCCATTTCATTAATATTCATGCCTTTATGGGCTGACTTCATGTCCATACCCTTGTATTCAACATCTGTCGCACCGGCTGCTACAGCAAAGATCTCAAATACTCTTTTTTTCACATAGGAAGGGTCACTAGCAGCAAAACGATCTTTAACGATTGGATTTTTTGCATGGTTGTTCCAAATATCTTCTACAATGGCTTTAACTTTTTCTTTTCCACCAATTCGGTCATATAAAGATTTAACAGCAGGAGTTGATGATGTATCCGGTGTTTCTGATGAGCATGCAACCATTAGTAATGCAGCAAATAATAAAGATACAAGGCTGATATTTTTCATTTTGTTAACTCCGTGGTCTTCAGCGTGGAATTTGATTGTATTAATCCATATATAATACTCATATTAGAGTCTGCTTACTACTCCCTGAGTATGGTGTATATCATTGATTTATATATGCTAATTCTTTAAATACTAGTTAACACATATGACCTTAGTTCGATTTGATGAAGTGTCGTTGGAGTTTGGCGACACACCACTTTTGGTGGGAGCTAATTTTGCTATCGAGGCAAAGGAGCGTGTGTGTCTGATTGGTCGTAATGGGGCGGGTAAGTCATCGGTGTTGAAGATGATAGCGAATGAATTACAACCCGATCAAGGCGAGGTGCAATGGAAAGGTAATCTGCGCATTAGTACCCTGGAACAAAATTTATTAGAGAGTTCCGAAGAACTGGTTAAAGACGTCGTGCTGCATGGATTAGCAGAACAACAAAAAATAATAGATCAATACAATGCATTATCTAAACAGAATTTAGATGAGCACGGATTGCATGAATTACATGGACTGCAGTTGTTAATTGATGCATGTGGCGGATGGCAAGTGGCCCAACGGGTAGAAACCATCATGACGCAATTACAATTACCGGCTGAACAGAAGTTAAGTGAGTTGTCTGGTGGTTGGCGCAGACGAGTGGCATTAGGTAAAGCATTAGTATCGCAACCTGAACTTCTTCTGTTGGACGAGCCTACGAATCACTTGGACATCAGTACGATTGAATGGCTAGAGCATCATGTGCGTGGCTATCAAGGTAGCGTAATTTTTATAACTCATGATCGTACTTTTTTGCAAAAAATTGCGACACGTATTGTGGAGATTGATCGAGGAAAGTTAATCAGTTGGCCTGGTAATTATCATAATTACCTTAAGTTAAAGGAAAAAGCGCTGGAAGAAGAGGAAACCAGTAATAAGTTGTTCGATAAAAAGCTTGCACAAGAAGAAGTATGGATACGTCAAGGTATCAAAGCCAGACGAACACGAAATGAGGGCAGGGTTAGAGCACTCAAAGCGATGCGTGACGAACGTTCAAAACGGATTAAGCGAGAAAGTTCGGCGCGCGTTCATCTTGAGACAGCAGAAAAGTCTGGTCGGAAAGTTATTACGGTTCGTAATGTTACCCATGGTTATGGAGATCGAACGTTAATTAAAGACTTTTCGCTTAAAGTGCAACGTGGTGATCGCATCGGTTTAATTGGTAATAATGGTGTGGGTAAAAGTACGCTACTGCGCATTCTTTTAGGTGAAATTTCTCCAGAGCAGGGCACGATAAAGCTTGGAACGAATCTAGAAATTGCCTATTTTGATCAATTAAGGCAGGACCTGGATCTGAATAAAACGATTGCAGATAACATTGGCGATGGTAAAGATTATATAACATTGCACGGTAAACAACGGCATGTGATTGGATATTTAAAAAACTTTTTGTTTAGTCCTAAACGTGCGATGACGCCAGTGAAAGCCTTGTCAGGTGGTGAGCGTAATCGGGTAATTTTGGCAAAATTGTTTACTAAACCTGCGAATCTTTTAATTTTGGATGAACCAACGAATGATTTGGATGTAGAAATGCTGGAAGTGCTAGAGCAACGTTTGGTTGAGTATACCGGCACATTGATATTGGTTAGCCATGATCGTGACTTTTTGGATAATGTAGTGACTAGCACATTGGTGTTTGAAGAAAATGGTATTCTGCAAGAATATGTGGGTGGGTATAAAGATTGGTCGCGGCGTGGAAAACAGCTTTTAGAAACGGATGCTCCTGTAGGTGGAAGAGGTTCTAGTGCTACCGCATCAACTGCAAAAGGAGAGGAGAACAAGCCTAAAAAGTTAAGTTATAAATTGCAGCGTGAGTTAAACGAATTGCCAGCGCGAATAGACGAGCTTGAAAAGTTTGTTCAAGGGCTAACTACTAAAGTTGCAAACCCCGATTTTTACGACAAACCTTATGAAGAGACAAGTGAAGTGCTTGAGCAATTATTTGTAGCTCAGCAAGAGCTAGATTCCGCAATCGAGAGATGGTCAGTGCTAGAGAGTTAGTTTTCCAGGTATTCTTTGCAAGCTTGGTAATCGCCTCGAAAGCAAATAAATTCATGGCGTTTTTTTAATTGATCTTCATACATCGGGTCATAGTAATTTTCTAATATTATTTTTAGCCAGTCATAATGATTTGAGATATCTCCTTTTATAGACTGTTGTTTGAGTGCATGCTGCATAGCTTTATAGGCAACCTGATAACGCGCAGGTCCTAAGCGTTTTTGGATTTTTTCTAACCCAAGTAGTAAATAGCCAGAAAAGGATTCAAATGAGTTGATGGTTTGCATAGCGTCAAATTCAGAATGCATGTCTATAACATATTCTTGTATCAACCTTTCCAGTCTTGCCTCATAGGGTTCTTCAATTACGACTAATTGGGACTCACGCATTTTAGCGAAGAGTGTTTTAGGTAAACCTGCTTTTCCAATGGTGCGTGCCTCGTCTTCTAAAATAATATTTGAAATATTTTTATGTCTTAATATTAAAAAGTCGATTGCTAAAATATTTTCAAAATTGATTTGGTTGTTCTGTGCTTTGGCGTGACCACCAAAACTTGAACCACGATGATAGGCTGCAGCTTCAAGATCGATTGCATTGTCTAGTTCGTTAATAAGTGTAGTTTTGGCTGAGCCTGTTTTTCCACCTATTAATGTAAAGCTACATTGTTTTGCAGCAGTTTCTAATTCATTTATTAAGAATGTGCGTAATGCTTTGTATCCGCCAGTAACGATGGGTAGATTCACGCCAGCTGCTTGCATCCATTGTTGAGTAATTCTGGATCGCAAACCACCCCGGAAACAATAAAGCAATCCGTTTGGGTGTTGTTCGGCAAACCTAACCCATGCAGAAACTCGATGTTCACGTAGTTCGCCTTGTACTAGTTCATGACCTCTTTCGATAGCCTTTTCTTGACCATGTTGTTTGTAGCAGGTGCCAACCAATTCGCGTTGTTTATCATCCATGAGTGGTAAATTTATAGAATTTGGAAATGCGCCGCGTTCAAATTCAACAGGAGCACGTACGTCCATCATAGGTAAATTATTTATAAATAAATCTGTGTATAGCTGAATGTGTTGCATTTTAATTACTGGAAAAATAAATATCACCATAACTCGCGCTGGCAACACCTTTAGAGTTATCGGTATCAGTCATTAGGGCAACGCCATCAATAAATGCTGGTAATTTCTCAAAATGCTTTAACAAGTCATCTCTGATGTTAACTTTCTCGACTTGCCATGTGCCTAATTTGTCTTGCTTAGATCGTAGGGGGATCATAATTGCTTTTTCAGTGTACGCATTAGGCCAATGAGTACCAGTTATATTATTGCTTGACCATATATAATTTAGCGCTTTTGCGCTTAGTGGCGTGTAACCAGTTTTAAAAACCACATAAATTCTTGCAGCATAATCATCACCACTTTTATCTTTCTCATGTAGATTTGTTAATGGCTTGTCAATGCGCCAACTCCAGTTTAAATAGGGCGTGTCATTAATATTCACTTTTATCTTTTTATATAAGGCTGATGCAGATTGTATGCTTTCAGCATGTAAGAAGGAGTTTTTGTCTATACTTTTGATAGAGTACTTAGTTTCTCCTGCAAATAATTTATTTTCCCAACCATCCAGGTCCATTTTAGAAAATTGGCCGATTTGTACGATTTCATCCTTTAGTGCTTCGGCAGTAGTCACCAATGATGTTAATGGGCATGTAGTTATTAAAATAACTAAAATATATTTATTAACACGAATCATACATATCCTTTTTATTACTAGTCTCTTTCACACTAAGCTTCTATTCTTAAAAATACTAATTGGCTGCTTATTTTATATTAAATAACGAATATTATACTCAACACCAGCATGCGTGCTGTGAGTTCTATGCTTAGGGTGATTTCTAGCTCTAATCTGGCAATTTCTTAAATAATGCTCAATTGTTTTCGTGCTGATGGGTCTGAGTACCGGTTTCTATAAAGATAGAGTACTGGAAACGAATAGGGTTATTGCTGTTGAGGATTGCGGGGATGAACAGCGTTAGATATTAAATAGTGAGCTAAAAGTGATCTCTTCTTTGTTGGGGGATTTTGCTATTCTGGGTTTGCTTATGTTGGGTTTACTAGAGGATGATTTTGATCATATTGATAGCCCATATCGTTAATTATTATATCTTGTGATGTTTCCTAAGGTATATACGCCTTAAATCGACCAAGTCTGTATAATTCAATATCCTATATATATTCGGCAATAATATTTCGTCATGACTGCACATTTTAAATGGTTTGGAAAACGTGAATCGGTTGAAGAAGTGGAAGAAGGTAATACGCTTGCACCAAAGTTTGACGAACATGGTTTGGTTCCTGCAGTCACAACAGCCGCGGAGTCTGGAGAGTTATTAATGCTGGGTTATATGAATGCAGAAGCATTAGAAAAGACGATTGAAACCGGTGAAGCACATTACTGGAGTCGCAGTCGTGAGTGTTTGTGGCACAAAGGAGCTAGTAGTGGTTTGGTGCAAAAAATAGTTGAGTTACGTATTGATGATGATCAGGATGCGGTGTGGTTAAGAGTGGATGTGGTTGGAGATGCAAGTTGTCATGTTGGTTATCGTTCATGTTTTTATCGTGCCATTCCGATTGGAGAGCAACCAGGTGAGGCACCGATCGAGATGGAATTTAAGGAGTATGAAAAAATGTTTGATCCTATGGAAGTGTACGGGGATGTTCCAAATCCTACTAAGCTATAGTTAAGAAGCATTTATATGGAAAAAGTCCAAGCGCTTTATGATTCCTGGCTCGTTATCTTTGGGCCAAACCCATACTTAAAAGATTTTGGTATTGTATTGGCTTTTGCTGCCTTCGCATTAATTTTTAATTTTTAATTTTGTCATTATTCTTTTTTTTAAAATAGCTTGCTTCCAAGACTGCAATTAAGGGCGATGATCATATACTCGAGCTTATACTAAAACCTATTTTTGTGAGTTTAGTTATCTTTGGTTTTGTGCAAGCGATAAAAGTTTTGCAGATGCCAGAAAATGCCGTTGCTACGACTGAAGCTATATTAAAGACTATTGTAATAATGCTATGGGCATCATTTGCAATTAAGTTTTCAAAATTCTTATTACAAACGATTAGTTCCAAAACAGGCAGTGATAATAATAAAAGTCAATTAATTCAACATAGTACTTTGCCTCTATTTAGCAATCTTGCTTTACTAATTGTTGTAGCGGCCACAGTCTATATGTTGTTTTTGGCATGGGGCATTGATGTTACTGCTTGGCTTGCTTCAGCAGGAATTATTGGATTAGCGCTTAGCTTTGCTGCAAAAGACACGTTGGCAAATTTGTTTGCTGGAGTTTTCATTCTTGCTGATTCGCCCTATAAACTAGGTGATTACATTGTTCTGGATACTGGTGAGCGAGGCAAAGTCACGCATATAGGAATACGAAGTACAAGGATGCTTACGCGTGATGATATTGAGATTACTGTACCCAATTCCGTTATCGGCAATGCAAAAATTACTAATGAAGCAGGTGATCCAAATAGTAAGTGCAGGATCAGAGTTAAAGTAGGCGTGGATTATGGAACTGATATTGATCAAGTACGTGAAGTGTTAGAACAGGTTGCTAATGATAATGAGAAGGTTTGTGGCTTGCCTGAGCCAAGAGTTAGGTTTCGAAATTTTGGCGCTTCAAGTGTAGATTTTGAATTATTATGTTGGATCAATCAGCCGGTGTTGCGCGGGCAAGTGTTAGACCAATTAAATAGTTCAGTATATAAAAAGTTCATAGAGCATGACATTGAAATTCCCTATAGTAAGCAAGACGTGTATGTAAAGAGTATGCCGGAAGCTTAATTGAGCAGATAATATGACAGCAAAAATAACCACTAACGTTGCGCAAGTGAAACCCAAAGATAAGGAAGTTGCCTGCGATGGCGGCGGTGGTGCTTTAGGGCATCCAATGGTCTACTTGCCTTTTGGTAAAAAATCTCAGGTAGAGTGTTACTATTGTGGTAAACGATTCGAGAAATTTTTGTCTAAATAGTGTTCAGGTCGCCAGTAATTAAAGAGTGACTGATATGTCATTTTTTTTAGTAATTTCTAGCCTGTTGTAATTTTTAACCTAGCAATAGTAGATAGAAATTAGTTTGATATTAGACGGTCTTACGTTAAAGCTTTTCGTCTGTTAAATGATCCTGTACATTTGCATGCTTTCAAATGGAAGTTCTAAACTTTTAAAAGCCTAATTTAAGTGAGGTAAATATGGCAGCAGATAGGATTAGTGTGATGGTTACATCCGGTAGCCGCGAGCAATTACAAATGGCAGCAATGGTAGCTTCAGTTGGAGCTGTCAGTGGTAATGATGTAACCGTATTTCTGTCTATGAATGCGTTAAAGTTTTTCGTTAAAGATTCATCAGAAAAAGCACCTGCTGAGGGTGAAATGGGCGTGCTTTTGGAAGAAAAGAATGCTCCCGATTTTATGGAGTTATTTGGGCAAGCTGTAGAGTACGGGGATGCAAAAATTTTCCCATGCTCAATGGCGGTCGATATACTAGAGCTAAAACAAGATGATTTAAGAAGTTTCGTATCGGAACCATTAGGTTTAACTGCCTTTTTAGGCGAGGCCTCTGAAGGCCAAGTTTGGCATTTTTAAGTTAAGGAGAACAAATATGTCGGAAAGAAAAATAGTTGATGCAAAAAATACATTTTGCCCAGGACCTTTAATGGAACTTATAGGTCAAATGAAAATGTCAGAGATAGGAGATGAGTTAGAAATATTATCTACTGATCAAGGTTCTGCAGCGGATATCCCCGAATGGATTAATAAAGTGGGACATGAAATGGTTGAAACTTCTGAAAAAGACGGTGTCTGGCACATTGTGGTCAAGAAAACCAAATAGGATTTTCTCAAGAATGTTAACTATTAAAGAATACGAATCAATACTTATAAATATAAGATAGAGAGGTAATCATGAAAATACTCGTTATAGGTGGCGGAATGGGTGGAACCATTCTGGCAAACAATCTAGCAAGAAGATTAAGTACAGAAATTAAAACGGGTAAGGCAAGTATTACCATGTTATCTGCGTCTGATAAACACATGTATCAACCAGGACTGCTATATGTGGCAGTTGGTAAAATGATGCCTGATGAATTGTATCGTGATCAAGTAAGCCTACTTGAGTCGAGTATAACTTTTAGGGTCGATCCGGTTACAAAATTTAATCTTAAAGAAAATAATGTGGTTACCGAAAGCGGTAAACAATATGACTATGACATTATTGTAATTTCAACTGGCTCACGTGCGCATGCCGAAGGGACGCCAGGTTTAGCTGAAAATGCATCTCAATTTTATACCGAAGCAGATGCAGTTAAGATGTTTAGTTCTTTGCAGAATTTTGAAGGTGGTAGAGTAGTCGTTGCAGTAGGTGTGCCACATAAATGCCCTATGGCGCCATTAGAAATTACCTTTATGCTGGCGGATTATTTCAAAGAACGTGGCATCTGGGACAAGGTTCAATTGCACTATACTTATCCAATCGGTCGTGTGCATAGTTTAGAGCCTGTTGCCAAATGGGCGCAGCCTGAGTTTGATCGATTAGGCATTACCTATGAAACTCTCTTTAACATGAAAGAAGTGCAGCCAGGTAAGGTGATAAGTGAAGAGGGGACAGAAGAAGATTTCGACTTGTTAGTAACGGTTCCAGCTCATAAAGGTATGCAGGTAATTGAAGATAATGAGTTAGGCGCAGGTGGGTTTATTCCAACTAACCGTACCAGACTTAATATTGAAGGTTACGAGAATGCGTTTGTTATTGGTGATACAACTAACTTGCCAATCAGTAAAGCAGGTTCTACCGCGCACTTTGAAGCTGAAGCTCTGGCAGAAAATATTGCTTCAACAATTAAAATTGGGCAGCCGGTTCGTGATTATGACGGCAAAGTATTTTGCTTCATTGAGGCGGGTGAAGGCAGGGCAACGTATGCAATGTTTAATTATCAAAACCCACCTGATCCCAAGGCGCCTACGAAAGGCATTCATTGGTTTAAAACGGCCTATAACAAAATGTACTGGGCCAGCGCGCGCGGTCTACTATAAGGGGCATTGTTATGAGCGAATTTCAATCAATGCAGACAGAAGCTGAACGTATTTTTGAAAGTGCGGCGGATGCGCTTTCGGATGATATTGTAGGCAGACTTGGAAGTACGATGGGTGATGGCCTAATGTTGTTAGATCAAGTGAGTCGCAGTAATTTAGATAAGGCGATCCCATTAATTGATCATCTCGTAGAAACTGGAGACCTGGAGCGCGCAGCTAATCTGGTGCGTGTGCTTGGATCAGCCGGTGATGCAATGAGTGATGATATTGTTGGCAGACTTGGTGAGATGGCAAATTCATTAATGATTATTGCTGATCGTATTTCACGTAATGAAAATATTCATAAACTACTCGATTTGTTAGAACGTGATTACATGATAGATATGTTAACTAGCATGTGTGAAGCTGCGGCTTCAGCAAAAGCGAGTCACGATGCGCCATCATCCGGAGGAATTATGGGATTATTAAAGACCATGAAAGATCCAGAGGTGCAGCAAGCGTTGCAGTTTATGTCTAAATTTAGCGCGGGATTTAAAAATGGTTAAGAGGGTTTCTGGTTTATTAATAGTTATTTAAGATTAAAACCTCTGTTTAGGAAGTACTTTGCAGGGGTTTTTATGTCTTTAGTCGGTATTTAAGGTATCAATTCGTGATAACTTCTCGCGTTGGTTGAGACGGTAAAACCTGCGTAACTCATTATGTAAGCATTTAGTGGTCTTATTCATGTCGATTAAGTTAAGACAGTATTTGGAAGCATACTCATTGGCTTTTTTATAGCGTGCTAAGTGCTCTTTTTCTAAATTTTCATTAAATCTGGGTTGCGAAAATAAAAGTGACCAAATTTCTTGCATAAAAGGCTTATCCTTCTCTAGGCCTAAAACTGCAGTTGCACTTACAAATTTATCTACCTCGGCTTGTAGTTCGAGTTCAAGTTGTGACACAGGTCGGTCATGGTTTGCGTTCCACGCTAAGTATAAGAAATGGCTTACACCTTCCAGGGCAATCCAAAAATCATGCAAGTCATCTTTATTGGAATGTTCCGAAGGATAGTTTTCACATAATCGGTTTATTAGCTCGGTATCTAAATAAAGCGAAACATCTAAACAATCATCTTGCGGCGATATTAGTAATTGCTCTAAAGAGTCATTATCTATAATTTTGTTTGCAAGAACTTCTGCATGACTTCTATCTGTGATTAAAAAGTCATCTACGCATAACGGTACTGAAACCTCATAGATTGATTGAAGATTGTTTTGAATGTCCGCAAGTAAATTAGACATTCGTATAGCGGTGATTAGTGTTTAAGAAAACTGGTAGTAGTTTCTATAGGTTGTATTCTAGAATCAAGTAATAGTTTTCTAGCTTTTTTGCTACCTGTTTTTACCCAAATCTCGTAAGCACGCAATAAGTTTTTGTTTGATTGCCCTTGGTTATCATTTAACTCGGATAGTACATCTGCAAAATCAACAAATTTATTTGAGAGTTCATGAAATACTTCTTTAAATACCGAGCCAGACTCATTTATATTGTGACTTTCAGATAAATGATTATATGCAGTGCCACCCATTGCAGCGTAATAATCAACATCGACTGCTTTGGTTTTTAAGCTGTCAGAAAATAAACCACATACAAATAATGCTATGTCACCTAAACGGCGCAGCGCAATATTGCGTTCATAAACAGTAGTTGAATTTAAAGCTTCAGAATAGTGTAGTGCTAATGGTTTGACGGGTGATCTACCTTCATATTCATCGATAAAATTTTCTGTACGAGTAAAGTTAATTAAAAGATTGGTGAGATATATAATAGTGTAATCGGTGGCTTGCACATTGTGTTTGTGCAACGAGTTATTTAAGCAATCATGAAAGTAATTTTGTAAATTCTCTTGTTTAACAAGCATAAAAAATCCTTTTATTACTGTTATATAATTTTTACCCTATTTATAGATATGAATTCAATTGAACATTGATTAACGGTAATACCATTTGTCAGTTTTATTATGCCTTAATTGCGAAGTTATTGTTTCTTCATTGTTAAGATTGGATTGTAAGAGTTGGATTTAGTTTCTTTAAGCACTCTAACGTTAGAGTGCTAATAAAAAATATTCTAAATTAAATGATAATGTAGCTTGATATGGGAATTACTTTTTGCCAGATTTATCAGTCTTTATCCAGCTATCACGTAACGTAACAATGCGATTAAACACAAGCTTTTCTTTTGTATGTTTGCTGTCTAAACAAAAAAATCCTTGCCGTTCAAATTGCACACGATCATCTAAGGTAATTGATTTAGCATATGGTTCAATTTTTGAATTTGAATGTATAGATAGTGATTCGTTGTTCAGTGTAGAGGTAATATCTTCAGCTGCAGCCGGATTGGGTACATTAAATAGTCTGTCATACAGCCGTGATTCAACATTTAAGGCATGTTTAGCAGAAACCCAGTGGATGATTCCTTTGAGTTTCTTCTTGTTTTGGCCAGCACTGTCTGCATCATATTGACAGCGTAGTTCTGTAACTTCGCCTGAGTCATTTTTGATTACGTCGGTGCATTTAATATCGTATGCGTTACGCAAGCGAACTTCTTTGCCAGGGCCAAGGCGGAAAAACTCTTTTGGTGGATCTTCCATGAAGTCATCATGCTCGATATAAATTGTTTTTGAGAAAGGAATAGAGCGCTTTCCTTGTTGCGGGTTTTTCGGGTGATTGTTTGCGTTAAATTCTTCTTCTTTATCGTCTGGATAATTCTCAATCACCACTTTTAGTGGATTTATTACACACATTAATCTGTTTGAACGTGGATCAAGATCTTCTCGAATGCAATTTTCCAAAACACTCATTTCGATGAAAGCATCTTTTTTTGTGATACCTATACGGTTGCAAAATTCTCTTATAGATTCAGGTGTGATGCCACGACGTCGCATGCCTGAAATTGTTGGCATGCGTGGGTCATCCCATCCATCTACATGGTTTTCACTTACAAGCAGATTCAGTTTTCGCTTACTGCTAAGCGAGTATTCAACAGATAGTCTAGCAAATTCAATCTGTTGTGGGTGAACAGCGGTTTTTAGCTCATTCAGCACCCAGTCGTATAGAGGTCGATGATCTTCAAACTCTAATGTGCATAAAGAATGAGTAACGTTTTCTAATGAGTCGGATATGCAATGTGTGTAATCGTACATTGGATAAATGCACCATCTGTCCTGTGTTCTTGGGTGGGTTGCGTATTTAATGCGGTATAACACAGGATCACGCATATTAATATTTCCAGAAGCCATATCAATTTTTGCGCGTAATACATGTTCACCTTCCTTGTACTTGCCAGCCCTCATGTCAGCGAACATTTCCAGGTTTTCTTCTATACTGCGGTCACGATAAGGACTTTCAATACCTGCTTCGGTTAATGTGCCGCGCTGTTTGCGTATTTCTTCTGCGTCTAAGCTGCAAACATATGCTTTGTTCAGTTTAATGAGTTCAACAGCATATTCATATAACTTGTCGAAATAGTCTGATGCATGGTGAAGCTCGGACCATTCAAAGCCTAGCCATTGCACGTCTTTTTTGATGGCATCAATATACTCTTGGCTTTCTTTTTCAGGATTGGTGTCATCGAATCTGAGATTGCATTGACCCTGGTAGTCACGTGCGACGCCAAAATTTAAACAGATCGATTTCGCATGGCCAATATGCAAATAACCATTGGGTTCTGGCGGAAAGCGGGTGATTACGTTGCCATCATTTTTACCATTTGCGATATCTTGGTCAATGATATTGCGGATAAAGTTTGAAGACTGTTCTGAAGAATTGCTCATGTTTGTTATTACGATTATATTTTTAGAATAGTATATATTTATTAGCGGAATAAAATCAGAAAATAAAAAGGAATAGCGTTGATCCCGCTTATAAGAAAGATATTAATTAGTGGTACACCGATATTGCTGCGTAAATTATTTAGCGGTAATAATACATATAAAAAAATCGCTGTAGCTTTATTGTTTTTAATTGGTGGAATATGGCTGTTCTTTCAATATCCATTCAGCTTAACGCAGCCCGATACTGGTGCTAATCATCCAAGTGATTCACAACCCGCAAAGGTTGGTCAGTCAGATATTCGTTCCCTTTATAATGCACAACGTTCTGGGGTTATGGTATCGACAGTGGCTAATGTTACACGAATTTTAAAAGATGATAATGATGGTTCTCGTCACCAACGTTTTTTAATCAAGATCCCTGATGGATTAACCCTATTGGTCGCACATAATATTGATCTCGCACCACGTGTGCCTCTAGGAGAAAATGATCAAGTTTCAATTCGTGGTCAGTATGAATGGAATAACAAAGGCGGAGTGCTGCATTGGACGCATCATGATCCCAATCAACGCCACCCAGGTGGATGGATTATGTATCAAGGCAAGAAATACCAATAAGTATTTTAATATTAGTGTCTAATTTGAAGCTGTGCTGCTTTTCGCTACATAATTAGCATAGCGTTTTAAAACTAACTTAACATAGCCTTTAGTTTCTGCATAGGGTGGAATGCCGCCATACCTTTCCACTGCACCGGGACCAGCATTGTAGGCTGCTAGCGCTAATTCAGTATTGTCATTAAATCGTGTCAGCATTTGGCTGAAGTATTTTATTCCGCCACGGATGTTCTGGTTAGAATCAAAGGAATCATTAACACCTAGCTCTTTTGCAGTAGCGGGCATGAGTTGCATAAGACCTCGAGCGCCGACAGAAGAAACCGCTTTTTTATCAAAACATGACTCAATAGCAATAATGGCTTTAACAAGTTTCGGGTCTACTTCGTAGGCTATGGAATAGGCTTCGATTGCATCTTTATAAGTGTCGGCACGTTTTTCTAATTTGGATGCTGTCATATTTCTGCAAGACACCACCGCTGTGGGTCTGCCTATGGTAGCCATCAGGGTATATCGTTCCTGTGGCATTTTTCGATCTGTTATCCAGCTGGTGCCATCATTTTCTTTGTATACATAAAACTCAGCCTGTACATGAAGTGGTAAAATCGTTAGAGATATACACAGGCTCAGGCATAAACACAGGGCTATTTTTTGTAAGCGTTTCGGTAGCAAGCTTTGAGAGAAGTTCTTCATATAATGAAATAGAGAGATTAGGTATGATTGTATCGAATTAGTATTTTATAAAAATCCACTCCATGCTGTGAATATTACCATTTATCTCGTAGCGTACTATCCTGTTGTGGAAAAATCGTGAAAAAATTGATTTTCTGGACGCCGCAGTTAATAAAAATGCCCAACGCCTTAAGTAACGACAATGACGGGAATGCATTTCTTGCGCCGTTGGACCAGCAAAAGATACGCGAATATTTAGTAGCTTATGGATTGAGCGATATTAGTAATGTGGATGTTTTTTCTAGCCTCTCTTCTACTAATGATTACTTGCTCGACAGTGCGTTACCCAGCAAGCAAATTTCGCTATGTCTGGCAGAGCGGCAAACAAAAGGTCGGGGTCGATATGGGCATCACTGGGAATCTCCATCAGGAGTTAATCTGTATATGTCTATGTCGTGGCCGTTGCAAGTCTGGAAACAAGAATATGAGACGCTAAGTCTTTGGTTGTTGATTGCTGTTGCTGAGCTGTTGGAGAAATATGGTTGTAAGCATATCCAGCTCAAATGGCCTAATGATATATGTGTTGAAAATAAAAAATTGGCCGGAGTATTGATTGAGAGAAAGGTTAGTCAAAAAAATAATGCATTAATCATTGGCGTGGGGCTTAATGTGGCTATGTCATTGCAAAATGATGTGAATATCAACTCCCCTTGGGTAGACTTGTTGTCTATTAAATCAAACTGGTACCTATCCAGAAATGAACTTGCAGCAAATATCATAGCTGCTTTTTATAATACATTAACCAAGCTTGATAAAGATCTATCGGGAGATTTAAATACCAAGTGGCAGCCTTATGACATGTTATTAGATAAAAATATCGAGTTTCTAAATCAAGGCAAACTTAATACCGGTCTGGTAAAAGGAATAGACGAGCTGGGCCAAATTGTTTTGGATCTTGATGGAAAGCTTGTAAATATACATAGTGCGTTGATAAGTGAAATTAAACATATTGGAAATACAGAGTGAACTTATTATTAGATTTAGGCAATAGTTATTGCAAATTTGCCATTGAAGCAGAAGGTAAAATAGAAAAATATCAATCACAAAAATATGGGCCTTTTGGTAAGCTCTATAGTGTAAAGTCACTGTGTGATCAATTCAGTAATTCAAAGGTGGTTATAATTTGTTCTGTATTAAGCGCAGAAATGAACTTTCAAATTAGAGAAACGCTTGTGGCTGATGGCGTGAAAAATATTTATTTTCTAGACCCCGTACAAAATAGTTTTGGTATACGTCTGGCATATGCAGATCCAAGTACTTTGGGTGTGGATCGGCTAGCTGCACTAATTGGTGCTAAAGCAAAATATTCTGGAAATAGCTGTATAGTTGATGTAGGTACGGCAGTAACCATTGATGCGCTAGATGCTAAAGGGGTTCATCAAGGAGGGGTAATTTTCCCCGGTTTGGCAAGCATGAACAAAACGCTCCTCGAGAATACAAAAATTAAAACAGATCAAGCTGCAGAAGTAGGATTCAATGTTTTGTCCAGCACTACCGAGAATGCTATATATTCGGGTTGTATGAGCGCTTTAGTGGGTGGTATTGAGTATGTTGTAAATAAAATGACATCACATTACGATGGCTTTGATCAGATAGTGTTGACGGGTGGGGATGCTCTATTAATCAAGTCGTATTTATCTCTATCTGTGATGATAGATGACACGCTGGTGTTAGATGGCTTAACGGTTGTTTCGCAAAATATTTAATGTAAATGTAATGTAATTGGCAAGTGGAATAAATATGCATTCTTTATTTATGCTTTTGTTGGTGGTTAATTTGAGCTATTTGATATGGGGGGTGGCATTCTCAGAGAAAAGCACAATTCCTAATGTTGCTCCACAACCGCAAGCTGAGCAAACACTGATGTTGTTGAGCGAACAATTAAAAAATAGTGCGAATGAAATTGGTGAGAAGGCTTCATTAACTAAAACTAAAGAGGGCAATAATAATATTGCGAAGCTAAATATCAAGGAAGATAAAAATATGTCTCCTTCAATCGGACCAGCAAACACATGTTATTCATTAGGCCCAATATTGGATGAGAAGGATAGTAAAAAATTAGAGCAAAAACTAGAACAAAATGGATTTAAGACCAAACAAAAGGCCATTACCGATAAAGAGCCAAAGTCTTATTGGGTGTATTTTCCTGCTGAAAAAACTTTAGACGACGCAAGAGCGGTTGTGAGTCAGTTGCAAGTTGCCAAGGTTAAAGACTATCAAATCATTCGCAAAGGAACGTTTACCAATGCCATTTCCTTGGGTCTCTACAATGGTTACAGTCGTGCAAAAATTAGAGTAAGAGACTTGCAAAAGCTCGGTTTCAATCCCAAGATTCAGACACGCTATAGAGAAGTAACTCGACACTGGCTAGATTTCCAAGAGACAGATACCAATAGATTGAAAACCAGCATTTGGGATAAAATACAAAAAGATAACCCGCTGCAAAAACTAGCCAGACCATGTGTGGACCCAGTACTTAACCCTGCACACAAGAAAACAAGCGCATCATTAAAGAAAAGCTGAAAAATCGGTTGCCTACTCGTTAGAAAGAGGCATGTCGCTAGCTTTAAATTTCTTAGTATGATCCCAATTATTTTCTTGATTAGATTCTGACTTGCGTAATGGTGTCAATTGATCTGGTCATAAACAAAAATTCAAGGTTGATTTAGCCACAAATATAAAGTCAAGATGACTGACTAACAAATTAGCTGTACAAATAGTTTTATTATTGAAGCCTAACTGAAAAGGGAGGTTCGCAGAAATGAGTGGAGCCGCCTACCGGATTCGAACTGGTGACCTACTGATTACAAATCAGTTGCTCTACCAACTGAGCTAAGGCGGCCTTATACTGACGCAATGGATTCTAGTAGCCTTTAGGCTAGTCTTCAAGCATCTCTTAGGTAATGGTTGGGTTTCTTGGGAGTGAGTGGTTAAAAAGATAAGGATTGGTAAGGTAATTTATGCATGTTTGATGAACTTCGAGGTGTAATGAGTTTTATCAAAAGTTCACTTGCTGTGGAAGTATTGGTCTGTTGATTTTTCTGGGTGGAGCTAGGTTGTAAGAGAAGATGTGTCATCTCTATTTTCTTTTATTAATCGAGAACTTACTGACCTGGGTTTACTTGTAGATAGTGCTACAGTTGAAGGTGTCTCGAAATATTTTACTTTTTTGCTCCAACTTACTGTTGAGCAATTTGGGTCTCCGCATAATTTTGCCCAAGGGTACACTTACCTAACACCTTCTAATCATCTGTATCCCAATGAAGCCTTTGTGCCGCTCGTGGTTGATTTTATTAATTTTCCACGTGAATTTAAAGAGATGATAACTTCATACTCGATGCCTCCCTCTTAATGTAAACGGTGGTAATTCTGTGGGTATGGCGATATAAGATATAGATATAACTTCAGTCCCTGAAACCTCGGCTACTTACTAATGGCTTTAGATCTCCTCGGTTTAATCTTCACACAAGGTTGTAAGGCGCACTAAATAATTTCACTCTTCCAAATAGATCCATTATCATTGAGAGAACCTAATGGAAATGATCTGCTGTGCCTAAAAGATGTAAACAATGTGTGATTGTAATTTATTTATTTCTAATTGCTTTCTGCAGAACCTTAAACACACCTAACAAAATACAAGAAGCCGAACTCAAATCTCGGTTTTTCTTAATTGGCATCTGGATCAGTAGTTTCTTCACTTAGATCAGAAGGAGTTAGTGGTGAAAAAAAGGACCATGAAGCAATTCAAAAGAAATTACTTATGGCGGTTTGTTGTATTTAAGAAATTAGTTTTGAATAAGGAATCTTACTTGCATTCGACAGGATGGGTACAAAATTTAAGAAAGAGTCATCCGTGTAGTAAAACTGGCTTAGATATCCCATGGATGAACTATCCGGTAATTAATTTCATGGAAAACCGTTTGCAGAAGGATTTTAGTTTGTTCGAATTTGGTAGCGGGTATTCGACTTATTTTTACTCAAGATTATTCAAAAAAGTTCACTCAGTTGAATATGATAAAGATATGCATTAGTCCAAAAAAAATTGCCAGAGAATGTCACACTTACATTTAAGGAAAAGGATGTGGATGGAGAGTATTGTCGAGTAATTAAGGAGACAGATGAAAAATATGACATCGTTATTGTGGATGGCGCTGACAGGGTAAATTGTGTGAAACAGAGTATTGGGTGTTTGTCAGAAAATGGTGTTCTTATTCTCGATGATTCGAGTCGAGAAAGATATCAAGCGGCTTTCAATTACATAAAAGATATGGGGTTCCGAGTTTTGGATTTTGAGGGCTTAAAGCCAACAAAGTTTGATACTAGTAGGAGCTCAATTATCTATAAAGATGATAATTGTTTGTATATTTAATTAAATTTTAAGTTACTCGTGATTTACTGAGTAAAGTGTAAGCAAATGTTGATGCAATTAAAGATATTATATTTTTTCTCAGTGCTTATAAGTCTGTTGGCTACGCTTGGGTGTGCCACTCCTGGCGAAAGCTTACATAATGAAGTTAAGTCACGCTCAGCTCTAGACGGTATCTGGATCGGTGAATTCGATATCCGTGGCAGGGGTCCCTACGATTTCACCGCAGTTCATTTGCAGGATAAAGCGTATGCATACAGTCTAAAAGCAAAAGCGATGTGTGTGGGCACGCTTGATTTCGATGGCGAACATTTACTAAACAAATATGTGTTGTTTGCCTTGGATGGTGGTCCGTTTGATTGGGTAAATCTTACCGGGACGCTCGAGGATGATGGAGAAAATCCAAAAACAATTTCTACTTACTTTAAGACCTTAAATGGTGGTGATACCGGAGCGCTTAACGTTGTATATAGCGATCTTTACGATCAGCTCTCTTCTTTAGAATATATAAAAGGTGACTGGACTTATACAGATCGTGATGACTTGACCAGCACTATCTCGATAAACGAAGCAGGTGTTCTAAGTGGTAATGACTCAGATGGGTGTGAGTATCTTGGTTATCTAGATATTATTGATCCAAAATATAATGTGTATCACACTAAACTTGAAGTAAGTGAATGTGCTTCGGTGAACGACGAATATGAGGGGGTTGCCTTTGTGGATGAAAATATATTAACGGTTCAAATTGCCAATAAAAAGTATGCATTGTTTTATGCATTTGAGAAAACACAGTAATCAAGTTTACTAATCAGTATAACGACAATGTCCGTTGTAAAATATTATCCATTTAACGGCGAGCGTGGACGACTGCGTTTGGGCTTGAGTTCAATAGAAAGCTCGGAATGGGTCCAATATGAAGATGATTTTTCTGAAAGGATTATAGAAAAGAAAAAACTTATTAATGCATTAGGGCATGAAGTCATCGATGCTTTGCCGGGTAGCCATGCAGCTCAAAAAGAATTTTTACATTTGTTGCTCGAAAATATACAGCAACATCACGCTGACAGATTTGATGTGGCAGGTGGTAATGTATTAATTAAAAGTGAAAACAAAAGTTATGACATTGCAGACTATGAACATTGCCCTATAGAGTTAGCCAGTTACTTAGCTGCAGATGATTATTGTTTACTAGAGGAGGAGGGTGAGGATTATAAGCTCGTAGCGGCATCGGTTTGTGCGCCCACTTGGTGGAGTTTACAGGAAAAAATGGGCAAACCACTTGCTAGTATTCATGAGCCAGTTATGAATCTTGAAGAAAAAATCGGTCGTATGATTCGTCATTTTTTACAGAACTTAAAAATTACAGACTGTTACCAACGTTCAAATTGGTTTTTATTTGCTAGCAAAAAATTGTGTGTGTTTCCTGGTAGTTTTGATTTTTATTCTGAGATGACGGCTATTAACGATGAAAATATTGAGACAAGATTGTATCTACGAAGTGAAAGGCAAACTTTTCGAAGATTAAAAAATACCAATGCTATTGTTTTTGGTATCAAGGTATATGTTGAACCGATTAGTGTAATCAAAGATCATCCTGCTATTGCTGAAGATTTGATTTCAGCACTTAGCACGATGAATGAAAAGCAAAAGCAGGGCTTAGGGATCACCTTTGTTGAAAAACCGCTTGGTGATTATTTGAGCAGAGTGTTAGCTGTCTAGTAACTTAACTCGTAATCGAGTCCCCGCGCCCAATAGCGTAATACTTGAAGCCTAATTGCTGCATCAACCCTGGTTCATATAGATTACGACCATCAAATATTACTGCGTGTGAAAGTGATTTCTTAATTGCATCGAAATTTGGGCTATTGAATTCTTTCCACTCGGTTACTAGTGCTAGCGCATCTGCATTCTTTAATGTTTCGTCTTTTTCGTCACAAAGCGTAAGCGCAGGATGATCCCCGTATATGCGTCGGCATTCGTCCATCGCCACTGGATCATAAGCCTGTACTTTAGCTCCGGCATTCCACAGTGCTTCCATTAATTCTCGACTAGAAGCTTCGCGCATGTCATCTGTGTTGGGCTTAAATGCAAGCCCCCATAGCGCAATCACTTTGTTTTTTAAATCGCCATTAAAATATTTATTTATTTTATTGAACAAAACATGTTTCTGATTTTGATTAATCTCATCCACCGCGCTGATTAGCTTTGCTGTGTATCCAACTTCTTTGGCAATGTGTTGCAAAGCTTTTACGTCTTTAGGGAAGCAAGAGCCTCCATAGCCGCAGCCCGGGTAGATAAACTGGTAACCAATACGTGGGTCAGAACCAATACCTAGTCTTACTTCTTCAATGTCAGCACCCAATCGCTCGGCGATATTTGCCAGTTCATTCATGAAGCTGATTTTGGTTGCTAGGATAGCATTAGCGGCATATTTAGTGAGTTCTGCAGATGCAGGTTCCATAATATGTACTCGATCCCGGCTACGATTAAACGGCGCATAGAGTGCGCGCATAAGTTCTGCAGTGCGCGGGTTTTCTACACCTATAATAATTCGGTCTGGTTTCATAAAGTCATCAATTGCAGCGCCTTCTTTCAAAAACTCTGGATTCGATACGACATCAAATTCGAGTGATAGATTTCTACTGTCTAATTCGCCTCTGATTGCATTAGAAACTTTTTTTGCAGTTCCAACTGGCACGGTAGATTTATTTACTACTACTTTATAGTCGTTCATGCCTTGACCGATTGTTTCGGCTACTTTTAATACGTGTTGTAGATCTGCAGAGCCATCTTCGTCAGGAGGTGTGCCGACTGCTATAAACTGGAAAAGTCCATGGCCAATACCGGCTTCGGCGTCTAGTGTGAACTCAATGCGAGTCGCTTCTACATTGGTTTGAATCAGTTCTTGAAGACCAGGCTCGTGAATGGGGACGATGCATTGCTGTAATTTTTTGACTCGTTCCTCGTCGATATCAACACACATGACGTTATTTCCAACCTGGGCAAGACATGCCGCAGTGACGAGGCCCACATAGCCAGAGCCATAAATTGTTACATTCATATTTGAAAAATATTTCTTAAGTTAGATTAATAATTTTATGTATATATCGCGCAATTGACCGTGAATCTTAACGTAATCGTTTTACGTTAGCTTAACAATGCATTAAGCTACCAGCGCGTAATTTTTGGGTTTGAACTATGCTGAACTTCACACTATTGACAGTTCGCAGATGAGTCACACACAATATTTCACTATGGAGGGGTGGCCGAGTGGTTAAAGGCGACGGACTGTAAATCCGTTCTCTCTGAGTACGTTGGTTCGAATCCAGCCCCCTCCACCATATAATTCTAATGAAATGCATGAGTTTTCGTGTTTGGTATGTATGATGTAAGTTAAGCAAGTAAGCTAAAGATTCTTGTTCTATTGCGGGTGTAGTTCAATGGTAGAACCTCAGCCTTCCAAGCTGATGATGTCGGTTCGATCCCGATCACCCGCTCCAACAATTTGAATGCGCCCTCGTAGCTCAGGTGGTAGAGCACTCCCTTGGTAAGGGAGAGGTCACTGGTTCGAGTCCAGTCGTGGGCACCATGTTTCGAAGGCTGCGCCGATGATGAGCGTGGGTCTTGAGATTTTTGACTATACAACTTTTTTCAGGAAACGGAGTTTTTGACTCATGTCCAAGGCAAAATTTGAACGCAGCAAGCCGCACGTAAACGTCGGCACGATCG
>CAZAOO010000029.1:0-24320 GCA_964486815.1 uncultured Thiotrichales bacterium
TGAGGGCGAACTCAAGATCGCCGCACAGATGAATAAACAGGCCGGATACGTTTAAAAAATTCGTTTAAAACGTAAGCTTAGTTTACTAATCTCATAAAAAAGTAATGGCCCCGGCTCTGTGTATGCAGGTCGGGGTTTTTTATTTGCAAACACGTCATGTATGCTGGTAACGCACGGCTACATGGATGGAATCGGTACGAGTATATGGATGTAGGAGATAGAGCTCTGTCTGCAACAAGAACCGAGAGTCGAGTCAGGAACAGAACCGAAAGTAATGCACTGAGTAATTACTTAGGATGCGAGTACCAGTAACTTGAATAAATATGTATCCCTAATTTGATTCCCCTTAGCATACGATAATTAACATTAAATCAACGCTCTATAAACATACTAAGAAGTATTTTTAATAACTCAGTAAAAAAATCCAATAAAAAATGATTGAAAAGTTTGATCCTAAAAAATTTGAATCAGGAACTGATTCTTTGCCCGATACCATTGGTTCATTGCAATCTGCAGATGAACGCGCTTGGTTAGAAAATGAATTAATCAAGTTTCAGCAACAGATAAGAAATTTACCAAAAGAAGCAGGAAACGTTGATCGAGCAAAGCTGGAACTTGAAGTTGCGGAAGTGCTGGTTGGACTAGAAAAACTGGAAGATGCCTGGAAAAGTGCACGACCACTACTTGAATTATTTATCGATGAATCTGAGTATGAATTAGCCGTACGTACCTGTCGTGTATTGTATCAATCGGATCATGAGTTATCGATTGTGGCACTGGGACAAGGCTGTTGGTTAGCGGTAACCTATCCAATCAATCCAACCTTATCTGTCGAAATGTTGCATAACATCGTAGATGAAACGCCAGACAATTCAGATGGTGCTGCGGTTGCGGCAATGGCTGCGCAATATATTGCTGATATGCGCGGTGATGAGCACCGTGAAAACTTAATGTTTCTTACCACGCAAATCATTGCAAAAGTTGCCAAACGGCATCGCAATATAGAAGGTGAAGAGATGATTAAGACCTGGATTGAAATTCTAGAACTGAATGATACGGATCAATTATTTGAGCGTTTAGCCAAAATTATAGACGTCATGACGGCCGATCAATGGTGGTTTGATCGAGATGAACTCCGCGCGCAATTACCTATAAATTAAGGGAATATTGCCTACTTGAGACATAAATCACAAAAATTCCTTCCACTAATCACGTTATCCCCTCCATTTACTCAAATCAGGCAGATTTTTCTGTGAATTTGTAGCTATATCTCATTATTGAGAGCGCGATAAATGTACAGTTATTGCACTAGAGTTGGAAACTTTTATGGAGAGCGTGGTGAGTCTATCAGCACAAAATGCTGGCTTCACCCTAATTGAGTTAATGATTGTCATGGTTGTAGTGGCAATTTTTGTAACTGTGGGTGTGCCTAATTTTCAAAATTTGGTTAGTGATAATCGTTTGTCTACACAAGCGAATAGCCTCGTGTCTTCATTACAATTAGCACGCTCAGAAGCATTAAAGTTACGTACCCCGGTATCTGTATGTAGAACTACAAATGGTACTGATTGTGCTGGTCCAGGAGCATGGGAAACAGGCTGGCTAGTTTTTATAGATAGCAATGCGAATGGTGATGTAGATGGTGAACAAATTATACAAAGCATTAGTGGTTTGGATTCTGGAGTCACACTACGCGCAGCTGCAGCTCCATTTACAGATTTTGTAAATTATCAACCATCTGGATTACAGAGTGCAGCAGCAGGAAATTTTCGCCTTTGTAGTGGAAGTAATCCTGATGTAAACGAAGGAAGGCAAATAAATATTTCAACTACAGGGCGTGTCCAGACTGCAAAAGGTGGTCTTGCTTCTTGTCCATAGACTGAAATTTTAAATAATGAAAATAAATAATTCACAACGAACAGTTTTATCAGGCATGCGTAAACGCTGCATGTCTGGATTATCATTGATTGAAATTCTGATCACAGTTGTTGTTTTATCTATTGGTTTATTGGGAATAGCTGGTATGCAAGCATTTGGTATGCGCTATAGCCATGACTCATATGCAAGAAGCCAAGCGACTATGCTGGCCAATGAGTTAATTGAACGAATGCATGCAAATCCTGATGCAGTAGCAAATGGTGATTATCATGATGCTGATAATAATCCTGCATTCAATTGCTCGGCTGTTACTAATGATCCTGCACACCCTTCAAATGCAGCACCTGATTGTTCGGGTGCAAGTACATGTGACATAACAGAATTGGCACAATTAGATGTATTCAGGGTGAAGTGTGGTCAGTTTTTAGCTGGACCTGCAACATTAGTGGGTGGAGTTGAAAATCTTTTACCTGGTGGAGCATTAGCGATTACATGTGCAGATTCTAGCCCTGGTGTAGCGCCTGCTTGCGAAGGGGATAACACAAGAACCATTACAGTGACTTGGCAAGACCCAGATCGAAAAGGAACGGCTGCAACGTTACAAGTACAGATGAATGCGAGATTTTTATGAGTAACCTAAACGCTAATATTAAAAATCAACAAGGACTTTCGCTAGTTGAACTTATGGTAGCGCTTGTTTTGTCATTGGTGGTGTTATTAGTTACAACTGGAATTTACGTAAGTAATAAACAGACTTACAGATTTTTAGACCAATATAGTTTGCTACAAGAGAATGGTCGTTTCGCAATTTTCTTTTTGCGTGAGCATATTTTGCAGTCTGGTTTTCCTCGTCAAGCGGGAGTCGATCCGTTCCCAGTATTGCCGATTAATGATACTGGTCCTAATGGAAGTGACAATATTATTGTTCAATTTCAATCAGCCGTAGATTGTTTGAATGATGTGCCGGCTGGAACATTACCACTAAAACTCGCACAAAATATTTTTGAAATTAATAACAACAATCAGCTTGTTTGTAATGGCAATGGTTTAGTGGGTGGAGTTGATCAACCTGAGCAACCGCTAGTAGACGGCATACGAAATCTTCAGGTTGAATATGGAGTGGATTCTGATGCTGATGGTATTGCAAATAGTTATGCAAATTCTACCGTTATAGAGGCAGGCACTATTGGAGGAGGAGGTCCAGATTGGGACAACGTTGTTTCAGTCAGGGTGGCAGTCTTAGTGGAAGGTGCCGCTAATGTGTTGGATCAACCACAAGCAATCACATACAACATTCTAGGTACACCATTCGTTGCACCAAATGATAGAACGCTTCGTCGTGTATTTACCACGACGATCCCATTAAGAAATAAAAACAGAACGATTATCTGAGGGTAAGGTTATGAAAAACTCACAATATAAACAACAAGGTGTCGTTTTAGTTATTGGCTTGTTGATGCTTCTAGTTATTACGATGGTCGGTGTCACGGCAATGAGTGGCACGACTTCTAATGAAAGAATGACAGCTAATCATCAGTTTCAAACGTTGAGTTTTCAGGCTGCTGAATCTGCTATTCATGACAACTTTAATATTCTATCAGTGGTGCCTTCATTAACAACTTATCCTAATAGAGACATACCAACCCCAAATAATTATGACGTGAATATCGCTGGTGGAAATAATATAACAGTTATGGCGAGCGCAGATATTCAGTTTTGCGGGGAAGAGTTACCCATGGGCTCAGGTTTTTGTAATGGCATGGCAGGGCCATGTGATATTGACCAGGTTTTTGATGTGAGAGGTAGTGGCCAAGTAGCCACGTTAGGTACTCAAGAGACGCATATGCGTCGTGGAGCACGTGCCATGATGAGCGCGGGAATGCCATTTGATACAACAGTGTGTAATGAAGTTCAATGAACCTAAAAAGGATTTTAGGTTTTAATTTAAATTTTATAGTGAGTTGGTAATTATGAAAACATTATTACGGAAATTTAGTTTCAGCATAATAGTAAGTGCGATTATATTTATTAGTAGCTTCTCACATGTTATTGCAGAAGATATTGAAATTTATAATCGTATACAAACAGAGCCCAATGTTTTATTCATACTAGATCAATCAGAAAGTATGCTCGAACCTGTCGGGTCTACAGGTCTAAATCGCGATCAAATTGTGAAACAAGCATTTCAACAAGTGATGAGCCAAACCTATAACAATCTCAATATCGGTTTTATGGATTATGGACGTGATAATGGTGCAGGTGTAGACCTACCAGTTGCTGATATTAATCAGCCTGCAAAAAATGTTGAGCCGAATGTTGTAAGCACAACTGAAACGTATGCTTCTATGTTAAGCCGATTCGTGAATAATCTTGAAGGCCCTCAAAGTAATGCAAAGACTGCTACAGTGGAAGCATTACTGGAAGCTGCAAAATATTATCGCGGTGAAATACTTGATAATAAGAGCCAGGGCTACCAAGGTCCTCCAGGTGTATGGAATGATGGTGATTCTGATTACTGGGATTCAGCAACAGGTTCAGGTAATTCGCATTGGCGTGCAGCAGGCCCACGTACTTATACAGGCGGAGTATGGGGATCGTCTTCAAGCCTAGGTCCATATGGAGCAACTTGCCAACAAACTGCTATAGCGGGTATCACTTTGCCTGTTTGTTCCAATCCATGGCCAAGTAGCTGTACATATGTTTCTGTGGTACCACCTAGCACAACCCCATCCTATACTCACCAACACGGTTCAACTTGCCAGGGTGGTTTTGGGTGTAAATTATGGAATGTAGATAATACAGAGTGTGTTGACTATGGTTGCCTAGGTTCATATGTTCCTAATCCTCCACATACGCATCCAGCCACAACAAATCCTGGTACACCGGCTTATACGCGTTGTAATGAAACAGGGACAAACACAAGCAGTGGTTTCAATGGAGATCGTTACTATACTTCACCAATACAAACTGCATGTACTGAAAACTTCATCGTTTTGCTATCAGATGGTGGTCCAACAATACTAGGTAGTCATGAACAAACTTCGATAAAAAATATTGCAGGGATTTCGTCTTGTGAAGATCTATCTACTGCAGGTTTCAGTGATCTTTCCATTCAACAGAAAGGGATTTGTGGCCCGGACTTAGTAAAGGCATTAGCGAATAATGATCAAGCGCCATCTATTACCGGCACACAAACAATAAACACCTATACCGTAGGATTTGATTTGGGTGCTGGTGCTTCCGAAGCAAAAGATTACTTGCAAAAACTTGCAACAGATGGCAACGGCCAATTCTTTGATGCTAACGGTACGAATGGTGTATCGAATCTCGTTAATATTTTTCAAAATATTTTTAATGCAATTACCCAAAAATCTCGCACCATAGCGCGAGTAGGCAATACTTTAGATTTATCAACATTGGGTTCTAGTCGCGATGAAATATATGTGCCGATGTTTACTGCGGCGCTTAATCAACCACGTTGGCCAGGTAACTTAAAAGGTTATACGTTAGATCCCACTGGAGTTTTGATAGGCTTAGATGGTAATCCTGTGTTTGATACATCTGGAGATTTTAGTCCTTCAAGCCGAAGTTATTGGTCCAGTACTGCGGATGGGGGATCGGTAAGTTCGGGTGGTTTTGCAAGTTTACTTAATCCAAGTACACGCAATGTTCAAACTGATGATGGTCCAGGCACCTCACGTAGTTTTCAAAGTTTAGATGCTGCGAATACGACACTAACAGGTGATCCTGCCTTGTTTGGTTTACCAGGCGCAACGACAACTGCACAAATGCAAACGTTGATTAATTGGGCGCGCGGTGTGGATGTGGATGACGAAGATACCGATGGCAGTACCACCGATGCACGCAACTTTGTCGGTGATGCGTTGCACTCGGATCCGGTAGTGGCCAACTACACCGGTGGTTCGATTGAGCGCGTCGCCTTTTTTATGACCAATGAAGGCTATTTACATGCGATTGATGTCACCGGAAACACCTCGACTACGGGCGGTAATGAACTATTCTCGTATATGCCGAGTGATTTACTCGACAACCTCCCGCCATTACGTCAAAACGTAGGCGGCAATCCTAAAATTTACGGTTTAGATGGCCCGTTAACTTTATTCCAGGTTGGGGGTCCCGCCAATACCGCGGGGAATAAGTACTTATACTTTGGTATGCGACGTGGTGGCATGAACTACTACGCTATGGATGTCACCGATCCAAACGCCCCTTCATTAATGTGGGCGATCGAAGGCGGCAGTGGGGACTTCCAGGAAATGGGCCAAACCTGGTCCGAACCCATCGTGACGAACGTCAATATTGGCGGAACACCGACATTAGCACTTGTCATTGGGGGTGGTTACGACACCACGCAAGATAGTGCGACGACTTACACCGCGGATACAAAAGGTCGTGCAATATATGTTGTGGATGCGGTAACGGGTGCCAAGCTTTGGTCCGCAGGACCAAGTACTAGCTCTGATTCCCATGACCTCAATCTTCCTTTAACCAACGGTATTGCAGGGGATGTATCCGTCATCGATTTTAACAACGATACGATTGCAGATCGCCTGTACTTTGGCGACATCGGCGGCCAATTATGGCGTATCGACTTCCAGGGTGATTTAAACGGCAGTGCAGGCTTTACAAATGACTTCTCTGGTTATCAGCTTGCGGATCTACACGGTACCGCGACCAATGATAACCGCAGATTTTTTGCACGCCCGGTTGCAGCCTTTACACCACAAGGCAAGCTTGCGATTGTAGTCGGCTCGGGTCATAGATCACATCCATTGGATCCTGCCGTACAAGATCGTTTTTACGTTCTGTATGACCCAAATGCGAATGGCGTTCCGGCTTCGGCTCCAAGTCCGATAACGGATAGCGATCTGCAAGATTTAACGGGTTTTACAGCCGGGTTTAATAACAGTAGTGCATTAGCCGCGGGTTGGCGCATCGATTTGGATATCGCAGGTGAGAAAGTATTTAATACCGCGGCCGTATTACGTGGTGAAGTATTTATAAGTACCTACTATCCACCAAGTGCACCTTGCTCAAATACTCCTGATGGTTCTCGCTTGTTTGTGCTCGATCTTGAAGGCAACCCAACACGCGATTTTGACACTTCGACTACGGGACTGGAGCCTTATGTAAATACATTAAACTTTGGCATCGTGTCGGAGTACACATTGCACTACAGTCGGCATGACGGAAACGTACGGGGAATCAATTTGCCGAACGTTCAGGGTGTGTATAGCACGGGTTCATTGTTCGATCGCTTCTGGACCAATAACCCGTAATTTCAAATTATATTGAAAATAAAAAAACGCCGCGATTGCGGCGTTTTTTTATGCATGCGAACGTTATATATTAATTATATTTTTTAGCATAGTCTTCATACGAGCCATGAAAACCCATGTGCTCTTTTGTATTAAAAGGTGCCGATGTTTGTTGCTTAATTGGCGTTTGTTGTCCGTTACCATACTTAGCTAAATAGCCTTCAAGGCCACCATGATATGCACTGCCAGTTAAGTTGTGTTGCTGACTCGAGGATGAACCGCTAGCTTTAGTTTGATATTCATCCATGCTCATTGAGGTTGCACCACTTGCTTGAGTGTTAATGCCCGCTTGTATATTTTTAGCATCTTTAGGTTTGACGCCACTTAGATATTCGTCAATGCCACCTGAAAATCCTTGGTGATGGGTAACGTTTGCTTTTAACTCAGTATCACGCTCACTGCTTGATTTTGCTAGATATTCATTGATGCTCATTGAGGTTGCTCCAGCAGCTTGTTTGTTTGATGAAGAATGGGTGCTGGATGATGTCTTGCTGTTTGTTGATATATGTTGCTTTGCTGTTGCTGTAGAGGGTGTTTTATTAGCAGCTTTACCAGCATGTTCATTATTTGCCTGTTTGTTCTCTGCGGTTTTGCCACCATGTTCATTCATACTGGTGCCTTCTTGCGCTAGTCTTCTTCGATCGTCAATATAAAATCCAGCCAGCACTCCAAAGATGAAGATGCCAACAATGGGCCAAAGAATTTTTTCAGATATAGCAGCCATGGTGTTAACCTCGTTATGGTATCGAATAGATGTACGCAGAATATTTGCGCTCAATCTAGAGCATTTATAATGTAATTTATTTTTATTGCTAAATTCTAAATCATTATCATTGCTTTAGGGTAGTGAGAATCGATAAAACCCGGTCAAGAAAGTTAAAAGAAAACCTACATGCAGGACATCATACATATTGATATGGATGCATTTTATGCTTCGGTAGAGCAAAGGGATTTCCCTCAATACCGTAACAAACCTGTGGTTGTTGGTGGAGATCCTGAGCAACGTGGTGTGGTGGCAACCTGCAGCTATGAGGCGCGTAAATTTGGAATTCACTCAGCCATGCCATGTGCACACGCTATTCGTTTGTGCCCCAATGCGATCTTTGTACGACCACGTTTTGAGTTATATGGCCAAATCTCCCAACAGATTCGTGACATCATGTTTAGTTACACCGACTTAGTGGAGCCATTATCTCTGGATGAAGCCTATCTGGATGTTACTAAAAATAAACGTAGTTTTGGCTCGCCAACACTAGTGGCTAAAGCGGTTAAAAGTGAAATTAAAAAAGTTACGGGACTTACCGCTTCGGCAGGAATTTCATATAACAAATTTTTAGCCAAGATCGCTTCTGACCTGGATAAGCCGGATGGTTTGACCTTAATTACTGAAAAACAAGGACCAGACTTCGTTAAACGTTTACCAATTGGAAAATTCCACGGCATCGGGCCGGCTACAGAGGCGAAAATGAAAGACTTGGGTGTCTATAGCGGTGAAGATTTATTGGCATGGGACCTTGAGGAACTTAAGCCGATATTTGGCAAAGTAAGTGATTATTACTATCACGCCGCCCGAGGTATAGATCATCGCAAGGTCACCAGCCATCGGCAGCGTAAATCGATTGGATCTGAGAAAACCTATAATGAAGATCTGGGAGATGAAGCTGAGATGCTGAATAGATTGGAGAAGCTTGCAGGTGAAGTTTGGCAGGATCTAAAAAGTAAGTATATGACGGCGCGCACCATTACGATAAAGGTGAAATTCAATAATTTTGCTCAGCTTACTCGTTCACTCACGCTGGGCAGTAATATTAGCAAACTCGAAGATATCACGACTCCTTTGCAAGATTTGCTCAATAAGGCCGATGTGACGGGTAGGCAGGTACGTTTATTGGGCGTTTCAGTGTCTAAATTGACACTGCTAGAGCAGCTTGAAGAAGAGCAACTCTCTCTTCTGTAATGAATTATCAACGACCATCGGTTAAGTAAATAACTGTGTACTATTTGTACATTTTTTAATTACCCTGTGTGCGCAATTAAATACCTTTATTAAAATAATGTTATAAAGTTAAATTTATTCTATAAGGGGCAAGAATAGGACGTTTTTATATGTTTTATATATTGTAAGGCCGATATTGTAGACAGTGGGGGCTTGTAGTAATGTTTAATTGATACGGAAGTGACACTATATATATGTCACATCATCAACCGGCTCTTATATGCCTGCAAATGGCCAGAGAATAAGAAGCGGACCAGAGTAGTGTTAGGAGATTCAAATAATGCAGACTGATAAAATTAAAGCACCCGAAGGGCATTCAATTCACCATGTAACCTGCCCACATGATTGCCCTGACTCGTGTTCAATGTTGGTAACCAAGGATGATGCGACAGGTAAAGCAGTACGTGTACAAGGTGATCCAACCCATCCGATTACGCGTGGTTATTTATGTAACAAGGTAAACCACTATCTTGATTTCGTTTACAACGATAATCGTGTGCTATATCCGCATAAGCGTGTCGGGCCAAAAGGGCCAGGCGCTAAATTTGAACGTATCACTTGGGACGAAGCGCTAGAAAGTATTACCGATAATTTCAAAAGTGTCATCAGTGAGTACGGTAGTGCCGCAGTACAGCCATATTCCTATTCAGGCACTATGGGCATGGTAGGTTATTGGGCTATGGATTATCGTTTCTGGAACAAGATGGAAGCGGCAGGTTTAGTGCAGTCGATTTGTATATATGCTGCAATGTGGGCGGACATACACACTTACGGTTTAGCACATCCAAATATGTCGGTACATGAAGCGGCAGAAAAAGCAGATTTGATGATTCTGTGGGGTGCAAACTTAGTCAGTACCGGTGTACATGCGATTCCATTTATTCGTGAAGCTAAAGAGCGTGGTATGAAGCTGATCGTGATTGATCCGCGTGTAACCCGTACTACGATGATGGCGGATTGGCACATTCAACCTAGGCCTGGCACCGATGGTGCATTAGCGCTGGGTATGATGAAAGTTATCGTTGATGCCGGCAAACATGATCTTGAATTCTTAAAAGAACAAACAAATGGTTGGGAAGCATTATTAGAAACTAAACTTCCTGATTATCCATTAGATAAAGTTGAAAAAATTACCGGTGTTCCTGCTGCAGATATTGAAAAGTTAGCATTGGAATACGCATCAACCAAGAAAACCTTTATTCGTGCCAACTATGGTTTAAACCGTCATCAGAATGCAGGTCAAATGTGCCGTGCAATTCTGATTCTTCCGTGCATAACTGGATCATGGCGTGAAGATTGTGGTGGCGCATGTTTTGGAAATTTGAATGAGATGTGGTTCCGTTGTATGACTCCGGAATTACATCGTCCCGATTTAGGTAAACGAAAGCGCGCAGTTAATATGGTGCAGATTGGACGTGCTCTGTCAGAAAACATTGGTGCAGATGGTGAACAACTCGATCCGCCGATAAAAAGTATCTTTGTTTATAATTCTGACCCGGCTAACTGTGCGCCGAATACTAATGGTGTGCGAAAAGGTTTCATGCGTGATGATTTATTTGTTGCGGTGCACGAAACCTTCTGGACCGATACTTGTAATTATGCCGATGTCGTTATTCCTGCTGATACACAGTTAGAACGCATGGATATGTTTGCTACCTATGGCAACTGGTACTTCAGTATGAACAAACCTGTTATCGAACCATTGGGTGAGAGCGTACGCAATTCAGAATTATTCCGCATGTTAGCGAAGAAAATGGATTACGTTGAAGAGGGTGATAATGCCTTTACACAAACGGATGAAGAACTTATTCGCGATGTTTTATGTGATGAAGGTGAGTCTAATCTATTAATGGAAGGCATTAAATACGAAGATTTTGAAAATAAAGGTTTCATGCGTGCCAACACTAGCACTGAAAGCAGAAACTTTATGAAGAATGGTTGGCCAACGCCTTCTGGTAAAATTGATATCTGGTGTGAAGCTCTAAAGAAAGAAGGTATAGATCCACTGCCTTCCTATGTACCTGAAATTGAAGGTCAGGAAGATCCAAAACGCAAAGACTATCCTTTGCAAATTTTAAGTAGTGCTTCACATTACTTTATTGGTGATTCATTCCAATCGGTTCCGCGTCTACAGGCCATGATGTCTAGACCTACTGTGGAACTGAATCCCAAGGAAGCTAAATCGCGGGGTTTAGAAGATGGGGACTTGTGTCGTTTATACAATGACCGAGGCGAGACATACGCTTACCTTGTAATTGTTGAAGGTCATGTAGATGGAATTTGTTCTACACAAAAACAATTTAAAGGCAGCAATACACCTGGTGGCGTAAATGTGAATGCTTTGAATTCAGAAATGCTTACCGACTTTGGAAATAGCCCAACTTTCTATTCTGTGCTATGTGAAATAGAAAAAGCTAGTGATGAGATGCGAAGAAAAACCTTACTTGAAGAGTGGGGCGGAAAAGAAGGCTATATTAAAAAATGGCGTGAAGATCCACAAAACCAGGGTATTGAAGCAAGTGATAAAGAGGTTATCGCATTTGCGGAACAGCGCCATCCCGGTATCTTTGGCTGAGTTGCTGAAACACATAGGGAATAAAACCAATAAGAGTTAATGAGGAGTAAATAACACATGGCAACGGCACAGAAAAACTATCATGACCCGTTTGATTACCACTTTAGAACACTACCTGAACCAAATCGTGATATTCAGACTAAACGAGTTACTGTAAATCAAGGTATCATTAGTAGTGTAGAAAACCTAACCTACGATACATATAAGGTAACCATACGTTGCAATGAAGACTCTAAGCAAATTGTCTTTAAAGCAGGTCAATATGCAACGATAACGGTACCGGGATGTAGAAAGCCACGTTCGTATTCTTTTGCACGTGCTCCAGAAAACGAAAATAAAAATGAATATTCATTTTTTATTCGACTCGTTCATGGTGGCAAGCTATCAAGCTGGATTGCAGATGGAAATCGTGAAGGTGAGCATGTAAAAATTTCTGGGCCTCTCGGCAAGTTTGGTTTAGATCCTAGTAATAAAACCATGGTCTGCATTGCTGGTGGTAGTGGTATGAGTGCAATTAATGCAATTGTAGAACAAGCATGTGATGCACAAGTAGAAAGAGATTGCTACTTCTTTTATGGAGCAAGAACTCAAGCAGATTTATATCTGCATGAAGAAATGAAAGAAATTGAACGCAAGTGGAATAAGAAAAATTCTTTCAAATTTATACCTGTATTATCCGAAGAAGCGGAAGACAGCAACTGGGATGGCGCACGTGGGTTTGTAACCGAGCACTTTAAGAATGAATATCTAAGTAAAGGTGAAGTATCAGTTGACGATATGAAGGCATTTTTTTGTGGGCCACCTATCATGATCGATTTGGGTGTCGAAGCATTGCAACAGGCGGGTTTGTCAGAAACTGATATCTATTTTGATAAATTTGAAGATTCACGTTCGCCTGCACCTGTAGTTGATAATACAAAATGTGTGTTATGTGATGAATGTTTAATGGTGAAGCCAACACCGGATTGCCTGGTTGAAGCTACTAATTTCAAAACAGATGGGAATGGTAAAATTTCCAGTTTTGAGCGCGTACAACCTGCGAAAACTTCAGGCTTATACTATAACTCTTTATTTATTGATGAAAATGAATGTATACGTTGTTTTGCGTGTGTTGAAGCATGCCCGCACGATGCTATTTCTGTAGATTACAGTAAAGTACCTAAAACACTTAGGAAATATTCATAAGGAATAAATATCGGGTACATAAAGAAAATTGGTATTTAAAATTGGTTTATCATACATAAAGCTGCTGTTGGAATACCATTAGCAGCTTTTTTTGTGCATATGGTAATGGAAATTATACTCTTAATAATTGCAACCCAATTTTATTAAGTTATCTTTTAATTATTTGGAGGCACACGCTATGCATTTAATGAGTTCATGGAAAACCATAATTATTTTCACTCTGGTTACATTGTTGATGTTATTGATTGCAATGCAGATGACTAATGCCTCTTCACAAAAAGTTCACAAGCCAATGGTTGAGGAGATTGGTGAATTAAGTGATGAAGTATTGTTAAAGATGGAGAAAGAATTACAAAAGCCTGTAAAAGAATCAGGAAGATTCACAAAAGGTGTTTTGTGGCAAATTGAAAAAGATAAAGAGTTTGTAGGTTATATTTTTGGCACCATTCATATGAATGATAAACGTGTTAATGAGGTGCGTGAAAGTATTATCGGAAAATTTGATGATATGACCAGTTTTGCAATGGAGTCGTTTCCGAGTGATCATTACTGGAATCCGTATAATGGCGGACAAATGATTAAAGGTGATATGACTTTGCCAAAAGGGCAAACATTAGAGATGTTAGTGGGTAAGGAATTGTATACAAGAGTTGAAACAGTATTGCTTGAGGTTGGTTTAAATAAGGAAACCATCATGCATCTTAAACCATGGGCAGCCATGCGTAGCTTTGCGGTCAAAGCTGAAAATACCGAAGACCTAATATTAGATTACGAATTGCTTGACCGCGCAGCAGCGCAAAGAAAAGATCTTTACCAGGTAGAGAGTATTGAAGAATTTTTAGTAACTTTTTATGCTATGCCAGAAGATGTGCAAATTAAATTGCTTGAATTTACAGTTAATAGTTATAAAGAAATGAGAAATACTATCGAAATGATGCTACAAGCTTATTTAGAAGAAGACTTGACTAAGATGTATGAAATTAGCACCAGCTTTATTCCTAGTAAGCCTGAGCACGAACATTATCGTGAGACTTATTTAAAGCATGTGGTTAAGAATAGAAATGTTGTAATGCAGCATTACATGCGTAAGCCTATGCGTGAAAAGAAAACCTTTATTGCAGTAGGTGCATTGCACTTGTATGGTGACCAAGGTGTGTTGGCATTGATGGAAAAAGATGGTTACCAGGTAAAGCGTGTTCCAGTAAGTGTTTTGGCAAACAAGTCTTAAACAGAAGATATTTGAAAACGTATAAATTCAATAAAGCTCATATGGCATGTTAGATAACAGAATTACTGTAATGATTACGATAATACTACTTTTATCAAGTAGTTTTTGTATATCTGCCGAAGACCAGCGTTATGTGACCGATGAGTTAGAGATCACTCTGCATCGCAGTATGAGCTTGAATAGTGAGATTATTGCCCAGTTAAAAAGTGGTACACCGGTAAAGGTGTTAAAAGTTAATCGAGCAGAAGGTTATGTGCAGGTCTCTACTCAGGATAATAAGACCGGTTGGATGTTGGAGAGCTTTCTTATTTCAGAGCCTGCAGGAAGACAAAAATTTGAAATGCTAAAAAATGAATTCGATGAGCTAAAAGCTAATTTTGATTCTCAAGTAATGGAGCGTACAGCAAAGCTGTCTGCAGAGCTCGCGCAAGTTAAAAATGCTGCCAAGCGACCTTTAGAGCTACAAAAAGAAAATCAAAATCTTAAAAAAATTCTTGAAGAAGAGCGTGCACAGGTAGTCGATATTAAAAAAGAGAATAATGAATTCAAATCCATTTATAAAGATCGTCAGTGGTTTGTTACTGGAGCGATTACTGCTATCGGCAGCTTGGTCCTAGGTTTGATTATTACCAGAGTGCCATGGCGCAGGCGAAAAAGTTGGGGCGAACTATAATTTCGCGTCACAAGCGTTTCATATCTTTTTGGTTATTTGGTTATTTGGTTATTTGGTTATTTGGTTTATTAGTTATCTTGCATAACAGTTTTTAATGACTTTGCCTGATTGATCATTAAGCCCAAAGCAGACTCATCTGGTACAACCTTAACTCGATTTTGTTCTTCATTAACTGTCGCTAATTTATTATGTAGTGTGCCTGCATTTTGCTGGCCTAGATCTTGTACAGAATCAATACCTGCATATACCATGAGTTCAGAAAACTGACCTTCGATACCGTTTATTCTCATCAAGTCAGACATGCTGGCCCACTTGTGTACAACAAAATCTTCAATTCCTATTTGTTCCGCTACTGTGATACAACCATCCAAGTTGCAACATTGATTGATTAATTGTTCAGTTGTAGAAATACCTATATCTCGTAGTTTTTTTCCATAACTCTTGCCAATCCCTTCCACCTCTTCAATATCATAGCTTGATTGGTCAGCAACGGGTTTTGCAGATGGGGCAGACACTTCCGCAACAGCAGCTGGTACAACTGTAGATTTGTTAATTTCAGCCAATTTTCGTGTGTGTTCATTAGTGCTATCCTCTAACTTACGTCGCCAAGTTGCATCTAGATAATCTAGTTTACTGCGGCATGATGACTTTGCTAACCAGTATCCGAAAATTGCACCAATCGCAGCAGCAATTAGTAAGCAAATCCAAAGTTGTGTAATTAAATAGCTCATTGTGGTCCCTCTATGTTAAATTCTATTCTTCTATTTTTTGCCATACCCTGAGTACTTTCGTTATCAGCAATCGGGTTGTTTTCACCATAACCAACCGCTTTCAAACGATCTGATTCAATGCCGTTGCTAACTAGATAGCTCATGACTGAGGAAGCTCGTGCCTGACTGAGGCGCAGATTGTAGTCATCACTGCCGCGAGAATCTGTATGCCCACCAATTTCAATTTTGGCATCAGGGCATTGATTCGATACTTCAATTAAGTTAGCCAATAAACTATTACTGGAAGCATCAATTTCAGCACTGTTAGTAGCAAAGTTAATTTCGTTACTGCTTAACAATGCATCAAAATCTTGTTGACAAGTATATTCGGGCAACGCTTCTAGTTTAGGTTCCTGAATGACTTCTTTAACTGGTTCAGGTTCGGTAATTGGCTCGGGTTTAGGTTCAGCAATTGGATCAGAGGCAACGATTGTTAATTGATTATCAACTGTACGCACACCATATACGCTTCTTGCATGTTCTTCTGCTTGTTGTCTGATGGCATCACTTGCGGCTATACCAGTAAGTACAATTTCGCGACCATCTGCAGCAACTATAATTTTATCTAACTGTTGTTCAGTTAGTGCTGCTCGTGTACGTGCATCAATATCGTCTTGAATTTTTGGGCTGTTACTGTAGATGCAAAAGTAGCCAAGAATGGCTAGAAGTAATAAACCTATGAATATGATTAAAGCTCTGCTCATTTGAACTCCCCATTACCTCGTTATTTGTATTGTTTGTAATGCACACATCGCAAGGAAAATGTAGAACAATGCTTGAATAGGCTGTGTATAAAAATCAGTTGCAGGCTAACGCATTGATTATTTATTTGCAATAATAAAATATTGTTTATAAATGATAAGTATTAAGATTCCGGTATGAAATTATGTAAGTACTAATTCAAATATCCATTATATTAATTAGAAAGGATTCTCCAAAATATACTGTTAAAAATATATTTTGGGGAAGCCACTCTTTTTTCATTTTTACTTTATCTATACGTCGTTTCGACTTATTGCTTTTTCTATGTACGCCACCTTTAGTAAGTAAAGGATGGTCATGTAATAGATTCCTTTGCCGAGAAAGTTTCGTCGGCAACTTCGTTTTAATAGCCATTTTTATCTCCTATATTTAGTTAGTCCTACATAAAATTGTCATAGTGAACTAGGCAGCTTTCTGGGCAGCTTCCTGAATTAAGGTACCTTCTCGAATTGCCTTGTGTATGTAATCCATAAAATTAATAGCACGGCTTTCTGCTGCTAAAGTTCCATCTTGCATGCCATCTAATGGCACAGGAAAGCTGTATAACTTCTCACTATAAGGAACAGTTAATGCATAATATGCAATACCATTTTGACAACGTAAAAATGTTGCTTTGTTGTTAATTTCTATGTCGTTCATATACATTTTTCACCTCTGTTATTAATACTAAAGCAGGTAAAAAGACCATTCGTTAATGTAACTCTTAAGCTGCTTTAGCTTTATCTAATTTCTCGTCCAATTTTTGGGCATGTGCTTTGATATACGGATAAAAGCGGTTTGCACGATCTTCATTAAGAAAAACCGATTGTCCTGAGCCTTTAATAGGCACAGGAAACTTGAAGCCACTTTCAGTGCGATACCATAGTTTTCCTGAGAGGAAAAACATAAAGCTCACGCTTTCATTGTTTTGTAAAATCTTGCCTACGTTCATTATTTTTCTCCTTGTCTTTAAGTTGTTAAAAAACCCTCTAGTTGGGTTATCTATAATGGCATCAAGCCACTGTTAAATTCCTGGCCTATAAAAAATAGGCAATAAAAAACCCCGGTGCTCACGCTACCGGGGTTTTATGGGTATCCGGAAGGTGAGTCGCACCTTCCCTTTATATTAGAAGGTTCGCTAGGTAATAAGTTTCACTCGTTTGGTATGCATTTCTATACCATGCGTTATGTCACTTGTAATGATTTTGGTCATTGCTTTGGTGATAGTACGGGCACACGTAAACACAGGCATTGCATGCCAGGTAAAAATACTTTGTTGTTGTATAAAATTTCTCATCGGCCGCGGACTATACTCTTTAAAATTATTATTGCAATATAATGTTTAAAGATAAATGGCTAAAAATGATACCGCTAATCTGCTACTTATATTCATCGATATTTTCTTTCACAGGCTCTACGAATGCGAATTACTGCATCTACGCTCTCCACTCCAACCATATGTTCTAACAAACATTCATTATATTTGCGTTCATCACTAAATATGGCTTTAGAAGGAAGGCCCGCTGCCATAATTTTCTTCACAAGCTTCCGCGATATAGCGGCTTGCAACGTCTAGCTTTGCATGGTCTAAATGCTCAAGTAAGCAGTTTTCATATGCATAACGGTCTTTTTAGCAGCCAGAGAGTTTGAAGACAAAAAACCTATGAATACTATGGATATAAGCTGAATACTTAATATTCGCATTTAATTTTGAGTAGTCTTGCAGTGATTAGTTCCGTTATTACGGCATGGACCAGGTGGTTGGCCAAGTAGGTGACAAGGTAGGTAACCAAATGGTTGATTAGAAAATTAACATTATGCAGAGCGCTATAAATCTCTTATCTTGTGTCGAATATATTCCTGCATCACATAATAGCCGTCGCGTGCCTCATCTTCCTCGATGTGGTAGGCTACTTGTTGCCAGCTGATACTTTCAGGCTTGGGCAAGTTTTTATTCAGTGCAGCTAAGATATCTTTACTATCGTCAATTCGAATAGCATCGCGATGAAGGTCATTAGCCTTACGGTGTTTGATTATGCTTTTAGAAAAGCTACTTTCACTGATATAAAAAATCAGTGCATAAGGTTTATTATTTATATTATTAAATTCAAACTCATAGGTTTTATGAAACGGAGTTCGACTTGTGTATTGATTAACTTTATTGAGAGTCGACGCTGAAATCTTATTTTGTATATGTACATGCTGAGATTTTTGTTGGTAATGCTGGATATAGCTGCAACTTGTGCATAGTAGTGCAGCAAGTCCTATGAATACATGCCGGGGAAAATATTTGTTATCCATACTAATAATTTAATAGCTGAAATGTTTAATCCTCTAATTAGGATAGGGATAAATACATGTTAAGACTTATAAATGAATCACATTTTAGTGTAGTTGTTAAGCCAGATTGGCTTGGTAGTTAATGAGTGAGAAGACTAAATTTTCAGATAAATGGAAGAATTTAAAAAGAAAGTATAGGCATAAAAAACATTATTCTTTCTATAGTTATCCTTCTTCGGTAGGGCCTATAGCGTAATCAATTAAAAAGGTCGGCAGTGGTTTTTTATCGCCTGAATGCTGAATTTCTAGCTCAATGAGATTAGAAATTCTATCTTCAGTTAAAGGGTGCGTGCTTAAAAAGTTAGGAATTTCATCGAAAGTGCTTTCTGCTGACTCGATATACTGAAAAACTCTGCTGCACCTGATGCGTGACCATAAAATTTTATCAATAAGTTTGATGCAAAATCATCTGAATCCAATTCTTGTTGTCGGCTAAAAGCCAAGTTTGTGATTGAAGCAGTATTGCTTATAAAGTCTTGTAAAAAACTAGATCCGTCTGCACCTAAGATCGTAAGGAGAAATAATGACACCACTAAGCCTCTGCCTGTGCTTCTCAAGGGGTGGCGTTCATAGTGGTTTGCCATTTCATGAGCTAAAATCATACTAAGCCCATTTTCCGATTCAATAGTTGAGAATAACCCTTTAGTGACAATGATATGTCCGCCGGGAGCTGCGAAGGCATTTGCTTCAAGAGTGTCGGCAATCTCAAGCTGGAAATGATGTTTAGAATATTCTTCACCAGATTCAGTGTGTAGCTGGTCAACCAGGTTTTGCACATACTGTTTGGCTTGCATGCCTGTTTCGCTTTCATCAGTAGAAAATGGCATCAAATACATACCATTTTTGCTGAATAAGTTTTGTTCGTATTCGACTGGAATATATTAAACTAAATAATCAGCTAAAAACCCTAATGCTAGAACGATAATTACAATAATGCCTATAGTTCCTGCAGTTAAAATAAAAAATGATTTTAATGGATGTTCTTCCGTTACATTGATACCTTCCGGTGGCTGTACGGGTGTGTATTTCATTATTTATATGTCTATTTTTTTACCCAAGGAAATAGCAGTTCCGTATGCAAGAACTTCAACGGCACCAACGCTATTGCGTCTTTTGCTATTTTTACTAATGGAAGATGTTTCTACGCGAGCGTTCATTACCAGGAAAGCATTGCTTAATGCAGCCTGTTCTTTCATGCGTAGCAACGCCTCTCTGCGTGCTCGATCTAATAGCGGCTCATATTGAGTAACTCTTCCACCAAATAACATTTTTAATGAAGCAACAAATTTTTTGAAATAATCTATTGAGATAACAACACTTCCAGTTACAAGCTCAGAATTTAACTCATGGTTGCTTATCGGTGGGGGAGTTTTCATGGTGACAACAGAGACATTAAGAGATGCTTTCTCCCTTGCAATAATCGACTTAAAATGTTTTTTTTCTGCACGTTGCCCGAATAGATAACCAAATGCTAATAATATTAGCAGTATAAGAATTTCCATTTTAATTTAACCTTTTATAAATCAATTTTTACAGCAGTTCCATATGCATACAGCTCTGCTGCGCCTTGAGCTACTGACGAGGTGCTATAACGAATATTTACAATTGCATTTGCACCCATAGATTGGGCTTGTTGCACCATTCTATCTGTTGCCTCTTGTCTAGATTCTGCAAGTAATTCGGTATAAGCACCTAACTCACCACCAAAGATATTTTTTAAGCCAGCAAGAAAATCTTTACCAAGATGTTTGGCACGAATAGTGTTGCCTTGCACCAAACCAAAGTGTTGGGTAATTTTTCCCCCTGGTACCTGTTCTAAATTAGTTAATAACATTTCCTTCCCCTATAATTTCTCATAGATTGTTTTCATTAGTTAACACAACAATGCACTGAAAAGATCTATCGTCAAATTTATCTCTTTATAAACGCATGTTGCAGTATGACTTAATAAAGTATCACAGCAAATCAGTCCAGCTGTAGCAATATATTCAATAATAATAACAACTACTTCTTCTGGGTTTCCTAGCTACCTCCGATCCTAATCTCAAGGCCGACAATCCCTCCAGTACTTGTTAGAATCAAGGTTAATTTGTTACTATAAAGCCATATAAAATATATGGAGAATTAGGTATGAAACAGTGGTCTTTGTTACTGCTCTTGGGTTTAGCGGCTTTTAGCCTAAATGCAGCAGATCTCACTGCAGAGCAAGTAGAGCAACAGATACAGTTAAGTCATATGCTTGGCCAGATTAGCCAAGATGAACAAAATTACCGAATTCAAAAAGTTAGGTCTTTAGGTGTGGATGGCTACTACAAGTGGCTGCAAAATGACACACGTCCAACAGGTAAAACGGCCTCTAGTAACTAGTATAAAATAATCTAGTAACACTCAAAAACTGCACTAATTTTTTGCTAAAGAATTTAGTGCAGTTTTTATACATAGCTATTTACTCGTTTAACTTTGTAAGACATAGCTGAATTATTTCTAGTTTCTTGCTATAACCTTAAAAATATTTACATACTTATTCGCTTACTACGAATAATCACATCTCATAGAATATATATCATGAAACAAATTATGCTCACGCTAATTTGGGGAGTGAATGTATTAATATTGCATAATATTTTAAATCTTTCTAGCAACTTAAGTTTGTTCGTTTTTTTATGAGGGCGATGATATTACTTAACTTTAGAAAAGTAATATTAGTTAATCTATTGCCGCTAGTAATGTTGGTTGGAACTTTAGTCTGGTTGTCTACAATACAAGCTAGTAATGACCGTGAATGGCGTGCAGAAGTTAAATATTTACCTAAAATAGTAATCAATAATAATAACGTTAAAGTACAGAATATACGCAATGCTAGATGGCATGAAAGCAGTTCCACAATAAATTGGGAAAACCGTAATTACGATTTAACAAAACTGAATAGTCTAGCTCTGATTATAGAGCCATTTAATGATTCTAAGTTAATGGCACATACTATGCTCGATTTTGGTTTTGGTGATCAAGGTCATACTATTGTTTCAGTTGAAGCTAGAAAAGAGGTATTTGAAGAATATATCTTGGTGACGGGGCTTTGCGCCAATATGAATTAATGTATATCTTTGGTGATGAAAAAGATCTTTTAACTTTACGAGCACTTCAAAGAGGTTCAGCATTGCATTTGTATCCAATTAAAGCAGACCAAGATTTTATTGTTTCTCTGTTTAAAGGCTTGGCGTTGTCGGCAAATGTTTTGCATGATGAGCCTAAATTTTATCGTATGCTTCGTGATAACCGCACTACGACCTTGGTTGAACATATTGATCGTCATTACCAACAACAAATTGGTTCACGACTAGAGACGATATTCCCAGCAAAAGCGGGTGAGTTACTGTATAAACTAGGCCGTATGGATAGTAGTTTGTCTTAACAACAAGCACATGAAGGTTCCCGTATCGATCATCTGGTTGTTAAATATCGTGATGAGGAAGAGAGATTTTCTCCATTATTGCATGCTGATTCTGAACTGGCCTACGCGAAGATGTAAATAATATTACTTCTTGATCATATAGCTTTAATAACTAGCTCTTATATAATAAAGCCTAAACATTATAAAAATAATTCATTATGAAAAAAATTGTTATTGCTCCTGATTCCTTTAAAGGTAACCTTACTTCGCTAGAAGTAGCCAATTGTTTAGAGAAAGGTATTAAACGTGTTTTGCCAAAAGTTAAATGCATTAAAGTGCCGATGGCTGATGGTGGTGAGGGTACAGTTCAATCCATGGTAGATGCCGCAAATGGCAAAATCGTATCTAAAAGAGTAAAAGGGCCTGCAGGCAAGCTTGTTGCTGCAAAGTATGGTTGGTTAGCTAAAGATAAAACAGCAGTGATTGAAATGGCGGAAGCATCAGGTCTGCCGTTAGTTAAAGGGCGTGAGAAAAACCCGTTAAAAACGACTACCTATGGCACGGGCCAGTTGATTATTGATGCAATTAATAAAGGTGCTAACAAGATTATTATCGGTATCGGTGGTTCTGCCACTAATGACGGTGGTGTGGGTATGGCACAAGCTCTTGGTGTACGTTTTTTGAATGCTAGTGGAAAAGAGATTAAAGAGCTAGGCTGTGGTGGAATGATTGCAAAAATTTCAAGTATTGATGCACAAGGAATCGATCCACGCGTAGCCAAAACAAATATTGTTGTAGCGTGTGATGTTGAAAATCCACTGTTTGGAAAAAAAGGTGCATCACATGTGTTTGGCCCACAAAAAGGAGCTACTCCTAAAATGGTCTTGCGATTAGATGAGAACTTAAACAATTTGAGTAGATTAATTAAGCGTGATCTAAAACAGGATGTTGGTAAAATACCAGGTGCAGGTGCTGCTGGAGGTCTTGGGGCTGGCTTAATGGCCTTTGCAGGGGCGAGCTTGGAAAGTGGAATCAGCATTGTTGTCAAAGCCACTAATCTTGCAAAATATATTAAAGGCGCAGATTTGGTATTAACAGGTGAAGGTCGTGTTGATTTCCAAACAGCATTTGGAAAAACACCAGCTGGTGTAGCCAAGGCGGCAAAGTGTCACAATGTACCTGTCATTGCGATTGGTGGTGCATTATCCGATGATGCCAGACAAGTTTTTGATCATGGTATTGATTGTATTGAAAGTGCGGCGGCAAAAGATATGAGTTTGGAGATAGCTATAAAAAACTCTAAACAAGATCTTGCTAATGCTGCAGAGCGAGTGATTCGTATGATACTTATCGGGAAAGGTATGGCTACTAAGACTAAGTCCAAGACTAAGTAATGGGTGATTTATGAATACTTATTACTTACTTCCTATCACTCTACAAAGCTTAATTTAAGTTCTTCGAAAGTATTCTTTGGCAAGCCACGTTTTTTTATAAATTGTTGTTTGAATTCATTTTTATATTGTTCTAAGTGGTGGTTACACTTGGCAGATTTCACATCGTTATCGAGTGCTTCACAGCCGATGATAGGCGTATATTGCTTAAGGAAGGCAGTCTCAAAGTCATTTAATAGTTTTTTTCTTAAAGAATAATCTTTATCTTCGATTAGATTATTTTCTGAAGCATCATTCTGGGCAGAGATTAGGAATATTTTCTCATTATGTGTAGATAAATAAAAGCCAAATAAGAAGAGTGCGATTACAGTAACCCAAGGCAGTATAAATTTAGTGATTGTTTGCGTCATGATTCTATCATGTAATATGAAAGCATCTTACGATCACAGCATCCGATAAATGGCCTGACTAAGCTTAGGGACTGTGGTCGTTAACAGAAATCTTGATTTGTAATAGTGGATGAGAAGCTAAGCTAAAAGTATATTTACTCTTGCGTATCTTTGTCTGTCATCACTAACCAGGCTTTGAATCGAGCGCGTTCGATAAATTCTAAGTTTGTGTCAGCATGCCTATCACGACGATCAGAAGTTTTTCTTCTGTCTTCACCAATAAGTTGGTGACGTTCACCAGCTGTTCTCCGTTCTTGGAAATGTGTCATACTCTCTCCTCTAGTTGAGCTAAGCTAGGATTCACTAACTTGTACCCCGTCAGCACCATGTGGACCAACTAGCCTGATTGTCTAAGAGATAGTTT
>CAZAOO010000030.1:0-22858 GCA_964486815.1 uncultured Thiotrichales bacterium
GAATTTGAAAAATGAGCTGACTCATTATCAAATATTTAAAAACCAAAATGAAGCATTCATACATATTGTTGATTCAATGTTTAACCAATATGCAAAGTGGCTAAAAGTTAGTAAAGAAATTCCTTGGAGACGCCCTATTGCATCATTAAATATTCTCTTAACATCACATGTGTGGCGCCAAGACCATAATGGTTTTTCTCACCAAGATCCGGGCTTCATTGATGTAGTTGTAAATAAAAAAGCAGATATTATTAGGGTTTATTTGGCACCAGATGCCAATACACTGTTATGCATCACTGACAAATGTTTACGTAGCCATAATTTTGTCAACGTGATTATTGCCGGCAAGCAAAATCAACTGCAGTGGTTGGATATGGGTAGCGCTATAAAACACTGTAGTACTGGTATCGGTATATGGGAATGGGCTAGTAATGATAAAGATGGTGAACCTGATGTAGTCATGGCATGTGCAGGGGATGTACCGACGTTAGAGACTCTTGCTGCAGTGGATCTATTACGCCAATATGCATCAAAGCTTAAAGTCAGAGTCATTAATATAGTGGATCTTATGACCCTACAGTCCAAAGAAGAACATCCTCATGGCCTCAGCGATAATGATTTCAACACGCTCTTTACCACCACTGCACCTATTATTTTTGCTTTCCATGGCTATCCTTACCTCATTCATCGCCTTACCTATCGTCGTGATAATCATAAAAATCTACATGTTCGCGGTTACAAAGAAGAAGGCACAACCACAACACCATTTGATATGGCAGTGCTAAATGATCTAGACCGGTTTCACTTGGTGATTGATGCTATTGATCGTGTTAAAAGTTTTCATAATAAATCTGCCTATTTGAAACAGTTGATGCGAGATAAATTGATTGAACATAAACAATATATCACTCAGTATAGCCAGGATATGCCAGAAATACGTGACTGGAAGTGACCTTATTTTTGATTATATCTCTAGATCGATCAATTCAAAACTATGTGAGAGCTATTAATTACTGATTAATAAATACGAAAAATATAATCTAGTAATTTTTAAATAAATAAAGGATCTTCCAACATTGCTGATGCTTGACAATTTATTTTATGAAGTTTCTGCGATAATTGCAGTAGCAGCGCTATTTGGCGCACTTGGTACATATTTACGCCAACCTCTTATCGTATCTTTTATTATTGCCGGAATCATTGTTGGCCCTGCAGGACTTGGGTGGGTTACATCTGCTGATCAACTCGATCTCTTAGCTAAAATTGGCATAACATTACTTCTATTCGTCGTAGGTCTTAAATTAGATATACATCTGATTCGAACATTGGGCCCTGTTGCGCTTTTCACAGGACTTGGACAGGTTTTATTTACTTCACTGATCGGCTACTTAATAGCCTTGCTTTTAGGCTTATCGTCAATAGCTGCACTCTATATAGCGATTGCACTTACATTCTCCAGCACGATAATTATTGTAAAGCTGCTCTCAGATAAACGTGAAATTGACGCATTACATGGTCGCATAGCAATTGGATTCTTAATTGTTCAGGACCTTGTTGTAATAATTGTAATGATTGCATTAACAGCTATTGGTGGAGATGAGAGCACACGTGAGTTAGATATTTCTTCTCTCACTATACTCATTAAAGGCTTCTTATTCCTAACGACAATTATTTTTTTAATGCGCTATGTTTTACCTAAGTTTACAGAATTTCTTGCGCATTCCCGCGAATTACTTTTACTTTTTGCTATAGCTTGGGGTATCTCATTAGCTTCAATTAGCGAGGTTCTAGGATTTAGCAAAGAAGTAGGCGCTTTTGCCGCTGGAGTCGCATTAGCATCAACTCATTATCGAGACACAATAGGTGGCCGTTTAACTACTTTAAGAGATTTTTTGTTGTTATTTTTCTTTGTGGATTTAGGAGCACAATTACAATTCACTTCACTAGGAGCACAAATTTGGCCTGCAATAATATTATCTTTATTTGTTCTAGTGGGTAACCCAATTATTGTGATGACTATTATGGGTATTATGGGTTATCGAAAACGCACTGGGTTCCTTGCGGGTCTTACAGTTGCACAAATCAGCGAATTTTCTCTATTATTTGGTGCATTAGGTGTAACGCTGGGCCATATCAACAAAGATGTTTTAAGTTTAATCACATTAGTTGGAATAATAACAATAGGACTATCCACTTATATGATTTTATATTCACATAAATTATATGGATGGATAGGTAATTGGTTAACAGTATTTGAAAAACGTATACCATATCGAGAAAAATATCCTACGGAAAGTTCAGGTGAAAAAAAAGCATCACATGAAATCGTTATATTCGGACTAGGAAGATTCGGCGGAAAACTTACTGAAGAGTTGCACAAGAAAAATCAGAACGTAGTGGGAGTCGATTTTGATCCTACAATTGTAAAATCTTATCAAGCTCATGGCATTACAGCCCATTATGCAGACGCAGAAGATCCTGAAGTTTTTAATTTATTGCAACTTCAGGATACCAAGTGGATGATCATTACTGTCCCACATGTAGACACCATAAAAATATTTCATACCGCGCTCATTGGTTATGGCTATACAGGTAAATTCGCAATTACGGTATATAACGAAGAAAATATGCTCGCATTAAAACAGCTATCACCGGATCTTATCATGAATCCTTTTCAGGATACTGCTGAACTATTAGCACATCAATTAACTACCAACCAATAAGAATTATTGGATTAAAGACAAACTGTCTTTAGTTACTCCTCGAGCATTATTGAAAAGCAGTTTTTTTTCTAGCTCTACAATTAGTAACAATGGAAATGTTACAGCTATAATTATAAGCCATGATTCTAATGCAAGCGCTTGGGTCTTGAACAAATACTGAAATGGAGCTGTATATGTAAATAGCAATTGAAATATAATTACTAATGCGATGGAAATCAAAACTGCACGGCTGCCTATTATTCCTTTAATATTTAATACTGATGCATATAAATAACGAGTATTAAATAAGTAGAATACTTCAAACATTACTAATGTATTTACAGCCATCGTACGAGCATACTCGATTTCACTGCCTTGAACACGCTCCCATAGAAACAAACCAAACGTACCTATAAGCAAGAGCATGGCAACAAACAAGATTCTCCAAACTAAAAATTTTGATAAAATAGGCTCTTTGATATTACGCGGTAAACGCTGCATAATCCTTTCTTCAGCTGGCTCAAATGCTAATGATAGAGCAAGTGTAACCGCAGTAATCATATTTACCCACAAAATTTGCACAGGCGTAATTGGCAGCATACTACCAAAAATAATTGCCGCTATGATTATAAATGCTTGACCAGCATTGGTAGGTAAGATAAAGGTAATTGCTTTTTTAATATTGTCATATACAGTGCGGCCCTCTTCTATTGCATTAACAATAGAAGCAAAATTATCATCTATTAACACCATTTCAGATGCCTCTTTTGCGGTATCGGTGCCTTTTTGCCCCATAGCAATACCTACTTCTGCGCGTTTTAGTGCTGGTGCATCATTTACACCATCCCCAGTCATCGCTACCACATGTCCATTTTCTTGTAATGCTTTTACGATATTTAGTTTATGCTCTGGGCTTGTGCGTGCGAAAACATCAACTTCATTAAGTAGCTCGCAAAGATTTTTAAAATCTAGCTTATCAAGCTCTTCACCCGTAATTGCTTTAGTATTATTTTTAAAGCCTAGTTGTTTACTAATAGCAATAGCTGTGCTTGCATGATCACCTGTTATCATTTTTACTCTAATACCAGCCGATTGACATTGTTTAATTGCTGCTATAGCTTCTGGCCTTGGTGGATCCGCTAATCCAAACAAACCTATTAAGGTTAATTTTTTTTCAACATCTTTAAAGGTAAGTTCGCGATGATGAATTGAAGTGTTTCGCATCGCTAATGCCAATACGCGTTGTCCACGTGATGCAATTTCATCTATCTTTTCTTGCCAATAATCAAAATCTAATGACACGCTTTGCTTATGAGCTAATTGTGAATCACACATTTCAAGTATTCGCTCAGGTGCACCTTTAACATAGATATAGCCTTTGCCGTCATGGTCGTGTTCTAGTGTCGCCATGAAGCGATGCTCTGACTCAAAAGGAATAATATCAATGCGTGGAAATGCTTTATTCTCAAAATCCGGATCCAAACCTGCTTTCATTGCTAAAGAAACTAAAGCGCCTTCCGTTGGATCTCCATCCACATGCCAACTTGTGTTATCTTTATGAAGTTTTGCATCACTACATAACACCGCCCCGCGTGTCATTTCGCATAATATTGGATGCTCTTTTAGTAGTACATCTTCTCCATTTATTTGAAAATACCCTTCTGGCGCATAACCTGTACCGGTAACATTGAAAACATGTTCGCTGGTGACAATGGATTGCACAGTCATTTCATTTTTTGTCAATGTACCTGTTTTATCTGAACAAATGACCGAGATAGAACCTAATGTTTCTACTGCTGGGAGTCTTCTGATAATAGCATTTCGATGCGCCATCCTTTGCACGCCGATAGCAAGTGTGATGGTTATAATAGCTGGCAAGCCTTCAGGTATAGCCGCAACCGCAATACTGACTGCTGCCAAAAACATATCTGAGATTACATTTTCTCGAACATAAACTCCAAATAAGAACGTTAAAGAGGCAAGTGCTAAAATAGCAAAACTTAACCATCTTCCAAACTCTGATATTTGCTTGAGCAAAGGTGTGTTTAATGTTTGTATTCTTGACAGAAGATTACTGATATGTCCTATCTCTGTTTTATCACCCGTGTTTACTACAATACCAGTAGCTTGACCATATGTGACCATAGTTCCTGAATAGGCCATACATGCTCGATCTCCTAATGAAGCATTTATTGCAACAGCTGTTGTATTCTTCATTACCGGGTTTGATTCACCCGTCAATACAGCCTCCTGCGTTTGAAAACTTTTAACATGGTGCAATCGGATATCTGCGGGCACTTTATCCCCTGATTGAAGATAAATTATATCACCCGGCACAATTTTTTCTGCTGGTAATGAAATTCTTTTACCATCACGTAATGTTGTAGCTTGAGATGATAATAAGTTTCTTATTGCTTCTAACGCACTTTCCGCTTTACCCTCTTGAATAAATCCTATTACTGAATTAATAATTACCACACTTAAGATAACTGCAGTATCTACCCAATATTCCAGCAGTGCGGTAACGCATGCTGCACCTAACAATACATAAATCAAAACATTATTAAACTGTGCAAGAAAACGCATTAACGCACTATGTTTATGTGCTGGTGTTAATAAATTTAATCCATATTTATTTAAACGCTGTTGTGCGACCTCGCTAGATAATCCATTTTTAGTGCTTTCTAACTCAGTATAAATACTTTCTATATCCATAGCATGCCAAGAGTGGGATTCTGACTCACTATTAGTGTTGTTAGAAATGTTTATATTCATATTTTAAATATGCTTTTAACAAATTTGGTGATTAGGTAGATTCATTATTTAAATAAATATAATTGATATTTTATTGGCAATGATCTCAAGAACTGAGCATCTTGCGAATTGACTCAAGTCAAGTATTTATATATTAATATGCGTTAAACACTTCTTTGCTGTTATTTTCAGAAGTAAAGCATTCATCTTAAACAATAAATAACTTGATTGAACTTTGAATTTTAAACTGATTATAATATTAATGCTTATCCATATTATTAATTATTTATAAAAATCATTAATTACATTCAATCCCTGCTCTGCAGATTCTACAAAACTAAAATAGGATAGATCTTCATCAGAAATAACACCTTCTTCTGCCATCACCTCAAAATTAATTATTTTTTTCCAATATTCTTTCCCAAATAACAATATAGGCACTGGTTTGATTTTATGCGTTTGTACAAGAGTTAGCGCATCAAAAAGCTCATCAAGGGTTCCATAACCTCCGGGAAATACTGCTAAAGCTTTTGCTCGTAAAAGAAAATGCATTTTACGCAGTGCAAAATAATGAAATTGAAAACATAATTCGGGAGTTATATAGGAATTCGGTACTTGCTCATGCGGCAAGGTGATATTCAAACCAACGGTAGGAGTCCCCGCTGCCTTCGCGCCACGATTAGCTGCTTCCATAATTCCTGGCCCGCCACCTGTGACTACAACGAAACTAGGATTTGAAGTCTCATCGTTATTCACAGAAATAAGGGAAGAAAACTCCTTTGCCATATCATAATAAATGCTTTTGGCCATGAGTTGTTTGGCTTTTTCGACATTTTTTTGTAAAGTTATATTATGTGTTTCTTTTGCAGCTAAAGTAACCGCTTTCTCATATTGAACCCTTGCTGCGCTGGGTTCAAGGATTCGAGTACTCCCAAATACAACAATAGTTGAGTGTATATTATGCTCTTGTAATATGATTTCAGGTTTTAAGAGTTCTAGTTGCAACCTCAAAGGACGTAGTTCGTTTCTGAGTAGAAACTCTTGATCAGCATATGAGAGCTTATAACTATCCGAACAAGTCTGAGGTGTATTAACCTTATTATCAGCAGCACTTAAGTCTGTTTTTGCATCAGAAAATAATGCTTGTGTATTGTTTTTATTATTTTTTTTCATTATCAATATATTTAAATGTTATGGTGTAACCAGTAATGTGTTTTTAACAATTGACTCACTATTTTCACTAGGCTCTTTCAGAAACTCACAAGCTTTGTAGACCTCATCGAGCAAGCGCAATGCTTTTATCATTTGTCGTGCCATACGTCGAATATGGCTATTTTGTTCAATCACATCAATTATTACAGGAATTCGTACCCTCAATTCTGCACCAGACTTCAATAGAGAATTCTTTATATCATCATAAGATACTTGTATTTTTTCTAATCGTTTTTCACATACTTCAAATGCAAATCCATCTGTTTCCATGTCAGTTATTTCCATCAAGGTGATTACTTCTGACCGAAACCGTTTTATATCTGCTATTAACTCAATATCTTTTATCGAATCTATTTTTAGTTGTTGTTTAGCTATCTCATAAGCTTGTTCTGCACAAGTTAGAATATGTTGTTCTGCCCTCAATATTTTTGCAATTGACCCTGTGATATCACTGGTTAATGATTCTCTTTCTAATCGCTCGATAAATTCATCTACTGCCAATGAAAGTTTAATGATCACTTCTCGATCTTGTGCAATACACTTTATAGACATTGGCTTTTCACATAATGTCTTCAATGCCATCTGTTTAGTAATTGCAGTGATCCGTATTAACTCAAGTGTCAATGCATTCAATGCTAATTTCGGTGAGATAACTATATTTTTATCCAAATACTGAGGGCGACCCGCTAGTTCTTCTTGTGTAATAAAACGCCTCTTAAGGAAGTGAGTGAGTTTATTCATCAACGGATACATCAACAACACACCAAGAACATTAAATACCGTATGAAATATCGCTAACGTCATTGCCGGGATATCAGCAAGACCCAAAACTTTACCGGTTGTTTCGACTACCCAAAATAAAATAGGCAAAATCGCAAGTGCGACAAATCCAGTCACAATATTGAATATTACATGTGCAGCTGCGACACGTTTTGCGTTTGGTGTTGCACCAATGACAGCCAGTGCTGCAGTTGAGGTTGTACCAACATTGGAACCGATTACCATTGCTGCAGCGGCATAAAGCCCAAGCACACCACTCGTTGCTGCTGTAAGGGTAATTGCTATTGCGGCACTAGAAGATTGAGTTAGCACAGTCACGAGAAACCCAATGCCTACATAAACAAATATACTAGCGATTCCAGATACAGTAAATTTTTCAAGATCAATTATGGTAGCAATACCTTCAAAAGCATCTTTGAGCACATCTATGCCAATGAAAAATAAACCAAAACCTGCTAAAGCTAAACCAAGTGATGCACGCCAAGTATCGCTTCCTGTGAGTCGAAGTAACATGCCAATACCAATTAATGGTAGCGCAAAAGTCTCAACCTTAATATTGAAACCCACAAGCGCTACAAGCCAAGCGGTCATTGTAGTGCCTATATTTGTACCATAAATAATACCTAAGGCTTGGTATAAACTAATTAACCCGGCATTGACAAAGCCAATGGTAGCCACTGTGACGGCGCTAGATGACTGCACAAGTGCAGTCATTGATAGTCCACTAAGGATTCCATGCACAGGTGATCGGGTCCAATGTTTAAGTATTCGATGCAGCGCATTGCCCGCCGCAAGTTTTAAACCATCTGTAATGAGGTTCATGGCAAGCAAAAATATACCCAAGCCACCCATCACCATGCCAATTGTAATAATGCTTTGATTAACCATTATTGATAAACGTAATTCAGTAGCTCTATGATCAAAATTACAACTCTACAAGTTCTTTATATTTTGCAATCTTGACGGGTGCATGTAATTTATTTTCTAACATTCCAGCTAAAGTATTTATAGCATCTGGTTCACCATGTACTAGATAAATAGGTGGATGATTTTCAAAATTAGCATACCAGCGACACAAACCATCTTGATCTGCATGTGCTGAAATTCCACCTACAGTATGTACTTTTGCTGCAACATGTATAGTTTCACCCCAAAGCTTAATATATTTTTCACCATCAACTAGTTTACGCCCAATCGTACCCATAGCCTGATAGCCAACAATAATGATATGACAGTTATCTCGCCATGCATTATATTTTAAGTGGTGATGAATACGACCACCTGTACACATACCGCTGCCCGCAATAATGATCGCTTTAGATTTTATACGATTCAAAGTCGTGGACTCTTCAGTTGAACGCATAAAAGATAAATTTGGCAGTAAACCTTCAACTTTATTAGATGACCAAAATGTGCCTACTGTTTTATCATGCAATCTAGCATGTTGTGCATGTATTTCAGTCGCTTTAATCGCAAGTGGGCTATCCAAAAATATCTGCCAATCACCGAGCCCCCATTCTTCATAATGCAAACTGAACAGATATAATAATTCTTGAGTCCTTCCAACAGCAAATGAAGGTATTAAGACATTCCCTTTAGCTTCTGCAGTGTCTCTAAATATCCGGCTAAGTTCATTGATTGTTGCTTCAGGGGATCTATGTAAACGATCTCCATAAGTGCTTTCCATCAAAACTATATCCGCCTCTTTAATTACTGCGGGATCTCTCATTATTAAAGCACCATCAAAACCTAAATCTCCACTAAATACGAGTTTACGTTTGGTTTCACCCTCTTGTAACCATAGCTCAATTATAGAAGAACCCAATATATGCCCCGCATCTTTAAGTCTAATTTCAATGCCTGGTAGAATTTTTTGTTTTTGTTCATAATTCAAACCTTTAAAGTGTGACATAGATTTTTCTGCATCATGTTTTGTATACAAAGGTTCTACTTCTGCTAATCCTTTTCGCTTTCGTTTACGATTTTCGTGCTCAGTATCTTTTTCATTTATATAGGCCGCATCTGCTAACATAATTGAGCATAAATCTTTACACGCATAATGCGTATAAATCGGTCCTTTAAAGCCTTCTTTTACAATTAAAGGAATTCTACCTGAATGATCGATATGTGCATGGCTTAAAACAATTGCATCTATCGAGATAAATTTAAATGGAAACGGTTCTCGATTACGGGCTTCTTTTTTACGACCGCCTTGAATCAATCCACAATCAAGTAATATTTTATGTCCGTTGATCTCAAGTAAATGACAAGATCCTGTTACCTCTTCAGTAGCACCTAAAAACTGTAAATACATATAGTCTCCGTTAATTTATATAGAAATATAATTATGTATTTATTCTGTATATATTTATTTTGACTCTATACTCTCAATAAAACCAATATAAGCAATACTATTTTGATTACTATAAATCAGTGCAATTTTAATTTTTCGATAGGTTCTATAAACCATCGTTAGAGATAGTGATAATTTTTGCATCCTGTGACACAAACGTATAAAAATTGAACTGATGGAGAAACGGAAAATTAATAAAATCAATAGCTAAAATGGTGGGCCGTGACAGATTCGAACTGTCGACCATTCGGTTAAAAGCCGAGTGCTCTACCAGCTGAGCTAACGGCCCACGCGAAGCGCGCTATCGTACCGTAATTTTAAATAAAGCTCCATGCATAGACCTATCCACTTCTGGCTAGATGGATCAAACATAAAGTGTTGGATCACTAATTCCTGCATCATTAAAGCCTTGTTTACGAAAATGACACGAATCACAGCTGCCACACGCTCTACCTTCTTGATCAGCCAGATAACAGGAAACTGTTTTAGAATAATCAACATTATTTTGAGCACCTAAGGCAATGATCTCAGCTTTACTTAGTGAAATTAATGGAGTATGAATTTTAAGCACATTGCCTTCTACTCCTGCTTTAGTTGCTAGATTCGCCATTGTTTGAAAGGCCTGAATATATTCTGGTCTACAATCGGGATAGCCAGAATAATCCACCGCATTCACACCAATAAACACATCATTAACTTTTAGAACTTCTGCCCAAGCCAATGCTATAGATAGAAATACGGTATTTCTAGCCGGTACATAGGTAACAGGAATCTCATCAGTATTTGCTGACGATATACCCTGTGGCACATTAATTTCATTATCGGTTAAAGCTGAACCTTTAAAAGCAGAGAGATCAATATCAAATATTTTGTGTTCAATAACTTTTGCTAGTGCTGCTATTTTTGTAGCTGCATTTAACTCGGCACTATGTCGTTGACCATAAGAAAAACTTAACGCATAACAATCAAATCCAGTTGATTGAGCTACAGCTAGTGTTGTTGCAGAGTCCAAACCTCCAGAAAGGAGAACGATTGCTTGTTTGGAGTTAGCCAAAATCTAAGAAGTTTTTAGTAAATAATTAAATATATTTAAATATTTATTTACCAGGCGTATTGCCCCATAAAATTTTATGAAGTTGTAATTGAAAACGCACATTCAATTCATCCTGCACAATCCATTCTGCAAGCTTTGCAGCGTCAAGTTGATCTTCACCTGTTTCGCCCATAACAGGAGAAAACAAAACTTCACATCGATCTCTTAATTGATATTCATCGACTATCTTTTTTGCCCAAACATAATCAGATTGATTGCATATAACAAATTTTATTTGGTCTTGTTCATGCAAAAATTTTATATTTTCCCAGCGATTTTTTTTCGCCTCTTTAGAAGAAGGCGTCTTTAGATCCATTACCTTAATTACACGGGGATCTATCTCACTAATATCTAAAGCACCACTAGTTTCAAGCGAAACCTTATAGTTTTGATCACATAATTTGCTGAGCAAATTCAAACAAGATTTCTGCGCAAGCGGCTCACCACCTGTTACTGTCACATACTTTAAGTTAAACGCTGATACTTTTGTCTCAATTTCGTCTAGTTGCATCCAATCACCACCACTAAATGCGTAAGACGTATCGCAATATTGACAACGTAATGGGCATCCGGTTAAGCGCACAAATACAGTGGGCATTCCAACACTGGTCGACTCACCTTGTATCGATGCAAAAATTTCAGTAATGCGAAGCCTTTCAACTTGCAGGAGTGTTCCTAACGTTGTAACAGTTGCTGTCATGTATAACGCGTTAAATTAAGTTTGAGTAGTATTTAATGGCCTTCTCTGGCCATACGTTCAAGTCTTTGTTGTGCCAAGCTTGCAACACTTGAATTAGGAAACTGTGCCCGTAAGCGCGTAAGTTCTACTCGTGACTCTTCGTATTGACCTAATTCATAATGTGTGAAACCTAATTTCAATTTAGCATCTGCTACTTTAGAACTAGCAGGATATAGTTCGATAACTTTAGTGAATTCAGTTAATGCTTGCGGGTAATGTTTAGAAACATAATTTGCTTCAGCCAACCAATATTGTGCATTCGACGCATACTTGCTCTGAGAATGAGTTTGCAGAAAATCGTTAAACGCAGTAATTGATTCATCATATTTGCCTTGTTTAAGTAATGTAAATGCATTTTTATAATCTTCTGCGGCATCATTTGAAGCACCACTTGAAACCGTAGTGCCACTTGTTGCAGCTATTTGCTGATCTGTGCTACTAACCTGATCAGAAGTTTGCGCTTGATTCACAGAATTATTATCAAGCAAAACTTCATCCATTGACGAAGACTCATTTGTGATGGCGCCAGATGTCTGTAAGCGACGATCGATATCTAAAAACTGTTCTCGTTGTTGCGTTTTTAAGGTATTCAGCTCATGTGTAAGTTGCTCATTCTCTCCACGTAGCTGTTGAATTTCTCTTTGTAACGCATCAATGCGTTGCGACAAATTAACCAAAGCCTCACTATTTGCCATTCGCTCGACGCGCTGCATTCTTGCTTCTATCGCATCTAGACGTTCATTGTTGGCTTTATGCGCAACTGCCATGGTAGACACTTGCATTAATACAAGTGCCACCATTAGCTTTAGGCCAAAAGACTTAAACTTCATCCTTAATTTTGTTTCCATAATTTTGACCAATGTCACTTACTGTATGATTTCAACCCTTCTATTCTGTTGCCATGACTGCTCATCTGAGCCCACTACTGCAGGCTTTTCTTCACCATAACTAATAATATCGAGTTGATTTCCACTTACACCTTGCAACATAATTAAGTCACGCACGCTTTGTGCGCGTCGCTCACCTAACGCAAGATTAAATTCACGAGTGCCACGCTCATCAGCATGACCTTCTAAACGAAGTTGTGCCGCCGGATTTGCCATTAGTGATTCTGCAGCTGCCATGATAAGTGGAATAGACTCATCACGAATTTCTGCACTATTGAAATCAAAATAAACAACATTACCTGATTGAGCAATAATGTCATTTAAGCTAGCCATTGATAAGCCACCTTCGCCTTCAAGACCTGAAGTTTGTGACCCATCTTCTAATGATACGTCACCACCCTCATACTCATCACTAATTACATCACCAGGCATTTGCTTGGTACTTGTGCTACACGCACCAAGCGTTAGTAATAAACTTATAATGAAAACTATAAGTGCTTGCTTAGTCATAACTCACTCCTCTTTGTGGTTATATATTAAAAAATTCGAAATAGTATGCATTCCGATATTGTCGTTAGCGAAATGGTGACCATGATGGTTCACGTACGTCGCCTTCGGTTAAACGTAGTTTCTGTTTAACTCTTCCGTCTGCACTTACGGCAGCTAAAACTCCTCGACCTTGGTCAGCAGTAGCATACATAATCATACTGCCATTTGGTGCGAAACTTGGTGCCTCATCTAAATTACCATTACTTACTACACGCATAGCCTTTGACTGTATATCCATTACCGCAACACGATAACCATTGCCGCTATTATTCACCATCGCAATATAACGGCCATCCGGTGAAACGTCAGCCGCAGCATTATATTTACCATCAAATGTCAGCCTTTGTGCCTTACCACCATTTACAGATACTTGATAAATCTGTGCTCCACCACTGCGATCAGAAGTGAATAATAGAGTTTTTCCGTCTGGCATCCAACTCGGCTCTGTATCAATTGAAGGACCACTCGTAAGACGCTTTAAGTTTTTAGCTGCTATGTCCAAAATATAGATATCAGGACTACCTGAAGCAGACAAAGTTAAAGCTAGTTGCCTACCATCAGGCGACCATGCCGGTGCACTATTAATGCCTTTTTTGGCAGATACTTTCGCTCGTGTGCCTTGAATAATATCTTGTATATATACCGCAGAATTGCCACTTTCAAATGAAACATACGCTAAGCGAGAACCATCAGGCGACCATGCGGGAGATAGTATTGGTTTACTGGAGGAAAAAATAGCTCTAGCGTTGTAGCCATCCGCATCTGCAACTTGTAATACATATTTTTTCGAAGCACCTTGATTTATTGTGCTGACATAGGCCACTCGTGTACTAAATGCACCACGAATCCCGGTTAATGTTTCAAAAACCAAATCACTGATTTTATGACCCACTTTACGCACATCTTTCGTGCCAGCAGGAATTACATTACCCAACAACCTCTTCTTTCTAATTAAATCAATTAATTGAAATTCAATGCGATATTGCCCTTCACTTGCCTGAACAATTTTCCCAAGCAACAAACTCTCTACTCCTGTATCACGCCAGGCTTTAAAATCTAACTGTGAAGGATTTACAACCGCTTGCGGGAAACGTTGTTTATCAAGCACATCAAAAAAACCACTTCTTGCTAAGTCATTACGCACTATTGTCTCAATTGCTTCAGGAGCAGTATAAATGTCACCAGCAAACACAGCAATTGCAATCGGCAACGCACCCTCAACGCCTTGTGTAATTTCAATTTCTAGGACTGCATATGCACTTTGTCCTATAACAAGAAGCATACTAAGGGCAACAACTTTAACTAATGTTTTCATTAAATCTCCGGAATAAATTTAAAACGTAAATCTCTCTCAAACAATTCAGGTGTCGGTGGCTGAGGCAGTGGATCAGACCTCCAAACTGCTTCTTCAACTGAACGACGAAACGCTTCATCACCGGTGCATTGCTCAATCACTACTTCCTCTACGTACCCACCAGGTGCTTGGCGTACATATACTTTGCACCAGGCCTCAGATTGTTCGCTAATCGGCTTGCGCCAACGGCTTTGTATTCTGCTGCGAAGGGCATCTTGATATATTGCGATATCTCTATTCATCTCACGCGCTTTCGCAGCTTGTTGTGCTTCTGCTTCCGCAGCATTAATCTCCGCTTCTTCTGCCGCTAAAATTTTAGCTAGCCGTTCTTGTTCGGCAGCCTTCTCTGCTGCCAGCTTTTCAGCCTCTTTACGTTTCTTGTCTTCTTCTGCTTTTTGTTCGGCTAGCTTTTTCGCCTCTTCTTCTTTACGCTTTTTTTCTGCCGCAACCTTTTTAGCTTCTTCCGCTTTACGTTTTTCTTCAGCAAGCCTTTTAGCCTCAGTCTGTTTTTTAACCTCTTCTTCTAAACGCTTCTTTTCAGCTTCGGCCTGTATTCTAGTTTCTTCTTCAATGCGCTGCTTCTCGGCTTCAGCCTGTTTTTTTATCTGTTCTGTTTTTTGCTGCTCAATTTCAGCTTTCTTTTGCGCTTGTTCTGCTTTTTTCTTTTCTGCTTCTAACTCAGCCTGTAGTTGTTTCTTTTCTTCTTCTTGCTTTTGTTTGATTGCTTGTTGTTTTTTTTGCTGCGCTAATTGCTTTTCTTTTAAGTCATCTTTAGGTGCAGGCTGTTTTTCAGTTTCTATCTGCTCTGTATTGATTACTGTTGCATTAATTGTATTTATATTATCAAGTGGGTTAACTTTATGATCAGGACTAAATTGTATTCCTACCACCAAAAGTAAAATTATCACCACATGAACAACAATCGCTATCGTCGCCGACATTGGCAAATGTCGATTAAAATTAGCCATAACCTATAATGGATCGAGTTCTTCCACGCTAAAATCTGGGCCACCTAATTCTGAGGGTGTAGGATCGGTAATCAGGCCGACATTATCAGCACCCGCCTCTTGCAACATCACCATCACGGTCACGACCCTTCCATAATCCACATTATTGTCACCACGCACATATATAGGAGTAGCTTCTTTAGATAGGATTTCTTCAATTTGGTTTCTAAATAATTCATCAACAATAGGTTGGTCAGGAGCATCCGATTTATTCACATATACTAGGCCAGCACGATCTACCGAGATGATCAGAGGTTCTTGATTTTCATCAATTTTTTCTAATGGTTTCGCTGGAGCAGAGGGCAAAGCCACTTCTACCCCTTGATGAAACAAAGGTGCGGTTACCATAAAAATCACTAGTAACACCAACATTACATCAATATAGGGCACTACATTGATTTCAGACATGCGCTTACGGCGCTTGATACCTACATATGCCATGATTTTTTCTAGTGTCTAACCTTAGTCTTAAACTTGGGTTTGTATATCAAAATCTTTAGTCAAAGCTTGTCTTTGCAATAAAGCCGTAAACTCTTCAACAAAATTGTCATAGCGCATTATTAAACGCTCCACATCGGTTGAGTAACGGTTGTATGCAATCACAGCAGGTATTGCTGCAAACAACCCCATTGCTGTTGCAATGAGTGCTTCCGCTATACCAGGCGCTACCGCCGAGAGCGTTGCCTGTTGCGCATCCCCTAGAGCACGAAATGAATTCATAATTCCCCAAACCGTGCCAAACAAACCAATATAAGGGGCAGTTGAACCTACCGTAGCTAAAAATGAAAGATAGTGCTCCAAAGTTTCTACTTCACGTGCCATGGCAACTTTCATCGAGCGTAATGCCGTGTCGGTAATTGCATCCGCCGAAACTCGTTGTTGTTGATGTAAACGCACATATTCTTTAAAACCAGAAAGAAAAATAGCCTCCATATCTGTAGGATCTTTTTTCAGCCTAATCTTGTCATAGAGTGAAGCTAAATCCGTACCTGACCAAAATCGATCTTCGAATTTATCTGCAGTATTGCGCGCATCCCGAATTATCCTCCACTTACTAACGATCATGGTCCATGAAACCACCGATGCAACTAGTAAAGAAAGCATTACTAATTGCACTACCAGGCTGGCTTCCATTATTAAGCCTAAAATACTGGTATCTGTTGTCATTATTATATTTTCCTTGCTTGAATAATTTTATATAAATTTTTAGGAATAGGGCTTGGTGAAAAGTCTTTAGCGTTCAAACATACAACATTCACTTCACCTGTAGTGCATATTTTTGCTTCGTCAACTTGTTGGGTGATAACTTGATTGAATGAAATACTCGCAAGTTTGATTGTATCAGGTACTACAGACACCATTAAAGCATCATTAAATCTCGCAGGCTTTTTATATTCTATATTGACTGACCGCACCGCAAATAAAACGTTCAGTTCTTTTATCAACATATCTTGCTCTATACCCAAACTCCGCAACCATTCGGTCCGCGCGCGTTCCATATATTTTAAATAATTAGCGTAATACACCACTCCACCGGCATCAGTGTCTTCATAGTAAACGCGTATTGGCCATTCAAAAGGCTTCATTTATCGTAAAATGAGCTTTGTTAATTTATTTCACTGGATGTAGACGAGAACAAGTCTTCATTGGAATCTGCATCTGGAGATTGCAAATTATGTCGGGGTATCTTAATCCCGAAATGTCTATAGGCATGCCCGGTGGCTACCCGTCCGCGGGGCGTTCGCATCATAAAACCTTTTAGAATCAAAAAAGGTTCAATAACATCCTCGATAGTTCCACGTTCTTCACCTATAGCAGCAGCCAAACTATCTACACCGACCGGACCGCCCTCAAATTTCTCAATTACAGCCAGCAGTAATCGCCTATCCATATTATCAAAGCCATGTTCATCAACACTCAACATATCTAATGCAGCATCCGCAATTTTACTTGTCACCACACCATCAGCTTTCACCTGGGCATAGTCACGCACACGTCGCAGCAAACGATTGGCAATACGAGGAGTTCCTCTCGAACGTTTCGCAATTTGGGTTGCACCATCATCATTAAGCTCTACCTTTAATATTTTTGCAGAACGTTTAACAATGGTTGATAGTTCTTCTGTGTTGTAAAATTCTAGACGCTGCACGATCCCAAAGCGATCACGCAATGGAGAGGTAAGCAAGCCTGCACGTGTCGTTGCACCCACCAAAGTAAATGGCGGCAAATCTAATTTAATAGAACGCGCTGCAGGACCTTCTCCGATTACAATGTCTAATTGAAAATCTTCCATTGCAGGATACAAAACTTCTTCTACCACAGGGCTTAAGCGGTGAATTTCATCCACAAATAACACATCATGAGGTTCTAGATTTGTAAGGATCGCCGCTAAATCTCCAGGACGTTCTAATACCGGACCGGATGTATGACGCATGTTTACTTGCATTTCGTTTGCCACAATATGTGAAAGCGTTGTTTTACCTAATCCTGGCGGCCCAAATATCAACACATGATCTAACGCTTCTTGGCGCTGTTTTGCAGCTGAGATAAAAATCTCCATCTGCTCACGCACTTTTGATTGGCCAATGTATTCACTCAACTGACTTGGACGTATTGCATTTTCAGCAACTACTTCTTCTTTTTTAACACGTGTATCTACAACCCGCGACCCCTCTAATTCAACATTCGTATCTGTCATAACTATATATTTCGTTTTATCCAACTCATGACATGCTAGATTTCAACGCCAAACGAATGATATTTTCACTATTCTGATTCTGCGTATTAACACTACTTACCATACGACTGGCTTCATTTGGCTTGTAACCCAAAGAGACTAACGCTGAAACTGCATCTGTAATAGGGTCTTGAACATAGACATTCACACTATTGCCATTTGCACCGTTACCCGCAACCTGCAAGGAAACATCTTTATCCAAGCGATCACGCATGTCCAATATCAACCGCTCTGCTGTTTTCTTGCCAACTCCCGGAATCCTCACTAATGAATCTACATCGCCATGATGAATACATTGTGCAAAAGCATTTGCATCCATACCCGAAAGAATTGCGAGTGCCATCTTGGCTCCCACTCCATTTACTTTTAATAAATTGCGAAACAAACTTCGATCACGAACTTGTTTGAATGCATAAAGTGTATGAGCATCATCTCGAATCATTAAATGTGTATGTAACAAGACCGATTCACCACATTCTGGCAGTTCGTAAAAGGTAGACATCGGTGCCTCTAACTCGTAGCCCACACCATTGACGTCTAAAAGAAGATGCGGTGCCTGCTTTTCAATGATCTCACCTTGCAAACGACCAATCATAAAGTCAGCCTCATGCGTAATCTCCAATGATAGATTTCGTAGAAATACGTTTGCTATTCAGCATTAAGGCAGTATGCGCATGACACAGACATACTGCCAAGGCATCCGCTTCATCCGCTTGAAACTCTCCACGTAAACCCAACAGACGCAAAACCATATGTTGAATTTGATCTTTATTCGCCGCACCGTTTCCCACCACAGCTTGTTTGACTGAGCGTGCACTATATTCGCTAACCGGCACACGCTGATTCACTGCAGCACAAATAGCTGCGCCACGCGCATGACCCAACTTTAAAGAAGAAGATGCATTCTTGTTTATAAACACTTCTTCAACTGCAATCTCATCCGGTTGGAATTGCTCGATAGCTTCGGACAACTTACTAAAAATGATACCTAAACGTTGTGGAATGGACACATCACCATCTTTAGTATTTTTCGCGCGAATATTAGCGCTATGAATATAACGACTGGACCTGCCATCACTTTCAATAATACCAAAACCCGTTATTTGTAACCCGGGGTCAATCCCCAAGATGCGAATCATGTTTGCTTGTTTTTCAGGTACGTTGTATTGCATTAAATGCTGTATTTCATTGCTTTAGGCAACCGCCTCGTAAACTGAATCAGGAATATCAGCATTAGAGAAAACATTTTGCACATCATCAAGCTCATCCAACATATCCAAAAGCTTCAACATGCTTTCACCTTCTTTGTTTGATAACACAGCTCTATTTTCTGCACGCATGGTTACTTCGGCTTCTTCTGGGCTTAGGCCTGCAGCAACCAACGCATCCTTAACATTGATAAATTCTTCCGGAGACGTTAATACTTCTACACTGCCATCTTCCGAAGTGACTACATCTTCAGCACCAGAATCTAACGCAGCTTCCATCACTACATCTTCATCCGTTCCCGGCCCAAACTGGATCACACCCATATTCTCGAACATATAAGCAACTGAACCAGATGTTCCCATATTGCCATTAAATTTGGTAAATGCATGACGGACCTCTGCTACGGTACGATTGCGGTTATCGGTCATACAATCGACTAAAATTGCGCTACCCCCGGGACCGTATCCCTCGTAACGAATTTCTTCATAATTATCACCATCCTGCTCACCGGCTCCGCGCTTGATAGCACGGTCCACGGTGTCTTTATTCATGTTCGCTGACAATCCTTTGTCCACCGCAAGACGAAGACGTGGATTGGAATCTATGTCAGAACCGCCCATACGAGCGGCCACCGTGATCTCACGTATCAGCCTGGTAAATAACTTTCCGCGCTTGGCATCCTGTGCTTTTTTACGGTGCTGGATATTGGCCCATTTACTATGACCCGCCATTAAAACTCCTCTAGCTTTTCTAACCTCACTAAGTCGATCATTTTAATCAATATTAGACGTAACGAAGCTCTCCCAAATAAACGGCAATATTTTAACACTTTCATAGATATTAAGTAGTCAAACTGGATGATGAAACCAGCTTTACCAAGCTCGTTATGATGACCGGCTTATGTGGTCTAACTACAATCACCCGTTCGAATGAATTCATCTACAACCGCTGCTACATTTTTAGACAAAAGCAATCCTGTATGACTATAAGGTACCTGCATATGTAAAGTGCAGTTACTCACCTTAGTTTCAGATACCGCGACCGTGCCATCATTTGGTTTATCTAAACGCGCACCTAGAAATTGCCCTATCCCGTAACCCTTTGTGCCCGCAATAACAGCAAGCGGATGAGTACCTTTCCAGCTTGGCGCACTTCCAAGTAAAGACTTAGAACTTTCACCTAAGATATTATTTTTTATGAAATTATTTTTTGATAGATGCTTCGCTACACCACTACCGGTTAGTGGAGATCCCAACATCACCACTCTGCCCGGCTTGGCGGTATCAAACATTTGAAAATAATGCAGCAAAACAAGCCCACCATAGCTATGGGCTACAAAATGAACGATATCGGCATCCAATTGCTGCACATATTTAGCCAACATTTGTGCATTTTCCTTAGGGCTGCGCCGCACACTCTGATAGGAGTACTCGACACACTCGTGACCATGCGCACTTAAGTAACGTGAAATGGGCTTCATCACCCAGCCGCTCATCCAAATACCATGTGTACAAACAACAACTTCAATCATCTTCTTAAACTATACTTTAAGTATCTAAATAGCTCTCATACAACTTTAAATTACATATTTTGATTAATGTCACAAATGATATCTATCATGACCATCATGGTACCCAGCGTTCAATAGCTTCTTGATTAGTATGTGAGAAAGCCAGTCCAATCGCCTCTTGTTTAGACAGCCAGGTAAACTCTTCGTGCTCTCTTGGATCTAGCTCAATCTTAATTTGCTCAGGCAATTCCAAACTAAACACATGCTCCTGATTTTCAGTCACTCCCGGCGCATAGCGATCACGCCAAATAGAGTAAATCTCGAAATTCTGTAAAAACTCGCAATTATGTAGTGAATGCCGAGTAATACCCGTTTCCTCTTCAAGCTCACGAATAGCCGCTTGCTGGGGATTCTCATCCCACTCCAAACTACCGGTAACCGACTGCCAAAAATCTTTTGGATACTTGCGACGCAGCATCAAGACTTCACTCGCTTGCGTGTATACTAATACAAGCACTGATTCGGGACGTTTATATTCCATCTAATATTCTTTATGGTTCAATATTAAGTTTATTAAATTAACTTTTTGCAAAAATTACGATGATTTTACCCGCGCAGTGTACAGATAAAGCACAGATTTTACCTAAACAGATTCTAGCAATCATATTGATTTTTATTGCCGCCTCCTGTTCTAGCACACCTACCAAAAAGGCTGAAGTTCAAAATGAAGGCTATGTAATCCAGGCCGTTCAATATATGCATGCAGGCAGACTGGATGAAGCACTCGCTTCAGTCAAAAAAGCGCTAGAACTTAATCCTAAATCAGCAGATGCGTATACCGTAGCCGGCCTGATTTATAATAAAAACAACCAGACCGAACAAGCCGAACGTTATTTTAAACGCGCTTTATCCCATGAACCCAACCACTCCGCTGCGCAAACCAATTACGCAAGCTTTCTATGCAAACACGATAAACCATTAGAAGCTGAGAAAATTTATTTAGCCGCAGCACAAAATAAAGACAACACACAACCAGATGTTGCCTATACAAATGCGGGTTTATGCGTGCTAGGCATACCAGACAAGGCTAAAGCAACTAAATACTTCAGTACTGCATTAAAAATAAATCCTAAGTCACCCGTACCCTGGTATCAGCTGGCTAAAATTCAATACGGTAACTATAGCTATGACAACGCCTATAAACTATTGCAAGAATATGAAAAAATTGCACAGCCCACACCCAAAACCCTTTTGCTAGGCGCACAAATATTAGATGCAAATGGAAAGCCTGATCTAGCAAACCAATACAAACTTACATTAGTACAACAATTCCCAAACTCTAAAGAAGCCAAACAGTTTTCCTCGGAATCTAGTGAGCAACAACAACCCACTTCGTATGACATAAATGAATTATTAAAAAATCAACAAGCGTATTAATATTTACTAGTAATTCTCAATGGACCAACCCAAAGATCAACCAATTAACCCGCCAAAAGATCAACTAGAAGAATTCATCCAACGAGAAAAAGCAAAAATCGTTGGTGAAACTGCCAAAGCACCCTGGAAAGAACTGGAACGGTTTTATGCCCAAGGCATGCTTATACTCGTTAGCGATACCTTAGATTTGGTTGAAGTGGGCTACACCATCTCTATAGACGACGCGAAGCAAATCAAACTATGGATGGATGCCGGACTGCTTGTTAAAAATTTTGACTCACAAGCAACAACATGGGAAAAAGACAATGCAGGAGTGTGGACGGTTGTGATTAGACCTTGGATTCTTATTCAGGAATAAAAAAATTAGAAAATTGAGCCTTTACAAAAAAACAACCTCGCTTGAGCCAATTGACCTCTAATCATTGCCACCAATATCATCAGAATATTTAGACATTTCTTCCAACATAGGAAATTTTAAAGGGGTCAGACTGAAGTGTACTGAACAAAGTGGACAAGTGAGTTAAGGGTTATCATA
>CAZAOO010000031.1:0-7573 GCA_964486815.1 uncultured Thiotrichales bacterium
ATTCTAATTCAGGCTTGCAGCTTACTTATTCTTATATATAGCCTATTTACCCCGTTATATAGCCTATTTACCCCGTCAGCTCTATTGAAGCATTGTAATAGATAAGACAGAATTCGCGCCTTTCGTGCTTCAGAAGCACTTTATTATTAAATTTGTACAAATAATGCTGCCTTGATCCTAGCAATAAAGTAGACTTGTCGCCTTATTAAACACATGAATTTATATTCAAAACTTATTGATTTTATTATATAAAGGTAACGGTAATGAGCAATTTATCTAACTACAGAAACATTGGCATCTTCGCACACGTGGATGCGGGTAAAACCACCACATCAGAACGCATACTCAGCCTTACCGGAAAAATTCATAAAATTGGTGAAGTGCACGATGGTGAAGCTACCACTGACTTCATGGATCAAGAACGTGAGCGTGGCATTACTATCCAGTCTGCAGCAACCAGCACCTTCTGGAAAGACCATCGTTTAAATATCATTGATACACCGGGACACGTTGATTTTACCATTGAAGTATACCGCTCATTAAAAGTGCTCGATGGAGGAATCGGTGTTTTCTGTGGATCGGGTGGTGTAGAACCTCAATCCGAGACTAACTGGCGCTATGCAAATGAATCTAAGGTAGCCCGCATTATTTTCGTCAATAAACTTGATCGATTAGGCGCTGACTTCTATAGCGTTGTCGATCAAATTAAAAAAGTGTTGGGTGCAAATCCATTAGTCATGGCTTTGCCTATTGGCACTGAAGATAATTTTGTTGGTGTGGTTGATTTATTAACCCGCAAAGCATGGATTTGGGAAGGTTCAATCGATCCTATGAAGTATTCAGAGGAAGATGTTCCCGAAGACATGAAAGAGAAAGTGGAACAGTTCCGTGAAAAGATGGTTGAAACCGCGCTTGAAGAAGATGACGATGCCATGGAGAAGTACTTGGACGGTGAAGAACCAAGCATAGAAACATTAAAAGCATGTATTCGCAAAGGCACAATTGCACTTAACTTCTTTCCCACCTATTGTGGCTCTGCATTTAAAAATAAAGGCATTCAAAATGTGCTGGATGCTGTAGTCGACTACCTTCCTGCCCCTACAGAAGTACCACCTCAACCGGAAGTAGATTTAGAAGGCAACGAAACGGGTAAGTTTGCAATAGTAGACCCAGATAAACCATTACGCGCGTTAGCATTCAAAATTATGGATGACCGTTTTGGCGCGCTTACCTTTATTCGAATTTACTCAGGTAGATTAGAAAAAGGCATGACCATAATGAATAGCTTTACCGGCAAAACAGAACGCATCGGTCGAATTGTAGAAATGCATGCCAACAATCGTATAGAACTAGAATCAGCACAAGCAGGCGATATTATTGCAGTTTTAGGCATGAAGAATGTACAAACCGGCCACACCTTATGTGACCCTAACAATCCTGCAACATTAGAACCCATGGTTTTCCCTGATCCGGTTATCTCAATGGCCATTTCACCAAAAGACAAAGCAGCTTCAGAGAAGATGGGTGTTGCTCTCAGCAAAATGGTTGCAGAAGATCCTTCTTTCCACGTTCACACTGATGAAGATAGTGGTGAAACAATTCTTAAGGGAATGGGTGAACTTCACCTGGATATCAAAATTGATATCCTAAAACGTACTCACGGCGTTGAAGTGGTTGCTGGTGCGCCCCAAGTTGCTTACCGTGAAACCATTACACAACGCGTTGAAGACTCCTACACACACAAGAAACAGTCGGGTGGCTCAGGTCAATTCGGTAAAATCGATTACGTTATCGAACCTGCAGAAGCGGGCACCGGTTATGAATTTGAATCTAAGGTTACGGGTGGTAATGTGCCTCGTGAATTCTGGCCTGCGGTTCAAAAAGGTTTTGAAAGCATGATGGGAGCCGGTATTCTAGCAGGATATCCATGTCTTGATGTAAAAGTCACCTTAATGGATGGCGCCTTCCATGCGGTGGATTCATCTGCTATTGCGTTTGAACTTGCAGCAAAATCTGGCTTCAGACAATCCATCCCAAAAGCGGGCCCACAGTTACTAGAGCCTATTATGAAGGTTGATGTATACACTCCGGAAGATCACGTAGGTGATGTAATTGGTGACTTAAACCGCCGTCGCGGAATGATCAGGTCTCAGGATGCTGGCGTTACCGGTACCCGTGTTAAATCAGATGTACCTTTATCAGAAATGTTTGGCTATATTGGTGACTTACGCACCATGACATCCGGTCGTGGACAGTTCTCGATGGAATTTTCTCATTACTTACCATGCCCTAAGAATGTAGCTGAAGTGGTGATCAAGCAAGCTAAAGAACGCGCTGAAGCCAAGAAGAAATAACTTAAGCTTCTAATATATAAACCCGCTTAGCGCACATGCCTAAGCGGGTTTTTTTATTCCTAATCATTTTAGTCTCAATCTTATACTCTTAAGTTTTAATAGTACCAAGAATTAAAATTTAGATTATGAAAACTCTTGAATGGCAATCTAAACGCTTTCAACAACTGAGCAATATTGAGCTCTATGAACTTTTAAAATTCAGAGTAGACGTTTTCGTTGTCGAACAAAATTGCCCCTACCCTGAACTGGATAATAAAGACACACATATAGAAACTCGTCACATAACTGCGCACTGCAATTCAAAACTTCTGGCATATGCTCGCATATTACCACCAGGTATAAGTTATCCAGAAATTAGCATTGGCAGATTTGCTGTAGAAATATCTTCACGCCATCGACGCATCGGCACTGAACTTATGGAAAAATGTTTAGAAGAAGCTGCGATAATATGGCCTGCAAACGACATAAAGATTAGTGCACAGGAATATTTGAAAGAATTTTATGAAAACTTTGGTTTTGAAAAAGTATCAGAACTTTATCTTGAAGATAACATTCCACATATAGCAATGTTAAAAACATCATTAATGCAATGAATTCTATACCTCTAGGCACTATGCCACTTAGCACATTCTTATCAGAACACTGGCAAAAGAAACCGTTATTAATACGTAACGCAATTCCAAATATCGTGTCACCCCTTACAGCTGACGAACTTGCTGGTCTTGCTTGTGAAGAAAATATTGAATCACGTATTGTTATTCAAAATGAGTCAGTCGAACAATGGGAATTGAAACATGGTCCATTTAGTGAGAAAACTTTCTCCTTTCTACCAGCCACACACTGGACCTTGCTTGTACAAGCTGTAGATCATTGGATACCTGAAGCTGCTAAATTTTTAGAATTATTCAGTTTTATTCCGCGCTGGCGCATCGATGACCTAATGATGAGCTATGCAAGCGATGGTGGAGGCGTTGGACCTCATTTCGATAACTATGATGTCTTTTTAGTGCAAACTAATGGTAAAAGAAGATGGCAAGTTGGTGAGTTATATGATGAAAATTCCTCACTCATCGAGAATTTACCTGTTTCGATATTAAGTAACTTTAAAGCAGTTGAAACGTGGCTACTTGAGCCTGGTGATATTCTCTACATACCGCCCGGTTACGGCCATAACGGTATTGCTGTAGGAGATGATTGCATAACCTGCTCAGTCGGCTTTCGAGCACCTTCTCATGCTGAAATATTACGCGAATATACAGATCATATAAGTCAAGATATTAGTGATGCTATACGCTATGAAGATGCCAATCTGATTGAGCAAAGCAACACTGGCGAAATAAGTCACCAAACATTAGGTAAAATACAACAAATACTTCGCCAATATACAGAAGATACAAATTCAATTAATGATTGGTTTGGTCGTTATATGACTACACCTAAATATTCCGAAGCCAGTGTTACAACATCCAACACATCAAATGACGTTTCCAATATTGTATTCAGCCTTGAAAAAGTAAAGCATTATCTCGTTACAGGTGGTCAATTAATCAGAAACGAAGGCTCTCGCTTTGCATATATATCCGAAGCTGGAAAGAATATTTTGTACGTTGATGGAACATGTATTTCAAGCTCGAATAATATGAATCTATTAATTGAGACACTATGTTCTGAAATTGAATTAAACAATCAGATGTTTCCCGAATCAAATGAAAATATGGCTTTATTATCAGAGCTACTCCAGCGCGGTGCACTTTATATTCCTGAATCATAGCTTATTCACAACAAATGCCTAATCAATTTAGCACACCCATTCAAGAACAATCCGACGTCCTCATAATTGGTGCAGGTGCTGCAGGATTGATGTGCGCTTTTCGTACAGGACAACGTGGCAGAAGTGTTTTAGTGCTGGATCACGCCAACAAAGTGGGTAAAAAAATACTCATGTCTGGTGGTGGTCGTTGTAACTTCACAAACATCTACTGTGAAGCGGATAATTTTCTTTCAAATAACAAAAACTTTTGTAAATCCGCACTTTCTCGTTATACACCGTATGACTTCATCGAATTAGTGCGTAAACACAATATTCCCTATCACGAAAAAAATTTAGGGCAACTTTTTTGTGACAATAAGTCAAAAGACATACTAGAGATGCTGTTAGAGGAATGCAAACAAGCAGGTGTTAAAATTCGCACGCATTGCTCAATTAAGAAGATTACCCCGCTAGATAAAGGTTACAAAATTGAAACTAATTTTGGAACGTCTAAGTGCCAATCATTAGTTATCGCAACGGGAGGGTTATCTATTCCAAAAATGGGTGCTACTGGCTTTGCTTATCAAGTCGCCAAACAGTTTAATTTAGATATACTTCCTACACGTGCAGGATTAGTACCCTTCACGTTAAACCAACCTATTCTTGATATATTAACGCCTCTTAGTGGTAGCTCAATAAAAGTTACCGTCACATGTAACTCCATGAGCTTTAATGAAAACATGCTATTCACTCACCGAGGTTTGAGTGGACCTGCTATGTTACAGATATCCTCTTATTGGAACCCAGGCGATGAACTCTCTATCAATTTGCTACCGAATATTGATTTATATGAATACCTAGTAGCAAAAAAGTCACAGCGGTCCAAAGCAGAATTAAAAACACTGTTAACCGAGCACATGACAAAGAATATTGCACAAACGCTTATTCAATTATGGTTTGTAGATAGTAATTATAACAACACCCAAATAAATCAGTTTTCAAATCAGCAACTACAAGAAATATCAGACCATTTTCATGCTTGGAAATTAAAGCCTAATAACACCGAGGGTTATCGTACTGCCGAGGTGACGTTAGGCGGTATAAGCTGCGATGAGCTCTCCTCTAAAACGATGCAAGCCAATAAAAAAAGTGGTTTGTATTTCATAGGTGAGGCTATCGATGTGACAGGTCATCTAGGTGGATTCAATTTTCAATGGGCATGGTCGTCAGCAGCTGCGGCAGCAGAATTCGTGTAATCAAATTATTTTAAATAACACTTTCAACTATAGTAGTAGAGATGTCAGGTTAACGTGATTGTTGAGTAATACAACTGCATCTGTAAACAGTAATTAATTAAAGCCAGTAAGAATCTAATAATAACTATGCCTATACAAACTAAACCAAAAATTAATTTTAGTTTATCTAAAAAATATAGTTTCTAGATATCCTGCTCAGCGGCGCCTAGAATGTATAATATCGATTCGTCAGTTTTCTTTTAGAATAAAACTATATTCTTCATTTGTATCAGACACAGAATATAGGTCATAACCCATTGACCAAATAGTTTCTATAGCATTTTTTGTTTTATGAATACCGACACTCGGGTATCTATGATGAAATTCGATCAGTATTTGCTTTGGACGAATTGATGTATTGCAAATATCGTCCACCACATCATATTCTGCACCTTCTATATCCATCTTTAATATATCAATATATCAATTTTTTCATGGCCTAATTCAGCCATAATAGTGGATAACTTTTTTACAGGTACTACGATAGAGTCTTTCTCAGTAGAGGGTCTCTCAAGCATGGTGTAAGAAACATTTGTTGGCTTCTCAGGTGGATTAAACGATATTTCCCCGTCATACCCTGCCAAACCAAAGCAGTGCAATCTAAAATTTTCAGGGAAATTTTGGCTTTCAACCCACTGGATAGATTTCGGTGTCGGATCGAAAGCATGTATATCAAGCGAGTATCTACTGATAAGCTCCATATCAAATGAAGCATCCTCACCAACACCAAATGAATACACAATAGAGTCTTTATTAATTTCTGACAGTATAGTGTTCCATGCTCCATATCGTGTTGAGCCTACCATTTCCATCTTGTACTTCTTATCAATCCTGGTATAAGGCTCACGCCCAAGTAATTGCTTTATAGCTATTTTTATTTTTCTATCGTATTTACTCATACCATCTTCACTTATTTATGCTTATTAGTTACTAACTATTAAACACACCAGTAAAATATTGTGTAGTTACTATTATAGTTCCTGTTAGTCATAATGATTCATGCTTAATTGCAATGAACGATTTAGGAAAAAATAATAATTTCTCTATGGTTATTTCTGCATCTTTAAATAACTTTCTAAACATCTTGTCATCAAGCAAACGTTCACTTTCATGCACTTAACGTTAAAGCTGTGCGGCGCAAACGAAGCGCAGCGTAGTTTGCGTCCGAACGAGCGCCTTGTTAGGGCTTTTATTCTGCAACGTAGTTACTCCAGATCAAAATTATTTTTTAATTCATTAATTTTTCCCTGTTCGTATTTATCCTCGATCTTCTTTCGCTTTTTATTTGCCTGAAATAATTCATAGCACTCAAGGATGTCCTTTATCCAATCACCCGGCTTGAACGCATCTACTGAAAATGGCCTCAGCTCTACTACGTAATCCACTTCGACAGATATATTTATCCCGATTAAAATATTTCCCTGTGCGTCTAAAAGATTTAAATGAGTATGATGGAAATAATCACCATCAAATCCAGTGCTAGAACCTTCGTCTTTGTACAACAAAACATAAGTTTTATTATTCAGTCCAAACCTGATGATCTTCTCGTGATCTTTTTTCTCTTCTTTTGGATCATCAATTTCACAGTTTCGATACTTCCCCCAATCATCTCTCGCCGACCAACTTGGATAATATTTAATTTCTTCATATATTTCGGTAAGCTTTTTATCAATTTCAAGCTCACGGACTAATTGCTGTCTTTCTGATACTCTCTGATGTATATCGCCAGATTGATCTTTTAGTGATCTCTCTAATTGCGAAAGCTCTTCATCCAGCGATCTCCGCAGAGTTTGGACACTCTCTTTGATACGTTCGGTAATTTTATGCAGGTCGTCATTCATATGTTATAGAGCCCTAACGTGAAGCTGAACGGCTATTCTTTTTCATAGGGAGGATTCCCTTTGAAAAAGAATCGTCCGATTCGGGCGTCTTTTGTTAGGTGGCGCGTTCGCGTCACCGGTGGGTCGGGCTTCATGCTCCTTGCGAACCTCCAAAGCTTCAATCTCGCATTCCTCGGTCAGCTTCACGTTAGGCCGGCGCAGGGATGCGCCGTCCTAACGTCACCGTTCAGTCGGCCTCGCAAGCGGGCTTCGCCCGCTTGCGAGGATCGGCTGCAACGGTTTGTTAGCGGTCATTTCTTAGCCTTCTCAGCGTCGATGCCCGCAAGGATTGTT
>CAZAOO010000032.1:0-4613 GCA_964486815.1 uncultured Thiotrichales bacterium
GGCTTAACCCATGCCCAGTGTTGGGTGCACAGTCGCCGGCAATTTATTGAAGCCGAAAACAGCTGGCCACAACAGGCCAAAGAAGCAATAAGCCTGATAGCTAAGCTGTATGAGATAGAAGAGACTATCCGAAACAAAAAACTGACCGATGACAAAAAACGCCAATACCGGCTTACGCACAGCAAACCGGTGGTTGACCGCTTCTTTAAGTGGTGTGATGACACCCTGCATAACCTGACGCTGCTGCCCAAAGACCCCCTCTATAAAGCGATTGGCTATGTAAAAAGCAAAGAAATGGCACTGCGGGTATTCCTTGAAGACCCTGCTGTACCACTGGATACGAACCATCTGGAGCGAGCGCTCAGGCCCATTCCTATGGGTCGAAAAAATTGGCTGTTCTGTTGGACCGAAATCGGTGCAGAGCATGTTGGCGTTATCCAAAGCCTGATAGTCACCTGCCGCTTGCATGATATCAATGTGAACGACTATCTGACCGATGTGCTGCTGCGTATTAGTCAGCATCCTGCCAGTTTGGTACATGAGCTGACACCACGGTATTGGAAATCCAAGTTCGCCGACAATCCGCTACGCTCTGACCTCTTTGCTTTACCCGTCACTTCGGTAGAATAGCCTCCAGACGGAGGCGATATGCGCATAGAAGACCTAACCTTAGACGAATTACACGACTTGCACGAGCTTATCTGGAAACGGATTGAATACTTGCGTTTGCAAAACGACATCAATGTCCTGAGTCAGTTACGCTTAGGCCAAAAAGTGCACTTCAAAGCTAAGGAAGGTCAAGTGTTCGGCGTGGTTATCAAAATCAACAAGAAATCAGTGATGGTGGTCAGTGACGATAATCGCCAGTGGAAAATGCCACCAGGACTGGTACAGATCATGAAAGACGTTTAGTCAGGTTGGTTGGCAGAAATCTGCAAGGCGTCAATACGTTCTAAAATGAACGCTTACATAGCAACAACACTTCCGCTTCCGAGCGAATTAAACCAAACTACACTTCAGAACTCGCTCCTAGCTATAGGATCAATCAAGGCGTTGATTACCATGACACAGATACAACAAGAACTCCAAGAGTTATCGGATTTCAGAATTCGGTTGGAGGAGGGCAGGAATTTGTTTCAGCCATCGTTGGAGCGTTATCAAGGCAACGTCTTGCTTGGTATCAACCTTGTAAATGATGAAGTAAGTCGGTTTGTTTGAAAAATGTTTGTGAGTATAGATGGAAATATTCGTGGGCTAAGGTGTAACTAGCGGCAACAGCTCATTAAACTACATATGAAAAATGAAACGATCTTAAAGTCATTTGCATAACCTATATTCTCGCGATTTTATAAAATCGCCTATAATTTATTTGCGATAGTTAATTTAGTGAGAGCCATGGATTTAATGACCAGTCGAGAGGTGTGCATGGTTTTGGGTGTGAGTAAACAGACATTGTCTCGTTATCTACATAGCCATGAACATCGTGATAAGTTGGTGCTGTTTAAAATAAGAGAAAGAAAATTTTTGTTTATGCAGGATTCTGTTTTTAACTTTATCGCTGCAGCAAGTAGCAAAAAATTGTAAATAACAGCCGAAGTTAACACCGGTTTCACCTTAGCATTGCCAGCAGTTGTAATCTCTGCGCACCACAACTTTCAAGTTTACGCAATCGCAATGACTGGTATGAGCGAAGAGTGGATTGTATGTAAATAAATTGCAATAAAATTAGCAATTCTCAAGACTTTAAACAGGCAATGGTGCGTCTCAGAAAATACTAAACTAAGCCTATCAACCTAGTATTTTGACTTGAATTGCCCGAGGGCCTTTAGGAGTAGTACGAATCAAAAAGCCAACTCTCATCCCTTCGGTCAAAGCAATATCTGAATCCACAAGATCTTCGTAAAATACAAAAACATCTTTACCACGAGTTCTTTGTATAAATCCATATCCTTTGAAGTGGTCGTAAGTTTTGACTATTCCATATTCTAACTGTTCATCACTCATTTAGATTAACTCCAAAGCTCCGATTTTTTCTTAACCAAATGTTTAACTTGTTTTAGCTGAATACGAAGTGATTTAGATATAGTAATATCAGTTCTAGAACAAATGCCAATTTGATAACTTAGCTCATTATATCTTCGGGTAGCACTTGCAATATCTTTATACTTACCTTTCGTAATTTTATTAACCAGTTTCTTTACTTGAGTTGTTAGTTTTTCTATATTGTTCTGGGATAGTTCTGGCAAAATTTTAGATAACCGCTTTCTGTAATCTTCTGACTGCGCATGTCCAAGGTGAGTCATTTTCGCTACTTTACCTGAAGTGGAATTCCAAAGTTTGTGATAGTTCTCATCTGTTTTATCTTTCTTATAGTATTTTTCGCATTCAAATACCATCTGCCGAATATATCTTCTCTCTGATTTTCGAAGCTTCGGTACTCCATGACCAACCCATAATCCTGTCACTGTATAGTCGTGATTTCTAAAAACTTTGTGTTCTATTTTTTTCTTTTTATTATTAACTTTAAGGTTTTTGCTTTTGAACATGTCGACTATCATCGTAATCGACTGGTCAATATCTTTATCTTGAATTTTCTTTTTAGATGAGAGCGTAACATCATCCAGTAAACGAGAGTAAGAGATATTTCTTCTTCGAAGTTTAGAGACTACTAAATACTCTTTATCATGGAAGACCAAATTTGCTATGTAACTTGATGTGCAAGCACCTTGAGGAACCCTCCCATCAAGAGTGACTAACTTAGTTAATACATCGGAAACATCAGGGGGGAATTTAAAAAAATACTTAAATATATGATTTACTTGATTTTCAGAAATTGAATTATAGAAGTCTTTAATGTCTAAACTTATTAATGTCTCAGCGTTCGCGTGAAATTTTGCATTACTTAAATAATCCCTTCTGTTCAAATCATCTTTTAAGCCACCTTGCAAATACGAAGGAAAATTAACTCTAGAAAGAATTTGTTTGTTTATTCTCTTTTGTATAACTTTCAGATTATATTTAGGCTCAAATACATCTCGTTCTTTTCCAGACTTTGACACCACATTGAAAGGAGTATAATTTGATGGAATGTCTTTAATTAAATCACTAAGTAACTTCGGCACAACGCCTAGCGCTAAACCTAAAGAATTCAAAGAACCTATTTTGGTCAAAGGGTAATAAGGCTTATCCATAGCTCTCAAACAAAGTAATAGACTAAGAATCTTAATTAAAGAAGTATTTTAATACTGCAATTATTAAATTTGATAAATTCACTAATAAAAAAGCTAAATTTCTCAAATCCAAACCACCATTACGTACTACAGAACCCTCGGCACTGCTGCGATTAGGCTCTTGCTCTTTCTTAACTACAATCATAAGTGACATTTTAATGTGTAACATAAGTTACCTCCAGTTTGCTGATATTATTGGGTGCTTTCAGAATTAATTCTTACTCACGCTAGACCAATTAATTACAAACGGAACGTAGCTAGGTGGTTTGGGATTCTTAGTCTTTATGCTAGACAACCGTCGCCATATGGCGGCGCGTTCAGTTCCCGCAGGGCGCGCGGCTTACAGACGCGCGCGAAAGCGGGGGGCCGGTCATGATCCTAACGGATCGCACATAAGTGCTAAGATTTCCGCGTTACTTTCACACTAATGATTTTAAAGAGCTTACGTTCGGGCGCATGTCACCCGAGCTTTTTCAAAATAATATTTTAAAAAATTAAAGTCAAGTAATAGTTTGCTAACAACAGCGCTGAATTTTAGGGTCAGAACAAAATTAACCTTGTAGTCCGCTTTTCACTGACAGTAGCTGTTTACCTTGCCACAGAGCTTTTTATATTTTCAGTGGAATCTTTTGAGTTCATGCAGATCAAATAGAGTTGCTGTGCCTGTTGCACATAGGGAGATTAATTTGGTTTAGCTCCGGTTGCTTCAAGGAAGGCCTTATATTTGCTTGGATCTTCACATTCTTGAATAACCAGTACATTGGCTCAAAATGAATCAAGAAATTCAAATCTGCTTCTTAAGTTTCATAAAAAAATGGGCCATTTCAGGCCCATATTCGCATTTTATGCGGAAAGATACTGTTCTATTAGATCACGGCCTGATTTTACCAGCATGTGCTCGCGCACCGTTGTATTAGTGCCAGGGAGTTTGCTATTAATAAAAGCGCTGTAGCCTGTTTTCCCAAAGGTTTGCTTAATTTTTGCCCGTAGAGCTGTTTTAACAGTATTTTCGTGCTTGTTTTCTTCTTTTTTAGCCTCTCCTCCTGTAAGTTTACGAGGACGCTTGCTAGCAATATCAATCGCCTTCATAACAGTATCGTAATGGATTTGAAACGAATCTTTTAATATGTTGGGGTAAATCTTAAACATTTTTTCTGAAAAGTCATAGCGTTCTAAGCTCATTCCTAAGTTTTCAAGTGAGTGGTCTAACGCCTTAGCTGAAATGCTGCGCGCTGCTTCAAGGCGAGCTAAATACTCTAGAAGATGCCCAGTCATGTTAGATTTTACGAATTTTCTCAGTGCTGTGCAGAATGGCCCGGCAGAACCTTTAACTGTGTTCTCGTGAAACTTGCCATGTAAGCAATTGACAGGGCTAAATTGCTT
>CAZAOO010000033.1:0-3788 GCA_964486815.1 uncultured Thiotrichales bacterium
ATCTTGTTGCGTCGTGATGCGATAACGTTTCTTCGGACAGCCACTAAGGTGCACTCATGGCTAATTTAAATCGAATTTATTTAGCGATAAAAGATGTGGTTACCAATGTGCGCAGTACGTTGACGCGATCTATGAAAAGATGACCGAACACTTGTGCTGTGAAAAAAGAGAGCACCCTTGGTTGGATCATGTAGTTGATTGGACAATAGTTCATCCGCCACGTTGAGTGCGGATTGCCATTGCATGCGATTACGTGGGTGATCGTTCTTTCCATCGCACCACCATGAAAACTGACAGGGTGGTGTCTCACCACCTTCATATACCATGTCGGATACTGTATTTGGGAAGTGCTGGCTCTCAACCCGATTTAAAACCACTGATCCTACTGCAAGCATACCTCGATCACCCTCACCACGTGCTTCCCAATACATGGCTAAACCTAAGCAATTTTTTGCCCTGCTGTTTACTTGTTCGGCTGTAGGTGAGGGCTTATTGGATTGATTACTAACAGTAAGATGTTTACTTTTTGTAGAGGTTGTGTGTGGCTTAAGTATAGTTTTTTCTGGTGGCTGGCTTACACATCCAAGTAATAAAGTAATTCCAAAAATAAAAATGGCAAATTTAATTAACAGTAGTTGTAAATTTGCATGATAATTTGGTTGGTGCTGAAAAAATAATAGATGCATATTTCCTATTCCTTGAAAAAATATCCTTTTAAATTGCTCAATCATTTTTGCTACAAATTTATATCTTAGATTTCATTAATTCTGTTTTATTTCAATATTAAGCATTGCTGGTATAAATTCAGTGACGATTGGGATTTATCCAACTCATCCATAAATTCCAACCACTTTTGGTTTTCAATTATCGAAATCGATTATTTATAGAAGCGATAGAAAACGGTCTTATGTTTCACTAATATTAATTTTATAGATGAAACTTACCCTCAATACCAATAGATTCAATTACTTATAATTTATGAATTTATCATAAAATATGTCAACCAATTCTGTGGTAGTGCGTTGTTAGTTATGCCACTAATATTTTTAAAATTATGGAGATAAAAATGAAGAGCAAAAAATTGGTTCTTTTTGGATTCATTATTTTAGTTATTGCAACTTTCTCTACGCAATCGCATGCTAGTGGAGGTGTATATGGCAATATTGGGATTTATGAGTATCCCTGGAATATATCTATTGGGTATAACGACTACCGACATGGTTATCGAAAACCCCATTATGTAGAGCATCACCACTACTATCACAAACCAAGACGCCACCATCATAGAAAGTCTCATCACAAAGGGCATGGTCACTATAAGCGCCATCATTACAGAGGCCATTACTCTGACTATAGACCGCGCCATAATTATGGCCACAGCTATTGTCGACATTAATTAAGGAAATGAGATCTCAGGAGCTTTAGCATGAAAACGATTTTCTTTGTTGGCTTTGTGCTTTGTTTGGTGTTTTCAAAACTATATGCCAGTGAGTATGAATATTGTCCTCATCATGATCATGATTATGACCATTATCAAACACATGTTCATTATATTGATAAACAATACGAACAGCTAAATTATGAGTTAGAGAGAATAAATCATAAAGAAGCGTTGTTACAAAGAGAGTTCTCTCGCTTAAACGAAGAACGATTACACATCCATCGTGAAAAAGATCGGTTACGTCATGAAAAAGAACGACTACATAGAAATGATGGAGAACAATATCGATCTGATCAATTAGATAAGTATTTAACTGACCTGTAAGCAGTGTGAGTTGACCACGTTCATTAGAATCGTAAACTTTATTCATCTAATCTAAATTTCTCTAATAAGGAAGGTACTAAATGTTTAGCAGAATGCTCGTTAGTGTAATGGTATTGGTAATTGTGATTCTTAGCTCATCTTGCAGCACAGTTAATCCTTACACACGTGATAAACAAGTTAGTAAAGCAGCTATTGGTGCGGGAGTAGGTGCAGTCGCGGGTGCTGTGGTGGGACTCATAACGGGCGATGATAGTCGTGAACGTCGCAAACATGCTTTGATTGGTGCCGGGCTTGGTGCTTTAGCGGGTGGTGCAGTCGGGTATTATATGGATGTGCAAGAAGCCAAGTTGCGACAGAAATTAGAAGGCACTGGTGTAAGTGTAACCAGGCAAGGGGAAAATATTATATTAAATATGCCAGGTAATATTACCTTTGCAGTTGATAGTGCAGATATTAATGGTGATTTCTTTGCTGTATTAGATTCAGTAACACTAGTCGTTCAAGAATACGATAAAACTTTAATTGAAATCATGGGGCATACCGATAGCACAGGTAGTGATGAATACAATCAAGCATTATCTGAACGACGTGCTAGAAGCGTTTCCAATTATTTTCAAAGTCGTGACGTTGTTCCACTAAGACTTGGCACATATGGGCATGGTGAAAATTATCCTGTTGCCGATAATAGTACTGAACAAGGACGGTCACTTAATCGAAGAGTTGAAATTGCCTTAGTTCCTATAACTCAATCATAGTTACTTAATAAAAACTGCAAACTAGAATGAAGTCTAATAAATGAAAAAAATATTCTTCTTCATTATTATTGTTATGACGTGTCAAATGGGGTTCGCGCAAGATTTCCAAACAAATAGTGAGCGTGAATTGTCAAAACAATTAACTAAAGCTGTAAATCAACTTAATCAATCAACACCTAAAGCCCTGGATGAGGAAACGAGGTTAGATGGTGCAGCTACTTTAGCTAATTATATGATTTACAATAATACGCTTGTAAATTTGACAGTAGAAGAGCTCGATATACATGAGGTAAGCAAAATTCTCTATGACACAGTTGTCAAACCACTATGCGAAATCAAAGGCTTAAATGGATTTAAGAAAGCTGGTGTCATGATGGTTTATAGATATGTGGATAAGAATGGGAAGTTTGTTGCTGAGTTATCTAAAGATATGTCGACTTGTTAACAATCATAACCATTATTTTATATAAGCACAATTATCTCAAGGTATAGATGAGAGGCAATTGTGATTGCTTTAAAGGTATTACTTAGTAAACAGTAGACAATCAGCTTATCTCTCTTTTTATATTATTCTATAGGTGGCCGTGGCAATAAATGCAACTTACCGCTGCTATATTGTTCTTATAAAGAATTGGTTCCGTAATTATTACTTTGGAGTGGTTTATGAATAAATTATTAGCAATGCTTGTTTTAATGGTGGCATCTGCATTGGCGTTCAATGTTGCTTTCGCAGATGAACATGGTGGTAAGAAAATAGATAAACAGCAGCATAAAGAAATGAAAAAGGCTTCAAAAGATGAGAAGAAAGTTCATAAAGGCAAGAAATACGATGATGATGACGATCATGACGATGACCATCATGATATGGACAGAGATAAAAGTGAAAAGAAAGGTTTTGATAAGCAAGGCGAGAGAAAAATTGATCAAGAGCTTAAAGAAGAAGGCAAGGGTTCAGAACAAGGTCAAGCATCGCGAGAAGAGCACAGCCGAAAATGGTGGAAGTTTTGGGGAGAGTAGGCTTAATGGGTTTTTACGTATTGGATACTTTAAATCTGATGTAACGATGTAAGGCCACTAGGTGCCTTCACGAGTGTGTTGTTCCAAACTCCACCTCGAATGCGCGACTCCAATCACGTATTGCATTTCGTGGCCATCTATCGCTCATCTGCTCCATATATAGAAAAACATATTTGTATTAATGACCGCTATTGGCGGCGGTCTCAATGAGTCGATGCAACACTTTATCATAATGAGGAAACGATGATGGA
>CAZAOO010000034.1:0-2830 GCA_964486815.1 uncultured Thiotrichales bacterium
TAGTAATAACGACACGAGATGATCGTAATAGCACTGTCATCAACTGCATAGACCAATCGATTCGTATCATCTATACGTCGCGACCAAAAACCCGCTAAGTTTTCCTTTAACGACTCTGGTTTACCAATACCTTCAAACGGTGAGCGCTTAACGTCGTTTATAAGTTTGTTGATCCGCTTAAGCGTTTTTTTATCCTGAGTTTGCCAATATAAGTAATCGCTCCAGGATTCGTCAGTCCATGACAGTAAACGACTACTCATCAATCAAGTCTCTGCGGCTTACCTTACCTGCTTTGAATTGCTCAATTGAACGATTCAAATGCTGTGCATTTGCCGGTGAGCGCAGTAAGTGCACCGTTTCCATCAGACTGTTGTAGTAGTCTAACGACATAACAACAGCATCTTCCGCATCGCGGCGAGTAATCACAGCAGTATCTGCGTCATTAACGACAGAATCTAGTACCGCTTTCAGGTTATTTCTTGCTTCTGTAAAAGACACAATTCTCATACAACCTCCACATGTACAACTTACGGGACAAGTATAGCCGCAAGCCTGAACCTGTACGATATAGCGGACATGTCAATTATGACTGGCAACGCCAAAATTTAGCGCGCCGCGGGCTAACGTCGAAGCCAGCTTTTTTTGCTTGAAAAAGGTGACAAAGGGGTCGGAGGCAACTAAATAAAGCCTATTCTATTCCTTACATTTCAAACGCTTATATGGTTAAACAATTGTTGACTACGACCCTACTTTCCTGTGAGCCTGAGAGCATTTAAAGTGTTAGATATCTCATTGAAACCTTTGAAAGTTTTCTCAAAGAATGCATCAATAGGCGGCAGTTTTTGTTTGATTTGATGCGCTCTATAAAATGGTTCTATTTTAAACGAAGCCCATTCAGCCATTAACTTTTCGTATCTCGCATACCCATTCATTACATTTAAGACCTAACGCCCGCAGCACAGGCCGAAACCCGCGTAGCGGTTGAGATCCAGGCCACGCAGTGGCCGATTGTGACTGCGCTTGTTAGCTACCACGCCGTGTCCAACTTTTGGAGCTCGCCTGTTTTGACGTCAAAAATAAAATACAATGTATCCAAATCTGACGCGCTGTAAATTAAAACAATGTCATTATCGACAACTTCATAGCCCTTTATGTCATCCATAACAGACATCAAATTTGAGCCGTCATATTCCGAAACTAACAATTCTTTTTTGTCATTTTGATTTAAAAACCCATCATTGTTTGAATCGTATTTAGCTACAGAATATACGTTTTTACTGAGAATTTTTTCGTATTGAGTTTGTTTATCACGGCTAGGAGAAAATTCTACTATTAATGCATTTTTTTCAAATAGTAACTTTCTTTGCTCACCAATCTTGGTGAACATTAGATTTACGGCATTTTCACTTAAACCGAAAGAAGATGAGATAACTATCCTCTCGGCGCTAGAACTATACGGTTGATCTTGGACCACTCTATCTGAAGTTATTTCAAAAATATGTACATCTTTAATTAAACCAACGTACTGTTTTTCAAGCTTAGCTTTCTGGTCTATCGCTTGTGCGTTATCGCTTTTTATAACTTGTACTGTTGGAGGTGAATAGTCTTTACGCATAATGTCTCTAAGGACATCTCTGCCAACCAAAATAATCACAAATATTGCTGCGAAAAACAGTAATACCTTATTAGATTTCTCAATGAAACCCATAATCCGACTGCTCAATTGGAACTCCTTTAAAGCTAACGCTTTGCTAATGGGCTGCCGCAGCGCAGCGTAGGCAGTCCCGTGGAGGCCACGCTGTTTGTGGCCGGAACGAAATTAAGCAATTTGTTATACGCCATTAACTAAACCTAATAATGCACTGATAGAGCTTAAAAGGAGAAGCTTGTTTTCATGTGGTACGTTATGACCAGTTTGATTAGTAACCATATGGATAGAATTTGCATTATTACGGATCAGTGAATGGTGCAAATCCCTCCAGATCTTTTTACCTTCAGCACTATGCCCTATCCACCAATCACTTTCATTTAATTTTGATGAGGTAACTATTACCACAGGAATTCTGTTGGCAATATCGCCGTCAGCAATCATTTTCTGAAGATAAATCCCTTGCAGAAGATTCCATTCAGGCTGGTTATTATTCATGGCGTTTAATTTAGTTGTGTCGCGTTTCGACCAAGCTGCGTCGATTTTATTTAATTCACTATCAAATAGCTCGTGGCTTGGATCGAGCAAGATTAACCCTGTTACCTGATCGGGATAAGTGGCAGCAAAAGTTCTTACATGCAAGCCACCAAAGGAGTGACCAATTAAAATCATTTTTTCTTTGGCGTTAATCGCTGTAAGCAGTTTTTCAAGTCGTTGATTTGAAGCCGCTAAACTAACGTCTTTGGCAGCCTGAGATTTACCATTCCCAGCACGAGAATATATCACTGTTCTGATGTGTAATTTTGAAAGGTCAGCTAATAATGGTTGCCAGTAAGCTAAACCCATTCCGATACCTGATTCAATCACCAATGTTGTGCTGCCAACACCAATATCGATATATTCTATTTGAATGCCATCAATAGCTATGACTTTTGGTTCCTGAGCTAGCACTACGATTGGATTTGCAATCAAGAAAAACAACAAAAATGTTAATCGAAGAATCAAGCGTAACTCCTATGCGTATAACGCAAAGCACACGGGTGACGACCGCGTAGCGGTTGGCATCCCAGCGGCCGCAGGCCGCGAGTGATGCGCCTTGTTAGCAGCTTACAATTAAACCCGCGCGGCACTGCCGCACTGGCGAAGCTGAACAAGGACACCACTGTGCAAATTTAAAAACTA